>JALEKD010000039.1 GCA_022769285.1 Prevotella sp.
GAGATGCAAAAAGCACCGCCAGAGCCAGGTCTTTTCGATTAGGGCGGGGCTTACTTTTGAAAAAATAAATCCCGAAGTCCTATTTTACGGGACTTCGGGGAGGGATTTTATGCTCTTTGGAGTTTTACCGGACAGCAATAATTCTATATGTATCAGCATTGTAGCCTCCTGTCTTTTTGTCCTTATACAGTGTGGCTGTAAGCACCACATGGGCATCATAACCATCGATCGATGAATAGAGCAAGAACTGACTATCCTTACCCTTACACCTCCCTGGCAAAGGCTGTATATTTCCTCCCTGCATACTACCGATGGTAAAAGTCTTAGGGGTTTTATCCTTGCTCCTCATAAATCTTTCGAGGGCCCTTTCTACCGCAGTCATGGCATTGCGGATATATACAGGGGTTATATTATAGCCCTTAAACATATCATAGTTAACACTAGCAACCATATTGAGCATTGCCAATGTATCATATTGCTCTGGCGTCACCTTGTTTTTCAACCACACAGGCGGCAGTTCGCCCTTGGGCACACATAGGTTCCGGTCTTTTTGACCCAACACGCCATACATATAAAATGCTCCCTCTGCTCTCTGTCCGTTGGCTTGGGCGTAACCTGCCGTAGTATTCATCCATACACCCAGCAGTACAATAACAATCAGAAGTTTCATAATACTATAATATTTAATTAACCTACTATTTCATTACCAGGTATGTATCCTATATAATAATCTGGCGCGAAATATTGCTGATATGATCTATATAAAGCTCTACCCTTTCCACTAATATGCAATTAGCTCCCATAAGGTGTCAAGTCTATATACCCAGAAAAAGAAACACTTGACGGAGTAAAATAATAGTTCAAATTGGTCCAGTCACAAGTAAAATTTTCTGGAGTTCCGACTGCATGCACATTTCCCGCAGTATGAAATGTTACCAAATATTGCGCTATATAGAACTCATTTTTACTATTAAACGATTTAAAATCATCAAATTCCCGTCCTATATCTCCTGTATCAGAAGGTACAGGAGATGAATAGTCATAAGCTATGGACTGTACGCGTTGGCTTTTATTTCCCTAGAAGAAAGATAATTTAGATGGTTCTCCATCCCATTTCATATTATTATACAAATTCTCCATACGTTTAATAAAAGAGTTCTTGTATCTCTGATAATATTCAGTCTCTACAAAACTATAATTAATATAGAAACGTGTACTCATCTTTTTCCAAAACTGTAGTTCATCCTGATCCATTCTTGAAGAAACATTTTCTGGAATGGTGTTGAGTGGCGCATAATCTTTCTCTATTACCGACAAGAAAGCTACATTAGAATCCATGGGGCTGGGGAGCAACATATCAGTGCTCTCTGAATTACATGCATTAAACAAAAACGCACTAGAAACAAATCCAACCATAACAAAAAAATCTTTTTCATACTATAAATAATTTAGTTAGGTTTGAAATTGTGCGCAAGTTACGTCTTTTTTTAATACACGAGATTATATTTTAGTTAATAATCCATAATCCGCATTTCTTTTTACCCCAATCTTCCAAACAACAGAACCGACAGCTTTCAGTTTTCGGCTTACGATGAGCACCCTTACCACCAACAGTGCCCTTTTCTGCTACCAAGGGCCACCGAGACTTACACCACCAGGCAACACCCATACCGAGTATACACAAGAGGAAATGCCCGGCAGCATTTCCTCTTTGTTTTTACGTCCTTATCTCAGCGTTTGCGGTCCATGACGCGCCACACGTAGGCGATATAAGCTACCACCACAGGCACCAAGAGCGACACGTAGAACATGGTGCGCAGCGTAAACTCGCTGCTGCAGCTATTGGCGATGGTGAGCGAGCTCTGCAGGTCGGCGTTAGACGGATAATAGGCCGTACCGTTCCACCCTGCCAACAGCAGGAGTGACAACACCACTAACACTACACCGATGCCGGCGGGCCAGATGCCACGGATATAAGTAGGGCTGACCACCGTGCGAACCACGCCGTAGAGCAGCAACACCACGCCCACAAGGGTTAGTACGATAAGTACAGGCATGGCGAGAAAATTGTACAGATACTTCATCGGCTCCATGACAATGAGCCCAGTCTGGGCATCAACGGCATAGCCATCCTTGACCAGCAGACGCACGAAGAACGCTAAGAAGAGCACCAAGAAAGGTACGGTGACGCCAATGAGGCGCACGCTGCCCCGCGAGCGTATGTCGGCATCGTCTACATTATTCATAATATAGAGGATGCCCAACATACGAGCCAGGAACATCACGGCCAGACCGAAAACCAGGTTCCAGGGGTCGAGCAGGGCATCGAGCCCGGCCGAGGCGTTGGCCCACCTGCTGATAACGGGAGCTCCGAGGTCGGTGAGAGCCGCCTTCTGAACAACAAAGTTGGATCCGTCGAAGAAAGTAGCCACGGCTCCGCCTAACAACAGCGGGCCTACGATGCCGTTGAGGATAAGGAACCAGCGGTAGGTGCGCGTGCCAAGCAGATTGCCACGGCTGTGCTGAAACTCGTAGCTTACCGCCTGGAGCACGAAGGAGAACAATATTATCATCCACAACCAGTAAGCACCGCCAAAACTGGTACTGTAAAAGAGAGGGAACGAGGCGAAGAAGGCTCCGCCGAAGGTAACGAGCGTGGTAAAGGTTATTTCCCACTTGCGCCCGGTCGACTCGAGCACCTTGCGCTGTCCGTCCTCGGTTCGACCGAGACTGTAGACTAATGAGTTGGCACCCTGAACGAAGAGCAGAAAGACGAGCAACGCTCCTAACAGGGAGACTATAAACCACCAATATTGCTGTAAGAAAGTGTAGGTCATAACGATTGGATTATTTGTTCTTGATAACACGGCACATAATACTTATCTCGGCTGCCAGCAGCACTGTGAAAAGCACCAGGAAGAGGAAGAAGGTAAACGCCACGCTGCCCGGCTGCAGGTCAGAGATGGCTGCCACGGTAGGCATCATATCCTGTATGGCCCATGGTTGCCGTCCCAGCTCGGCCACTATCCAGCCAGCCTCGCTGGCAATATAGGTCAGGGGAAGCATGGCGATGGCGGCCCAATAGAGCCAACACCGCTGCTCGGTGACATCGCAGCGCCAAGCCAGGTGGCCGATGAAGAGGAAGAAAAGCATCAGCAGGGTTCCCACACCCACCATGACGCGAAAGGCGTAGAAGTTGACCGGTATATAGGGCACCAACTCGGCCCTGTCCTTGATATATCCATAGCCGAAATAAGGCATATCGGCCTTGAGCTGGTCGGCCAGACGGCTCAGACGACTGTCGCTGGGGTTGGCCGACCGGAGCTGGCGGTACTGGGCCAGCGTGGTGATGGCCCGCCGACCGCGCGCTATCTTCTCCTCGGCCGACAGTTCTCGCTTCCCGTCGGGGCGGGTATAGCCATTCAGGATGTCATTGACACCCGGCACAAATCCATCTGTCGAGTGGGTGGCCAGCAGTGACAGCCCTTTAGGGATGGCTATGCGCAACGGGGCCTCGCCATCCTTAGCATAGTCGGGCTGGACAAAGGGATTGACTGCAGCCACGGCCGTCAGCCCCACGCCCTCGCCCCCATCGTAGAGCGCCTCCATGGCGGCCAGCTTCATAGGTTGCTTCTCGGCCACCTTGACGGCCGACAGGTCGCCCGTGAAGAGGGTGAGCAGTCCAGCGACAATGCCCACCACGCTGGCTATACGTATACTCTGGCGGGCCATGACCTGCTCGCGGCGGCGCAGCAGATACCAGCTGCTCACGGCGCATACGAACACGGCTCCCACCAGCCACGCCGAGGTAACCGTGTGGCAGAACTTGTCGACAGCAAAGGGCGACAGGGCCACCTCGGCAAAACTCGTCATCTCGTTGCGCACCGTGTCGGGGTTGAACGCGCAACCCACTGGATTCTGCATCCAGGCATTGGCCACCAGAATCCACCATGCCGAGATGGTGGCACCCAGTCCGGTGAGCCAGGTGGCAGCTAAGTGGAACCCGCGCGACACCTTCTGCCAGCCAAAGAACATGACGGCTACAAAGGTGCTCTCCATGAAGAAAGCCACGATGCCCTCGACAGCGAGTGGAGCGCCAAAGATGTCGCCCACAAACCACGAGTAGTTGCTCCAGTTGGTGCCAAACTCAAACTCGAGGATGATGCCAGTGGCCACGCCCATGGCGAAATTGACTCCGAAGAGCCGTTGCCAGAAGACAGCAGTGTCCTTCCAAAATCGTTTACCAGTGCGATAATAGCACGTCTCCATGATGCCCATGATGAGGGCCAGCCCCAGGGTGAGTGGCACGAACAGCCAGTGATAGATGGCGGTAAGCGCGAACTGCGCACGCGACCAGTCTATGAGTGTGGGGTCGATGGTTAACAGATGTGTCATAGATAGATATGTTTGTTAATGAATGGTTGAACAGCAGGGAGTCAGCGCGACAGAAGCTCGGAGGCCACCACCTCGGCCTTGTCGCCACCGGCGGCTTTTTGGGCCAGCACATCGGGGAAGAAGAAGAGGCGGAGCACTAAGAAAATCACTATCAGCTTGACGATAATCACAGCCCATAGCGTCCTGCCGATGGTCATGCTGCGGAAGCCATCGGCATAGAGATGATAAATCCTACTCAACAGGTGTTCAGTGGTTACAGGCATAAGGCTGACGTTTATGGTTGTCGAACACAAATTTAGATAAAAAAAATAATTAGCCACACACTTTGACCCTCTTTTTTTTATCAGCCCCCGCGTTTTTAGGTTTTCCAGGGTTCTGAAGAGGTTGACCGTTTGCTCCCGAAAGGCTACACATTTCTCCTAAGCCGCCATTAAATTTCAGAAAGAGACAACCAACGACAAGGAAGCCAAACAGACTGTATAGTACAGGGCCGCTTAATAGCCGCTGGGAATATTTAGCCTCAAGAGAAAACCCAGGAGAATGACATAAAGAACTATGACATCTGTGCCTACGGCTTGTAAACAGCGCGCCGCCCACATAGACATTCATACTGCTGCCCTGGCTGGAGCCACGGATGTTATGACCGAAACGGAAACTTCATTTATACGACCTAATACACGCATTGGTGACGATGCGGCTATTGCGAGAAATAGAAAGACCAAACCTCTTTCCGTATTTTTATCCACAAGGGTACAGGAAGACACTGCAGACAAGCCTAATATGCCAATAATACCTACACAGGACATCAGCCGTTCCATGTAAAAGACCAAGGCAGGCTGTGTGAGCGGCCTATTTCTTCAGCTTAAACGAGTTCTCGATGCTCACCACCTCTTCGGCAAACATCTTATCGACCTTGAGGCGCTTCTCTATCTGCGAGCAACTGTGTATGACCGTCGAGTGGTCGCGGCCGCCTATCAGCTTGCCTATGCGGCCGGCTGGCATCTTGGTGTACTTGGCCGTAAAGTACATGGTGAGCTGACGGGGCACCACATAGTCGCGCTTGCGGCTCTTGCTTTTCACAGCGGCCTGGGTAACGTTGAAGTGTGTGCACACCTTGTCCATGATGTCGTCCACGGTGAGCGGCTTGTCGTCTATCTTAACCGCCCGGCGTATCACCCGGTCGGCCAGCCGCATGTCTACGTTGCAGTTGTACACCACACTGTAAGCCATAAGCGAGTTGATGACCCCCTCCAGGTCGCGCACGCTGCCATTGGCCGTCTGGGCGATAAACTCTATCACGTCATCGGGTATGCTCAGCCCGTCACGGCGTATCTTGCTGCGCAGGATGTCTACACACAGCTGCACATTGGGCTTCTCTAACTCGGCTATCAGTCCGCAGGAGAAACGGGTAAGCAAGCGGTCGTTCATACCCTTGAGGTCTACCGGCGGGCGGTCGGAAGCCAGGAGGATGCGCTTGCCGTTCTTAAAGAGATGGTTGAAGATGTGGAAGAACGTGTCCTGGGTCTTGGGCGACGAGACCCACTCCTGTACATCGTCCAGGATAAGCATGTCGATGGTCTGATAGAACCTTATGAAGTCGTTGACCGTGTTTTGGCGCACCGCGTCGGTATATTGTACCTGGAACAGCCGCGCACTGATGTACAGCACACGCTTCTGCGGATAGATAGACTTAGTGGCCACACCGATGGCGTTGATAAGGTGGGTCTTGCCACAGCCAGAGGGGCCGTAGATGAACATGGGGTTAAACTTGCTGTTGTTGGGGTGCTCGGCGATGGAGCGGCCCACGGAGCGGGGCAGCTTGTTGCTGGCACCCTCGATATAGTTGTCGAAAGTCTGACGGGGGTTGAGCCGCGGATCCAGGTCTTGGGCCGGGGCCTGAGCTACGGGAGCAGGGGCGGGGGCGCCATGGGGCTGTACGGGTTCCTTGATGGGCGACGAGGACTCATCGCCCTCGACCACCTGGGTACGCCCGTGTTCCTTGTCGACCAGTACACGGTACTTGAGCTTGACACCATCGCCAAAGACGCTGTGAAGGACCCTGCTGAGCAACTCCACATAGTTCTCTTCGAGGTACTCGTACACGTAGTGACTGGGTACAGCGATGTAAACCACACGCTCGGCCTCGCCAAAGGCTACGAACACGATGCGGCTGAACCATGTAGTAAACTGCTGCGTGGACACGTTCTCGCGAATGAGCGCAAGCACACGTTCCCAACGTGCATCAGGAATCACTTTCATTAACTAAACCTACCTAATTAATGTCTTTCGACTCGATTAAACATTGTTTTGCGCTTGCAAATATCGTAAAAAAAACTGAAAAATGCAAATTTATCTTTTTTACAGCTATTGCCATACTCACGCTAACCGCCACTGCTTCAGCCGTTTACACGGTTATCCACATACTGATAATTTCTGTGGATAGCACGGGTATCAAACTTAATGTATTTGAGCTATTTAGACACCGTCCAACCACCCCGATGGCCCCAATGGTGAAACATAGCCCCGCCCTACGGCAAACTACCCCGAAACAGGCTAACTGCCAAAATACTAAGAACCGTGAAACATTGGCCACCACAATTTATACTAAATCTATATTAGCCTCCAGCACCCCCACGTGGGCCTCGGGGGCGGCCCAGGCAGCGGATGGCCCGTTAATGACGGTTGCCGGCTATCCCACATGAGCAGCGCGATAGTTGCGAGACTATCCACATCCGCCCCGAAATGGCTACGAATATTCTATTGACGACCACTGGAAATGGAAAGACCGACCTTTACGTTTCCAAAGACGGTTCCCAACGCGCTAATGGCGGCTCCGGGAAACGTAAAGGTCGGTCTCCACAAAATTGGTGATACCCCCCACTATTGCAGAATGGCTCTCCATCACTATACTTTTTACCTCTTTACGCTTTACCCTTTTACTTTTCCCCCAAAAGATGGCTCCCATACGCAAAGCGAGCAGAGCCATCCCTCTGTGGGACGGCCCTACTCGCTCTATGTTTAACTATGTATGTCTGACGGACAGCCCGGCTACAGTCCGGGGGCTACTTGTCCTTCTTGCCGAAGAGGGAGAAGTGTACGTAGCGCTTAGGATGCTGGCGCAGATTGGTAAGCAGCGTGTCGGCGCTCACCACCGTGCGGTTCAGGCTATGATATAGGTTGGGGTCGTTCATCAGCAGGCCCAGGGTGCCCTCGTTGCTGTTCAGCTTGGCCGTTACGGCCTGCACGTTGGCCAGCGTCTGGTCTACCCGCGCCATGGTACCGGCCAGGTCCAGGGCGGCTAAGTTGCCCGTAAGGCGCTGCGTGTTGTCCAGCACCCCATTGGCCTTGGCCATCATGGTGGGCACGCCGCGGTTCACATTACCTAACAGCGTGTTGAGCTGCTCGGTCGATGTGGTCAGGTTGGCCGTGATGTCGCGCACATTGTGCAGCGACTGGGCCAGGGCCGGGTCGGCCAGCAAAGCGTTCAGGCTGGCCATAATGGAGTCCAGCTTGGGCAGCATCTTCTCTACGGCAGGTGCCACCTCGGCCACCTTGTCCATCAGGCCACCGTTGACGGCTCCGCTGATGGTGTCGCCGGGCTGAACGGCCTGGGCCGTGGGTGTGCCCATAATCAGGTTCATCTTGACATTGCCCATCATGTCGCTCTCTATCTCGGCACGCGTGCCCTCGGGTATGCGCAGCTGCTTATCTGTACCAAACTCGACCACTATGCCGGCCCCGGTAGCGTAGTCGAAGTCGATGGCCTTGACCGTGCCCACCTTGAAGCCATTGGCGAATATGGGGCTCGATGCCGTGAGACCACTGATGTTGGTAAACTTGGCAAAGTACACGCGGTCAGAGGAGAACAGACTCTTGCCCTTCAGAAAATTCATGCCAAAGAACAGCACTACTATTCCCACAATAGCGGCTAAGGCTATCTTGACTTCCTTCGTAAAAAAATTCATATCCTTAATGCTAATAAATACTACTTGTTCATCTTAAACTCACGGATGGCCTGGTTGACGTTCATCTTGTGGCCATCCTTAAAGGCGATGATAAATGCCTCGGGGAACCTGTCCAGGATGGATTTACGCAGACGGTATATCTCATTATAGTCGGTCGATGCGCCATAGGTGTACTTGATCCACTCGCCCTCCTCATAACAGTCTACATCGGTAAGTCCCTTGAGGTGGCTGTCGCCTGCCTTGAGCTTATACGAGCTGGCCAGTATCTGTACCTTGAACACGGGGCGGCCCGTGGACGATACCTGCTGGCGGGCCGTAGTGGCGGGAGCCTGCACGCGGGTGGCGGCCTGCGCACGGTGGGTCTCGGCGGGCTGCGCCTTGGTCTCGGGATTAGGGGCGGTCACCTCAGGCTTCACTGTCTTGGTCTCGGGCCTTACCGTCCTCGTCTTGGGCTTAGCCGTCTTTACCTCGGGCTGCCGGTACTCATCGGGCACTATCTGGGGAAGTTCCTCGGCCGGCTCCTCTGTGTTCTTGTAGGGTACTGTTATCTTGTCGCCGAAGCGGTGCTTGTACTGTAGAAACGCATTGAACACGCCCTGGGTGTAGAGAGCCAGCGCGTTGTCCGAATTGAGGAAGTTTTCTTCATCTGGAGTTGATATAAAGCCCAGTTCTAAGAGGCAACTGGGCATGGAGGAGAGCCTGAGCACAGCCAGGTTGTTCTGATGGGCGCCGCCATTGACACGCCCCGTGGCACAACACACCTCGCGCTGCATGAGTTTGGCCAGTTCTACGCTGCGCTCACGGTTCTTATCGGCAATGAACTCAAACATAATATCGCTCTCAGCACTATTCTGGTCGATACCCTTGTACACCTGCTTGTAGTCTTTCTCCATAAAGATGACGGAGTTCTCGCGCTTGGCCACATCGAGGTTCTCCTTGATGCCCTTATTACCAGTGCTGGCCCCACGACCCAACGTCCAGGTCTGGAAGCCACGGGCCGAGTGGTTGCCTTCGACAGCGTTGATGTGGAACGACATAAACAGGTCGGCCTTGTTGCGGTTGGCCACCTCAGCACGGTCCACCAGCTTGAGGTACACATCCTTGGTACGGGTGTAGATGACCCGCACATCGGGGCACTTTTCCTCGACCATCCGGCCAAAGGCCAAGGCGTAGCGCAGGGTGAGCGTCTTCTCATTGGTAACGGCTCCCGGCGCACCAAAATCGTGCCCCCCATGGCCGGCATCTATCACCAGCGTAAACGGGCGTCCCCCGGCCAACATGGGTACCACCATGAATACCAACAGGATAAGCACTATGCTCTTACGAATACTCTCTGCACGCATAATGATGCAAAATTAACAAATATTCATCATAAAACCGCCAGCAATCGTCAAGTTTTATCATTTATTAAGTGAACTTCAACACCGGCGCCACCCTGATTGGTTCCCATGGGAGGATTGAGCTTAGTAAGTTGGATGTCAACAGCCTCGACAAAGGCAAAGCGGCGGAAGATGCGGTCGGCCATACGGTAAGCCACCCGCTCGAGCAGATTGCTGGGCACCTGCATTTCCTGCTCGGCGATACGGTACACGTCGGCATAGTTTACCGTGTCGAGTACATTGTCTGACAGCATGGCCGCGTCGATGGGATACTGGAGTCGCAGCGACAGCAGATAGTCGTTGCCTACCTTGCGTTCCTGCGGCTCCACGCCGTGATAGGCATGAAAATGCAGGTCGCGCAGGTAGATATAACTGGATTGGAGTTTCATATCTTCACCTTATTATATATAGGGGGCATCAACCACACCGGCTGGCGCCACAGTTGGTACAGATAAGACACCCTTCCTGATACACCAAGGTCTCGCAGCCACAGGCGGGACACTTCTGGCCCTTGGCCTGGGTGCCGTCGGCGATGTACTTCTTGAGAGCGCGCTCCACGCCGTTCTTCCAGGTGTTGATACTCTCGTCATTGAGTTGGAGCGAGCCCACGAGCTTAATGACATGGTCAATAGGCATGCGGTAACGCAGCACGCCAGAGATGAGTTTGGCGTAGTTCCAGTACTCGGGGTTAAACTTCTGAGATAGCCCCTCGACGGTAGTCTTGTAACCACGCTTGTTCTCAAACTGGAAATCGTAGCGGTGGGTACCATCCTCGTTGGTCTGCTTGATAATCTTGCCCCGGGTAACCGTCTTGGGCAGCACGATACCCTCCTCGTCATCCTGCAGACCGGTAAATATTTCGTAGGGATAACCATCGAGCAGTCCTACGAAGGCCACCCACTTCTCGCGGTTGTTCTGGAAGCGCACCACGTCGCACACCAACTCCTTGGGACGGGTCTCGGTTACCACGGGCCGCGGCATGGCCGATACCGAGGATTCGGGGGTAGGGGCTTTCTCCTTCTTCTTGTCCTTCTTAGAAGCCGAGACCATGACGCCCGACCGGCTACCGTCACGATAAATGGTGCAGCCCTTACAACCAGACCGCCAGGCTTCGACATAAAGACGGTTAACGAGGTCTTCGTCTACCTCGTTGGGCAGATTAACCGTCACGGAGATAGAGTGGTCCACCCACTGTTGGATAGCACCCTGCATACGCACCTTCATAAGCCAGTCAACATCGTTGGCCGTGGCCTTGTAGTAAGGAGAACAGGCCACGAGCTGGTCTATCTCGTCCTGGGTGTAACGGCGGTCGGTATCGTAGCCGTTCACACGCATCCACTCGATAAACTTGCGGTGGTACACGATGTATTCTTCGAAGCTGTCGCCCACTTCGTCAACATAGTCTACATGGACATCGGCATCGTTGGGGTTTACCTTGCGACGACGCTTGTACACAGGCATGAAGACGGGCTCTATGCCCGATGTGGTCTGGGTGAGCAGCGATGTAGTGCCCGTTGGGGCAATGGTCAGGCAGGCTATGTTGCGTCGGCCGTACTGCACCATGTCGGCATAGAGCTGCGGGTCGGCCTTGCGAAGCCGCTGTACGAATGGGTTGGCCTCCTCGCGGTGAGCATCGTAAATCTCAAAGGCGCCCCGCTCGCGTGCCATATCTACCGAGGCCCTATATACGTTCAGAGCCAGCGTCTGGTGTACGCCCACGCTGAAGTCGGTAGCCTCCTGGGTACCATAGCGCAAACCCATGGCGGCCAGCATGTCGCCCTCGGCGGTAATGCCTATACCGATACGGCGTCCCTGGACACACTTGTGCCGTATTTTCAGCCACAGTTGCTGCTCTGCGTGCTTTATTTCATCGCTCTGCGGATCGCGGGCTATCTTTTCCAGTATCAGGTCTATCTTCTCGAGTTCCAGGTCTACTATATCGTCCATGATACGCTGGGCTATACGGGCGTGACGGGCAAAGAGGTCGGCATCGAAGTGGGCCTGGGGCGTAAAGGGATTATTAACATAACTATACAGGTTGAGACACAGCAACCGACAGCTGTCATAGGGACAGAGAGGTATCTCGCCACAGGGATTGGTACTCACCGTGCGGAAGCCCAAGTCAGCGTAGCAGTCGGGGATGCTCTCGCGCAGGATAGTATCCCAGAACAGCACGCCTGGCTCGGCACTCTTCCAGGCATTATGTACTATCTTCTGCCACAGTTTGCGGGCCGCGATGGTCTTGGTGACCTGCGGCTTGGCTGCGTCGATGGGGAACTGCTGCACATAGTCGGTTCCGTCAACCACCGCCTGCATGAAGGCATCGTCAATCTTCACACTCACATTGGCACCTGTAACCCGCCCTTCGGTCATCTTGGCATCTATAAACGCCTCGGCATCGGGGTGCTTAATGCTTACCGACAACATCAGGGCTCCGCGCCGTCCGTCCTGAGCCACTTCACGTGTTGAGTTAGAATATCGCTCCATAAAGGGCACCAAACCAGTCGAAGTAAGGGCTGAATTGTTAACAGCCGAACCCTTGGGACGCAGTTGGCTCAGGTCGTGACCCACTCCACCGCGGCGCTTCATAAGCTGAACCTGCTCCTCGTCAATGCGCATGATGGCGCCGTACGAGTCGGCATCGCCCTCGATACCGATAACGAAACAGTTGCTGAGCGAGGCCACCTGGTGATGGTTGCCTATGCCGGTCATGGGACTTCCGGCGGGTATAATGTAACGGAAATGGTCTATCATGTCGAACACCTCCTGAGCCGTCATGGCGTTGGGGTATCTACTCTCTATCCGGGCCACCTCATTGGCTATCCGCCAGTGCATATCCTTGGGCGACAGCTCGTAGATGTGGCCTGCGCTGTCCTTCATAGCATACTTATTGACCCATACGCGGGCTGCCAGCTCGTCGCCGTCAAAGTATGCGAGCGTAGCGGCGTAAGCCTCCTCGTAGGAGTAAGTCTTTACTTCTGTCATATATGTGGTATAATATTATTAATGATGTGTATAGCTGCAAAACTACTATATTTTTTTAACTTGGACGACACTTTTTGCAAATTTCCGACAACCTTTCTTATCATTTCTTTCCCCTTTCGGAAAACTTTGGCTACCTTTGTCAATGATAGATGGTGCCCCGGCCATCTGAGCAAGCTCATGGCCACTGGCTTACACCATCCTTAGCTCAACCTAATTATCCAGAAAGATGAAGAATCTATCCTCCAGGCGTTCCATACGCCGCTATACAGAGCAGCCTGTCGACGACGCGCTGCTCACCAGCCTGCTCGCTCAGGCTGAGCGTACCCAGACCATGGGCAACCTGCAGCTCTACTCGGTCGTCGTTACCCGCGACAATGATATGAAGCGCCAGTTAGCTCCTGCTCACTTCAACCAACCCATGGTGACAGGTGCCCCCGTAGTTCTCACGTTCTGCGCCGACTTCCGCCGCACCACCCGCTGGGCCGAAGAGCGTCAGGGCCACCCTGGCTACGACAACCTGCTGAGTTTTCTCAATGCTGCAACCGACGCGTTGCTCTATTGCCAGACGTTCTGCAACCTGGCCGAGGAAGAGGGACTGGGGGTGTGCTTCTTAGGAACTACGGTCTACCAACCTGAGGCCATCATAGACACTCTGCAGTTGCCCAAGTTGGTTTTTCCCGTGGCCACCATCACCTTAGGATGGCCTGACGAGCAACCCGCCCTGTCAGACCGTCTGCCCATAGAGGCCATCGTACACAGCGAGACTTACCACGACTACACGCCCGAACGCATAGACCAACTGTATGCCGTCAAAGAGGCGTTAGCAGAGAACCGCCACTTCGTAGAGATTAACCACAAACAGACCCTGGCCCAGGTTTTTACCGACATACGCTACACACGCAAGGACAATGAGGCCATATCGGCCGGCCTCATCCAGGCCCTGCGCCGCCAGGGCTTCTTAGAGTAACCTGGGCCATTATCACCTTAATCCCCGATACGGTCATACTCGAAACCGTATTGGGGATTATCACTTTACTGATTATCCACAGTCAAAAAAATCCCAGTAGTTATCGCGCGTAATGACCAGATAAGGTACGCGCGCACATCACGCTGGCCACTGCCAAACCCTTAGATCGCCCCCTGCATATCGTGATGCTGAGCGACATGCACTTAGGCTATCACAATGGCCGCCATGAACTGGCCCGGTGGATAGACCTTATCAATGCCGAGCATCCCGACCTGGTCCTTGTTGGCGGTGACATTATTGACATCAGCGTCCGCCCACTTATCTATGAAGGTATGGCCCAGGAGTTTCATCGCCTCCAGGCCCCGGTCTATGCCTGCCTGGGCAACCATGCGTACTATAGTGGCGACAGCCGTACCCAGCAGTTCTACCACGATGCCGGCATCACGCTGCTGCGCGACAGCGTGGCCCAGGTAATGGGCCTGCGCATTGTGGGACGCGACGACCGCCCTAACCCGCATCGCCGCGCCTTGAGAGCCTTGCTCCGCGATTGCACCGATGGCAACCGTCCAGGCCCTTACACCATCCTACTGGACCAACAGCCCTACCACTTAGAACAGGCACAGCGCGCAGGCGTAGATTTTCAGTTTAGCGGACACACGCACTATGGACAGGTGTGGCCGGTGTCGTGGATAACCCGCCTGTTGTACGAAGAGGCCTTCGGGCCATGGCAACGCGGACAGACGCGCTACTATGTAAGTTCCGGAATGGGTATCTGGGGGCCAAGTTCCGCATCGGCACCCGGTCAGAGTATGTGGTGGCCGACCTGAAGCACGAGTAGCCCATCGATCCCCGCCTCCACCCATCTATGTACTAATAATCCGGCCCTGTTCGACATATCGTCGAGCAGGGCCGGATGGTTTATGGGGATGTCCCTGATAACGGCAGTGTCAGCTGCGACTTATCTGGAGTCCCTTGTCACTGAGCGACATATCGACGAAGCGGGCATTAGCATTGAGGCGGTTGTCGCGCAGTATCTGCTTGATACGGGCTGCTGCCTCGGGGTCCTTGGCCACCATGTACAGAAAGCCACCGCCACCGGCGCCAGGCAACTTGTAACCCAGACAGAGGTCGTCTATCAGAGCCGTGAGACGCTGCACCTCAGCAGGGTTAGTTCCGCTGTCCAGCAACTGGTTCTGCTGCCACGTCTTGCGTATCAGCCGGCCCATCACGTCAAAGTTCTCGCGCTGCAGAGCCTCATACATCTCCATCGTGTGCTGCTTCATCTGGTGCAAGAGGGCCAGCTCATCGTGCTGGTTAAGGAACATGCGGCGTACTATCTCTGCCAAAATCTTCTTGGCCGTACGCGTTATGCCTGTATAGTACAGCAGATGGCAGGGGCGGTACTCGGGTTGCGTGAAGAGCGACGGGGGGAGCCACCGCACAACCGGATTCTGGTCAAAACCCTTATCAGTCTGAAGCAGTTTGACACCCTGGAGCAGTCCGCCGAACTGATCCTGCCAGCCACCACCAGTGGTGAGCAACTGCTCGAGTACCAGGGTACGGCGGCCTATCTCGTTCTTGTCCCACATGAGCCCGCAGAAATCGCTGATGGCACCCAGCACGGTCGAGGCCAGCAGACTGCTGGTACCCAAGCCCGACCCTGCGGGGATGGCTGACAGCAGCGTCACCTCGATACCACAGCCAAAGGCTTGCAACTGGTCACGGAGCGACGAGTACTGATCGGCCCCATACTCGGGCAAGAAGCCAGCCAAGGCCAGGGCGGCCTTGGGAATGGAGAAGGGACTGCCCACATGGTGGAAGTCGCGCAGCGCGTCGTAGTTATCTATCACCTCGGCAGCGCCTAAGTCTATACTGCGCAGGATAATGTGGGGCTCGGCACACGGCTTGATGTACGTCTGCAATGGGGGCTGCCCATTGAGCTCTATGGCCACATTGATGACATTGCCCCCCTCCATCAGGCAGAACGGGGGCGTGTCTGTCCAGCCACCGGCGATGTCTATACGCACCGGACTACGGCCCCATACTATCTGGTCAGAGTACACCGACAGACGGGGGCGTTGTTTCTGGGCCAGCACGGACTGCGTCAGTCCGTCGCGCAGCAGACTGAAGGCGCGCTGCTCGCTCTGACTGCTGTCGTGGCCGTTAAGGCGCTGCAGCTCGGAGCGGAACATGGCATCGTGGATACGGGTCAGGAGCGACTCATCGGCCGGCAGGGCCGACGGCTCGGCTATGTGATGGGCGGCAAACTCGTGCGCGGCGTCGTCCAAGTCAATCTGGTAAAACACGCTGTGGGCATAGTTGCGGGCCAGGAACGACCAGTTCTGTACCCGGTAAGTCTGCCGCTGACAGGTGAGCCGCTGCAGATTGGCCTGGGCCGACAGCTCGTCGGCGCTCAGGCGTGGCGACTGCTGCCAGAGCATGCCGCCGCCCTGCAGTTCGGTGTCGCCCAGCATCCAGCGCAGTACGATGCCAGCATCGTGTACGTTGTCTACCACGGGGAAGATGCGGGCCGACTGCAGGTCGGCACCTCCCTCGATGGCCTTCGGGTCTATGCCCCGCTCGGCAGCCCACTGGGCAAAGGGATGGCCCAGATACTCGGTAGCGGGGTCGCTGACATCGCCCCGGAACTTATCATTATACCCATAGGGACGCACGGCATACTGGTCGCTGCCTATGGGAACGATGTCGACACACTGGCCGGGGGCCAGGCAGACCGCCCAGTCATTGTGGGGCACACCGGTAATGACGTTGTCATGGGCTATGATCCAGCCGCGGGCCACATGGCTGTTCTCTATCCACAGGTTGCGGTTGTTCTCATTAATCTTGATTTCCACCTCCGAGTTCTGTAGGAACATAGAGGGGTGCGGCTTGAGCGAGTGGTGCATGATTTCGCGCTGGTCGTTTACCCTGTTCTGGATGGCCAGCATCGACGACACTATCTCGTGGGTCGTACCGAAGTGGTAGAACTCTCCGCCCGGCAGGGGCAGTATGGCCACACTGAGGGCGCGCACCTCGGGGTCGTCCATGGTAGGGTCGGTGCCCAGGCAGCAGCCAAACTCGCCATACAAGTCATAGTTTACCACGCGCCCAGCCTCGGTAGAGCGGCGCATAAGCACCTTGACGGCGCGGTCCGACAGCAGCCACACGCCTATATCGGTCAGATAGAAATGCTCTTTTTGCAACTGCCCCAGTGTCTGTACCGACGGCTTCTGGAGCATACACTTCAGCTGGGTGGGCGACTGATGCGAGGACACGAATACGCCATGGTCCTTAGCTATCTCGGGGCCCAGCCACAGGCCATAGCACACCACATCGGCATCGGGAATGGGCTGCAGGGGCTGAGTGGCCCTTATGTACACATCGCCGCTCACTATCATGGTGCGCAGGGATGCCGGGGCCTGGTCCATAATGTGCTGATAGAGGGGCACCTGTAGCGACAGCAAGTCCTGCGACAGCCGCTGGCCGCGCTCCCACCTGAATACGGGGATGGGAGTAAGCACCTTGCCCGATGGGGCATACGAGGGCAACCGCCGGCTCTGTCCGCCGGCATGGAGCAGCAGCCGGCGGTCGGCTGCCAGCCACTCGTCAAAAGAGCGTCCCTGGCCCTGGGCCTCGTAGCAAGCCTGCAGGAGCCAGGCCGAGCCGCCGCCCGACCCGAGTTTGCGCCCTATGGGGTCGTTGGTACAGAACCACTCGGTACGCGGAAGCCCTGTAATGTCGTGAAAGCTACCCACTAAGTTGGGCGGGAGCGAGAGGAGTTTTTGCATATCACTTACGGTACTTACGGGGTTACTTATTAGCAGTTGCGTGCTTACGGCGCCACGTGTCGTAGAGGGCGCCAAGGATGATAAGCATCAGAACCACGTAGGCAATGTATGCTATAGTCTCGGTGGTGTCAACACTCTTGGGGAAGAAGCTGAGTTGGATCTTGTGGCGACCAGCCGGAACCTGCAGGGCGCGCAGGATATAGTTGACGCGGCCCAGCTCGGCGGGCTTGCCGTCGATGGTGGCCGTCCAGCCGGGATAATAAATCTCGGAGAAGACCAGCAGGCCGCCCTTGTCAGAGTCGACATCGTAGCTGAGCTGGTTAGGCTCGTAGGCGGTGAGCTTCACCACCGAGTGGCGGTCCTGGGCTACGGCCTGGCCCAGCACTCCGCGGAAGCGGGCATCGGCCACGGCCTCGTGGCGCAGGTCTATCTTGCCTATGCGGTCCATCTCCTGGTTGGCATTGTCCACATAGGCTATGCGATCTACAAACCAGGCGTTACCATAGGCGTACGGGTTCTGCAGGGGAACGGTCTGTCCGCCCTGCAAGGGTATTATGAAGTACTTGGCGTTGAGCATGTTGAGCACAGGGAATATAGAGTCGCCGTTAATGCGGGTCATGTCGCCCCCTGCCTCATCCACAGCCTGCATGATACGCGACATCTGTGGGTTGATATACGCCTCTATCATCTCCTGGTAACGGCGCAGCTTGGCGGCATGATAACCGCCGATGCTCTTATGATAGTACGAGGTCTCGTTCTCATTAAAGGTGTTGGTGGCCAGGTTAAGTACACGGTAGTCGAGACCCTTGTCCTGGAGTATCTGGCGGTCAGTATGGCTCAGGGGCTGTGGAGCCTCGCGCACACTCTTCTCGACAAACATGTCGTCATTGAGGTACCGCTTGTTAACCTGCCACATGTCTACCAGGCAGAGTACTCCCACGGCAGCCACCATGTACGGGGCCTTGAGCTTGTTAATCCGGTAGAGCAGCAAGCAGGCCGTGCCGATGGTAATAATCCAGAATGAGCGCCAGCAGTCGGCCGTAAACACAGCCTGGCGCATCGTGGTCAGGTTGGCGATGAGGGCCGACTGATATTCGGCCGGTATCTGACTGAGGGCGTCACGCTCGGCCGACGAGATGAAGTCAGAGAAGAACACACCAGGCATGAGGGCGAAAAGCAGGCACACGCCGGCAGTGAGTGCGAAGCTCACGTAGAGCCAGCGCATATTGCGGGTAAGCACAGCGGGGTCTTCTACGATGCGACGCAGGCCCATCATGGCCAACAGGGGTATGGTAAACTCCGCGATGACCAGGATAGAAGCCACCGTGCGGAACTTGGCGTACAGGGGCACATAGTCCAGGAAGAAATCGGTAAAGGGCATGAAATTGTGGCCCCACGACAGCAACACCGAGAGTATGGTAGCGGCCAACAAGGCCCACTTCATGGGGCCCTTGACGATGAAGAGCGACAGCACGAAGAGCATCAGCACAAAGGCACCCACATATACGGGGCCGCTGGTACCGGGCTGCTCGCCCCAGTACTGCCCTATCTGCTGGTATATCTGTACAAACTGCGGATCGGCCTTATCCATGGCCGTCTGGTTAGCTGCCAATGGCACCGAGGCCCCTCCCTTGGCGTTGGGGATAAGCAGCGTCCACGTCTCGCCTATCCCGTAACTCCACTGAGTGATGTAGTCGCGGTCCAAGCCGTTATTGGTCTGGTTGGCCACGTTCTTCTTGACCAGCTCGCTTTTCCCGCGCATGCTCTCTTGGCCATACTGCCACGTATGATACAGGTTGCTCAGGTTGATGCACACGCCCAGCGCAGCGCCCACCACGCAAGCAGCCGTGGCCTTGGCAAAGCGATCCAGACGGTGGGCGCGTATGGCCTCAACCAGAAACGCTATCACCATAAAGAGGATAATAAAAAGGTAGTAGTAGGTCATCTGCACGTGGTTGGCCTTGACCTCAAAGGCGGTGAAGATGGCCGTGAGCAGCAAGCCACCCAGGTACTTGCCCCTGTAGGCCAGCACTACGCCGGCTATCATCGGGGGCAGATAGGCCAGGGCCATGACCTTCCAGATGTGGCCGGCTGCGATGATAATGAAGAAGTACGACGAGAAGGCCCATATCACGGAGCCTAACGCGGCCAACTCGCGGCGGAAGTCAAAAGCACGCAGCAGGATGTAGAAGCCCAACAGGTAGGCAAAGACATACCATACATTCTCGGGCAGCCACAGATGGTAGGCGTCCATCACCTTCTGCAGTCCGTCGGTACTGGTGTACGAGGGGGCTGTCTGATAAGTGGGCATGCCGCTGAATGTGGCGTTAGTCCAGCGCGACACCTGGCCCGTACGGGCGTGGTACTCGGCCTGCTCCTGACCGGCTCCGCGGCCCGCCGAGGAGTCGTGGCGATACAGGATGCGGCCATCAAGGTCTGCCGGCATGAAATAGACAAATGCTATGAGGGCAAACAGGACTACCGCGGCTGCATCGAGCCAATATTTTTTCAGTATATTCATTATTATAAGATTGATTGTTGTCTACCATTGATGTGGGCCGGCACACACCGGCCACAGCCACCCGTGGGCTAAGGGCCTGGCGCGCGCGGCCGAATGACACTACAAAGGTAATGTAAATCAGAGAGAGGGCAAAGCAAAACGCCAAGTATTTTACGATTTCGCCCCCGCGCCCCATAACCGCTCACCGGCTATGTAGGAACCTTCGCGGCAGGGCAGACGATGGCCAGCGGCTCCGTCCGAAGACTGCGGATGTACATCCTGGGACTGGGGATGACCGTCCCGAAGTTGCGTATGGCCATCCACTACCTCCGGATCCAGTCGGGAGCAGCCGGTGGACGGAACGGGAGGCATTATATTTATTTAACTATCATTCTGGCACACATGAGCGGGGTTTGGAGTAATTTTGTGTCTATAAAAAATCCGACTGAAGATGAAGATAGGTATCATAGTGGCGATGGACAAGGAATTTGCCCAGCTCCGTACACTGCTAAACGACTGCCGTACAGAACGGCAGCACCACAAGAATTTTGTAGTGGGCACCATAGGCCACCACACAGTGGTGTTGCAGCAGTGCGGCATAGGCAAGGTAAACTCAGCCATTGGCGCCGTGGAGCTGATAGACCTCTACCTGCCAGACTTAGTGGTCTCTACGGGCGTGGCCGGCGGCGCTGACCCCACCCTGAACGTACAGGACGTGGTGGTGGGTACCGCCTATGTGTACCACGATGCCTACTGTGGCGAGCAGTGTGCCTACGGACAGCTACAGGGCATGCCGGCCCGCTATACCATCCCCGCCACACTGGAGGGGGCCGTCGGCCGCACGGCGCAGCTATGCGCGCAGGAGGGTACAGCCCATCTGCGCCAGGGACTCATCGTGAGTGGCGACTGGTTTGTAGACTCCAAGGAGAAGATGAGGGCCATCCTGACTCTCTTCCCCGAGGCCACGGCGGTAGACATGGAGAGCTGCAGCATAGCGCAGACCTGCCATGTGTACGGAGTGCCCTTTGTGTCGATGCGGGTCATTAGCGACGTGCCCCTGCGCGACAACAAGGCGGCCCAGTACTTCGACTTCTGGGACAGGCTGGCCGACAAGTCGTTTGGCGTTACCCGTACGTTCTTAGAACAGCTATAGACTTTATCACATTAACCATCATATACATTATGGACAAGATACCCAGTTTTACCATAGACCACGAGCGGCTGCTGCGTGGCATCTATGTGAGCCGTAAGGACACCGTGGGCGGTGAGACCGTGACCACGTTCGACATAAGGATGAAGGAGCCCAACCGCGAGCCGGCCTTGCACCCGGGGGCCATACACACCATAGAGCACCTAGCCGCCACCTATCTGCGCAACGACGCTGAGTGGCGCGACCGCGTCATCTACTGGGGCCCCATGGGCTGCCTTACAGGGTGCTATCTGATACTGCGGGGCGACCTGAAGAGCAGCGACATCGTGGCGCTGATGAAGCGCACGTTCGAGTTTGTGGCTCAGTACGAGGGCGAGATACCCGGCGCGGCCCCACAGGACTGTGGCAACTATCTGCTGCACGACCTGCCCATGGCCCGGTGGGAGTCGCGCAAGTATGTCGATGAGGTGCTCGACCACATCACTGACCGCAATCTGAACTACCCTACCCGATAAGGGCACTATACGACGACAGCGTCCAGGAGACGGCTCTAAGCCTGAGTCTCCTGGACGCTGTCGTTATAGGGGGTGATGGCTGCCGGCCGTGGAGCTTACAGCGCTAAGTCGACCTCGACGGGACAATGGTCGCTGCCCATGACCTGGGTGTGTATGCGGGCCTCGGCTACCTGAGGGGCCAGGCGCTCGGACACCACAAAGTAGTCTATGCGCCAGCCAGCGTTCTTCTCGCGGGCGCGGAAGCGGTACGACCACCAGCTATAGGTAACCTCGTCGGGATGCAAGTATCTGAAAGTGTCTACAAAGCCGCTGCCCAAGAGGCGGGTCATGGCCGCGCGCTCCTCGTCGGTAAATCCGGCGTTGTGGCGGTTGGTCTTGGGGTTCTTGATGTCTATCTCCTCGTGGGCCACATTCATGTCGCCACACACCACCACTGGCTTACGGGCATCGAGCTGGTGCAGATAGTTCTGGAAGTCGGTCTCCCAGCGCATGCGGTAGTCCAGTCGGCGAAGCCCGTCCTGCGAGTTGGGCGTGTAGACGGTAACGAGGTAGAACTGGGGCATCTCGAGAGTGATGACGCGCCCCTCATGGTCGTGCTCGTCAATGCCTATGCCATAACTAACGCTGAGGGGCTCGTGGCGGGTGTAGATGGCCGTGCCCGAATAGCCCTTCTTGTCAGCATAGTTCCAGTAAGAGCGGTAGCCATCGAACTGCAGGTCGAGCTGGCCAGCCTGCATCTTGGTCTCCTGCAGGCAGAAGAAGTCGGCATCGAGTGCCTTGAAAGCCTCGGCAAACCCCTTGCCCACACAGGCACGGAGCCCGTTAACATTCCAGGATATGAGTCGTATCATAATGGTATCTATTAAGTAACTATTAGAAGCGGCGGCTCTCGCCACGGAGCAGGTTCATAAACTCCTCGCGGGTCTTGGCCTGGTTGAAGGCCCCGCAGAAGTCGCTCGTGGTGGTGATAGAGTTCTGTTTCTCGACCCCGCGCATCTGCATACACATGTGCTTGGCCTCGATGACCACCATGACACCCAGGGGGTGGAGCGTCTCGTCGATGCAGTCCTTGATCTGCTGCGTCAGGCGTTCCTGCACCTGCAGGCGATGGCTGTATATGTCTACCACGCGGGCTATCTTGCTCAGGCCGGTTATCACTCCGTTAGGAATGTAAGCCACGTGAGCCTTGCCGTAGAACGGCAGCATGTGGTGCTCGCACATGGAGAAGAAGTCGATGTCCTTGACGATGACCATCTGGCTGTATTTTTCCTCAAAGAGGGCATCGGTGAGCACCTTTTTGGCATCCTGCGTGTAGCCACGCGTCAGCACCTGCATGGCCTTGGCCACGCGCATCGGGGTCTTGACCAGTCCCTCGCGCTGAGGGTTCTCGCCCAGCAGGGAGAGTATGTCGGTATAGTGGGCGGCCAACTTGTCCAGTCCGTCGCGGTATTCGGGTTCGCTTGTCATTATCGTTGTGAGTTGTATTGTCAGTACTGTACGGTTATCTTTCCCTTTACGATGGTGGCAGCCTTGTATCCCATCTTACGGAGCTGGCCGAGCATCCAGTCGGCTTCCTCGTAAGTACGGTAGTTGCCCACCCGGCATATCCAGCGGGGTGAATAGAAGTGTACATAGACGGGCTGGTCAGGGAATCTGAGTTTTATGGCGTTACGGATACGCTCGGCTGCCATGCGGTCGGCGCGCGTATTGCCGCCGGCGAAAGCCTGTACGCGGTAGCCGGTTACCTTATAACCGCCCCGCATCACCTTCTTGCGCATGTCGATGACCGGTATCTCTTCTTCGTTATCTTCCTTGGTAGTAGTCTTGGGGGTGCGTACATTCTCCCTGGTAGCTGTCTCGCTACGGGAAGTCTCGGGGTGGCGGCGCTCTTCGGCGGGCTTTGTGGGGGTGGTGGCACCATGAGCCGCAGGTGCCTGCTGAGATGTCCTGGGCGTGTGCCTCACCTCGGGAGTGGCAGGGGCGGATTCCTTGCCATTGACTACCTGGTCGATGGCTGCGCTCTGGGTAACCGTGACGGTGGCCTGTCCGGGGGCTGCCTTCCGGACGTGTTCCATGAAGTTCTGCGCCGAGGCCGTGACAACGGGGGCCAGCAGCGCCATAAACAGGATGGTAAGAAATCTCATCATATATATATTTATAGGTAAAAAGGGCACCCCACCCAGAGCCGCTGGCCTAGGGCAGGTGCCCACTAAATGGATAGTATGCTTACTTCTTCCAGGCATCGATGATACCCTTGAAGTCGGCAGCCTTGAGAGAAGCGCCACCGATAAGTCCGCCGTCGATGTCGGGCTTAGAGAACAGCTCAGGAGCATTAGATGCCTTGCAGCTGCCACCGTAGAGGATAGAGGTGTCCTCAGCGGCTTCCTCGCCGTACTTCTCGGCGACAATAGAGCGGATGTATGCCAGCATCTCCTCGGCCTGGTCAGAGGTAGCGGTCTTGCCGGTACCGATGGCCCAGATGGGCTCGTAAGCCAGGATGATGTTCTTCCACTCCTCGGCGGTCAGGTTGAACACAGAGCCCTCGAGCTCGGCCTTGACAACCTCGTTCTGACGGTTGGCCTCGCGCTCTTCGAGAGTCTCGCCACAGCAGAAGATAACTTTCAGACCGTTGGCCAGGGCCAGCTGTACCTTCTCCTTGAGTATCTCAGCGGTCTCGCCGTAGTACTGGCGACGCTCTGAGTGGCCAAGGATAACATACTGAGCACCGGTAGACTTAACCATGGCGGCAGAAACCTCGCCAGTGTAAGCACCCTTCTCCTTGTCGGCGCAGTTCTCGGCACCCAGACCTACGGTCTTGGCATCGAGCACCTGGGCCACGCTGGCCAGATGGATAAAGGGAGTACAGATGATTACATCACAGTTAGGCTTGTCCTGGGCAAGAGCCTCGTTGATTTCCTTGGCGAGTGCTACGCCATCCTGCAGGTTCATGTTCATTTTCCAGTTACCTGCTACAATTTTCTTTCTCATTGCTTTTTGTTTTTAAAGTTGAAGTATTTTGATTTCTGTTCTTTTTCCTTATTGCGCAGCCATCGGCTCCATGCCCATGTGCGGTCGGCCAGTATCAGGAGCCCCAAAGGCAGTACGAACCACAGCAATATGCCCAATATCTTACGTGGAGTGCAGTTGGCTGATGGCAGATGGCCTATCTCTAACCGATCAAGGGGAGCGGTAAGCTCGCTGGCCTGGGGCAACTGGTTGTGGCTCCACTTACCGATGACCGTGCCATCCTTGAGGAGCACCAGGCCAGGGTTGCTGCGAATAATAGTCTTGAGCGTAGTCTCATCGCTGGTGCAGAAAGGGTACTCGGCACCAGTGATGTCGCGCCAGCGCTGTATACCCTCGTCACCACTGGCCGTGAGGCAGTAGAAGGGAATGTGCTGGGACTGGCTGTACTCGTACAGCTGGTCTATATCGCCGAAGTTGGAGTCATCGGCCGTCTCTAAATGGGGAGCTATAAGCAGGAATGTGTACCCAGGGTCGCTGAGCACCTGCTGGGTAATGTCATCGCCAGTACGATTGTCCTGAATGGCGAAGTCGTGGATGGGCGGCACGTAGCCCTCGGAGGTCTGGACGGTACGGCGGTCGACAAATGTCCAGGTAGAATCGGGATAGTTGGCCAACGTGAACTCGCGGCGGACACCGTTCTTCTCCATAATAAAGGTAGTGTCGTACTGGGGGAGCTTGGCCCCTGGTGGCACGGTCATGCCCTGACGTATATTGGCCCCGATGTGATAGGGGCGGAAGTCGAACTGAGGCAGGGTGTACAGACTGTACAGGCTGGTGGCTATAATGTAGAGCACCGTGAAGTTGACTGCTATCCACTGGTTGCTCTCTGATACGAAGCGAAACATGCGCCGGGGATAGCAGCACACCATGACGGAACAGGCCAGCAGCACGATGTTTTTGGCAAGTGTCTGTCCGTTGGTAAGTACCACCGCGTCGCCAAAGCAACCGCAGTCCTTAACTGGGTTGGCCACAGCTATCCACACGGTGATGAGCGTCATAATGGTCATGAAAATCAGGGTAACCCGGGTGGTAAGCCGCCGCCGGATGGCGCAGAGCATGAACACGCCCATAGAGAACTCTAACGCGGCTAAGAGTACTGCCACCGTAAGCGTGATCCACCCTGGTAGGGTGTCGGCCATAGAGAGTGCGGCCAGGTAATCGTTTATCTTGTACTGAGTGCCCAATGGGTCTATGGCCTTGATATAGCCAGAAAAAATAAAGGTCAAGGCCAGCAGTGCACGGCACACGTTGGTTATTATGGTGACAGACCTATTCACCCTCGCTCAGTTTGATAACGCCGAAGACGGCATAATTAATAACATCCATGTAATTGGCATCGATACCTTCAGACACGAGCGTGTGGCCGTCCAAGTCTTCTATCTCCTTGATACGCTCTATCTTAGTAAGTATCAAGTCGGTGTAGCTGCTCACACGCATGGAGCGCCAGGCCTCATCATAGTCGTGGTTCTTGCGTATCATCAGCGCCAGGGCCTCGGCTGCGTAATGGTCGTAGAGAGCTAAGGCCTCGGCCGGGGTGATGTCTACACGGTCGACATAGCCCTTGGCGAGCTGTATAAGCCCCACGATACCATAATTGATAAGGGCTACAAACTCAGGACGTATGCCCTCGCCCACCAGCGATTCGCCCTTGACCTCTAATGAGCGTATGCGCTTGGCCTTGATATACAGCTGGTCGGTCAGCGACGATGGCCGCAGTATGCGCCAGGAAGCGCCATAGTCATGGAGTTTCTTCTCGAAGAGCGAGCGACACTCGGCTACGACCCCACGGAACTGTTCATCAGTATTCATTGTTGCCATAATATACTGGATGCAAAGTTAGCCATTTATCGTGACATACACAAATCTTGCCCCCATGATGTGCACGTAGGCCGCTTATTTTTCCTGCTGTCTGCGATGTATCACGCGCACCGTGCCAACCAGCACGTCGTAGCGCACCTGTAATGAGTCGCGCCTCAGGCGTATCTCGTTGCGCGCACGGATGGTTCCGGCCTGGTTATAGGCGGCTATGGCCGCCTGCAAGGCCGAGTCGGTGCGGGCTATGTCCTGCTGGGCCAGGCGCAGGGAGGCTTCCTGCCACAGAACGAGGGCTCGCTGACGGGCCTTGACGGCGCGCGGATGCTGCAAGCGCAACTGGGTAATGGAGTCGAGCACTGCCTGATAGCGGCCCGCGGCATAGAGCTGCTCTATCCGGGTCATGAGCGGCTGAGCACGCTGCTCGTCGGTGGGCTGACAGGCCATTAGCAGGATGCCAAGGGCTGCCAGACTCAAGAGGCTTCTGATATTCATATTATTGATTTTCTTATACTTATTTGCCGGTACTTACGCCCAAAGGGGCGAGAGTTGCTGGATGCAAACTTACATATTTTTTTTGACTTCGGGGACGTATTTGGGCAAAAAGTGAGTACCTCTGGGTTTTTATCTGCCGTCTCTGGCCGCCCAGTGACGGCTCCGGGACAGCTATTGACCATCATTAGCAAAGCCGGGATGGCTCTTTTGCATCGCCACGCCATCGGGCATCACACAGAAGCCATGACGCTCGTAGAAGGGGGCATTGCTGCTTTCCTCGGGCATCACATTGATATAGAGGAAGTCGCGGTAATGGGCCTTGGCACTCTCTATGAGGTGCGAGGCGATGCCCTGGTGCTGGTAGGCAGGGTCTACGAGGAGGTAATGGAGAAAGGCGGTCATGCCTCCGTCGTCGATGCCGCGTATCAGACCGACGAGACGATGGCCATGCCATGCCGTAAGCACATACGAGGACTGCTGCAGGGCGCGATAGAGCTGGGCTGGATATCGGCCCGACACCCAGCCCACAGAGAGGAACAGCTGTTCTACCTGCCGCTGCGTAAAGTGGCGTGTCTCGGTATATTCTATCAGGCTGTCCATAAGTCCATTAGTCATTATGGCGACCGTGTCCGTCGCAGACATCGTGGTGACAGGTAGCATCGCCATAGACCAGGGTACCGGCCAGATAGTCATTCATCACCTTATCGACCTCCTCGGCAGGGGCTCCGCCATGGATGGCGATGTGCATCTCGTTGAGCAGATTGACAGCACCAGCACCCAAGCCTCCGCAGACGACATCGGTAACGCCGAGGCCCTGCAGGAAACGGGGCATGGCACCATGGGCATGCTCGGGAGCGGCAAGCACCTCCTTGGCGGTTACGTGGCTGTCCTCTACATCATAGACAGTTACCTGTGGGGCCTTGCCGAAATGGGGGAAGAGCCGTCCCTCGGCGGTGGGAATTGCAATTTTCATCTTCTTATTGTTTTTGGTTTGTATAATGTATGTCTGGTAAGTGTGGTTTCTGAACTCGTTGGGCATGCGGCCCGTCATTCGCTTGAAAAACTTGGCAAAATACGACGGATCTTCGAAGCCCAGGTCATAGGCAATCTCCTTGATGCTAAGCGCTGAGTGCTGTAGCTGTCGTTTAGCCTCAAGGACGAGGCGGTCGTTAATGACCTGCAATGGCGAGCAGTGGGTGCTCTGGTTAACGTAGTTGGTAAGCGTGCGCGAAGAGATGTTGAGCATGTCGGCGTAGCCTTTCACGGTATGCACCGTGTGGAAATGCTGTTCGAGTTGCTGCCGGAAGCGCACAAAGGTACGGTTGGCCACGCTGTTAACATAGAGTTTGGCCTTCTGACTGCGCTCGCCGTTGCGCTGCACCCTTATCAGGAAGAGACGCACCAGGTACTGCATATAGTCCTTGTGGGCAAAGGCTCCGGTGAGCGCGTACTCACGGTTCATCTCGCTGACCAGGGACATCAGCCGGGCGGCCTCCTCGTGTGTCACCCTATAGTAGGGCAAGGCATCGTAGGCATTGAACACATCGTACTTCAGAAACACGCTCTCGCTCGACTCCTCATCGGCCATAAAACTGTCATTGAAGTGGATGATAATGCCCTCGTAGTCGCGCGTGCCGTCAAAGGAGTGGGCCTGCCCAGGAGCGATAAAGAAAATGGTGTTGTCTGCAACAGGATAGTCGACAAAGTCTACACGATGTACGCCATGACCACGGCGAAACCAGATAATCTGATAGAACCGGTGTACATGTGGGGCCATGGCGCCAGGGTTGCCCACGAAGAAGCGGGGCATAAAGTGCAGCTCTAGCTCCAGTCCTGAGTGTGCGTTCTCGGTCATCTGATAGGTCGTCACATCTTTTTTCATCGTCTATAGCCTTTCCCTATACGCCCAAGGGGCCATGGATTATGGTAAATAGTGTATTTGCGATGGTAAAATTACTCACTATTAGCGAAAGCAACAAACGTGATGCGCAAATTTACCATTCTTAGGGCCGAAAACACAACGATTTAACCCTCTGCCAGTAATAATTTTGCACCCGGCAATAAACTATAACATACTAATCACACAAACTAAAAGGAGTAAACAGAATGAAAAAAGTAAATGCGTATCTTCAGATTACGATGAAGATTAAGGAGAGCGAGCGCCCCAGTGCGGCCAAGGTGTATTCGGACTATCGCCAGCCATTCCTCGACACGATTGAGGGTGCCCTGACCAAAGCGTTGTTAGTACGCGACGAGGATGTGCAGGTACTGCATGGTTTTTACAACAAGGAGCATGCCGCTGCTTATCTCGAGTCGGATATGTTCAAGAACGACGTAGCTAAGGGTCTGTCGCCATACTTCCAGGCCGACCCGGAGATACGTATCTTCAGCGTGGTGGGCTAAATTCAGCCTCTTATAGGCAGTAACCAACAGTCTAACCAAAGCGATACAGGCTTTATGCAGTTTACCTCGGCCGATGATCCATACTCTTTTCGGCTGAGGTAAACTCTATAAATGCCCCATAAACATTCCATATCTGTTGGCCGACTGTACTTTTACGGCGTTCTGCTTGGTAAGACGGGCCAAAATAACTAACTTTGTAGGTAAAATAGACTAAGATAATGAGAAATCTGAGTGACGCAGAGCTGGCCAAACTGCTCGACAAGGACATATTCAGAACCATAGGGCACGTGGCCGATGAGCTGGGCGTGGCGTGCTATGTGGTAGGCGGTTATGTAAGAGACCTGTTTCTTGAGCGGCTGTCTAACGATATCGACGTGGTCGTGGTGGGCAGCGGCATACAGGTGGCCCAAGCCCTCAAGAAGGCCTTGGGGCGCAAGGCCTACATATCGGTGTTCCGCAACTTCGGCACCGCCCAGGTCAAATACCATGGCATGGAGGTCGAGTTTGTGGGTGCCCGTAAGGAGAGCTACAGCCACGACAGCCGCAAACCACATGTAGAAGATGGCACCTTGGAGGACGACCAGAACCGCCGCGACTTTACCATCAACGCCTTGGCCGTATGCCTCAACGGCGACCACTTCGGCGAGCTGGTAGACCCCTTCGACGGAGTCTATGATATGGAAGACCGCATCATCCGTACCCCCCTCGACCCGGATATCACCTTCTCCGACGACCCCCTGCGCATGCTGCGCTGCATACGCTTCGCCACGCAGCTCAACTTCTATATTGAAGATGACACCTTTGATGCCCTCACCCGCAATGCTGACCGCATCAAGATTATCAGTGGCGAGCGGGTGATGGAAGAACTCAACAAGATAATGGCTACGCCCACTCCCAGCAAGGGCTTTGTAGACCTGTACCGCTGCGGACTGCTGCCCATACTGCTACCAGAGCTCACAGCACTGGATATAGTAGAGACACGCAACGGGCGTAAGCATAAGAACAACTTCTATCACACCTTGGAGGTACTGGACAACGTGGCAGCCCATTCGGACAACCTGTGGCTACGCTGGGCGGCCCTGCTACACGACATAGGCAAGCCCAAGTCGAAGCGATGGGAACCTGTACAGGGCTGGACATTCCACAATCACAACTACTTAGGGGCTAAGATGGTTCCAGGCATCTTCCGCCGACTCAAGCTGCCGATGGATGCCAAGATGAAGTATGTCCAGAAGATGGTAGACCTACACATGCGCCCCATCGTGATAGCCGATGAAGAGGTAACTGACAGCGCCGTACGCCGACTACTCAACGATGCGGGCGACGACATAGACGACCTGATGTTGCTGTGCGAGGCCGACATCACCAGCAAGAACCAGGTACGTAAGCAGCAGTTCTTAGACAACTTTGCCGCTGTCAGAACCAAGTTGGCCGACCTCAAGGAACGCGACTACAAGCGCCTGCTCCAACCCTGCATTGATGGCAATGAGATTATGGAGATATTCCACCTCAAGCCGAGCCGCGAGGTAGGCACCCTCAAGCAAGCCCTCAAAGATGCTGTCCTTGACAACCGCGTGCCCAACGAGCGCGAGCCGCTTATGGACCTGCTCATGAACAAGGCCAGGCAGATGGGCATCATAGCCGACTGACCCAAGCCACCGACATACGGCAAGCGCCCCCAGCTACACCATACGGATAGCTGGGGGCGCTTATATTATATAGGTACAGGCCGTCAGGGCCACACATCAGGTCAACGCATGTACCACACGCCACGCACACAGACCATGGGAACAGCCACCTGCTCGCGCAGACTGTCACCATAGGTAAACTCCAGATAGGCTGTACCCACGTGATTGGCCGTATCGGCCTGGGCACCCACTGCGCGCACACGCTGTATGCCGTGGTGCTCATCCTGCTGCTGCCCTATATACATACGGGCATTGGCTATAAGTTGCTCGCGATAGCCGGCAGGTATGCTGTCGGGCCTATAGGTTCCGTCAACAAACTGGTCATAATGGCCGCGAAGCAACGCCTCGTAATAGGCACAGGCCGTGGCAGCCACCATGTTGTCTGCCTTAGGCTGCTCTGTACAGGCGGTCATCATGGCTGCCGTCAGCCCTATTATAATAAGGTATATATATATCTTCATCTTCATCTGCCACCCAGCCGGGCGACATATCTGACTTATTTCTGACGTATGAACACGTTGATGGGACAGCCGTGCATAGACCAGTTCTCCCTTATCTTGTTCTCGAGGAAGCGGCGGTAAGGCTCCTTGATATACTGCGGCAGGTTGGCGTAGAACACGAAAGAAGGTATCTGCGTGTTGGGCAACTGCGTGCAGTACTTTATCTTGATATACTTGCCCTTGATAGAGGGCGGCGGCGTGGCCTCGATGATGGGCAGCATCACCTCGTTGAGTTTGGAGGTGCCCACATGGGCGCGACGGTTCAGATACACATCCTTGGCAGTCTCGAGCACACGGAAGATGCGCTGCTTGGTAAGGGCAGAGGCGAAGATGATAGGGAAGTCGACAAAGGGTGCCATGCGGTTGCGTATGGCATTGGTGAAGGTGTCGATGACCTTCTGATCCTTATTCTCTACCAAGTCCCACTTGTTCACCACCACCACGAGCGATTTGTTGTTCTTCTGGATGAGCTGGAAGATGTTCATATCCTGGGCCTCGATGCCACGGGTAGCGTCAATCATGAGGATGCAGACATCACTGTGCTCGATGGCGCGTATGGAGCGCATCACCGAGTAGAACTCGAGGTCTTCAGACACCTTATTCTTGCGGCGGATGCCAGCCGTGTCAACCAGATAGAAGTCAAAGCCGAACTTATCAAAACGAGTGTAGATGCTATCGCGGGTGGTACCGGCTATCTCAGTCACAATGTTGCGATCCTCGCCTATGAAGGCGTTGATAATGCTGCTCTTGCCGGCGTTGGGACGGCCCACCACAGCGAAGCGAGGTATGTCGTCCTCGACATCCTCCTTGTTCTCGGCGGGCAGACGATCCAGTATGGTATCGAGCAAGTCGCCCGTGCCACCTCCTGTGGCTGCGCTGATGCAGAAAGGCTCGCCCAGGCCCAATTTGTAAAACTCGGCGGCCTCATAGTATTCCGAACTGTTGTCCACCTTATTGGCTACAAGTATCACGGGCAACTTGGCGCGGCGCAGTATGAGGGCCACATCCTCGTCCCAGTCTGTCAGACCGGTCTCCACATCTACCAGGAAGAGCACCAGGTCGGCCTCCTCGGTGGCCACAAGTACCTGCTTGCGTATAGCGTCCTCGAACACGTCGTCAGAGTTGACTACCCATCCCCCGGTGTCCACTACCGAAAATTCCTTACCGTTCCATGAGCATTTTCCATACTGCCGGTCGCGGGTGGTACCAGCGGTGTCGCTCACGATAGCGTGACGGCTCTGCGTGAGCCTGTTGAAGAGTGTAGACTTTCCCACGTTGGGGCGGCCTACGATTGCTACTAAATTTGCCATTTACTGTTTGTTTTGCTGAAGTTTAACATTCTCCGGCCCTCGCCATGGTGGCGAGAGTATCCCCTACATCTCATCAGGGGGAGGTCTATATCGTTAGTCGGGGTCATACCCGAAGTGTTGCAGTTCGCGCTGCGAGTTGCGCCAGTCCTTGTCTACCTTGACAAATATCTCAAGGAATATCTTCTTGGCGAAGAACTTCTCCAGAGCCTTGCGGGCCTCGGTGCTCACCTTCTTGAGCGCCACGCCCTGGTGACCTATCACGATGCCCTTCTGGCTGTCACGCTCTACATAGATGACGGCATTGATGTGAATCTTAGCTTCATCCTCCTTGAAGCGCTCCACCACCACCTCCACAGAATAAGGTATCTCCTTGTCATAGTAGAGCAGTATCTTCTCGCGGATAATCTCGGAGACGAAGAAGCGGGCAGGCTTGTCGGTAAGTTGGTCTTTGGCAAAGTAGGCTGGCGACTCGGGCAGTAGTTCCTTGATGCGCTTCATCAGAATGTCGGTGCCAAACTTGTTCTTGGCCGACACGGGCAGTATCTCGGCATTGGGCAGCAGGCGGTGCCAATGCTCCACTATGTCGCCCAACTTCTGCTGGTCACTCTGGTCTATTTTGTTGATAAGCAGGAGCACGGGGATGGTCATCTTGGCCACCTTGGCCAGGAAGTCGGCGTTCTTCTCAGGGTTCTCCACCACATCGGTTACATAGAGCAGCACGTCGGCATCGGCCAAAGCCGACTCTGAGAAAGCCAGCATCATCTCCTGCATCTTATAGTTGGGCTTGAGCACACCCGGCGTATCCGAGAACACTATCTGGCAGTCAGAATCGTTGACAATGCCCATGATGCGGTGACGGGTGGTCTGCGCCTTGAAGGTGGCGATACTGATGCGCTCACCCACGAGCTGGTTCATCAGCGTAGACTTGCCCACGTTGGGGTTGCCTACAATGTTTACAAATCCTGCTTTGTGCATAATTATTCCGGAATAGATTGCAAAATTAGCCAAAAATACTGAAATAGAATTACTGAGAGACTAAAAAGTAGCTAACAGCAGACAAAAAGAAACAAAAAAGACCACCTCCGCATAATTGTCGGCACTTTGTTTGCCCAGTAAGGATAAAAATAATACCTTTGTCCATATACGACAGTCAGCTTATGCAACCTACCATTTGTTTTGTCACCACGGGCGACATCAGTATCAACGCCACCGCCAAGAGGGCACTGGGCATGGCCGCCCCACTGGTCCAAAGGGGATGGGCAGTAACCATCCTTCTGGAAGACACGACCGAGAACCGCCACAGGGCAGAAATAGAATGTGCCGGCGCGGCCAACGTGATATTCTTCACACAGCACTCGGCACTGGACGAGATTAGAAACAAGAATCGTATCATCGCCCACAGACATATAGATGTTCTCTATCTCAGTGCCCCTGTAGCCCGTAACATAGTGCGCACACCTAAGCGCTGCCGGCTGGTAGTCGAACACTCTGAACTGATGTCACATTTTTCCGGCCTGCATGCCCTGGCCAGGTTCAAGGCCATGTTTTTTGAGCTGCTGTCGGTTGTCCAGGCCGACGCACTGGTGTGCGCCAGCCATTACCTCTACGACATTTTCAGCCAGAGAGCCCTGCACATGCGGTGCCACCCCTCCATGCTCTACTTGCCTTATGCCTACAACGAGCGCGTGTGTCATCCCATTCCTGTCAACCGTGCCACGATATGCGGAGGGCGCTATGCAGAACGCAAGGTATTCTGCTATATGGGTAGCATTACTCACAGCTACGGTGCTCTCACCATGACGGCTGCCATCGACCAGCTACGCCGCAGCCATCCAGAAGCCCTGCTTATCATGATGGGTCACGGCCCTGCCTACGACGAGGTCCGTCAAGAGATAGCACAGCGCCAGCTGACCCACCATATAGAGCAGACCGGCTATGTGAACGAAGAGGATATAGACCGTTACTTCTCGCTGGCCGACTACTTCATATTACCGATGCGCGACACCGAACAAGACTGGGCCAGATGTCCCAGCAAGCTATATATGTACCTACCTTACGACCGGCCCATTGTCACCTGTCGCATAGGGGAACCATGGAGTGTCTTAGGAGACAAGGGCACTTATTACCAGGCTGGCAATGCCGAGGATATGGCTACCCAGATGGCGCAACTCATTGACTCGGGAAACACCCATTTGGGCATAGCGCCCAAAGAACATACATGGCAAGCCCGCGCAGAAGTCTTCGACCAATGGATAAGAGGACAGGCAAAGACTGACAAGTAGCATCCCGAGGCTGCCAAGTCAGTCCACACCTGACAGTCGACAAGGGGGCGGCACTCCATGCCTGCAACGGCGACAGCAAAGTTTAAAATATATGGACATAGAACAATTCAGAATATATTGTCTCGGACTTCCCTTAGCCACCGAGGACTTCCCCTTTGACGAAACCAACTTGGTTTTTCGCGTCCTGGGCAAGATTTTTGCCATGACTCACCTGGACAGGCCCACCTGGGTAATCTTAAAATGCGACCCTGCCTACGCCTTAGAACTGCGCGAACACTATCCGGGCATAGAAGGGGCCTACCACATGAACAAGAAGTACTGGAACCAGGTAGCGTTAGACAGTCTGATAGCCGACGATGTGGTTATCAATCTGATCAGGCACAGCTACAGCGAGGTGGTTAGGAAACTAACTCGCCGCGAGCGCACTGCCCACCCCGAGATAACCACCGTAAACGGTGAGCAGGCAGACTGATATTCTCGCACCCCATGTCCCACCCACAATCCTAATTACAAGAGGTATAAAAGAAAACGTGTCTGCATAGTTGACAACAACTATTGCAGACACGCTTGGGTCTATAGCAGCCGTCATAGACGGCAGCTTGTTATTTCTTAGCAAAATCAGAGCCGTTGTAAGCCCACTTATAGTAGGAGGCACCATGGACAAAGCCTGCGCCAAAGGCGGTAAAGATAACCTTGTCGCCTTTCTTCAGCTTGGCCTCATTGTCCCACAGGGCCAATGGGATGGTGGCAGCGCTGGTATTGCCGTAATGGTCTATGTTAATCATCACTTTGTTCAAGTCCAGCTCGGCCCGCTTGGCCACAGCCTCGATAATGCGCAAGTTGGCCTCGTGGGGAACCACCCAGTCTACATCGTTGCCCGTAAGATTATTACGCTTCAGTATCTCCAGCACATCATCACTCATGCTGGTCACCGCATAGCGGAACACGGTGCGCCCCTCCTGATAGAGGTAGTGCAGCCGGTGATCTACGGTGAAGTGCGACGCCGGGCATACCGAGCCACCAGCCTTCATGTGCAGGAAAGGCAAGCCCTTGCCGTCGGTACGCAGATAAGAGTTCTGCACACCCACACCGTCCTCAGTGGTAGCCTCCACCAACACTGCGCCGGCGCCATCGCCGAAGAGTACGCAGGTCTGGCGGTCTGTATAGTCCACCAACGACGACATCTTGTCGGCACCGATAACGATAATCTTCTTATAGCGCCCACTCTGTATCATCGAAGCAGCCACGTCGAGCGAGTAGAGGAACCCGCAGCACGCAGCCTCGAAGTCGAAAGCGAAGGCGTTCTTCAGCCCAAGTTTGCCCACCACGATCGAAGCCGTAGAGGGGAACTTGTAGTCGGGGGTAGTGGTGGTTACGATAAGCGCGTCAATAGTATCAGGGTCTACGCCTGTCTTGGCAATAAGCTGCTTGGCCGCCTTGCGTGCCAGATAGCTTGTGCCAAGACCCTCCTCGGTGAGGATGCGGCGCTCCTTGATGCCCACGCGGGTGGTTATCCACTCATCACTGGTATCTACCATGCGCGACAACTCATCATTAGTGAGCACATAGTCGGGCACGTAGCCACCGATGCCTGTGATAACTGCGTTTATCTTCTCCATTACTCAGCGGCTTCCTTAACAACAGCTACCTTACCACGATAGTAACCACAGGTGTTGCATACGGTGTGATATACGTAGTAAGCGCCACAGTTAGGACATACGGCCAGTGTAGGAGCTACGGCCTTGTCGTGAGTTCTTCTTTTAAGTGTACGAGTCTTAGACTGTCTTCTTTTAGGATGTGCCATTTGTTTGTAATTTTTTAATTTATTCTTTAATATTCAACTTTTTAAGAGCCTCCCAGCGAGAATCCACGTCATCGCAGTCATCCGCTTCGCCGCTTCGGGTGGCGGAAAGTTCGTCCAGAACTTTCATCATGGCAGGGTTGCATTTTCCAGGTGCATGCACATGCCTGATAGGGATATTGAGCACGATAAATTCGTAGACAAACCAGGCCACGTCGAGTATTCCTTCGTCCTCACAAACCGTCACCAGGTCATCCTCCTCGGAGTATTCCTCTCCGAATTTGGCTACGAGCCGCTCATCGCAGGCGACAGGCTGCTGCATGTCGTCCAGACAGAGGTCGCAGGGTACAATTACCTGACCTTCTATATGAAATACCAACTCAAAGAAGCTGTCCTTACGGCTGATAGACAACGTTACATCAAGCGCACCACGCTCCACATCGGGGGCCTCAATAGCCTCGAAGTAAGCGTCGGTCAACTTGAACTCAAACGTCGTCAAGCCCTCATGCAACCCTTTCAAGTCGATTTTAAAAGGTGCCAAATCGTACATTTGGGTGCAAAGTTACTAAAATTGTGATAAACAGCCAAGTAAAAATCCTTTTTATTTTACATTTGCAGTCAGGTCATTACATCCGTGCCGACAATGGACTAACACGCCGCGACGACCGCGGCTACAGCCCCATCGGTTCCGACCCTTTACACCTTATTAAATATAATAGGGGCCGGCACCCCCGCCAGAACAATCCCGCCAAACACCAAACTACCACCCCGCCCCACCCGTACAGGGACGGCCCGCGGCCTGCCCTCTGTTATCACTGCGCGGCTAAAGAGAACCGTTAGCAAGCGGGGAACCATCGCGGAAGAAGCAGAAGAGGTCGCCTGTAATTCAGAAGATGCGAAGAACAAGCCTGAGGGTACTACCCTCGAATCCGAGGATATTAGGAGTAATCGGAAAAGACGGTGCGGACGAGCGGACGACACTTTTCAAGACATTTACAACCCACTGCGACCACACCGGCACCACACCTGCACAGCCGCAACCGATGCGGGCGACAACAAAAAAGTCCTAAGGAAAACCTTAGGACTCTCTGCGCTTCAAGATGGGCTTGAACCAACGACCCCCTGATTAACAGTCAGGTGCTCTAACCAACTGAGCTATTGAAGCAGTACTTGCATCATTTCTGATTGCGGTTGCAAAGGTACGGTCTTTTTTCATTTCCGCCAAACTTTTCAGCGATTTTTTTACTCTAGACCCTAAAAAAAGTATTTTTTTGCTCTTTTCATGCCCTCATCTGCGCTGATATTCGTACTTTTGCATATTATGAGAAAGGTAATACTGTTTCTGATGCTCACGGTGGCACTCTCCTCTACCGCGCAGGACAAAGACCACAATCTGGAAGTGGCCAAGAATTTGGACGTGTTCAACACCATCTACAAGCAGCTTGACATGCTGTATGTAGACACGCTCGATGCCAAAGAGGTGATAGGCAATGCCATCAACGGCATGCTCCGCAGTCTGGATCCCTATACCGTATATTATCCCGAAGACCAAGCCAACAAGCTGCGAACCCTCTTCACGGGTAAGTATGCCGGTATTGGTGCCATGATACGCTGGAACTCGCAGATAAACAACTCCGTTATCGAGGAGCCGTACGAGGGCATGCCTGCCGCAGAGGTGGGTCTGAAGAAGGGTGATGTCATCCTGAGCATAGACGGTGAGTCTATGGTGGGCAAGATGAACGACTACGTGAGCAACCACCTCAGGGGCGACGCAGGAACTACCTTTGAGCTCAAGATACGCCGCCCCTCGACCGGCAAGGAGATGAAGATGAAGATAACGCGCCGCGCCATACAGATGCCGGCCGTCCCCTATTACGGCATTGTACACGATAATATAGGATACATCAAGTTGAGCGAGTTCACGGAGAACTGTACGAAGACTGTGCGCCGCGCCTTTGTCGAGATGAAGCACCAGGGCATCAAGGGACTGGTTCTGGACCTGCGCAACAACCCCGGTGGATCTGAGTTAGAGGCCGTGAACACCGTAAACCTGTTTATTCCGAAAGGCATCACCGTAGTGTCTAACCGTGGAAAGCTGAAGCGGGCCAACCATGACTACAAGACCACCGTGGAGCCGGTAGATACCATCATGCCCATCGTGGTATTGGTCAACGGCAACTCGGCCAGTTCGAGCGAGGTTACCTGCGGGGCCTTGCAGGACTTAGACCGGGCCGTCATCATGGGCACCAAGACCTACGGCAAGGGCTTGGTACAGATGTCGCTCGACGTACCGTACAACGGCGAACTCAAACTCACCACCAACAAGTACTACACGCCCAGCGGACGGTGCATACAGGCCGTCAACTACCGTCATGCCAACGGTGGTTCTACCGAGGAGATAGCCGACTCGCTCACCCACAAGTTTTATACCCGTGCCGGTCGCGAGGTTCGCGATGGCGGCGGCATCAAGCCCGATGTTATCGTGCAGGCCGACTCACTGCCCAACATAGCTTACTACTTAGCGGCCGCCCGCGACTCTAACGAGGTACTCCTCAACTACGAGGTCGACTACATTGCTAAGCACCCCACCGTGGCCCCTGCCGACCAGTTCGAGATCTCCGACGAAGACTACGCTGAATTTAAGCGCCGCGTGCTTGCCAGCAACTTCACCTACGACCGCACCAGCGAGAAAATCCTTAAAGAACTCGAGACGCTCACTAAGTTTGAGGGTTACTACGACGATGCTAAGCCCGAGCTCGAAGCTCTCAAGAAGAAGCTCAACCACAATGTCGCCAAGGATCTGGACTACAACAAGCAGGCACTCAAGAACATCATTGCCAACGACCTGATGAGCGCCTACTACTTCCAGCGTGGTGCCGCGCAGAACGCCCTGCGTCACGACCCGCAAATGGACGAAGCCGTCAAGCTCATTGGCGACCCCCAGCGCTATCAGTCACTACTCAGGCCAGCGGCCAAGTAGTCGCCACGCTGTCTATTATTACACCTTATTATATTATAGGGCTACGATACAAGGGCAATGGCCGAGACACTGAAGCAGCAGACCATAGGCGCGCTGATATGGAACCTCATTGACAGGTTCGGACAGCAGGTGCTACAGATGGCAGTAGTCATCATCGTAGCCAACATCCTGTGCCCCGACGACTATGCCCTCGTAGCCATGCTGGCCATCTTCACGGCCATAGGCAACCTTATCATCGAGAGCGGATTCGGGGCCGCCCTCATCCAGCGGCAGGATGCCGACGACCGCCATTACTCCTCTGTATTCTGGTTCAACCTGGTCATGAGCACCGTCATCTACGCCCTGCTCATGGCGTGCAGTCCCCTTATCGCCGACTACTTCAGCGAGCCTCAGCTCATACCCATCGGTGCGGTGGTGTTTCTTATCCTGCCGCTCAATGCCACCATGCTTATCCAGACCACCCTGCTCAACAAGCAGATAAGGTTTCGCCAACTGGCCAAGATAGACATGAGCGCCATGGTGGTATCGTCGGCCGTAGCCATCAGCATGGCCGTAGTGGGCTGCGGCGTGTGGACGTTGGCCTGGCAACCCATCACCTTAGCCGCCACCAAGAGCCTGCTGCTGTGGGCCACCAGCCGATGGCGCCCACGGTGCTATTTCAGCCTAAGCATCATCCGCCAGCTGTTCGGTTTTGCCTCCAGCCTGCTGCTGTCGGGCCTTATCAACACGTGCTTTGTCAATGTGTACTCCCTGGTTATCCCCAGACTATACCCCAAGCGCGAGCTGGGTCTGTTCACGCAGGGCAACAAGATATGTGACCCCATTGTCAGCCTGGTGTACGGCAGCATACAGAACGCCACGTTCCCCATATTCAGCAATATACAGCACGACAGGCTGCGGCTCATCAAGGCGTACCGCAAGTCTATCCGCTTCACCGCCTTCCTTACCTTCCCACTGCTCGTAGGTGGCCTCATGGTAGCCCCGGCCCTCTTTCATCTACTGTTCAAGTCGCAGTGGTGGCCCGCCATACCCTACTTCCAGCTACTCTGCGCCGGTGGCTGCTTTACGGTGCTCACCGCCATTAACAACAACTTCATCAAGGTAAGCGGGCGCTCCTCGGGCATCCTGAAGATTGAAATTTTCAAGATTATACTTACCATTGCAGCCATCGCCCTGTTCCTCCGCGCGAGCGTGCTGGTCATGGTGGCCGGGCTCATAGCCGTGCGCGTAGCCGTACATCTCATTAACATGGCCTACACGCAGCGCTACACGGGCTACACGTTCATGGCCCAGGCCGCCGACACCCTGCCCTACGTGGTGCTGGCCGCGCTCATGGCCGGAGCCGTCTATGCGGCCGGTCTGGTTACCTCCATGGCGTGGCTGCAGCTCATCCTACAGGTAGTGGTAGGCGCCACGGTGTACATCGGCCTGGCCTACCTCACCGGAAGCAAGATACTCCAAGAGGCGATAAGCCTACTCAAACGCAAATAGAACCATGGACAATCCTATCAAGATAAGCGTGCTGATGCTGGCTTACAACCAGCGGCCCTATATCGACGAGGCCATACGCAGCGTAATACTGCAGCACACCCACTTCGACTACGAGCTCATCATCGGCGACGACTGCAGTACCGACGGCACCGCCGAGCGCTGCCGCGAGTGGCAGACGCGCTACCCGGAGCGCATCATCCTGCTTCAGGGCGAGACCAATATGGGACTGGCGCGCAACTTTATACGTACCTACCAGGCTGCGCGCGGCACCTACATAGCCATCTGCGAGGCCGATGACTTCTGGACCGACGCCAACAAGCTCCAGATACAGGCCGACTTCCTGGACAGCCATCCCGAGTACACCATGTGCTTTCACAGGGTGGTCAACTACTATGAGGCCGACCACAGCAAGAGTCTGAGCAACGGTCGCCAGTCCACCACGATGACCATCGAGGACGTGGCCCTGTGCAACCCCATCACCAATGTATCGGTATGCTACCGCCGAGGGCTCTTCGGCGCGCTCCCCGAGTGGATGAACCAGGTTACGAGCTACGATCTGGTGATGCACCTGCTCACTCTGCAGTATGGGCCGGTGTACTACATGAAGCGACCCATGGCCGTGTACCGCAAGTTGGCCACCAGCATCTGGACAGGGGGCGACAAGGCACGCCGCGCCCTCATCTCGCGTAAGAACCGCGACCTGCTCATGGACTACTTCCGCGACCGCAACCAGCAGGTCTACGACATCCTGCGCCGGGCCAATGCCCTCAACTGCCTGGACATGGCCCTCTACAGCGAGGCTCAGGGCCAGACCCACGAGGCCGATGACTACCTGAACCACCTACGCCAGTACGAGCCCACCTGGGACGACACCGACATAGCCCGCGAGCGCCAGTGCCTTACCCACAGCCAGCACGGCAGCCGCCTGCACACCTGCCTCACAGTCTGCCGCCGCATCCTTTCACGATACATACCCTTACCCCGCATACGATGACACACCACAGCAAGCACATCACACTGATACCCCATGGCGGACTGGCCAACCGGATGAAGGCCATTGCCGCCGGACTGCGGCTGGCCGAGGCTGTAGACAGCCAGTTACACATTATCTGGTTCGCCAACAAGGACTTGAACGCCAAGTTCAGCGACCTGTTCATGCCCATCGACTCCAGCCGTGTAACGGTCACCGAAGGTACCAGGTGTACAGCCCTCAGACTCGGCAGGCCCCGCCTGGGCAACGCCTGGGTACCCGCCTTCTGCAGGCTAAAAGGCCACAGCCGCTTTATGAACGTCAAGACGGTAACCCAACACATGGATGAGGGCGACTTTGACTTCACAGCGTGGGCACGGGGCCACAATGTATGGATGGCCACCTGCGTGTACTTCTGGGGAGAGCCCATCCCCGACGATGCGTTCGACATTTTCCGCCCACAGGCCGACTTGCAGCGCGAGATAGACCGCATGGCTGCCCAGATAGATGCCGATACCATCGGCATGCACATCCGGGGCACCGACAATGGCCAGTCCCAGCTTCTCAGTCCGCCTGAAGCCTTTGCCGAGTACCTGCGCACACTGCCCCAGCATACCCGCGTGTATCTGGCCACCGACGAGGCATCGGTCAAGAGCAAATTTAAGAAAGAATTTGGCAGCCGCATCGTCAGCATGGACCACAAGGTGTGCCGCGACACACTCGACGGCATGCGCGATGCCGTCATCGAGATGTTCCTGCTGGCCCGTACCAGCCGCATCGTGGGCTCGGGCAAGAGCACGTTCTCTACCACACCGGCCTCGATAGGCCGCATACCTTTCCAGACCGTAACCAAGGCCCGGATATCCTCCCTGCACCCCGCCGGCCACAAGCACAGCGACACATTAGCCATCATAGTGACCTACAATGCCATGCCCTGGCTGTCCAAGTGTATCGGCTCCGTGCTCCAATCCACCGTACCGGCCGACATCATGGTGATAGACAACACATCGACCGACGATACCGAGGCCACCGTGCGCCGCGACTATCCTCAGGTAATGTTCCTGGAGAACTATGCCAACCTTGGCTTTGGCCAGGCTAACAATATCGGTATGAACTACGCCCTGCGGCATGGCTACCGTGCCGTGCTGCTGCTCAACCAGGACGCGTGGATAGACCCCGATGTCATCGGGCGCATGGCCGATGCCCTGCAGCGACACCCCGACCTCGGCATTGTGTCGCCCATCCACCTTACGGGCCGTGGCGACAAGGTGGAGCACGGCTTCAGCGTCTACAGCGGTGTGACCGACCTGCGCCAACAGCCCAGCGACGACGTGGTGACCGTGCCCTTCATCGACGCGGCCATCTGGTACATGCCCGTCAGCGTGTTCAGCCACGTAGGCCTCTTTGCCAAGCTCTTCTACCACTACGGCGAGGACAAGGACCTGGCCAACCGCATGCGCTACCACCACTACCGCATCGGGTTCGTACCGGGCGTGTACGGCTACCACGACCGCGAGGCGCGCCGCGTTACCAGGGATGGTTTTATGCGTGCCGAGGAGGTGTACCACCTGTCTGAGTACGCCAATATCAACTACAGCAGGCAGCGCGCCATGGCCATGGGCCTGTTGGCCGTAGTCAAGAAGGCACTCCTGTCGGCCCTCCGACTGCGCCTGTCGGCCTGCTGCGACTATATCCAACTGTTGTGGAGGCTGTATAAGGCATCGGACGAGGTCATGATTACCCGCAAACAGTCTATCCACGTAGACCTTAACAACTATAGATAGAATGGAGAAAGCTCCCATACTGCTCTTTGCCTACAACCGGCCAGCCCACATGCGCCGGGCCATCGAGTCGCTGCTCCGCAACGAGGAGGCGGCCCTCTCGGACCTGTTCATCTACTCCGACGCGCCCCGCACCGAGGCCGACCGCCCGCTGGTAGACCAGGTGCGCAGCCTGGCGCATAGCGTTACGGGCTTCAAGACGGTCAGCATCGTATGCCGGGACACCAACTACGGACTGGCGCGCAACGTAATAGACGGCGTAACCCACGTGGTAAACACCTATGGATGGGTTATCGTGCTGGAGGACGACTTGGTGGTAGCCCCGTACTTCCTCAGATTTATGAACGATGCTCTGCGCACCTACCAGTACGAAGAGAGAGTCGGGCACATACAGGCCTGCGAGTTTACCAAGGCTCCCCTACCCCCCACGTTCCTCATCCGGTGGACCGGAAGCTGGGGCTGGGCCACCTGGAAACGCGCCTGGCAGCTGTTTAACCCCGATGGACAAGCCCTGCTTAACTTACTGGAAGAGGAGGGGCTCACCCGCGAGTTCGACTTCAACGGAAAGTACGGGTTCACCCGCATGCTGAGCAGGCAGATAGCCGGCAAGAACGACTCGTGGGCCATACGCTGGAACGCGTCACTCTTCCTGGCCGACGTGCTTTCGCTCAACGTTGGACGGTCGCTCGTTATGAACGAGGGGTTCGATGGCACGGGTACCAACTGTGGTGGCGGTGGTCTGTACGACTCTCTGCTCTACACCCAGCCCCTGCCCGTGACCAAGATAGAGCCCATCGAGGAGAACCGCGAGGCGCGCCGTGCCTTTGAGCGTTACTACGCCCGCACCAACTCGTTCTGGGCCAAGGCCCGCCGCCGCATTGTGCGCACCCTGAAGGGCGACTTCGGGGCCTGAGGCCTCTCGTGGCTCCGTCCCAAGACTTAGGATGTACATACTGAGCCCCGGGACGTACATCCCAAGTCTTGAAACGCACATTCCCTACCTCGGGACGGAGCGCGCGGCTATGGACAGCCCTGTGGCCACGGCCACCCGGCGGGCCCGCATCATGGCGGCACCAGCCCTTTTAACCATGCAGCCCACGGCAGTTGTCGCCACGGCTGTATTTTTATTGGCAAATCACTTCGCCATGTTATTTTTTTTAACTAAGTTTGCACTTTAATGGACAGAATGATGAAAGTGCGCAACGCACTAACCACCTTACTGGGCCAGCTGTTTGTTCCCCTACAGACCAATGCCCTCTTCTTTGTGAGCATGTATGTGCTTGGCGTCGCCGGCGAGTGGATTACGCTCCCCCATGTCAAGGGCGTGCATCTATATGATAACCTGTACCTCGAACTGTTCATCGACCTGTACGTGGCGTGCGTCGTCCTGACGCTGTTGCCAGTGGCGGTGCGCCGGTGGGTACGCCGGATACTCTACGTGGTGGCCTACACGGTGACCGTGATAGACACGTACTGCTTCTGGAAGTTCAAGTCGACCATCACGCCTACCATGTTGCTATTGGTAGACGAGACCGACGCGCGCGAAGCCAGCGAATTTATCAAATCGTACCTCTCTGCCGAAGTCATCACTAGTCCGGTGGGCTGGCTGCTACTCATCATGGTGGCCCATGGCGTGGCGGCCTGGTTCCACAAGCCTATTGGCGCGTGGCTCACCCCCCGCATCAGGCGGGCCATACCCGCGGCAGGGGCCGTCACGCTGGTGCTTGTAGTCGTAAGCATCTGCACCAGCGCCCACAACAAGGTGGCGCTGGCCAAGCTCATGTCGGCACGCACCATAGGCCAGGTGGAGCACACCCTGACCGACCCGGCACACGGTGTGCTGTACACCCCGGAGTGGCGGCTGGCCTTCAGCGTGTACGCCAACTCCTTGGCTGCCCAGCAGATTAACCGTCTGGTGAGCCATGTCAACGATGTGCGGGTAGACAGCTGTTCCTACACCTCGCCCACCATCGTCCTTATTATCGGCGAGAGCTACGGCAAGCATCACTCGGCCCAGTACGGTTACCCCATGCCCACCACGCCGCGCCAGATAGCCCGCGAGCAGCGCGGCCGCCTCATCCGCTTCAGCGATGTGGTGTCGCCGTGGAACCTGACGAGCTTCGTCTTCAAGAACACGTTCTCCCTACATGTAGTAGGCCAGCCCGGCGAGTGGTGCAACTATCCGCTCTTCCCCGAAGTGTTCCGCAAGGCCGGCTACCACGTCACTTTTCTCACTAACCAGTTCCTGCCTAAGGCTAAAGAGGCCGTGTACGACTTCAGCGGTGGTTTCTTCCTGAACAACCCTGTCCTGAGCAAGGCCCAGTTTGACACCCGCAACACCCAGGTTCACCGCTACGATGACGGGCTGCTGTCTGACTATGACCACATCGTCCAGGGCTACACGACCGGCCATCGGCCCAAGGCCAACCTGTACATCTTCCATCTGCTGGGCCAGCACGTGGCCTACCGCGACCGCTATCCCCACGACCGCACCCACTTCAAGCCGGCCGACTACAAAGAGAGCCGACCCGAACTGAGCGACAAGCAGCGCCGCCTGCTCAGTTACTACGACAATGCGGTGCTCTACAACGACTCTATCGTCGATCAGATATGCCGCCGCTTTGACGACCAGGACGCTATCGTCATCTACATGCCCGACCACGGCGAGGAATGTTACGAGGAGAACCGTGGCATCATCTGCCGCAACCACTCGGCCGCCATCGACTACGGCCTGGCCAAATATGAGTTCGAGATACCTTTCTGGATTTACTGCACGCATCGCTATGCAGTGCTCCACCCGCATATCTTCAAGCAGGCCGTCGAGGCTAAGAACCGGCCGTACATGACTGATGCCCTCCCGCATCTTCTCCTGTATCTCGCGGGCATTGTCTCGCCCGACTACCAGTCGCGTTACAACCTGCTGAGCCCTGACTACGACGTGACGCGGCCCCGCCTGCTCAAGGGCAAGACCGACTACAACCGCCTGGTACCGCCAAAGCCCTCGGCCGGCGCGGTGAAGAGTCCTTTCAAATGACACTGACATGAACGCTACCTACGATAACCGTCAACAGCTGCTCTCGCGCGCCGAGTGCAACATCCTGAGGGGCCTGGCCATCTTGGGCATAGTCCTGCACAACTACTGCCACTGGCTCGGGCCTATTGTCAAGGAGAACGAGTACACCTACGACCAGCACAACGTGGATGTCCTCCATCAGGTGCTCAGCCACCCTGATGGCTGTCTGCCTATCCACCTGCTCTCGTTCTTTGGCCACTATGGCGTGCCCGTCTTCCTCTTCCTCAGCGCTTACGGACTGGTGTGCAAGTACGAGCATGGCGGCTCCGCCACCCCCGGGGGCCATGCTCCGCTACCGCCGGCGCCACGTTTTATAGCCTATCACTACCTCAAACTGTTCAAGATGATGATAGTGGGTTTCGTGGCCTTTACCGTGGTCGACGCCATGACCCCTGGCAGCTGGCACTATACCGTCACCCAGATACTGGCCCAGTTCTGCATGGTCAACAATGTACTGCCCGACCCCGACCATCAGATATGGCCAGGGCCCTACTGGTTCTTCGGGCTCATGCTGCAGCTGTACATCGTGTACCGGCTGGTGCTGGCCCGCCGGCCATGGACTTACACGGTGGTGCTGATGGCTGTGTGCGTACTCCTGCAAATGGTCATGGAGCCCGACGGCGATACCATGAACCGGTACCGGTACAACTTCATGGGCGGCATGTTGCCCTTCGGGCTTGGCCTGCTCTATGCCCGCTACGGCCACAGGCTGCACACGGGGCCCCGCGGTGGCTGGGCCTATGCCTGTCTGCTGCTCGGGTCGTGCCTGCTCATCTACCTGTGCAGCCTGTCGTTCTATCTGTGGGCCTTAGTGCCGGCTTTCGTATGCACCGCGAGTGTATGCGCCGTAAGGTGGCTGGCTGCCTGGCCCGCCGCGCTACACGCCCCCGTCACCACCGTACCGGTATGGATGGGACAGGTGTCTGCGGCGCTCTTCGTGTGCCACCCCATCCTGCGCAAGGTGTTCATCCCCATCAGCCGGGGTGGCGATATATACACCGGACTGCTCTTGTACATCCTGGCCAGCATCTGCGTGGGCTGGCTGTTCAGAGAGGTAATGAAGAAGATGCCTAACCCACAACTCAAGTAATGAAGCAGACGACTATAGACTGGGGCTGCCTGTCCCGCCACCGAGGACAACTGATGGGAGTGTCCATCTTGTTTATCGTGCTGTTCCACATTGGCCTGCCGCGAACCGACGCTTTCTTCGGGCTCAAGCGCATGGGCAACGTGGGGGTCGACCTCTTCTTCTTCCTCAGTGGCATCGGGCTATGGTATGCCTGGTGCAAGCGTCCCGAAACATGGCACTTCTACCAGCGGCGACTACTGCGCATACTGCCGGCATGGCTGGTGGTGGCCACGGCGTTTTATCTGCCTGACTACTTAGGGCCCCAGCGGTTCTCGTCGAATCTGCCCGACCTGCTGGGCGACATTACCATCAACTGGGACTTCTGGATACACGACGAACTGACCTTCTGGTACATACCGGCCACCCTGCTGCTGTACCTGTTAGCACCATGGTACATGCGGCTCATACAGCGCGATGCCGTGTGGCGGTGGCTGCCCGTACTGATGATACTGTGGTGTGTGGCCGTGCAGCACGTGGCCCCCATACACGCGGCCGTGGGACACATCGAGATATTCTGGAGCCGGGTGCCCATCTTCTTTATCGGCATAAGCATGGGCGAGTGGGTTCGCCAGGGCCGCACCACCACACCGGGCACCCCCTGGGCGCTAACCCTGACCATGGCGGTGTCACTGGCCCTGTGCATCTACCTGGAGCAAGCCCTCCATGGGCGGTTCCCCATCTTCCTGGAGCGCATGGCCTACATCCCCCTGACCATATCGGGGGCCCTGCTCATGGCCCAAGGCATCAGCCTGCTACCCGCACGGGTGACCAGCATGCTGACCATGGTAGGCAGCCTCAGCCTGGAGATATATCTTATACACAGCCACTTCGTCCTCACATGGATAGAGCCGTGGCGGCTGGGCTACTGGCCCACTTTCGCGCTGTGCCTGACCGTGACGCTACCCGTGGCATGGCTGCTACACTATATACTACATAAAGTAATGAACGCATGGAGCCTATGACTACCAAACTGAGTGCTGCGCTGCGCATCATACGCACGCACCAATGGATAAAGAATGTCTTTGTACTCATCCCGCTGTTCTTCGGCGAGGCCCTGACCGACCCGGCAGCCCTGACTGCCGGCTGCATCACCATGGTGGCCTACAGCTTTGCCGCATCGGCCATCTACTGTCTTAACGACATCATCGATGTGGACGCCGACCGTGCCCATCCCGTGAAGTGTAAGCGACCCATAGCCTCGGGCGAGGTGTCGGTGCGCGAGGCTTACGGACTGATGGCGCTCATGCTGATACTCTCGGCAGGGGTGGTGGCGCTCTTGGACAACGCCCTGGCTGTGGGGGGCATCATAACATTCTACGTGGCGCTCAACGTGCTGTACTGCGTAAAACTGAAGGACAGCGCCATCATCGACGTGTGTATCGTGGCCTTCGGATTTGTGCTGCGCATCTTAGCCGGAGGCGTGGCCACGGGTGTCGTACTCAGCAAGTGGATTGTGCTGATGACCTTCCTGCTCGCCCTGTTCCTCAGCTTTGCCAAGCGGCGCGACGATGTGCTCCGGATGGATGCTACTGGCGTGGCCCCGCGTAAGAATACCATCCGGTACAACCTCACCTTTATCAACCAGGCGATAACCATCACCGGGGCAGTCATGCTGGTGTGTTACATCATGTACACGGTGTCGCCCGAGACCATCGCCCACTTCCACAGCGATTACTTGTACCTCACCAGTGTACCCGTGCTGGTCGGGCTGCTTCGCTATATTCAGATAGCGGTAGTAGACAAGAAGAGCGGAGACCCCACCAAGGTGGTACTCAAGGACCGCGCCACCCAGCTTATCATCCTTGCCTGGTTTTTAGCCTTTGTTTTCTTTATCTATATCGTATGAGAAGAGTTTTCGCCTTTGACTTTGACGGCACGCTGACCACTGCCGATACGCTGATAGCCGTGATACGCTATGCCCGGGGTACGGTGGCCTTAGCCGTGGGTCTGCTGTTATACAGCCCCATGCTCGTGCTGATGAAGATGGGGCTCTACCCCAACTGGAAAGCCAAGCAGCGGCTCTTTGCCCACTTCTTCGGCGGGTGGAGCTTAGCCCGCTTTGACTGCTGCTGCCAGCAGTTTGCCGCTACACACAGCCATCTGCTACGCCCCGAGGGCATCCGCCTCATGCGGCAGGCGCTGGCCGAGGGTGCCCAGGTGGCCGTCGTGAGCGCCAGCATAGACAACTGGGTGGCCCCGTTCTTCGACGGCATGGGCGACGAGGCTCACCGACCGCTGATTATCGGCACCCGGATAGAGGTAAGGGGCGGCCGACTGACGGGACGATTCTGCACGCCCAACTGCTATGGCCCCGAGAAAGTACGGAGACTGCACGAGACTTTTCCGCACCGCGACACCTATACCCTGACGGCCTTTGGCGACAGCCGGGGCGATAAAGAACTACTCGAAGATGCTGACGAACGACACTACAGACCCTTCCGCTAACCGCCGGCGCCAGACCGTGGGCGAGGTGATACGCTTCGGACTGGTGGGGGGCACCGCCACCCTACTACAGTACGGAGCCTACTGGCTACTGCTGCACTGGCTGGCTCCCACGCTGGCCATGACGGTGGCCTATGCCATCAGCTTTGCGTTCAACTTCTACGCCTCGACCCGGTTCACGTTCCGCGTAAAAGCCACGGCCCGCCATGGCGCTGGGTTTGCCCTCTCGCACGCGGTAAACTACGTGCTGCAGATGACCGTGCTCAACGCGGCCCTGTGGATGGGCATCAGCGACACGCTGGCCCCCATTCCCATGTTTGCCATCTGCGTGCCGGTAAACTTCGTGCTGGTGCGCTACTTCCTTAAAAGATAACGACATGGACAAGATAACCCTCCGCACACTTCTCTGGCCCCGCCGCGACGAGCGGCCGATGATGACAGCCGTGTTAGTGCTGTTAGTGGCCCTCAACGCGCTGACCATAGCACACTACCAGGGCTTCTTTACGCCGCAGGCTGACAACTACTGGAACCTATTCGTGACCCGCTTCCAGGTATCGGGGTTCGATCCCATCTCCTATTACGTCATCTCAGACTGGGAAGCCCGCTATAACGTGTACAGACACCCCTTGTTGGCGTTCGTGATGTGGATTCCGTATCTCATTAACCGCGCGCTGATGATCCTGACGGGCATTAACTGCGCGCTGTACATCATGTGTGCCATACAGATAGTGGCGGCGTGGTACGCGTTTCTCTTCCTGTACAGGCTGATACACGATGTGCTGGCCGTGGCCAAGACGGATGCCCGGCTGCTGTGCTTCTTCATGTACTCCTTTGCCATGGTGATGGTAACGACCATGGTGCCCGACCACTTCGTACTCTCGCTCTGCCTGCTGCTGTTCACCCTGTATGTAACGGGACTCTACCTACAACGCCACAGGGCCATGGGGGTGTGGGCCACCATCGGCCTGTTTGTAGCTACGGCCGGCATATCGCTCAACAACGGTCTGAAGGTGTTCATGGCGGCCCTGTGGGTCAACGGGCGCCGTTTCTTCCGTCCCCAGTTTATCTTGGGTGCCGTGCTGATACCCGCCATCGCGCTATGGTGGGGCTGCCGCAACGAGTATCACTATCTGGTGGCACCCGGCGAGAACGCCCGCCACGCAGCCAACGCCAAGCGCAAGGCTGAGCAGCGACAGCGCGAAGCCGAGCGACAACGACAGGCAGCGGTCACGATGACCCTGAAAGCGGCCACCGACAGCGCCCACCGCACTGCGGCCGCACCGGCCAAGCCCAAGGCTAAGCGTCAGCCCAAGAAGGGGGCTCCGCTGATGGAGGGAGAGTTCATGCGGTGGACAGACATGACCACCCCGCGGTGGGCGTCTATCGTGGAGAACCTGATGGGCGAGTCTATACAGCTACATCCCGACTACCTGCTCCAGGACGAAAGCCGCAGCCGCCCCATGATTATCAAGTATCGGTGGGCAGCCAACTATGTGGTCGAGGCCATCATCGCCATGCTCTTCGTGATGGGCATCTGGTGTGGGCGACGCAACAGGCTACTGTGGGTGGCCCTCTCGTGGTGGGCCATGGACATGGCGCTGCATGTGGGCATAGGCTTCGGCCTCAACGAGATATACATTATGACGGCCCAGTGGATATACGTCATCCCCCTGGCCATGGCCTTTCTCTTCAGCAACAACCGCTGGATGGGCCTGAAGCGTGGTCTGGTGGCCGCCCTCACCCTATACCTATATATATATAACGGCTACTTTATTATAGACTACATGCTATGTTGAGAATATTGAGAATTAAACCCGGCGAGCGTCTCGTAGCCCTGGTGGCGCTGCTGATTATCGCGGCGCTCAACGCGCTGGTTATCGTACACTATTACCCGGAGCTGTCAGCGATGGACGTAAACTATCACGACGTGGCTCGCGACATGTTCCACATATCTGGCTTCGACGCCTGGAGCTACTCGGTGGTGTCAGAGTGGAGCGGCTGGCAGTACAACATATACCGCCACCCGCTGCTGGCCATCTTCATGCTCATACCCTGCCTCATCAACCAGGGGCTGATGGCCCTGACGGGTGTCAACTGCGCCATCTTCGTGGTGGGAGCCATCGAGATATTCTTCGGGTTCTACGCGGCGGTGTTCTTCTTCCGTCTGCTGCGCGAGGTGGTGGTCCTGAGCCGGGCCGACGCTACCCTGCTCACGCTGATGCTGTTCTCCATGGCCTACATCATGCTCACGGTGATGGTGCCCGACCACTTCAATCTCACCCTGTGTATGATGATGGTGACCCTCTACGTTGCCGGACGACTGATGAGGGCCGGCCGGCCGATGAAGCTATGGCACACGGTGGTGCTGTTTGTCTTCATGGCGGGCGTGTCGCTCAACAATGGTATCAAAGTGTTCTTAGCCGAGCTCTTCACCAACGGCCGGCGCTTCTTCAGGCCTCGCTTTCTGCTGTGGGCCGTCATCGTGCCCTCGGCAGCCATCTGGGCCGTGACCTCGATAGAGTTTCATGTGTGGGCAGCGCCCTTGGAAACTGCCGCCAAGGCGAAGATGGAAGCTCGGGATAAGTTTGTGCGCGACAGCATCTACATGGCATACACCGACACGGCCACCACGCAGAACCCGGACAGCATACGCATCGGGGTCAACAAGATTATCAAGCGCATGGCCATCGAGAAGTACCGGCGCAACCACGCCAACCCACGCATAGGCGACCCCATGTCCAAGAAGGGCTTCCTGGCATGGACCGATGCCAGCACGGACCGCTGGCGGAGTATCGTGGAGAACCTGATGGGCGAGTCTATACAGCTACACAGGCCACACCTGCTTGAGGACATACTCAAGGACAACCGCCCCATGATAGTTAGCTATGAGCAGGACTACCACTACTGGATAGAGGCCCTTGTGGCGGTGCTCTTCGCGGCTGGCATCTGGTGCGGACGGCGCAGCAGATTCTTCTGGATGGCCCTGTCGTGGTGGGCGGCCGACATGGCCATACACGTGGTACTGGGCTTCGGGCTCAACGAGGTCTACATCATGACCGCGCAGTGGGCTTTCATCATCCCGCTGTCCATGGCTTACCTGCTACGGGCCACCCACGGACGGACGGGCCTGGCGGTGAGGGGCGTGATAGCCGCGCTGGCCGCCTACCTCGTCCTCTACAACGGTAGCCTCATCGTGGGCTACCTTATCTGACACCAACCTAAAGACAGAAGACATGACTATGACCGCGGTCGGTGGTGGTTCACCCACCCGAGGTGGTGGCCATAAGCGATCAGTTTCCTGATATACAACTACCGACTTATCCCCCGAAAATATTTGTGCTCTCGGCGCTGACCAAGCATACTCACAGGAAGCTGTCAGCAGCAATGCCAGCACTCCAAGAGCCATATAAACATTCTTCAAATAGTAGATATGCTATGAGCAAGGGTAATAAAAATAAAAATGCCTTGCAACAAAGAGAAATCAGCCACCAATATTAAGACACTACTGCTAAAAAATGAAAGTAAAAGGGCTCCCTGCGCACAGGCGCTGGCTTACAGCGCACCAATGGCGGCCGCAGAAATCGTGGAGACCGGTCTTTACGTTTCCCGGAGCCGTCTTTAGCAAGTTGGGACCCACCTTTAGAAGTCTAAAGACGGGTCTTTTCATTTCCCGCGATGAACATTGGTATGCAGCAAGCCAGCGCCTGTGCGCAGGGAGTCCCTTTTACCTTTGTTACTCTTTTACCTTTTCACCTCTATACATCCCCATTGGGGGCTTGGGGGCTACAGCCCTTCTCTCCTAATACTTAAACGAACTGCCACCGAGGAACTCGCGGAGCAGGCTGGTGGGCGGCAGCTGCCTATAGGATATGGGGTGGAAGTACTTGAGGAACTTGAGCAACCTGTAAGCCTCGGCGTGCTCCTCACAGTTCTCGGGCACCAGTTCCAAGAGGGGCTCAGCCTGATGCTTGATAACCGCCAGCTCGTAGAGCATGGCACTGTTGAACATGGCATCGGCGTTTTCCTGGTAGGGGAATATCCATTTCTCCTCTCCAGCACGCACGCTCGGCCACCGCCGTATGGTTTCCTGGGCGCTGCAACCACGGTACTTGTAGTCGCGGATGATGCGGCGCAGCAGCCGGTTGTCGGTAGTGGGAATATAGTTGTGCGCATCCAGCAGGATGGTGGTAAGCGCCGACGCATAGACACGGAATTTCTGCGCCTCGGGTATCTGGGCCGTCAGCTCAGGGTTCAGTGCGTGTATGCCCTCGACCACTAAGATGTCCTGGGGCTTCATGCGGAGTTTCTTGCCACCCTTCTCACTCTTGCCGGTCTGGAAATTGTACTTGGGAAGTTCCACCTCGCCACCATTGAACAGCGTGGCAAACTGCTCGTTAATCAGGGGAATGTTCAGAGCATAGATACTCTCGTAGTCGTAGTCTCCCGTGGCGTCGCGAGGCGTCAACTCGCGGTCCACGAAGTAATCGTCGAGCGAAATCTGCAACGGCTTGAGTCCATTGGCCAACAACTGGATGCTCAAGCGCTTGCAGGTGGTCGTCTTGCCTGACGATGACGGCCCCGCCAGCAACACCAGCTTGACATCGGGCCTTGCGGCTATCTCATCGGCTATCCCGGCTATCTTCTTCTCCTGCAAGGCTTCGTTAATGTTGATGATGTCGGTAGCAAAGCCTTTGTCTACCGCCTCATTCAAGTCTCCCACGGTCTTCAGGCCCATGATGTCCTGCCAGCGGTGGTGCTCCTTGAATATCTCGAACATCTTGCGCTGGTCAGGCATGTCGCACAGCACCGCCGGGTTCTCTGGCGAGGGCACCCTCAGCAGCATGCCACCGTTAAAGGGTTCCAGCCCGAAGAGGTGTATGTCAGCCGTGTTGGTCATAAGCGCTCCGTAAAAGTAGTCTATGAAGTCCTCTATCTGGTAGTACACCGTGTACAGGCTGCCCAGCCCATTGAGCAACTTAACCTTGGACATGTCGCCCTTGGCGGTAAACAGTCTGACAGCCTCCTCGGTCGGCACCATGTGGCGCTTGATGGGTATGCGCGCTGCGATAATCTCCTCCATCCGGCGGCGTACCTGCTCGGTATCGGCAGCCGTCACCTCGCGTCCTATTCGCATGTCTACGAAGTAGCCCTTGGACACAGATATGTCTATGCGTACCTCGGCCTGTGGGAAGATGTCATTAATGGCCTTGCAGCATACAAAGAATAAGGTACGCGTGTACGTGCGCGAACCCGAGTCCGTGTCTATACCCATAAACTCTATGTCCTTGTCATTATAGAGCCTGTAGTGCATGCCCACGACCCTGTTGTTGACCTTGGCGCATACCGGGGCGTACGCCATTTTGATGTCTGCGACAGAAAAAACTTCAGAAAGTGTGCTGCCAACGGCTACTTTTAAAGTTTTTTTATTATTTTTGCAACGTAATTGTAGCAACTGTTTCGTCATTGGATAGATTCATTTGATTTACAAGGGCTAAATTAGTAATAATTATCGACTTCTTACAAACATTTGATATAAAAAAACATGTCAATTTGGATCTTTTTTAAGCTTATCGGTTCTCTGGCACTTCTGATGTACGGAATGAAATCGATGAGTGACAGTCTGCAGAAGATGGCAGGCCCTCAGTTGCGTCATATCCTTGGCGCCATGACCACCAACCGCCTCATGGGCATACTCACGGGTACTTTCATTACTGCCGCGGTTCAGTCCTCAACCGCCACGACCGTTATGACAGTCTCGTTTGTCAACGCCGGACTGCTCTCCCTGGCACAGGCCATCTCGGTCATCATGGGAGCCAATATCGGCACCACCCTTACCGCCTGGATAATGAGCGCGGGGTTCTCGTTTAACATCACCGACTTTGTATGGCCGGCTTTCTTCATCGCTATCATATTGATTTACTCTAAGAAGCGGAAGATTGCCGGCGATTTCATTTTCGGTGTGTCGTTCATGTTCCTCGGCCTGGGCACCCTGAGGCAGACGGGCATCGACATGGACCTCTCGCACAATCAGGCAATACTCGACTTCTTCTCCAGTTTTGCCCCCAATAGTCTGCTCACTACCGTTACATTTCTGCTAATAGGCAGCCTGCTCACCATGTGTGTGCAGAGCTCGGCCGCCATCATGGCCATCACCATGATACTATGCTCTACGGGTGTACTGCCCATCTACCAGGGCATAGCGTTGGTGATGGGCGAAAATATAGGTACCACCGTAACATCGAACGTGGCTGCCCTGACAGCCAACACCCAGGCGCGGCGAGCCGCACTGGCTCACATGGTATTCAACCTCTTCGGTGTGTGCTGGGTGCTCATCATCTTCAGGCCCTTTGTCGACATGGTGTGCGGGTTCGTAGACTACGATGAGACCATGACCAAGGGCCAGCCCGGGTTCCTGGCCAATGCGGCCAAGCTGAGCTTCGTCTTGGCGGCCTTCCACACCACCTTTAACCTGGCCAACACCTTTATACTGGTATGGTTTGTCCCCGTGATAGAGAAGGTGGTCTGCCGCCTTATCAAGCCCAAGAAGAACGCTGAAGAAGACGACTTCCGCCTGCGCTTTATCCAGACTGGAATTATGAAAACGCCTGAGCTGAGCGTGCTCGAGGCGCAGAAGGAGATACAGAGTTACTCTGAGCGCATCCAGCGCATGTTCGGCATGGTGATAACGCTGCTCAGCGAGACCGACAGCGAGAAGTTTGTCAAGCTGTTTACCCGCATTGAGAAGTACGAGGGCATCTCGGACCACATGGAGGTAGAGATAGGCAACTACCTGGACAACGTGGGCGACGCGCACCTAAGCGATGAGACCAAGGCGAAAATAAGGGCCATGCTGCGAGAGATCAGTGAGATAGAGTCGATAGGCGACAGCTGCTACAATATAGCCCGCACGCTGAACAGGAAGTTCAAGAGCAAGGAGGAGTTTGTTGCCTCGCAGTTCGAGCATGTCCACCAGATGTTCGGACTGGTAGACAGCGCGCTCACGCAGATGAACACCATGTTCAAGAAGCACAAGGAAAACTTTGACCCCAACACTTCGTTCAACCTGGAGAACGAGATTAACAACTACCGTAGTCAGCTCAAGACCCAGAACATCAACGACGTGAACACCCACGCCTACTCGTACGCCTGTGGCACCATGTACATGGACATTATACAAGAGTGCGAAAAACTGGGCGACTATATAGTCAATGTAGTAGAGGCTCGCATGGGTGTGCGCCAGCACGTGGTGTAAATGCCCATGACCACGGGGCGTGCCGTGGCTACCGTCCCTACCCTCCTTACGACCGAAGCCGTATCTGCCCTACCCCTTAGGGGCGCAGATACGGCTTCGGTCTATTATATCCTTACTCGATGACCATGACGAAGCCACCACCGGACACCAGGTGTACGTCTACCTGGCCGTCATCGGGCACGGTCACGGTGTGGCGCTGGTAGTCGGTGGCGCTCACATCGGCATTTACCCCGTCACTCCAAGCCTCGGCCTTATGGCCAGCCACACGGAGCGGTGTCAGGTCGAGCCGCAGGGTGCGTGGTGTCCATCCTCCGAGGGCCGCCACATACCACCGGCCCGCACACCGACGTGCCACGGCCACATACTGCCCCAGCTGGCACTGCAGCGGTATGGTCTCGTCCCACACGGTGGGCATCGAAGCGATAAAACGGGTACACTCAGGCTCGCGGTCATAACGCGACGGACTGTCGCAGAGCATGTTGAGCGGCGAGAGGGACACTACGTACTGCGCCAGTTGGTGAGCACGTGTGCCCTGGCTCATAGGGAAACCAGGACTGTAGGTACGGCGCGTGCCGTTGACCATGGCCCCCTGCGTATAGTCTACCGGCCCGGCCACCATGCGTATCAGGGGATGGTTATCGGCCCACAGGCTGTAGGTTATAGCCGTGTCTACATCAATGCGGACCGTAAGCCGCCCGTTGGGCGAGGTAAGGGTGTAAGTCTTGGCCCCCAGTGTGGCACACAGGGTAAGCAGCGCCAAGGCTGCCGATAGTCGCTGGTTCGTAAGGGGGATAGATTTAATATTTTTCCTGGTGCAAAGATAAGAAAAAACGGCAACACCAGAAGCCGGGAGGGTATGATTCTTTGTCCCGCAGATACCAAAGAACGGAGAATGGCCAGCAGCCATCTCCGTTCTAAGTCTTAGGAAGTATGTCTGGAGACTCTGGATGTACATACCGCGGTTGCGTATGTACATCCGCAACCTTAGGACCGAGCCCGCGGCCTACTCCACAGCCATGACGAAACCACCGCCGGGCGCCAGGTGTACCTTGAGCTGTCCGTCCTGCGGTATGGTTATCTGCTCGCGACGGTAGTCCTCGGCCGTGCGGTCAGCGTTGATACCGTCGTAGAAAGCATCGGCCTTACGGCCACCAATGCGCAGCGGCGAGAGGTCGAGCGTCAGGTCGCGCGGAGTCCAGTTGGTGAGTGCCCCCACGTACCAACGGTTGCCCTTGCGGCGCGCCACGGCCACATACTGGCCTATCTCGCTCTTCAGGGCTATGCTCTCGTCCCACACCGTGGGCACACCCACGATAAACTGTGTACATTCAGGCTCCTGCTCATAGCGAGTAGGACTGTCGCAGAGCATGTTGAGCGGCGAGAGGAACACTACGTACTCGGCCAGTTGGTGGGTACGTGTGCCCTGGCTCATAGGGCGGCTGTTAGAGGGTGCGTAGCTCTTGGGGGTACTATTAATCATGGCACCCTGGGTGTAATCCATCGGCCCGGCGAACATGCGGGCGAAGGGAACGGTAACGTCGTAGGTGGTCTGGTCGTACTCCTGCATGGTACACCACTTAGTCTGCTCCTGGCCGTTGACGCCCTCGAAGTTGATGACGTTAGGATAGGTGCGGTTCAGGCCCGTGGGCTTGTAGGTGCCGTGGAAGTCTATGAGCAGATGGTACTTGGCGGCCATGGCGGCAGCGCGGTAGTGGAAGTCGACGATGCGGGCATCGTCGCTGTTGATGAAGTCGACCTTGAAGCCCTTGACACCCATCTCGGAGTAGTGCTTGCACACGCGCTCCATGTCCTTGTCAAAGGGGTAGTAGCCAGCCCAGAGGATGACGCCCACACCCTTCTCCTTGCCATAGTCGACAATCTCCTTCATGTTGATGGCAGGAATGATACTGAACAGGTCGTTCTTACGGATGGTAGCCCAACCCTCGTCGAGGAGGATGTACTCGATGCCGTGACGGCTGGCAAAGTCTATGTAGTACTTATAGGTCTGGGTGTTGATGCCAGCACGGAAATTAACCTTGTAGATACCCCAGTCGTTCCACCAGTCCCAGGCCACCTTGCCTGGTCTAATCCACGAGGTGTCGCTCACACGGCTGGGCGAGGCCAGGCGATACACCATATCATTGTCCAGGAGCTGGCCGTCGGCTGTGGCGTAGGCGATAATGCGCCAGGGGAAAGCCTGCTGAGGGCGACTCTTGACGAGGTAGTTCTCGCGGCCGGTGGGCAGTTGCTCCAATTTGCGGTAGCCGCCTATCTTGATGCCGCTGGGATAAGGGGCCGACACGCCCTTGATGCAGGCAGTCTTGCCGTCGCCTATCCAGAACTGGCCGGGATAGTTCTCGACATCGCTCTCGGCCACGCAGAGACGGCGGCCGCCGTCGGCCTCAACAATAAGTGGACTGAAGATGAGCTGGGTGGGCTTGAGCTGCGACAGCTGAGTGTGGGTATAGCCGTTCTCGAACGAGTTATGCAGCTGGTCTTCGCGGTCGCCCTTGTCGCGCACATAGGGAATGTAGGCGTTCCAGTCTTTGGCAAAGCGTATCTCGGCCTGCTCGTCTACGATGGTCACCACGCGCTTCTGGGTAGAGGCAAAGCGGTAAGCCATGCCCTCGTCGTAGAGGCGGAAGATAAGGGCGAAACCGTCCTTGAACTGCAGCAGCAGCTGGTTGTAATCATCGGTCACCGTGGCGCGCTTATAGGCAAACGCCTTGATGGTGCCCTTGTGGGCCGAGGTGGTGGCGCGGCGCAGGGCCGAACCCTCGCCCCATGTACCGCGGTCGGTCTTCATGGCTATGGCCGATGGGGCCACTAAGGCCACGTCGCCGGCCTGCAGCGAGTAGGTAATAGACTTGCCCACCGCTATCTTGGCGGTAAGCTGTCCGTTGGGCGACGACACGGTGTAGTCCTTGGCCATAAGGACGGTGCCGGCGGTGAGCAGCATCAGGGCTGCCATCATCATTCTTTTCATGCTTGGTATGTTTTATATTAACTTGGTATTACGAATAGTCTCTACAAAATTAGTGTAAACCAAGTGAAATACAAAACAAATCAGCCTTTTTTATTGTCAGGGAGCCCACTTTGTCCCCTCTGCCCACCGCCGGCCGCCCCGCGATTAGCGGGCTATGTACTTCTTGCCGTTCTGGATGTACACACCGCCATGGACGGGTGTGTACACACACTGGCCGCCTATATTATACAGCGGAGCAGCAGTGGCGGGAGCCTCATCGGCTGTAACACAGCCAATGCCGGTAGTGCTGCTGGTGCCTATCATCACGGTAACATCATCAGCCGTAGCAGTAGAGGGCAGCGTGAAGTAGGCGCGGAGACCGGGCAGCGAGTAGAGGTTATTGGTCTTGGTCACCTCGGCCAGCGTACCATCGGCCTGGATGACCACCATCTTGGTAAGAAGCGACACAGGACTGGTGGTGCCTACAAAGGAGTAAGCGCCGTGCATGACGATGGGGTTGGAGATGAGTTTCATGGTGACGCCCTGGACAATGGGATTGTCCACGGCCTGGGTGGGCAGTACCAGGTAGGGCTTGCCGGCCTCGATGTTATCGGTCAGCACAAAGTTGAGGGTCTTCTTGCCGAGGGGAGCACTCTCGAAACGGGCCAAGCGGGCTCCGGTGCCAAACACCTCGGTAACCTGTTGCGCGGTGAGGTCAAAGGGCAGGCACACCGAGTTCCACTCGCCGTCAGTCATGGTGCGGCCCAGCACCACGTCGACCACCTTATTATTATAGCGGGTCATGGTGGCCAGGTTGTTCTTGGCCTCGTCTATGCTCACCATCTCGGTAAGGGTTACGTCATCGAGCAGCAGGGCCTTGAAGGCATCGGGATTGGTAAAGGACAGCTGGGTCTTGGACGTGCAGTTCTTCAGAATAAAACTGAAGGCCCCGAACTCCTTATTGGGCAGATTTACAATAACCGCGTTACCACCGACGCCCACTATCTCGCCCCCGTTCATCACGGTTATCTTCAGACGGGTCTTGGACTTGATGGTGGCGCCGGCACGAAATGTGAGCACAGCAGCGCCCTTGAGCTTGGTGAGTGCCGGAGACACCAGGTTGCCAGTGGTGCCTATGACCACGCACTTGTAGGCCGGACGCACGTCGGTAATGCCGTGCTTCCATCCCTCGTTGATGGCTCCGTCGGTGCCAAACTGGCGTCCGTCTATGCTATACGATATAGACCAGTTGCCATCGTTTCCGCCCTTGCCGGCCATGTTATCAAATGTTTCGTAAAAGAGTGTGTCTTCCTGAACAGTTGTCGACGCGTCATCGCGTACCTGTGCCTGCACGCCCAAGCCAGCCACTGCCAGCACGGCGAGCATGAATACCTTAATGTTTGTCATTCTTGTTAATTTAATGAATAATAGTGAGAAAAAGACAGGCTGCACCTCGGCCATCAGAGCGAGTTACAGGCGCACGTGTGGCGCTGTCTCTGCAAAAAACGGTGCAAAATTACGCTGATTTTTTGATGTCCACAAATGATTTGGCAACTTTTTCGGCATCATAGGTAATGGTTTACAGTATTTTCGCGCGTCTATACACCAACCGCGCATGGGCGGACACACCGCTACTGATAGTAACGCTGTACCAGGGAGAGAATGGCGGGGGGCACCAGGGCGGCCACTGGCTGGCCGGCGCGTACCCGCTGGCGTATCAGGGTACTGCTTATGGGATAGAGCGACGACGGCACGTACACCACATGGGGCGGCAGCGACTCGGGGCGCACCTCGTAGCCCTCACGGGGATAGACAGCCACGCGGTACTGGGCCACGATGTCTTGGGCGTGGGCCCAACGGTCAAAGGCGAGCCAGTTATCGGCACCGATAAGCAGGGTAAAGCGGGCGCTGGGATAACGGGCAGACAGGTGGCAGAGGGTGTTATACATATAGGAGGGACGGGGCAGGTGAAACTCGCAGTCGCTGGCCCTAAGACCGGGCTCATCGCGCAGCGCCAAGGCCACCATCTGATAGCGCAGATGGTCATCGAGCAGGTCGGAAGCGGTGGTCTTAAACGGGTTGAGGGGCGATACGACAAACCACACCTCGTCCAAACGAAGTGTGGTTAACAGCTGGCGGGCCAAGGCTATGTGGCCCACGTGAATGGGGTTGAACGAACCACCAAAGATGCCTATCTGCCTAACAGGGGGCTCCATGATACTTAGAGAGAGGATAAGGGCTGAGCCACAAACTGACTTACCAAGCGGTAGACCTCTGCCTTGGCTTTCTCCAGGTTGTCATTGACCACCACGTGGTCAAAGCGGGGCGCGAAGGTAAGCTCATAGGCGGCTTTGCCGATGCGTTGCTCGATGGCCTCAGCACTGTCGGTACCGCGCGAGACAAGGCGGTGGCGCAACTCGTCGACCGAGGGCGGCTGGATGAAGATGCTGAGTGCGCGCGAGCCGTAGAATTCCTTGATGTGGCAACCGCCCTTGACATCGACGTCAAAGAGGACATTCTCGCCACGCTGAGTCTGGGTGTCGACCTGGCTCTTGAGGGTGCCATAGAAACGGCCAGGGTACACTTCCTCGTATTCCAGGAACTCGTCGGCCGCTATGCGCGCCCGGAACTCATCTGGGGTAAGGAAGAAGTACTCAACCCCATTCTGCTCGGTACCGCGGGGAGCCCGCGAGGTACAACTGATGGAAAAAGCAAGGTTCAGTTCGGGATGGGCAGCCATGAGCCACTGTACCAGCGTACTCTTGCCCGAACCTGAGGGGGCACAGAATATAATAAGTTTGCCTGTGGTAGTGTCAGTCATAATCAGAGTGCATTAAGGACTTGTTCTTTAATCTGCTCGAGTTCATCTTTCATCTTAACGACGATGTTCTGCATCTCGGCCTGATTGCTTTTAGAACCGGTGGTGTTAATTTCGCGTCCCATTTCTTGGGCAATAAAACCGAGCTTCTTACCATTAGGCCGCTCCTCGCCCATAGTCTCACGGAAATAGTTAAGGTGGTTGGCCAGGCGCTGCTTTTCCTCGCTGATATCGAGCTTCTCAATGTAGTAGATGAGCTCTTGCTCCAAGCGGTTCTTATCGTAGTTGGCCTCGGGGAGCATTTCAAGTCCCTTAACAATCTGTTCGCGTATCTTCTGGACGCGGGCCTTCTCGTAGGGTTCGATGCTGGCCAGCAGGTGCTCGATGTTATCTACTTTCTCATTGAACTTGCGCTCTAAGGCGGCTCCCTCCTGACGGCGGAAAGCCAGGAGCGCGTCGACGGCACTGTCTATGGCTTGGCGTACCACGGCCCACTCGTCATCGCTCAGTACCGGCGTCTCTACCTTGGTGGTTACGTCGGGCATGCGGAGCAACGTGTAGAACCAGTCGGCCGGCTCGGGTATGCCCGTGCGGGCTGCTATGTCCTTAATCTGGTGATAGTAGTTCTCCACAAGGGCCGCGTTGATGGCCGAAGCCTCTGTGAGTTCGTCCTTCTCTATCCACACCGAGAAGTCGACCTTGCCCCGCACCAGCTTGGCCGTAAGCATCTGGCGTATCTCCATCTCCTTTTCGCGGTAGAGCGGCGCTATACGTGTAGAGAGGTCCATCGTCTTGCTATTCAGAGACTTTATCTCAACATTAATTTTCTTTTCACCATAGGAAAGGACGGCCTTGCCGTAGCCCGTCATAGACTGTATCATAGTTGTTACGCGTAAAATTTCTGCAAAAGTAACAAAAATGTAGGAAAAAAGCCGTAAATTTGCAGTTATTTAGAATAATATTTATCATGTCGTGCATATTAAGTATAGAGACAAGCACTAACGTGTGCTCCGTAGCCATGAGCGAGAACGGAGCCTGCATCTTCAATCTGGAAGACCACGTGGGGCCCAACCACAATGAGAAGCTGGGCTCATTTGTCGACGAGGCGCTCTCATTTGCCGAAAGCCACGCTATACCGCTGGACGCGGTGGCCGTAAGTAGTGGCCCGGGGTCGTACACGGGGCTTCGCATAGGTACATCGATGGCCAAGGGCGTATGCTACGGCCGCGGCGTGAGCCTGATAGCCGTGCCTACACTGGAGCTGCTGTGCGTGCCTGTGCTGCTGAGGGAACTGGTGAGGGAGGAAGATGCTCTGCTGTGCCCTATGATAGACGCCCGCCGCATGGAGGTGTACGCCCAGCTCTTCGACAGATCGCTCAAGGAGGTACGGGGCATCCATGCCGACGTGGTAGACCACGACACATATCGCGAGTGGCTGGACGCACACCCCGTGTACTTCTTTGGCAATGGCGCTGCCAAGTGCATGGAGACCATAGACCACCCCAACGCACACCTGATAGAGGGCATAGAGCCCCTAGCCAAGAATATGTTTCCCCTGGCCGAGCGCCGCATAGCCGAGGGTAAAACAGAGGACGTGGCGTACTTCGTGCCACTCTACCTGAAAGACTTCGTGGCCAAAATGCCCAAGAAGCTGCTCTGACGAAAGGGCTGCCGGCACAGCCGCGACAGCCGCTACGCTTATCACCACAATCAACTACACATTATATATTATATGGAAATAGAAGGACTTGACTATAATACCCAGCGAGAGAAGCTAAGGCTGCCCGAGTACGGCCGCGAGATACAGAAGATGGTAGACTACGCCGTGGAGCTTCCCTCCAAGAGCGAGCGGCAGCACTGCGCCGAGGCCATTGTAGCCATCATGGATCGCATGTACCCCATGAACCGCGAGAATGTAGACTACCAGCAGAAGCTATGGGACCACCTGGCTATTATGAGCGACTTCAAGCTCGACATAGACTGGCCATATAATATAGAGCAGGCACGAACCATCACCACCAAGCCACAACCTATGCCCTATCCCATGTCCAAAATTCCGGTAAGGCATTACGGCAAGATGATGTTCGAACTCTTTGACAAGCTCAAGACCATGGCGCCTGGCAAGGAGCGCGACGAGCTGATCAAGCTGACGGCTAACCAGATGAAGCGAAACCTCTACCAGTGGAGCCATGGTTCAAGCGACGATGAGAAGGTGGCTTCAGACCTGGCCAAGTTTACCGATGGTAAGGTACAGCTTGACTTGCAGAAATTCAAGTTCGAGAAAATAGACTACCGCGACACTGAGCGGAAACGTAACACGAAGCGCAAATAACAAGACAGCCATAGCCATGGAATCATTTATCATCGAGGGCGGTCACAGTCTGACTGGCGAGATTACACCGCAGGGCGCCAAGAACGAGGCATTAGAGGTTATCTGTGCCACGCTGCTCACCAGCGAGCCCGTCCGTATCAGCAACATCCCCGAGATACTGGATGTATGCAACCTCATCAGACTTTTGCAGGACATGGGGGTCAATGTGGTACGCAATGCCCCCAATGACTACACATTTCAGGCTCAGACGCTCAACCTGGAGTACTTGGCGAGCGACGAGTTTGTCCGCAAGTGTGCCTCGCTGCGTGGCTCGGTGCTCACCATCGGCCCACTGTTAGGCAAGTACGGCCAGGCCACCGTGGCCCAGCCTGGCGGCGACAAGATAGGGCGTCGCCGGCTTGACACCCACTTCATCGGCTTTCACAAACTGGGTGCCCAGTTTGTCCACGATGAGCAACGCAACGTGTTCGACATACAGGCGCAACACCTCAAGGGCTGCTACATGCTGCTCGACGAGGCTTCGGTAACCGGCACGGCCAACATTATCATGGCCGCCGTACTCGCCCAGGGGACCACCACTATATATAATGCGGCCTGCGAACCCTATATCCAGCAGTTGTGCCACTTGCTCAACCGCATGGGGGCCCGCATCAGCGGCATAGCCTCTAACCTGCTCACCATCGTGGGCGTAGACAAGCTACATGGGGCCACGCACACCATACTGCCCGACATGATAGAGGTGGGATCGTTCATTGGCATGGCCGCCATGGTGGGCAAGGGCATACGCATCAAGGATGTGTCGCTGCCCAACCTGGGTCTTATCCCCGATGCCTTCCGCAGGTTAGGAATAACCATCAAGGAGGAAGGCGATGACCTCTTTATTCCCCAGCAAGACCACTATGAGGTAGAGTCGTTTATAGATAACTCTATCATGACGCTCTCTGACGCGCCCTGGCCTGGACTTACGCCCGACCTACTATCCGTACTCATCGTGGTGGCCACCATGGGACACGGCAACGTGCTCATTCACCAGAAAATGTTTGAGAGCAGACTGTTCTTCGTGGACAAACTCATTGACATGGGGGCTCAGATTATCCTGTGCGACCCTCACCGAGTGGTGGTCAATGGCAATGACCACGCCAAGAAACTCCGCGCCGGACGCATGACCAGCCCGGACATCAGGGCGGGCATAGCCCTGCTCATAGCAGCCATGAGTGCCAACGGCACCAGTCGCATAGACAACATAGCGCAGATAGACCGTGGCTACGAGGATATAGAGAACCGCCTAAACAGGCTGGGCGCACATATACAACGTATCGTAAGCTGACCCGAGGATATGATTAGACCAGAAGAGGTATTCCTGATAGGTAAGTTGGGGCGTCCCCACGGCGTAAAGGGCGAGATCACCTTTATATTCACCGACGATGTATTCGACAGGGCCGACGCTGAGTATCTGCTGTTGGAACTGGACGGCATACTGGTGCCCTTCTTCATGGAGGAGTACCGCTTCAAGAGCGACGAGACGGCCCTGATGAAGTTCTGCGACATCGACACACAGGAACAGGCCCGCCGCCTTACCGGGGCCAAGGTCTTCTTTCCGCGCGCCCTGTCCAACAGCTCAGAGGATGGCCTCTCCTGGAGCGAGATAGTGGGCTTCAGCCTGATGGATGCCGCCACGGGACAGCTGGTGGGAACCATCGCCCAGGTAGACGACTCTACCATCAACACCCTGTTTGACATACACACTCCCAAGGGCGACAACCTGCTCATACCGGCCCACGCCGAACTGATAGAGAAGGTAGATGCCGAGGTCAAGACCATCTGGGCCAGGCTGCCCGAGGGCATTTTAGACATATAGACTGACAATGAAGAAACAAATCTGCATACTGGGCAGTACAGGGTCCATAGGCACGCAGGCGCTCGACGTCATCGCGCAGCACCCAGACCTCTACGAGGTGTACTGTCTTACTGCCAACAACCGCGTGGCCGAACTGGCACGACAGGCGCGCCGCTTCAAGCCGGCCGCCGTGGTCATAGCCAATGAGGAACGATACGCAGAACTCAGCGCTATGCTGGCCGACCTGCCCGACATCAAGGTCTACGCCGGCAAGGATGCCCTGAGCCAGATAGTAGAGGCCGAGCCGATAGACATGGTGCTCACCGCCATGGTGGGGTTTGCCGGCCTCACGCCCACGATACACGCCATCAAGGCCGGGAAGAAGATTTGCCTGGCCAACAAGGAAACCCTGGTCGTGGCAGGCGAACTTATCTGCCAGCTGGCCCAGAAATACCACGCCGCGATACTCCCGGTAGACTCCGAGCACAGCGCCATTTTCCAGTCGTTGGTGGGCGAGGGCGACAATGCCATCGACAAGATACTGCTTACCTGCTCGGGCGGCCCCTTCCGCCACTATAGCCACGAGCAGCTACGCTCCGTGACCGCCGCCGACGCGCTCAGGCATCCCACATGGACCATGGGGGCCAAGATTACCATCGACTCGGCCTCGCTGATGAACAAGGGCTTCGAGGTCATCGAGGCCAAGTGGCTCTTTGGTGTCGAGGCCGACCGCATACAGGTACTTATCCATCCACAGAGCATCGTACACAGCGCCGTGCAGTTTGTCGACGGCTCCGTCAAGGCCCAGTTGGGCGTGCCCGACATGCGCCTGCCCATACAGTACGCCTTCTCTTACCCCAACAGGCTCCCCCTCAGCGGAGAGCAGCTCAACCTGTTTGGCAAGAGCCTCGAATTTGCCGAGCCCGACACAGATAAGTTCAAGTGCCTGGCCCTAGCATTTGCCGCCATACGCACGGGCGGCAACATGCCCTGCATTGTCAACGCCGCGAACGAGGTGGTCAACGAGGCGTTTCGCTCTGGGCGCTGCGGGTTCCTCGATATGGCCGACATCATCGAGCGCACGATGGCCTCGGTGACCTTTGACGCCAGCCCCGACTACGATGTGTACATACAGACCGATGCGGAGGCACGGCGAGTGGCCTCCGAATTACTCAACAGATAAAATCAGCTATCATATCTATAATGGAAATATTTTTAATCAGGCTACTTCAGTTTATATTAGCCATCTCCTTACTCGTATTCCTGCACGAGGGAGGCCACATGTTCTTCGCCAAGCTCTTCGGAATAAGAGTTGAGAAATTCTTCATCTTCTTCGACGTTAATATCGGCAAGTGGTCGGGCAAGCTCTTCAGCTTCCGCCCGCGCCGCAGCGATACCGAGTACGGTATGGGCTGGCTCCCGCTCGGCGGTTACTGCAAGATAGCCGGCATGATTGATGAAAGCATGGACACGGAGCAAATGGCCAAGCCGGCCGAGCCGTGGGAATTTAGATCCAAGCCGGCCTGGCAGCGACTGCTGGTAATGATAGGAGGTGTGCTGGTCAACTTTGTGCTGGCACTCATCATCTACGCGATGGTACTCTTTGTCTGGGGCGAGTCGTATATACCCGTCAAGGACATGACCATGGGCATGAAGTTCAATACCGAGGCCAAGCAGTTAGGCTTCCAGGATCACGACATCCTCCTTGGTACCGATCAGGGCACCTTCAAGGACTTCAACGCCGACCTGGTACGTGGCCTCTCCAAGGCTCACCGTGCCGACATCATCCGCGACGGCCGCCACATGAGCATACACCTGCCCGGCGACCTCAACCTGCTCAATATGATTAAGGATGTGCCGCCATTCGTGCGCCCGTTCGTACCGGCCGAGGCCGCCGAGATACAGGCAGGGTCGCCGGCACAGAAGATAGGCATGAAGAAGGGCGATCGCATCGTGGCAGTCAACGCCACGCCGATAGACTCGTGGAACGCCTACCAGGCGCTGATGACCAGCGTAAGCCAGAAGATGGAACAGACGCAGACCCACAGGGACAGCATGGCGCTGCGCACCGTCACCATCAGCTACGTGAGCCAGGGCGACACCCTGAAGCGGGCCGCCACACTTACCCCCGACCTCAAGCTGGGTGTGGGCATGACCTCCATCCTGGACTACTACACCCCGGTACAGGTAGAGTACGGCTTTATCGAAAGCATACCGGCCGGCATACGCTACGGAGTTAACACCCTGTCGGGCTATGTAGGCGATATGAAGTACGTGTTTACTGCCGACGGTGCCAAGAGTCTCGGCGGCTTCGGGGCCATAGGCAGCCTGTTCCCCCCGACGTGGGACTGGCACATGTTCTGGCTTATGACGGCTTTCCTGAGTATCATCCTCGCCTTTATGAACATCCTGCCCATCCCCGCACTCGACGGCGGGCACGTGCTGTTCCTCCTCTACGAGATGATAACCCGCCGCAAGCCCTCCGAGAAATTCATGATCTACGCCGAGTACATCGGCATAGGCATACTGATACTGCTCATGTTGGTAGGCAACCTCAATGACGTGCTGCGCTTCGTGGGCCTTATGCGCTAACACATACATAAAAGTACTATATATAACCATGGGAAAAATAATATTGACTGGCGACCGCCCCACAGGCAAGTTGCACTTAGGCCACTACGTCGGCTCGCTCCGGCGGAGAGTCATGCTGCAGGACGAAGGGGCTTACGACCGCATGTTTGTATTCATGGCCGACGTACAGGCCCTTACGGACAACGCCGACAATCCTGAGAAGATACGGCAGAACATCATTGAGGTGGCCCTGGACTACCTCTCGTGTGGGCTCGACCCCACCCGCTGCACACTGTTCATCCAGAGTCAGATACCAGAGCTGGCCGAACTCACCACGTACCTGATGAACCTCATCAGCGTGGCTCGCGTACAGCGCAACCCCACCGTGAAGACCGAGATCAAGATGCGCAACTTCGAGTCCAACATCCCCTTGGGGTTCTTCTGTTACCCGGTGTCTCAGGCAGCCGACATCACCGCCTTCAAGGCCACTACCGTGCCCGCCGGCGAGGATCAGGAGCCTATGCTCGAGGTGACGCGCGAACTGGTGCGCCGCTTTAACCAGACCTACGGCGACGTGCTGGTAGAGCCGGCCATCATGCTGCCCCCCAATGCCACCGCCCGCCGTCTGCCGGGTACCGATGGCAAGGAGAAGATGAGCAAGAGCCTGGGCAACTGCATCTACCTGAGCGACGATGCCGCCACGGTATGGAAGAAGGTCAAGAAGATGTCCAACGGTGAGCCCCGCATGAGCATGGAGGAGCCTGGCCACCTGGAGGGCAACGCCGTGTTTACCTATCTGGAGGCTTTCAGCACGCCCGAGGACTTCGCCGAGTTCTGGCCCGAGTTTCACTCGCTCGACGAGCTCAAGTCGCAGTATGTCCAGGGCGGCATCGGCGACGGCACTTGCAAGAAGTTCCTCAACAGCGTACTCAACAAGATACTTGACCCTATCCGCGAGCGCCGCCATGAGTTCGAGCAGGACATCCCCGAGATATTCCACATCCTGCAGCGCGGCTCCGAGGCTGCCCGCGAGGCTGCCGCACAGACCCTCGACGAGGTGCGCACCGCTATGCGCATCAACTACTTCGCCGATGAGGACCTTATCCGTCAGCAGGTGGCCAAATACAGCAAGTAGCCGCTGCCCCTACCCCACTATCCATCCCCATAGACGCGCCACACCCCATCGCCGCGTCTATGGGGATGTTCTTTTTCAGCCTATTTACAAGCAAGCCAAGCGCACTGGACAGCGTTGCTCGCGTAGGGACTATACACAGGGCGCTGCCCCAGTCTTTATATTGCTGCGCCTACAGCGCACGCTGCTTGCAAAGTACTCGCCTAATCCTCTGAAACCGCCATGAGCCACCCTATACCAGCCATGGCTTTACCCAACATGACCGCACGAAATGAAAAGACCGACCTCCACGTTTCTAAAGACGGCCCCCAGCTCGCTAATGACGGCTCCGGAAAACGTAAAGACCAATCGCCACGATTTCCACGACCGACCCTATCGCTACTAAGGAGGCTTCCTTCCCTGCGTTGTTTTACCTTTTTACTCTTACATTCCCCTTAGGGAGCTTAGGAGCTACCACCTGGTATTTGGGAGAGTATCTCCTGAATATTTGGGACTACACCCTCACTCTTAACAGCCGCCAAAATATTATTTATTGTTAACCGCAAAAAAAAGACGGTCACATTTACAATTTCAAAAGATAAATACGCTATCTTTGCCCATGTAAGTACTAACAGCGTGAATACAAATGGTTTTAAGAACATCTACCTCCATTATCACCACGCCAAACGGCTCTATTATCCCTGCATCTATCTTATATGGGGAAGCAGGGATTTACAAACCTGCTGCCACCACTAACGTGTAAATACCAATCACACAGACCACACTGACCAAAGGGGAGAAGCCCAAAATCCGCAAGAGTAGGCACACCTATGACTTCAAAACCTATAAACAGATTTATCCTTCCTGTTTTAACAGCTGTAACATTATTGGCATCGTGCAGCAGTGCCATAACAGACACAGAAGAATTTGCCAAATTAAACGAGAGCAAGCTCCAAGAAGCCAAGGCTTTTGTATCTAAAGTCAAGTTCAAAGTTTCTGCCGTTCCCGTTAATGGCCAGCCCCTAAGAAATACATTTAAGGTAACGTTGACCGATTTGCAAGCCATCTCAGCAGACAAGCAAGTTACAAGAAATGCCACTCCCACTGTAAATAGTATAGAGCCAGTCATCTACAACAATGATACCATTATGTATTTGGTCAACTATCAGAAAGGCTGGAGGCTATACTCAGTAGATAAGCGCATGCCGACCATCTTGGCAGAGAACCTTGTCGAAACTGGGAAAAAAGCAGCCGACATCTTGAATAATAAAGGCATCCGGTTTTGGGTTGCTGACATCGCCGGCCAAACTGCTTACCTATCCCAGACTGACGAATATGATGAGAACTCTGAAAATCTTCAGCAGTGGTCTGGCCAAAGCAGGGGTATAAAGCGTATCCCTATCCAACCTGTTCCTGGCGAGTATATCTATGTAGGCAGAGAAGAAGTAAGCCGAACTACTGTTTACCAACCCCACCTTACCAAAACTCTTTGGCATGGCGATTACCCATTTAATTTATATTGCCCTACTATCTCTGCCTATAGCGACTATAGGTGCGATGCTGGATGTGTAGCTGTATCAATCGGCCAATATCTGTATTTTTTACAAGACAAGTTGGGGTATTCTTTCCAAATGCCTTTGTTAGGCTCGTGCATAGGCGCGTATAATGAGGAGTATGTCCAGAGTTTTACCCGATTTAGCACTTGGAGTTTAGCTAACCTGGCCCTTACTGACAACTTTTCCCTCTATGGTTATGATCAGTTCGACAAAGTGGCTCTTACACTCGGTTATATAGGTAAAAGCACTTCCATGAAGTACACAACTTCTGGCTCTGGTTCTAATTATGGCAACGCCCAAAAATTCTTAAATAGTATTGGTGTCAATGGCAGCTTTGAGGAAATGACTCCAAGCAGCAATCCTGTTGCAAATGTTATTTTTGACTACGAAGAACCCGTTTTAGCAGGTGGCGTTAATGAGAAACAGAATGAAGGCCACATGTTCCTAATAGATGGTGGCAAATATGATATTGTAGAATATGAAGAAGTTTGGCGTTTCTTGGAAGACACTACTTTCTACGACCCCGACCGTTACGGTATAATCCTACGCGAGCCTGGAGGTAGCCAGAAAGAGAACTACTATTACCAGTGTAACATTGGGTGGAACCTCAATATAACTGGCAATAGCAACGATGCTGATGACACCTACTATGTAATATCTGAAATCAAAGGATTTAGTACAAATAGGAGATATTTTACACGTAAAAAATAACTATAAACTAATTATCAATGAACATTATGAGAAAATTAACTTCCATGATTGCCCTATCGGTACTATTAGTATCGATGGCCAGTTGCTCTAACGACAGCAATGTGACCGATCAGCCCGGCGACGTAGACCTGAAGCCCATTCCCGCAGCCTACAGCAAGGTTCAGCAGATACCATTTGCCCAGCAGAGCAATGCTTTTGCCAACAGGCTGTTTACAGTACTGGCAGAACAGCCCGCAAACCAAGGCAAAAACGTATGCGTGGCTCCCATGAGCATGCAGTATATGCTATCCATGATAGCCAATGGAGCCGAGGAGTCGCTGCAGAGAGAAATCGTAGCGGCCTTGGGATTTGAGAACATCGGTCAGCTCAATGCCGACAACCTCGCCCTGCATGACAAACTGGCACAAGACGCTGCCTATGTACAAGTGGGGCTGAGCAATGGCATGTGGCTGGACCAGCAGCGGTCGTATCTGCCTGCTTTCCAGAGCACTATGCAGAACTACTACATGGCCGACATGCAGACAGCCGGCTTCTATGACACCAAGAACCACCCCTCTATCAATGCCGCGATAGATGCCTGGGCCAAGGAGCACACTAACGGCCAGATTAAGACTCTGCCCATAGACCTGAACATACTCACCAGACTGGTCAGCGTAAGCGCCAACTACTTTGATGCCAAATGGGCCTCGCCCTTTGACCCTGCCGTAACTAAGCAGCAGCCGTTCTACAATGCCAAGGGCCAGTCGGCCAATGTTATGACCATGAGTCAGACCCTGGCCGCCAACTACTACACCGATGATGTACAGCAGATGGTAGAGCTGCCGTACGGTCAGGGCTACTTCAGCATGATAGTAGCGATGCCCAAGCAGCCAGAGCAGTTAGATATCTTGATACAGCACGCCGACTGGTGGCGTTGGCATGAGCAGATGACCTACGGCAGGGCCGAGGTGAAGCTTCCGCGCTTTGCCATCTCATCCTGCCAGGCTGACGTTGCCACCATGCTCGATGCGCTCAACATGCCCAACGTCAACGAAGCCACCTACCCATACATAGCAACGGGCACACCCCTAGAGCTCAGCACCATAATACACTCCGTAAGTATCAAGGTCGATGAGAACGGTACCAAGGCTGCCTCGGCAGCTGGCGGTAAGATGGACGACTTGATAGCTCCATACACACCGACCCTCGCGTTCGACCACCCGTTCATCTTTGCCATCCGCGAGAATACCACGGGAGCCATACTCTTCATGGGCAAGGTAATGCAGCCCTAAGGCTACATAAGTAGCAGCCTCGCCTGCAAGCGGGAAGCCTCTCCAAACAGACAAGGGAGGGGCCTCTCGCTCTTTTTTTATCATACCGCTACAGGCTACCGTGGCAAAGAAGCCTTTTAGATATGTTAAATATTGGATTTCAAGTCCCTTGAATGTATTTTTTTCGCTATCTTTGCCAGCAACAAGAGGGCCGCGGACACGCTACCTGCCACGTGGCCTACTGTCAGTCAGAACCATAAACCTTCTAATAGACACCATATAGATAAACATGCTACGAACCACCATCCTTACGATTATCAGTGCCGTGCTACTGAGTAGCACCGCCATGGCCGCACCCGTAGACCCACAGACAGCACGCGCGGCGGCCAGCCGTTTTGTAGCCCTGCGGGGCAAAACGCTAAGCAACCCATCGGCCCCGGCCAAGGCCCCAAGCGAGGGGACGGCTGCGACCCAGACTACACCTTATTATATATATGACGTGGCCGATGGGGGCGGATTTGTCATCATCTCGGGCGATGACCGCACCCCCACGGTGCTGGGCTATACCGACCGGGGCAGCTACGCCACCACCGATATGGAGCACGGGTTGGGTGCCCTGTTGGCCGTGTACGCCAGCCAGATACAGGCCATGGCCCAGACGGGCGCGGGGAAGGCTCCGGCAGCAGCCGAGACAACCATCGCACAACAGGCACGCCACTATGTGGCCCCGCTGATAAGCACCCAGTGGAACCAGCGGGCACCCTACAACAACCTGTGCCCCATATACAATAACAGCAACGGGGCGTCGAGCGGACAACGGGGACTGACGGGCTGCGTGGCCACTACCCTGGCCCAGATAATGGCTTACTACCGCTATCCGGCCAAGACCACGGCAGCCATACCGGCCTACTCATTTATGAGCGGGGGCAAGGACATACGCGTAGACGGCGTGGCGGCCGGCACGGCCATAGACTGGAGCCACATGACCGACACCTACACCAGTGCCAGCACAGCCGAGGAGCAGCAGGCGGTGGCTCAACTGATGCTGCTAGTGGGCACGGGGGTACAGATGAACTACGGCAGCCAGTCGGCAGCCAACCTGACGTTAGGCAAACCACTCCTACGCGACCACCTGGGCTACGATGAGCGCATAGACTACGTGTACCGTCGCGGCTACAGCCAGCGCCAGTGGACCGACCTACTCTACGGCGAACTGGCCCAGGGTCGCCCGGTGGCCTACCGTGCCAACTCGCCCTCGGGGGGCCATGCCTTCGTCATAGACGGCTACGACAGCGACGACCTCTTCCATGTTAACTGGGGCTGGGGCGGCAAGAGCGACGGTTTCTTCCGCATAGGCTCGCTCTATTCGGCCGAACCGGGAGCGGAGAGCACGAACTTTGGCTCTGGCTATGCCTACGAGCAGGAGGCCCTGATAGGCATTATGCCCAACGACGGGGTAGACAGCGGCACCGACGTGGCCGCGCGACCCACGGCACGCAACATCAAGGTGAGTGGCAACACGGTGAGCATAACCTTTACCAACTTCTCGGGTGCAACCATCATCCAGCAGGGTGGCATAGCCATAGCCCAGGCCGACGGAACGTTCAGCATGCTGGGCAGCACGGCTCTGTGGCTGAGCACGAACTACGAGAAGACGGCCACGTTTACCATCAAGGACCTGACCGACGGCACCTACCACCTGGTACCGGTGTACAGTCAGATAGGGGCCAACACGTGGAAGTCCTGTGGCGAGGTGGCCACGGAGTATGTACTGGCGGTGGTAAAGGGGGGCAAGGTTACACTCAGCTTAGGCCCCGCGGACCAGTCGGCCGTAACCGTCAAGTCGTGGGCCATGACGGGCAACCTGGTCAAGAACATAAAACAGCTGTTCAAGGTAACGCTGGCCAACACGGGCAGGGAGTATTACGGCAAGCTGTACTGCCTGGCCAGCCCATCGACCACCAAGGGGTCGGCCGCCAGCACGGCCCAGGTGGCCCTGCCCACGGGCCGCGAGGTACAGACATCGTTCAGCTTTACGCCCACCACGGCGGGCACCTACCATGTATGGATAGCCAAGGACGAAGCGGGCAACCAGCCCGTGGGGCACACCACGGTAACCATAACCGATACCGACCAGAAGCAGATCAACCTCTCGGTAGGTTACGTGGCTTACGACAACATAGTAAACAATGTGGTGTATGGCACCGCGCGTACGGGCACACTCATACTGAACAACAAGGCAACGGCCGACTTTGACGGCCGACTGGTAGTAAAGCTATACCGGGGCGTCACGGGCAGCACCAGCATGACCGTAGTAGACAAGCAGCTGGTATCGGTACGGGTGGCTGCCGGGGAGCAAGCCCGGGTGCGCTTCGGGTTTGCCAATACGCCCGTGGGCTACCGCTACGGACTGCGCCTGTTCTACGAGGGTGAGCAGGCAGTGGTAGACAACAACGCAAATGTCATCTACTCGCGCGCACAGCGTTCCGGCATCATCTTCTACGATGAAACGGGAGCCACCACAGCCACCCCGCCATCGGCCATGGTAGACGCGGGCGATGCGGCAGCCATAGACATGCGCGGGATGAGCGGCATCAGCACCATCAAGCCGTCGACTAATCCCAACGCGCTCTACATCCTGGATGCCGGGGTCACGGTACCAGAGGCCATAGCCTCGCTGAACGTGGTGCAAGGTGGCTATGCTAACAGCATCGTGCTCCATGACGGACACGCTATGGCCCTGCCGTGCGACGTAGAGGTGGGCAACATCAGCTACACACGCTCCATGGCGGCCAACACGCAGGGTGCGCTCAACTGGCAGACCCTGGCGCTGCCCTTTGCCCCCTCGGCCATCACCACGGCCACGGGGGCGGTACAGATAGACCAGCAGCGGCTGTACGTAAGCGAGTTTGGCGGCACGGGGGCCGACGGTATGCCCGTATTCGTAGCGGCCGACAAAATAGGGGCCGACCGACCCTACGTCATCAAGGCCGAGGGCGACCTGAAGGGAGCCACGCTGACCTTCAAGGCTACCCATGTAACGCTGAAAGCCCAGCGGGGTCAGCGGGCCATGACCGATGCCTACGACATGGTGGGCTCTACGCTACACCAGAACCTGACGGACAGCTACGTGCTCAACGGCAGCGGCAACGCGATGGTCTACCAGGCCGAGGGGGCCGAAGTGGAGCCCTTCAGGGCCTACATGATGCCCAAGGAGGAGGCTGCCCAGCGCCCAGCCAGCATAGTCATCGAGGCCATGGCCACAGGCATAGACACCGCCACATGGAGCCAGGACGAGGACGGGGTACCGGTGTACACCATAGGTGGCCAGCTAATAGGTACTACACAGATACGCAACCGCCACCCGCAGTTGCAGCAGTACGGCCACGGCACCTATATTATAAAAGGTATCAAGGTGACCCACTAAACAGACTGCCGTACCCATGTCCATGAACGCGGGTACGGCCGGAGTACAAAGACAGGCGAGGGATGCCAGCTCCATGCCAGCATCCCTCGCCTGTTTATATATAAAGGTAACGAGACTACTTGCCCTTGCGTATAGCCACCGACACGCGAGAGTCGGCACAGCCGTAGTACAGATACCAGGAACCATGGAAAGGCACCAGGCCCTCGATGAAGACAGTACCGGCAGGATACTGACCACTCTTCTCGAAGTCGAGTTCGGGTTTAAAGAACGGTTCATCAAGGCGGTCCAGCAGTTGGTTAGGGTTCTTGCTGCTGAAGAGTGCCTGGCCGGCGCAGTAGGCGTTAGCCGTGTACTTGGGGTCGCCGCTGCTCTTGCTGTTCTTGCCATTGTAGAAGAGCAGGATGCCCTTCTTGGTGAGCAGGGCAGGAGGGCCGCACTCGGTGAGCATGCTGTCAAAGTAGCCACGGCGCGGGGACATGGCCTTGAGGATGTTGCCCTTATCATCGAGCGTGGGAGTCCAGTGGATGAGGTCGTCAGAGGTGGCCACATTGACAAAGTACTCGCCCCAGAACATTACGTACTTGCCGTTGAGCTTAGTAATGACCTGGCGACCATTCTTCATCTTGGTAAGGATAGAGGCCGACTTGGTGTACTTAGTGCCAGGATAGCGCTTGTTGCTGCCAAAGACGGGGCCATGCTTAGTCCAGTGCAGCAGGTCGCGAGAGGTGGCCACGGCGAGCTGGGCGTACTTGTGGTTCCACTGAGTATAGAACATGACGTACACTCCGTCCTCGGTAACGGCCACACGGGGATCCTCGCAACCACCAGGGTGCTCGTTGGCAGCCTGGCTGTCGTTGTCGGGATAGAACACAGGCTGCGGGCGGCGGTTGAAGTGGATGCCGTCGGCCGAGGCAGCATAGCCCAGGCGCGAGGTACGGCTGCCGATGCCCTGATGGGTGTTGTCCTCGGCACGGTAAAGCACGATGATGCTGTCGCCCTTGATGGTGGCAGCAGGGTTAAAGGTCTCGCTCTCCTCCCAGCCAATGGGACGGCCCTGCATAGGGCAGTTGAACACGGATGAGGGACGGGGCGAGATGACGGGGTTGACTCCCGCAGGCCGCTCAAAGTTGAGCCAGGCCCACTTCTTCTGGCTGTTGGGCGTGTGCTGAGCCCAGCCCAGCACGGGCACGGCGGCCAGCGCCGCGCCCAGTAGAATAGCTGATAATTTTCGCATAGATATGGTTATTTAACTTGTGTAGACTGAGGACCCATGTACGAGCGCTTCATACCGCCAAAGTCGAGAACCACCTTCTGGAGAACGGTGCCGGGGTCGCCACAGATGATGCGGAGCTTGTGGTGACCAGGGGTCATTACATTAAGGGTGGTCTTGTTGATGCGGCAGTTGCGCATGACGCTCTCGTACCACTTCTGGGCATATTCGAACGACGAGGTAGAAGCCTCAAGGATGCGGCTGTTGTCGATGGTAATGCCGTAGTGGGTCTCGATGTTGGTGCGCTCATGGCCAGCATAGCCGCGGTCGTTATTGAGCGTAAAGGTGGGCAACACGTAAGTGTAGATGTCAACGGGGCCCTGGGTGAAGCAGTAGAAATCGTACTCGACATAAGGGGCGCTGCGACGGTTGGTGTACCACTGGGTGGCCACGGGGTCGCCAAGCTGCACGGCCTTGCCTTCGGCGCCGAAGTTGTCAATGACAGAAATCTTGACGTCCTTAGCTTCCTGCTTGCGATGGAAGCCAACGGCGGGGATGGCTATGTAGCCGTTGGTCTCGACGTATTCGCCCTTGAGCTCGCTCTTATCAGGAGCGGCGGGATTGAAGAGCGACACGAGGACTGTCTCGCGCTGACCGTTATCGGCCGTCACCGTAACCTGGCCGGCTACGCGGTCGCCCACAGGAGCCTTGGCCCAGTCTACCGAGACCTGCAGGCGGGTCTCCTCGGTCACGGTTCCGGAGGTCTTAGACAGCTTAATCCAGGGGGCCGAAGCCTTGGCAGTAAACTTGAACGCCTTGTTGCCGCGATTGAACACCTCTATATAATAAGAGGTGGGCAGGTACTTGCTGAAGGCGGGCAGGACGTGGTAGCTGCTGGCTCCGCGCAGTACATCCTCGGCCTCGGCCAACAGGGCCATGTCGGCGCCATCGGCCAGGGTGGCCTTGCGCAGCTCCGGACGCTCAAAGTAAGCCGAGGTGCGTTCCTGGCGCATCGTAATGACGTGGTTCCACTTGCCATTGAGCATGGTATTATAGCGCTTGGTAATGGTTTCCAGGCTGTCGAAGCACTGGGTAGACAGCTTGGCCCATGTATCGGTGGCTGCCCGTTGCTGCAAGGCATACCAACGGTTGCGCTGGCCGTAGAGGATGGAACGGTTCATCAGCTCGCAACCCTTAACCTGGTAGTACACATTCTCATAGTAACAGGCGCGCTTATCGGCAGGCAGCTGGGCGAGCAGGCGCTCGGCCTTAGCACCGATACGGGTGTACTCGGCGATACGGCGCTGGGCCTCGCCATAGTTGGTAAGCGAGAACTCGGTATCAACATTGACCTCGCGACCGTGAGCGTCGTTCGTCCACTGAGAGCCAAAGCCCATACACTCGGGTTTACGCTGGAAAGCGAGGTCATAGAAAGAGCGGAAGATATCGGCAATGTCGCCCCGGTACTGACTGCCGAGCATATCGCATGTCCACTCAGTACGGTAGTTGACAGTACGCTGATAGTCGAACGCGTCAATATCGTAGGCAAGGTTGAGGAAGTAGTCAACAGCAAACTCGCAGAGCTTGATGTCGCCGGCGTTGAGCAGCCAGATGCGGTCGGCTGTCGAGTCGTAAGCCTTGCGCAGCTCCTCGTACATCAGGGCTGGCGAGGTGGTATTCATCCACAGGTAGTTATGCGGCCGGCCCAGGTACGAAGAGTGATAATACACACCCGAGCGACCCGATCGCTTCTGCTCGGTGGGGTTGCTCAGACGCTTGAAGTAGCCGTAGTTGTCGTCGGGCCAGATGAGGGTAATGTCATCGGGCAACTGAAGTCCGTGGTCGTACACATCGAGCACCTCCTTGTAAGGAGTAAAGGCTTGGGGAACGTCCTTGGCGGGTTTCTTCAGTACATCGGCCAGTATCTGGCGCTGTCCCTCGACAGCCTTGGCCATCACGTCCTTGCGCTCGCCCAAGTCGTTGCTTCCAGCCATGGCCACGTCGTGCAGGCCGCGTAACGCTACGGTGTAAACGTTCTCGTAGGGAGCCGTCTCTTTGACTCTGGCGGTCAGCACGCTGTCTATGCCGCGCTTATTGGTCACATAATTCCACTCTCCGTACTTCTTGCGGTCCCACTCTGTGGCCGTATTGAGGAACAGAGGCTCGCAATGGGAAGTACCCATGACGATGCCAAAACTGTCGGCGACCACTTTATTTTCGGCGACCTTGTAGAAAGCCAACGAGCAGTTGTGCATGGCAGGGCAGAGATAGTTGGCATTGAGGCGAAGCAGCAACTCGCACACGGCACCATAGGTGCGGGGGCCAAAGTTGCCACGGTCTTTCTCGAAATTGTGCTTAGCCCACTGGAAGAGGCCCCAGTCCTCGTCGTTAATGAATATGCCGCGATACTTGACGCTCGGAGTTTTCGAGGTAAAGGGCTTCACGTTGACAGCCACGCTGGTACGCTTGGCCACAGGGGCATCGGCCCAGAAGTACCAGGGATTGACACCGATGGCGCGCGATACCGAGAGCAGTCCGTAGGCGGCTCCACGGCGGTCGCTGCCGGCCACTACCAGGGCCTCGTCTATTCCGGCGGCCGGCTTCTTGACTATCTGGATGCGGTAGCGCTCCCAGGCACCAGTAAGGCCCGTGGTGTCTATCTTGCCCTTTTGCGCCATGCGCTTAATCCAGACATTGGCGAGGGTACCCACGATGACGGCACGCTTGGCCTTGACCTTGCCCTGGCTGATGTCGGCCAGGGCGGGTCGGTGGTTGGTTACACGGTTTACATCGTCGGCAAACAGCATGGACACGCGCTGCATGAGCGCGGGCTCGTGGCCATCGTAGCATACGGTAACCGTCCCGTTGCTCCCTGCGAGTTGGAACTCGGAGCCCAAGGTGGCCTGGGCAGAGGCCGAGAGGGCTCCCGTACACAGGGCAAGGAGAGATAATATGGTCTTATTCATATATAATAATGTAAAGCATAGCCCCGGATGGGCTACTGATAGTTAATGTCTTCGATTTGGAAATTGCGTTTCAGCTGGAGCAGCTGGCGGTCATCGGCCAGCAGTACGCTGGTGGCCAGCACTTCGCCCTCAGCACCCCCTTGGGTTCTGACAGACACCTGGCGACGCCCTTCGACCCACTGGCCGGTTATCGGGTTAACGATATGGCGCCTCGTGGGGGTATCATTGCCCGACGTGGTGAGGCAGCCAGTAAACTTTCCGGGCACGTAGCCCATGGCCAGCACCGAACTGTTGCCCATATTGACAATGGCGTCGGCTATGCCATGAGCCGCGAGCATCGGCTTAATCTGGTCGAGGGCATAGCCCTTGATAAAGCCACACAGGTCGAGGCTCACGGTAGGCTCGTCAAAGTAAATGGTATCTGCGGTGAGGTGTACCAGGTCTATGGTATGTGGGGAGTGGCTCCGGGAGGAAACAGTAATGTCAAATAGTCCCAGTGTCAGCGCATTGAAGCGCAGGCACTGGGATATCATGCGGTACAAGTGGTCTTCTGGATGAGTAAAGACCATCTGCCCATTGCAGTTGAGTGTTGCTAACTGGGAGGTAGGGGCGAAGCGGTTGCCCGCAGCCTCTATCTCCCCGATGAGTTGCCTCATATCATGTACAGCAGGCATCAGCAGGGTGCTGTCGGCCGCCTTCAGCAGAACGTCCACACGGGTGTGCATAGCCATGAACCACGCATAGATCGCCGTGGTACCGTCGGGCAGTTCGCGGATGATATGAGACATTCAGATGATTACTGGAGTTCAAGAATCTTTACATTCTTAAACCACACCTCGTTACCATGGTCCTGAAGCAGGATGTTGGCATCGGTGAAGTTACCGAAGTTAGGCCAGTGCTTGTACTTGCTGTAAGCTACGAGGGCGTTCCACTCCTGGTTGTTGCGCTCATACTCCAACAGCTTGACACCATTGAGCCAGTGCTCAACGTGATTGCCACGCACGACAATCATAGCAGTGTTGAACTGGTTGATGTCAAACGGCTTGTTGGCTGGAGCAGGGATGAGGTCATAGAGAGAGCCGAGCTTGCGGTTGCCCTTAACACCCAGCTTAGCATCGGGGTGACGCAGGTCGTCCAGTATCTGGAACTCGCAACCGATAGCAGAACCAGCACCCTTGTTCATAGAGGGGTCAACGAAGTACTTGATACCACTGTTAGCACCCTTGGTAATCTTGAAGTCAACCTTAAGGATGAAGTTGCGGTAAGTACGTGTGGTAACGATGTCGCCACCGTTGGTAGACTCACCACCGTTGCCGGCGAGCACTTTCAGAATACCGTTCTCGACAACCCAGCCCTTGGCGGGGAACTTATCGAGCTTAGCGCCACGCCATCCGTTGGTGGTCTTACCATCGAAGAGGAGTTTCCAGCCCTCTTTGGCCTCGCGCTCAGAGATAGTGTTGTCCACGAGATTGATCTGCTCTACGCTCTCGTTCTCTGGGGTGGCGTACTTAGCCACGTCTTTGGTCAATATACGTATGTTCTTCCAAGCTATAGTCTTGCCTTCTTCCTTGCCGTCCTTGCCAATGGCGTGAACCTGGAGTGCGATAAAACCGCTGAGGGTAGTGTTGTCCAGCAGGTCAGCACAAGCGATGCCGTTAACCCAAGTGCGGATAGAGTTGCCGATACACTCAATGCGCGCCTTGTTCCACTCGTTGTTCTTGAAGGCCTTCTTGGCGGCGGGGTTGTGGTTGAGGTTGTAGAGCCAGCCACGGCGGGCCTCGTCGTAGACACCTCCGGTCCAAGCGCGCTTAGAGGGGTCTATCTCGAACTGGTAACCGTGTACACGGCCGTTCTGATAGTTCTTCAGGCTCTCGCTGCGGAACTGTACGCCAGAGTTGATACCGTCGTCAACACGGAAGTCGAACTCGAGGATGAAGTCGCCATAAGCCTTCTTGGTGCAGAGGAATGAGTTGTTGCTGTTACGGACCGTGTGGCCCACGATGGCACCGTTCTCGACGGTGTATTTAGCCGAACCGTTGAGCTGTTTCCAACCACTGAGGTTCTTGCCATTAAAGAGTGACTGCCAGTTCTGTGCGTAACCACTGAAGGCGAACATGGCAACACATGCTGTTAGAATGATTTTCTTCATTGTTACTATTATATTAATGTTGTTATTTTACTTTGTAAAAGTCTTCCCAACCACGGCGAGGAGGCATACCAGCCAGGAGGGCGTTGGCAAACTCGTTATTGGTAAACTGCTTGGTGCGGGGATCGAAGAACAGCTGCGTATTGAGGCGCTGGGCGATAACACCGAGGCAGAATACCTGGCTCAAGACACCGTTTATCTCGAACGGAGAGCGTGTCTTCTCGGTGCCAAGACAAGCACGGAGGAAGTTAACATAGTGGTTAGACGGACTCTTGGGTACTACGGGCAACTTGTCCTTCATCTCGGCGGCCTTTTCTGACGGTATTATCTTCAGCGTACTGCCGTGGCTGCCGCCCTTGAAGATAAGGTCGCGTGAGTAAATCTCCTTACCCGGGTTGAGCTTAGAGACAGGCGTGTTGCCCTGGTTGGTCGAGGGAACGTTGGCGTTGTACTCAGAACTGCCGTAGCCCTTAGGCAATGGGGGCAGGTTGTCCAGACCGTCGTACCAGGTAACGTCGCAAGGAGGCATACCGTCGCGGGCGGCGAAACGGAAGAGGATGGTCGACGAGAAGGGGTAGAAGTAGTCGTTATGACCCTTAGCATACTTCATAGTGACCTCGTAAGGCAGCCCGAGGTTCAGGAACTCGTGCGCGGTGTCCAGCAGGTGAGCACCCCAGTCGCCTAAGGCTCCCATACCATAGTTGTACCAGCAGCGCCAGTTGCCCTGGTGATATTTCTCAGAGTAGCCCAGATACTCGCAGGGTCCTACCCATGTGTCCCAGTCGATGCCCTGAGGCATAGGCTCGCCTCCAGGCATCTGGATCATGTCAGCATCGTACTTGTGCCAACGGCGGGGATTGTTCATGTGTGCTGTAATGGCGGTAACGTCCTTGATAATTCCGGCGTCTTTCCAAGCCTTGAACTGGAAGTAGTTGGCCTCAGAGTGGCCTTGGTTTCCCACCTGCGTAACTACCTCCGGGTGGCGCTTGGCCATTTCCATCATAAGTTCTCCCTCAAGGAATGTGCGGCACATGGGCTTCTCCAGGTAGATATGCTTACCGTATGAGAGAGCCATCATGGCTATGGGGAAGTGCATGTGGTCGGGCACCGATGCGCAGACGGCCTCGAAGTCGCCCGAAGCCTTCTCGAACATCTCACGGAAGTTACGGAAGCGCTTGGCCTTTGGATACATGTTCATAACCTTCTGCGTGTGACGTGCGCCCATGTCCACGTCGCACAGGCAGGTAACCTCTACCATGCCTGTTTTGGCAAACTCGTCGATATTCTGCCCTCCGCGGTTGCCAATGCCTATATAGGCTATCTTAACCTTATCTTTCTTGGCCGAGGCCCACTCTTTGGAGGTAAGGGGAGCGGCCATGGCTCCATTGAGCCCACTCAGCGCCATGCCTGCGACCGATGCGCCCATGGCTTTCAGGAAATCTCTTCTGCTTGTCATTGTCTTTTAGATTTTAGTTGTTAGTCTTTTTCTTCTTAAATAGTTGCTTAGTACCGGCCCAGAGCAGCCGGACCACTACGCTCACCGCATACAGGAACGCTGTGAAACACAGTACATAAAAGATAGAGGTAAACAGCTCCGTAACGGGCGACTCGTAAGCGATGATGGCCCCCACGTTGAGCAGGTTGGCCACTACAAAGGCGCCTAACAGGTACCAGAGTTCGCATTTCTGCCTCTTCGAGGTAAGTATTATATCTTTCATATAGCTTGGCTGTTTTCTTTGGTTCCGTAAACCGAATAGTTAATCTTGTACTGGTCAGGGAAAGGCAGTATCTCGCCACGTACCATGGCCTCGTGGCCCCACAGGCAGAGCAGGCTGGCGTAATAGCCTTCCTCGGCGATGTTCTTGGGCTGACGCTGGGTAACCACAGCCTCGACAAAGGCGTCGAGGAGCAGCGAGGTACCATCGGTCTTGGGACGGCCGCTGTCCAGGATGTACTCGCCATTGTTCGTATTGGCCGTCTCTGGGGCCCAACTGGTTCCGGCGAACGGTATTTCGTCGAACAGGGTATTCTCCCAGTTATTAATCATTTGCAGGAAAGCTGGCGCAGGGGCCACCTCTTCGAAGTAGTACTTTCCCTTTTCGGGCTCTACGGTTCCCAGGTTGCCCAGGATTTGCTCCTCCAGTCCATAGAACTTGTTGGAGATGACAGAGCCGTACGTTATCTTCTCGCCAGTATTGTATGTGTAGATACAGTTCACATTGTCGTACACCTCGCGGCCATCCTTCCAGAAGGTGAGACCTCCGTGGCCCATCACCTTGTCCGGCAGACGGCCCAAGGCCCATGTTCCCACCTGTAACTGGTGACACGCCAACTCGGTCATCAGTCCGTGCGACGATGCCTTGTACAAACGCCAGTTGATAAATCGCTCTAACTTGGGGTCGGGCACCTCGCGGCGCCAGTCGCCGTTACGGTTCCAGAAGGCGTGGACAGCGGCAATCTTGCCAAAGGTACCACGGTGTACCAGATCCATAACCTTGATATAGCGGGGGTCGAAGAGACGCTGCTGGCCGGTAAAGAAAATCTTGCCCGAAGACAGGTGGCGCTTGTACATGTTGTAACACTCCTCGATGGTATAGCCGATAGACTTCTCACAGTACACATCCTTACCGGCATCGAAAGCACCCATCACTATCTGATAGTGAGTATTGAGCGGGGTGGCCACTATGACGGCATCGATGCTGCGGTCGGCCAGCAGGGCGCGGTAGTCGCGATACACCTTGGCCTTAGGAACCAGCTTGAGAGCCTCATCTATCGAGGGCTGGTAGACATCAGCAATGGCAACGATGTCGGCCTTGGGGTTCTGGACGAGGAAACTCAGCAGGAAGCGGCCACGGGAACCGGGGCCAATCATTCCGATACGGCAGCGTTCCTTTCCGGTATGCTTCACATCGGAGAATACTGACAGCCAAGGGCTCGTGGCGGCCAGTACGCCGGCTCCTACCATGCCCAGGTTCTGCAGAAATTTCCGTCTGTTTATCTGTTTTTCTTCCATTTATGTTTTTAATTATTATGATTGCTGTTGCAAAAGTAGCCCTTTTTATTATAATGAGTAAGGAGAATTGTTCTGCCATTCTGTAAATATGTGTTTTTACCCCAAAAGTGACAAAAAAATACAGCCCTCATCATCGCGGTGCCTTGGCTGAGTGCTACGGCACATCCTCAGGACAAAGTTACAATAAAATCTGCCACCTGTGTACGCCTATCAGCAGTATATATGCAAAATATAGATATTTCTAAGCGCTAATAGATTGATTACCAACACAAATATGGCTACAAACAGGGCGTTTTTTTATAGGCGTTTAGATAAGATATGGCAGCACTGGATACCTAAATAAAGTCCCCAAGTTCACCAAGAGAGGATGCGAAAAGTACAAAGGTGAAAAGCGCTGAGATGGATGCCTCCTGGGCGATGACAGGAACGGTCACCCGAATCGCAGAGACCGGTCTTTACGTTTCCCGGAGCCACCTTTAGCGAGCTGAGAGCCGTCTTTAGAAGTCCAAAGACCTGTCTTTTCATTTCTCACAATGGTTATTGGCTTTACAACAACAATACATGGGCAGTGGCAGTTAGCTTACATCCCCCCTTGGAGGGCTTGGGGGCTCTTTTTCTTTTATCTTTTTACCCTTCAAGACCATGGCCGCTACCCTACTCTCGCTGTTCGATGGCGCGGAGTTCGCGGCGGAAGCGCTGCCTGTAGAGGACACCGGCCACGGTGAGCCCCACGGGGAACGCGGCCCACACGCCGAGGATGCCCAGGTGGCACACGAAGCCGAGCAAGTAACCCATGGGCAGCGAGATGACGAAGTAGGCGATAAAGGCGTAGTACATCATGGGCTTAACGCAGGCTATGCCGCGCAGGGCGTTGGCAAAGGTGTACTGCAAGCCGTCGCCAAACTGGTAGATAATCATCACCCATATCAGCATGGCCACTATCTGACCCGCCTCGGCATTGTCCGAGAACAGGCCGCCTATGTAGTGGCGACCCAGGAGTACGGGCACACTCATCATGGCCGAGAAGAAGAGGGCCATGTGGAACCCGTCGGTCGCGCAGGTACGCACGGCGGTGTAGTCGTGCTGCCCCATGAAGTAGCTGATACGTATGGACATGGCAGCAGCCATGCCCGAGAGTACCAGGTAGAACAGCTGCGACACGGTGATTACTATCTGATGGGCAGCCAGCTGCACGGTGCCCAGCCAGCCCACCATGATACAACTGAAGCTGAACGCGGCCGACTCCATGCCCAACTGCAGGGCCACGGGCCACCCTAAACGGTTCATCTCCAGGAAGTCGTGACGGTTTACGCAACCACGGGCCACTCCCTGGCGGTAGCCAGCAAAGTCTTTATGGACAAGCATGATAACCACCAACAGCAGGGCCATGAGCACCCGCGACCCCATGGTAGAGATGCCGGCTCCCAACAGACCCAACTCGGGCATGCCGCCCACGCCATAGATGAGCAGCCAGTTGAAGAAGATGTTGAGCACATTGCCCACCACCATGACCCACATAGCCACGCTGGTCCGGGTAATGCCGTCGAAGAACTGCTTGAGCGTGTTGAACACACCCACAAAGAGCACGCTTACCAGGTGGACCAGGAAGTAGGGCCGTATGAGCGGCAAGAGTTCGTCGGGCTGCCCTATGTTGTTTAAGTTGAAGTAGAGGATGGTGAGCACCGCCACTAACAGTACCCCCACCACCATGTTGGCCACGAGCGAGTTCTTGACTTTCTGCCCTATGTCGCTGGTGTGGCCCATGCCGTACAGGCGGCCCACTATGGGCGTCAGGCCGTACGAGAATCCCATGTAGAAGATGAGCGCCAGCGTAAAGATGTTGTTAACCAGGCCGGCCGCAGCCAGCTCGGTAGTGCTGTGGTGGCCTATCATCAGTGTGTCGGCAAATCCTAAGATTACGGTGCCCAACTGGCCTATCACGATGGGTATGCCTATCTCTAACAGCGGCGTGTAGTGGTGGCGCCGCCTTACCTCGTTCTGCATATACGATATACTTTATGACGGTTATTTACGGAGTTACGATGATAATAGCTGACATCATAACAGGAATAAGGACAGGGGGGCTACTTACGGTTCTGCCTACGGGCACAGTCGGGGCAGAGACCCTTGACCATGTAGTTGACAGAACTGGCGACAAAGCCATCGGGAATACTGATGGGCGGGATGGCGGCGTAGTCCAGGCAGAAGGTCTGGTGGCAGCACTCGCAGAAGAAGTGGGCATGGCGATCGTCGTCCTGACCGTGGTTCCGACTGTGGCAGAGTTCGTACTTAATCTCACTGTCGCCACCGTCGATGGCGTGGACGAGGTGATGTTTCCTAAATTCGGCCAGTGCGCGGTATATGCCCGACTTGTCTATGGTAAGTATATAGCCCTCCAGCTCGCTCATGGACACGGGATGACCCATGTGGGCCAGCGCCTCGGCTATAACGATACGGTTGGCCGTGGGTCTGACATCATGTAGCTCCAGGAGGTCGACAAAGTGCTGGGCAGACATATACTCGGTAAGTATCAGGGTTCAAACAGTAACTGCCCGAAGAAGTCGGGGCGGTGAAAATCGGGCGCGGGCAACTGTATAGGGGCCCACGACAGGAAGTGGGGCTGCTGCAGCCGGTCGCCGCACTTGTAGAAATTGGCTGTCATGCGCTGCCCGCCCAGCACAGACAACGGCGAGCGGAAGGCTGTAGCCACGGGGATGATGAGCGACAGCTGCCACGACACGGGCGACACGCGCTCGGCAAAGGGGGCACGCCCTAACGACGACCAGCGCTGCACACCGCTGAGCACCGAGGGGCTGGCCAGCTCGCGGCCTTCGCGATGGGGGCCGCAACCCACAAGGAGGGTTCCGGCGCAGTTGCACTCTACATTATAATAGACATCGCCACCTTCGGGCTTGAAGAAGAACTCGCAGCAGCTGTCCTCCCACACACGTCCGTTGTCGTGCGGGGCCACAGCGGCCACGCTCTGCTCCGTTACCCGGTAGTCTACCAGGATGGCCGAGCCTGTGTGGGCTATACGGAAGGTTACCTCGGGGGCATAGGGATAGTCCGCTGACCAGTCTACGCAGCCTATGGCGTGGGCCTCGATAGCGGCCTCATCCAGCGCAGCCGACACCAGGGCGGCATCGGTCACGGCGCGGGTTATATGTTTAACCGTCAGTTGTTTCATCAGTGTCTGTGGGTTTATTGGCAGTTACGGATAAAGTCCTGCATGTACGCCTGCTGGTCGTACACGGTACGGAAGAGCTGTAGCTGGTTGCGGGTGCGCACCAGGTTGTGCTCAGGGTACCCTATTTTATAATAGGTGTCACCGTTGATGTAGTCAGTAAGGAAGCGCACGCACTGCATGTAGGGGAAGAGGGCCACGGCGTAGGGCAGGTTGTCGCGTTCTACGGGCGTAAGGAAGCGGGCCGACTCCAGATAGCCACGGGTGAAAGCCTCGAAGATGTCACGGCAGAACGCCACCTTATCTATATGTGGGTCGTCCTCGGCCACGGCATTGGCACCGGTACGCAGGAAGTCGCCATAGTCAGAGAATACGAAGCTCGGCATGACCGTGTCGAGGTCTATCACGCACAGCACGCGTCCGTCTTCGTCAAACATCATGTTATTGACCTTGGTGTCGCAGTGGCAGATACGCTTGGGCAACTCGCCAGCACGTCCCATGCGCTCAGCCTTACACATCTCGTCAGCGTGAGCCTCTAACTCGGATACTATGTCGGCCACCTCGCTCATGCGGCCCACTGTGTCGGCAGCCACGGCATCGCGCAGCTGGCGGATGCGCAGCTCCATGTTATGGAAGTCGGGTATGGTTTCGCCCAGGGGTTCTTCCAGGTCTACCAACATGGCCTCGAAGTTGCCAAAAGCCTTGCCGGCATGGTAGGAGTACTCGGGGTTGACGGCCTCGAAGGTCTTGGCACGCGGGATGAATACCGATACGCGCCAGTACTTGCCTGCGGCATCCTGATAGTAGGTCTTGCCTTCGGCCGTGGGTACAAAGGTGAGCACCTTGCGGTCTATGTCGGTCTCGCCGGCGGCGACGAGCTTCTTGCGGATATGCGCGGTAACGGCCTCGATGTTGTGCTGCAACAGGTCGACATCCGTAAAGATGGCATTGTTAATGCGCTGCAGCACATAGTCGGGCGCGGCACCTGCGGTGGTCACCTTATAGGTATCATTGATAAGTCCGTTGCCCAAGGGGGCTACCGACTCTACGGGAGCATCTATCAGAAATTTACCGATAATGGCTTTGAGTCCTTTTTCGTCCATGTCTTCATGATTTATTTTCCACAAAATTACGATTTTTTACGACCACTGCCAAGTTTTTAGCGACAATTCTTAAAAATCAGGGCGCCGCCACGCGCGCAACGGTAGAAAATAGTAACTTTGCAGCCATGATATTTCATCCACTGCATACCACCACGCCCCCGCCCACGCTGATGAGCAATCCCTTCAGCTACACCCCGCATCCGCTGTGCGTCCAGGCGGCCACGCTACTACAGGCCACGCTGCCCGCGCTCATGGCCCGCCACCCAGAGGAGCGGGGCAAGATGTTCGGTGTACTCGTGGTGGAGAACGGAGGCCGTCTGGGCTATCTCCAGGCATACAGCGGCCAGCTTTCGGGAGGCTATCCGTACACAGATGAGTTCGTGCCGCCGGTGTTCGACTATCTATCGCCCACGGGCCACTTCCGCCAGACCGAGGGCCGCATCTCGGCACTCAACCAGCGTATCGGGCTGATGGCCCACGACCCGTCGCTGCTACGCCGCGAGCAGGCGGTCAGGGTGCTAGAGGATTGTTTGGACCGGGCCATAGCGCGCTGGCGACAGGTAATGGCTGTGGCCAAGGCACAGCGAGATACCCTGAGGGCCACGGCCGATGAAGCTACGCGTGGGGCGATGGTTCGCCAGAGTCAGTACCAGAAGGCCCAGCTGCGCCGCATCAAGCAGCACTGGAGCCGGGTTATCGGGGCGGTGAGCCGGAGGTGTCAGGAGCGTCGCCGCGACATCGACCAGCTACGCAGTGAGCGTCGGCAGATGAGCGACAGACTGCAGCAGTGGCTCTTTGACCACTTCGTGCTATACAATGGGCGTGGCGAACAGCGGGGGCTAAGTCAGATTTTTGCCCAGTACGACCCACAGCGTCCCTACCTTACTCCGCCGGGTGGCACGGGCGAGTGCTGCGAACCCAAACTGCTGCAATACGCATACAGCCACGGCATGCGGCCGCGCTGCATGGCCATGTTCTGGTGGGGCGACAGCCCCGATGGCGAGGTTCGCCATCATCTACACTACTATCCAGCGTGCCAGGGCAAGTGTAGGCCCACGCTGACGTACATGTTGCAGGGCTTGGCAGTGGAACCAGAGGCCACGGTGACCACCGAGAAGGACATAGAGATAGTGTACGAGGACGCGTGGTTAGTAGTGGTAAACAAGCCGGCGGGCATGCTGAGCGTGCCGGGACGGGAGGGGCTCACATCGGTAGCCGAAAGGATGCGCCGACGCTACCCCACGGCCACGGGCCCGCTGGTGGTACACAGGCTGGACCGCGACACCAGCGGCCTGATGCTCATAGCCCTCGATGAGGAGGTGTACCGCCAACTGCAGCAGCAGTTTATACGTCATCAGGTACGTAAACGTTACGTGGCGGTATTAGAAGACAACGGCCAGCCGCTGGCTGGCCATGGACACATAGACCTGCCGCTCTCGCCACATCCTACCGACCGTCCGCGACAGCAGGTAGACTACCTGCAGGGCAAGCGGGCTTATACCGAGTACAGCCGGCAGGGCCGCCACCGAGTGGCACTCTATCCCCACACGGGCCGCACCCACCAGCTACGGGTACACTGTGCCCACCCACAGGGACTGGGACGGCCCATACAGGGCGACCCGCTCTACGGGCATGGCCAGGGACGGCTGTGCCTGCATGCAGAGAGCATCAGCTTTGTACACCCGGTTACCAAGAAGGAAATGACGTTCAGCCGTAAGGCCGATTTCTGACATCGCCCTTACGACCTATACAGCAAGAGAAGCCGTGGAGCTTCTCTTTTCTTATCAGATGAAAAACATGATGAGCACCTGGGCTATCAGCACGCGGATAAACATGCCCAAGGGATAGACCGAAGCATAACTGAGCGATGGGGTTTCGCCCTGTATGGTGTCATTGGCGTACCCTAAAGCCATGGGGTTGGCCATGCTGCCACACAACACGCCACAGATGGTTCCAAAGTCGTACTTGTGCATACGCAACATTACCACGCCGATAATAAAGATGGGTATCAGCGTGAGCAGGGCGCCTATGCCTATCCACATGAGGCCCTCGGGGCGTATCAGGGTATGGAAGAAATCCTTGCCGGCCTCTAACCCTAAGCAGGCGAGGTACAGCGACAGGCCAAACTTACGCAATATGAGCGAGGCGCTACGCGTGGTGTACGAAATGATATGCGCCTTGGGGCCCAAGGCACCCACGATGATGCCCATGATGATGGGGCCACCAGCCACGCCTAAGTGTACGGGCACGGCGGCACCGGGGATGGCCACGGGGATAAGCCCGAGCAACAGGCCAAGTACCATGCCGAGGAAGATGCTGCCCAGGTTGGGCTCGTTGAGGGTCTGCACGGCATTGCCGATAAACTTCTCAACATTGTCGAGGGCACTGGGCGGGCCCACCACCACTACGCGGTCGCCATACTGCAGCCGCAGGTCGTCGGTGGCCAACAGTTTGAGGTCGCCTCGCAGCACCCGGCTCACGTTAACACCATAAGTAGAGCGCAGCTGCAGGTCTACCAGATGCTTGCCATTGAGCACCTTGCGCGTAACGACCACCGTACGGCTGGCCACCTCGGCATCTATGTGGTTCCAGTCTATCTGGTCGGCGTTCCAGTTGGTCGCGGTCTCGCGGCCGAAGAGTATTTCCATCGCCTTGCGGTCGTCCTTGTTGGTAATGACCAGCACCTTGTCGTTCTGCCTTAACTCTGTATCAGCGCCAGGTACTATTACTTCCTGCCCACGCCATATACGCGATATGATAAAGCGTTCATGGGAGTTGAGGGCGAAGTCGGAGACTTTCTTGCCATCGAGCGCAGGATTGACCACAAGGAACTCGCCGATGTAGGTCTTGTTGGCGTCGTCGCGGGCAGGTATCTGCAGGTCGGCCGGGCGTACCAGCACACGTCGCAGGATGACCATCACGATGATAACGCCCACTACGCCAAAGGGATAGGTGACGGCCGTACCTAAGGCGAGTGTTCCGGCGGCATGGCCAGCCTGCTGCAGGGCTTGCTGGGCGGCTCCCAGGGCCGGGGTGTTGGTCGTGGCACCGCAGAGCAGACCCACCATATCGGGCAAACTGACCCCGGTGAGGGGCACCAGCACCACAGCTAACAGCGTGCCCAACAAGATGATGGCCAGCGACCACAGATTAAGGGGCATACCCTCACGGCGGAGTGAGCCGAAGAAGTTGGGACCCACGCTCAGACCGAGCATATAGACGAAGATGACCAGTCCGAAGGTTTCTGCGTAGCCCAGGCACTGGGCATTGACCCTCAGCCCGAAGTGGCCGGCCAGGATGCCGATGAAGAACACGAAGGCTACGCCCAGCGAGATGCCCATGACGCGCACCTTGCCCAAGGCCAGGCCCAAGGCACATATCAGCGAGAGCGCCACGATGGAATGTACGGGCGAGTCGGTGGAAAGTATTTCTGTAATCCAGTCCATTACCTTATTATATATATAGGCAGCAGGGCTGCCTATCATGCGCAAAGGTAGCAGAAATAACCATAGCAGCCAAATAATTTTACTAAAAATATGCAGCAGACTGCCACACAATTACCGCGATGGCTGCCCTATCGGCGCAGTTCGATACGGAAGACGGTGCCAACGCCTGGAGTAGAGTTCTTGACAAAGATGCGGCCCCGGTGGTAGTCCTCTACGATGCGCTTGGCCAGCGACAGGCCTAACCCCCACCCTCTTTTCTTAGTGGTAAAGCCTGGGCGGAACACGTTGCGGAGGTCTTTCTTATGAATACCCTTGCCCGTATCGGCCACCTCGATCCACACGCGCTGTCCCGCAATGCCTGCGGTGAGGGTCACAGAGCCTCCGGCATCGCCCATGGCATCGACGGCGTTCTTGCAGAGGTTCTCTATGACCCACTCGAAGAGCGAGGCGTTGAGACAGACCTCGATGGTGTCGACGGGCAGATGGGCGGCGATGGTAATGCGGTGCGAGGTGCGCCTGTCCATATACTCTACCACGTGGGTGAGTACCTGCTGCAGGCTCACGGGCACAGGCTCGGGCAGGGAACCTATCTTGGAGAAGCGGTCGGCTATGAGCTGCAGGCGCTTCACGTCCTTGTCCATCTCGGGGATGAGCGTGTCGTCGGGATAGGTCTCGCGCAGTATCTCGGTCCAGGCCATCAGACTGCTAATGGGGGTGCCCAACTGGTGGGCAGTCTCCTTGGACAGGCCCACCCATACTCGGTTTTGCTCGGCGCGCTTCAGGGAGAGCAGGGCCATCACGCCCACACCCACGAAGAGCAGCACCGCGCCCAACTGGACGTATGGATAGAGGGCCAGGCGCTTCAGGGTAAGCGACTCGTCGTAGCAGACATCGATATAGTCGCCGTGGCGCGAGGGGTCGAGATAGATGCGTATGTAGCGTCCCTCACTGCGGAGCCGGTGGCCCACACGGGCAGCGTAGCCCAGACTGTCGGTCTCGCTGCGGGGCATGCTCAGGTTGCGGCAGGTCTGCACCCGCCCTTGCGGGTTGAGCACGATGACGGGTATCGTGTGGTTCTCGTCTATCACGCGCAGTACCAGGTTCAGGTCCGTGTTCTCATCGGCATTGTTCAGGGCCCGCATGGCCTCGGCCCAGACACCTATCTTGTTATGTTCCTCGGTCTCCAGGTCGCGGGTGAGCCGATGGGACACCACCAGGGAGGCCATGGCCAACACCACGGCCATCACCACCAGCACTATCTTCATCTCCCGTATGCGTTCTGTCCATTTCATAATCTGCCTTAATAACGTTGCAATTCCCGTTTTAGTACATCGGCGCGCCCGAATGTCATAAATTAGTATGTCAGAGCCAATTATCATAGCAAAAATGACTTTTTTCGGGGGGGGGGGGAGATTTATGCTTTTTTTCTTGGTCATATTAGCAATAACCATTACCTTTGCAAGTGGATTAAAGTTTTTCAGAATTCTCATGTTCATTACCCCGGTCTGCGAAGATATCATGGGTAAGATGGCGGATACGATGCCTTCACTATCCGTTAGCACACGTTCCGCCAGAGAGTTGGTTTTTAAGTTATTGGCGACCAGATTGATAGATATATATGAAGTGAAACTTAAAGGTCGTACCCGAGTCAGCCCTCGGAGGGGACATTAATATGTATAGTGGTTTTGTTAGTTATTCCACCAGTACATTTGTGGTTCCCGCAGGAACTATCCTGTCCGTGGGTAACTCTAAGGAACCTATAGCGACGCTGATGTCGCCGTAGTGTTGTACGGCAGTGATGATCCAGGTAGCGACCTGGCTCATCACTGCTTTTTTTTGCGCCCCTACCTAACACTTCCTTGTCGGCCACGGCCCCCGCGCCTGTTCTCAGTATATCTGCGAGAACAGGCGCGGGGGCCGTGGCCGACGTAGGGGTGCCTGCTCAGTCGGAACTGAGGAAACTTATCACATCGCGAGCCACCTCGATGGGTTCGCCTTCGGGCTGGGCGCTATAGGTGTTGGTGGCCAGCGTCCAGGGCTCCTCCAAGGCGTACCAGTCGATGGTGAGCGAGGGAGCCGTGCGGGCTGAGGACAGCTCGGCTGAGGTGTTGGCCGACCCGGTGCTGCCCCCTAACACGGCATAGTGGGCCTCTGACCCGGCAACCAACTGCTGCTCCATAGCCTGGAAGTATGTTTTCCAGCGCATATAGTAGAAGTCGCGCAGCAGTCCCTGCCATTCCTTGTGCGCGTAGTCGTGCAGGCCACCGCGGTCGGCACACCGGCGGTTGCCCCAGGTAGTAATCTGCACACGGGCGTTCCATTCGTACAGGCGCTTCTCATCGGGCGTGGTGCCCAGGGCGCGGGCAGCCTCAGTCCAGCGGCCCAGGCGGAACTCAGAGCGTGTGCCCAACAGCCTGTCCTGGAGGAGAATCATGCTGAGGAAGCGGCGCGAGTCGCGCCTGAACGCTTCGCGCGAGAAAGTCTTATAATCGGCGATGACGCGCTGGTACTGGATACGGGCCTGGTCGTCGAGGGCCTGGCGGACGATGTCTACCAGGTCGTACTCGAAGTTGTTGTTACCGGCAAAGCGGTCGGCCGCACCTACCATGAGACGCGCAGCCACCAGGGTGGCGTGGGGGTCGTAGTAGTTCTTCATCTTAGACCACGACTTGACCTGAAAGACATCCAGGCCAGGACGGGCATCGAAAATACTCTCGTGGGGGCCCTGCTGGTTGTTGCCAGCCGGACAGTTATAGATACTGCGGGCCAGCAGGGCCCAAGCAGTCTGCACGTCATCATTGTCCCTGCCATAGCGGGCACGCACATAGCCGCGCACCCAGGTGTCGCGGTCTATAGGGTCGGGCCTCCAGGGCAGCTCGCTCATCAACTCGAACATGATGGGGTTGTTCTCTGAGCCCTCCATGGTAAACCCTATGCCGCGCAGGTGGGCCGCCAGCGGATTATCCTTGGTCAGGTAGAAGTTGTGAAGCAGCTGGTCCATGCGGCCGTGCAGTCCCACGTTGGCCCCGAAGTTCTCCAGCATGCAGAAGAGCCACTCGTGCTTGCCATAGCCTTGCTTGCGCTGCCAGATGGAGGGTATGCCCCACATGGGACGGCACTCTGAGAAGAGGTCGAGTATCAGCAGGTCGCCCGCAGGCAGCGCGTCGATCATCTGAGGGCGCGGGTTCTCCGTCCATCCCTGTATTACCCACGTGGCCTTGGGGTTGGCACGCTTCATGGCGGCCAGGAGCCGCCGGCCGGTACCCGCGTAGTCTACCCGAGCATTGTTTCCGCTCTCGTGAAACGGATCCATCGAGTAGTAGTCGGCTTGCCCATACAGGCGGGTCAACTCCCGGTAGTACATGTCGGCTATCTCGTCAAAGCGCTTATCAGATGCCGACAGGGTGGCTGGCCGCTGATAGCCATTCCACGTTCCGCCGGCCACGGCGTCTACCCCCAGCTTGGCCGGGGCATCGTGGGGCAGCATGCCGGCATAGCCGGGAAACACGGGGTGCATGTCCAGCTCGCGCATGCGGCGCAGTATGTTGCGCTGAAGGGCTTCCTGTTTCGTGTACCACGTCTCGGGCAACGGGCCGCCCCATCCCTCTAAGTTATTCATGTGCCACCAGGCCAGAAAGGCCGGCCCGGCGATGAAGCGGCCTATCTCCTCGCAGCTGTAGCCCAGCCGGAGCAGCACATTGCGCCACGCCACCTCGGTGCCCACGATGGCCAGGGGCATGTTGATGCCGTGCAGGGCCATCCAGTCTATCTCGCGCTGCCAGCGGGGCCAGTCCCAGAAGGCCATCGAGTACGAGTACGTGCAGTAGTTGAAGTCGTAGCGCAGCCGGAGCTGGGTGTCGTGGCGTTCAGGACGCTCTACGCGCGGAAGGCGAGCTGGCAGGTGAGCCTGCATCTGGTTCCAGCTCAGGTGGATGCCTGCGTAGTACTTGAGGTACCAGTTGATACCCGTGGCGATGTTCACCCAGGTGTTGCCCTCGACACACACACGGTTGCCGCGCTGTGAGAGACGGAAATAGTCGTCGGCCCCGCGGTGCAGTTCGATTTTGAACTTGCGCGAGGCGCCTTTGTCTATCCTCTCTAAGAGCCCGTCAATGGGCGTGGCACTCGTGGCCGTAAGGCTAAGGGCGGCCAGGGCCACACACACGAGCACCCGGCGTATATTGATAGTAGTCTGCATCATAGTGTATCTTAATGATGGTTAGTAACCTCAGGATCATGGGCCTTGCGGCTGTACCGACAGGCAGTGCGGCCACCATGTCCATGCTGCAAAATTACGACAAAAGCGCCACGCGCCACTTGCTTTTTGCGCAGAATAGGGGTAATATTGTGTACCCCTGCCACAGACAGCCCCACTTTAGCCACATCCCCACCCCACTCCATCCATCACAGGACTGCCATCGCCGCCAGCCGCACAAGGTTCCTTATCTGCGGCATCACCATCATCCCTACCATTTTCACATCACCGCCCCACAATATCGTCATCGGCCCCAGTACACCATTCACCCCCATCCCCCGTTTCAGCGAAGCATCATTCACGCTCCCCGAAACCAACTTTGGCAGATATGGGCATGCTACGTAAAATCGTAGAAACCGGCCGTCCAAATCACGGAGACCGGTCTTTATGTTTCCCGGAGCCGTCTTTATCGCGCTGGGAGCCATCATTAGAAACGTAAAGGTCGGCCTTTACATTTCCCGCGATAGTTATTGGTTTGGCAACAACAATACCTGGGCAGTAGCAGTTTGCTCACATCTCCCTTGGGGGCTTGGGGGCTCTCCACCTTTTTATCTCTTTACCTTTAGAGACCACTAAAAGGCCCGCAGATGTTTCCACCTGCGGGCCCTCGGTTATAATGATATGTATGCTTACCACTGAATACCCTGGTCCTGGTCGGGTATCAACGTGTTGAGGTCACGCTGCAAGGTGAGCGAACCCGTGATATGATACCTCAGAGGATAGGTAGGAATGGTGGTGTAGTCGGTAAACTCGTAGTCTATATTCTCTATCGTGATATAGGTATGCTGCAGATAGGTCTTGGTGGCATCCATCTCCTTGACTACCGAGTAGCAGGCGCGGCCGTTGACCTTGAAATTGAGCTCGGGGTTCTCGGCATAGATGTCTACATAGTACTTCTGCATACGGTAACGCTCCTTGGTGAAGTGGAAAAACACCTTGTAGTTTCTGCGGTCCAGGTAGTCGATGTCGCGCAGACCGGCATAGAAAAATACGGTACTATCGTTAACCACATAGCAGCGCTGGTCACTACGGTTGGCCTTCTGCGAGGGGTCGTCAGAGATGACAGACATGAGCTGTGAGCCAGAGTAGGTACCCGAGAAGTCGTTGAACGGGTTGATGCGCAGGATGGCCTTGCGGTAGTACTGGCGCGGGTTGGCCTTGTAGTTGGTCCCCGGCTCGTCAACGATGGTGATGGGCAGAACCCACTTCTCTGACTGGTCCAGACCCTGCAGCTTGAACGTAATGGGCAGCACGCCCTGGCTCTGGCCGGCAGGTATCTTCACCTCTGACGGGAATGAGTAGTACTGTGAGGGCAACTCCTTGAAATAAAGCTCTGGACGGCCACCGAACTTACGTACATTGAGGTCGGCCAGGGTATCAGGGTCTATGGCGACCTTAACAACACGGTCGGACTTGTTGTTAGTAGAGCCGCTGATGATGATAGGAAGCTCGTAGGTAACCTCGCCCGCAGTCTTGTAACGCACATAGGTGTCGGTAACACCAAGAGTATTGGGCACACTCTTGAAAGAAACGTACTGGGCGAACTGTTCGTCTTCCCATTCGTTGTTGCAGGAGGCAAAGCCCACTGCAACAACTAACATGATAGCTAACTTAAATATCTGTTTCATAACTATTGTTCTGCTAAAAAGGATTATTCAGGATATGTCCAGCCTGGATTCTGAGTAAGGCGCTTGTTGCGCTTCAGCTCGTCGAGTGAGATAGGCCAGAACCACATCTTCTTAGTAAACGTACAGGGGTAATCCTGTATCATAATAGGTGTGTAATAGATGTCGCGCATATTCTTGGTGGCAAGCATGTTGTAGCCCCACACGGGGATGGTCTCTTCCTTGGGAGCATCCATCCAGCGGCGCAGGTCGAAGTAACGCTGGCCCTCGGCGAAGAACTCTATCTGACGCTCGCGCTTCAGTTTGGCGCGCATCTTGTCCTGACTGGCATATACATCGTCTGTATAGTCGGGCACACCGGCACGGATACGCACAGGCTGTACACCCTTCTTCATCTCATTGACATCGCGGCTGATGGTATAGGTAGTGCTGCCGTCCCACGAGGGTATCTCGTAGCTCTGGGTCAGCTCGTTGAGAGCCTCGGCATAGCTCAGCAGCACCTCGGCATAGCGGATAACGGGGTCTACACGGTAGGTGATACGCTCGCGACGGTAAGAGCCCTCGTCAGTGTCGGCGATGTCGTCGGGGTGAACGTACTTCTTAACACCGATACCTGTCTTAGGCCAGCCACCGCCTGAGCGGTAACCGTCATTGGTACCACGGTAGTACCATACCTGGCAGTTCTTCTTCTCATCATCCTGGGTCTTGGCGTTGAGCAGGTTCCAGATGGCACCGTTGTAACCTACAGATGCGTAGAAACGAGGCTCACGGTTGGCGTACTGGAGAGACACACCGTCGGGGATGTCGCAGTAAGGATACTGGTCGCGTACATCGTCGTCCATGTAACCCTGTACACGGTCGGAGCCATCGCCACGGCCTATCTCCTTGTCCTTACCGGGAACGTCAGAGCCATCGGCCATATAGTAGGCATCCTGCTGCTTCAGGGTCATACAGATGGTGTTGTAACCATGACCCTCTACCTGGGGCAGCATGTGCATAACGAGCACGCGGATATCCTCGCCACCCTGGTTCTGGCCATGAGTGAAGATAATCTCGGGATTCTCGTTGCCGGGAACCTGGCCAGTGAAGATAGAGCGGTAAGACTCAAACGGGTCGATGTTACGCCATCCGTTGGGCCAGTCCTTATCAGAGAACTGAGCATCGTGGGGAGGTGTAATGGTAAGCGGGTAAGCATACTCATCAGCAGTCTGTGTACGGGTGTAAGCCACGTAGAGCTGGTAAGTATTGAGGTTCATCACGTCGCGTGCGGCAGCTGCGGCGCGGGCCCACTTACGCTCGTCGTACTGAGTGGGGAGCAAGCGCTCGCCCTTATCGTTAACCATCTCAGAGGCATACTCCTCGGGGGCCTTACCGTTCATAAGCGGGCTGGCGGCATAGAGAAGTGTGCGAGCACGAACGGCCAGCGCGGCGCCACGAGTTGGACGCGCAATCTCCTGAGCTGAACGTGTAAGAGGTAACATCTGAGCAGCGGTGAGCATGCGGTTCTCTATCTCGGCCACACACTCGTCGTAGGTGTTACGCGGCAGCGACAGGCCGTTATAACTCTGCATGTAGTCGAGCGTTCCGTCGCCCGGGATGATGGGTATAGGTCCGTACATACGCAGCATATACCAGTAGAAATAGCCTATCAGGAAGTTGGCCTGGCCCTTCAGGTCGGTCACCTCGTCAGCAGTAAAGGCGGTACACTTGTCAATATCCTTGAGGAAGAGTGCAGCCTGACGGATGCCCCGGTAGCAGGCAGTCCAGGTGAGCAGAGAGTTGTTCTTGGTGCCATACTCGCTGTACACGCCGTTGCGCCACGCACCGTAGTCGTTAGTTACACCGGTACGGTCGCTGTAAGCCATGTCGTCGGCGAAGTTAAAGGGGTTGGCATCCTTACAGCAGATGTCCTGCACGAAGCTGTTACCCAGGTACTGATATGCTTCAGCCAGGAAACGGTTGACATAATCCTTGTTCTTGTAGATGTCGTCGGTCTGCAAGCGCTCGTCAAAGATGTAGTCAGAGTCAAGATAATCCTTACAGCCCACAAGCATAGATGAGAGACCGAGGACGGCTGACAATATATATATCTTTTTCATATTCTATATTATTACTATGTCTATTACAGGTTTAATGATACACCCAGAGAGTAGGTGCGGCTAAGCGGATAGTTCTTACCGGTGGCGCTACCCAGCTCAGGATCCCAGAGCTTGAACTTAGAGAAGGTCAGGAGGTTAGTGCCGACGAAGTAGACACGAACCTTGTTCATGTGGACTTTACGAACCCAGGCGGTAGGCAGTGTGTAGCCGATGTCGAGGGTCTTCAGGCGCATGTACGAGCCGTCGCGCAGCCAGAAAGTAGAAGCGCGGTAGTTGTTACCGGCACCCGAGGTCATGCTGCTGGTACCATAGCTCAGACGGGGATAGGCGGCGTTAACGTCCTCGGTAGCCTCGGTGCCCGAAATCTCGCGAGAAATCCAGCGGCTGCCATAAGCCATTTCCTTGAGTACGTTACCCCAACCGTCAGAGGTACTGAACATATATACGGTAGAACCATTGATGAAGTAAGTAGACTTACCTACACCCTGGAAGTGGGCGTTGAAGTCGAGGCCTTTCCAGTTAACGCTGAAACCGAAACCATAAGTAAGGTTAGGCTTGGTGGTAGCACCGATGGCGCAGACGTCGTTGCCGTCAATAACACCATCACCGTTGATATCCTTATACTTAATATCACCAGGCATGTAGTCGCCGAAAGTCTGCTTAGGACTGTTGCGGATATCATCATAGTCCTTGAAGAGGCCTAAGGCTATCAGACCGCGGGCCTGGTTGATGCGGTGACCGGCGTACTGCTTGTAACCATACACGGTGTACTCCTCATCGTACTCTAAGATTTCGTTCTTGCTATAGGTGATGTTGCCACGGAGCGTAAGGCGTACGGGGCCAAACTTGTGCTTCAGGGCAAAGTTACCATCGAAACCGCTGGCCTTAACCTCACCCACGTTAGCCTTGGGCGCACCACTATTGATACCCACCATGGCTGAGAGGTAGTTACGCTGCATGTAAATACCCGAGCGGTGCTCGTAGAAATAGTCTACCGAACCGGAGAGGGCATCGTTGAAGAACGAGAAGTCGAGACCCAGGTCGCTCTTGCGGGCAATTTCCCATGACACATTCTCGGATGCGAGCTGTGAATAGTAGATGCCCTGATAAGCGCGGTCGTAGTTGTAGTCACCGAAGTTGTACACGTTGCCCGAAGTAGTGGCCAGGGTGTACAGATAGGGGAAGCGGACATCGTTTCCCAGATTGTCGTTACCGGCCTTACCCCAAGAGTAGCGTATCTTGAACATCTCAATCCATGGGAATGTCTTCTTGATGATAGGCTCCTCCGAGATGTTCCATGCACCCGAGAGAGCGGGGAAGAAACCGAAACGGTGATCCTTGTGGAAGTTCTCAGAACCGGTGTAACCGAAGTTGAAGTTGATATAGTAGCGGTGCTTCCAGTCGTACTCGACACGACCGGCCAAACTCTGATTACGACGCGACATACCGTTCTTCAGGTCGGTACCGAGGTTCTGTGTCTGTATCTTAGCCGCCTGGCTGTACTTCAGGACAAATCCCACGTGGTGGGCCTTGGCAAATGTACGGTCATAGTTAAGCTGCCACTCCAGGAACTCATTGCGCGAGCCTTTTGAACCAGAAGTCTGCTTCATCAGCTGTTCCTCCACGATACGTGTGAAGTTCAGATTACCGTTATCGTCGCGGAAACGGGGCTGAGCCTTGTACTGAGCAGGCCACTTGCGACGACTAATCCAGTTGCTGTTGTATGTATCGTAACCGAAACGGAATGTAAATTTCAGGCCCTTGGTAATGAAGTCGAGCTTCTGGATAAATTCCAAAGTGGCCTGGATGTTATTCTGCCAAGACTCGTTGAAACCAGTCTGCGTGGCAGAAACCCAGGGGTTGTAGCCATCGTGGTCGCCACCGCCGACGCCCCACGCAGGAACATAACCATTAGAGTACATCACCGGAACCATAACGGGGTTATAGCCCATGATACCATTCCACACGGCATCGGTACCGCTACCCGGGTCGTTCTGCTTAGCCAGCGAGCCGGAGAGTCCTATCTTCAGGAGCGAGGTCTTGGTGATGTCGATATCGAGGTTCATACGATAGTTCCACTTGCGGTAGTTGGCATTGGTATTGTAGTCTTTCATCGTGTCGTCAACACGATAGATACCCTGCTGGTTGATGTAGCTGCCCGAGACGAAGTAACGGGCGGTCTTGCCACCACCGTTCATATTGAGGCTGGCGCGCTGACTCCAGGCACCGTCGCGCATCATCACGTCCATCCAGTCTACGTTAGGATAGAGGTCGGGGTCCAGGCCCAGACGGAACATCTCAAGTTCAGCGGGTGTATAGAGCGCGTCCTGGTTACGGGTTATGCGGGCCTCGTTGGCCATGCTGGCGTAGGTGTAGCCGTCTACGAAGTCGGGCAACTTGGTCAGCGTGTTGTAGAAACCCTCTACCTTACCATTGATATTGATCTTGCCATCCTTACCGTGCTTGGTGGTGATAAGGATTACACCGTTGGCACCCTTGCTACCATAGATGGCCGTCTCAGAGGCAACATTGAGTACAGAGAACGACTCTACGTCCTCTACGTTGATCTCGTCCAGGTTGCGCTCAAATCCGTCGACCAGGACAAGGGCCGACGAGTTGGCACCGAAGGTAGATATACTACGTACCCAGAACTCTGACACGCTACCGGGGCGTCCGCTGGTGGCCATGGCCTGAATACCAGGAACCACACCTGCCAGCGAGTTAGAGATAGAGCTGGTGGGGTTCACCTTCAGTTCCTCTACATCCACATTGGTAACGGCACCCGTCACGTTGATTTTCTTGCGGTTACCCATAGCCGTTACCACCACCTGGTCGATAACGTTGTCTACCGCCTCTTTCAGCTTCACGTTAATTACACGCTGGTTACGGACCATGCGTTCAGCCTTCTCGTAACCTATATAGGTATATACCAGCTTGCTGTACTGGGTTACTCCCTTGATAGAGTACTTACCGTCCAGGTCAGTGATAGCTCCCAGACCGGGGTTGTCAGCTATAACCACGCTCACGCCCACCAGGGGTTCGTTCTTGTCGTCGGTTACAGTACCTGTCACTGTGAAGGACTCCTGAGCCCACAGGCTTACGGTAAGCCCCAGCAACATTACGAAGGTTAATATAAATCTTTTCATCAGTCTTCAAGTATTTTGTTTTATTACTCTTCCTTACCTATCTTGCGCACACGGCGGTTGTTGGTGTCACCAATAAGGAAGCACTCGCGCTTAGCATCCCAGACTATAGACTCGGGATAGTAGAAGAGGGCCTCGTTACGCAGGTCACCGTTGCGATAGCCGTTAGAGCCACCGTCAGAACGGCCGGCATAAGTGTAGACACGTCCCATCGGGGTGAGCACACGGATACTGTGTGTACCGTTGTCGCAGAAGTAGAAGTCGTACTCATCCTCCTGACCGGCATACTCGGGGTTCTTCACGAATACGCCCTGGAGAGGCTTCTTCATACGTACGCTGGAACCAACACCGTCGGCCCAGTTTGCCGTATTGTCCTTACCGCAGATAAGATAGGGGTTAGACATGGTGCCGGTAGTCTTGTCGTAGTCCGAGCGCCAGATAGTATGACGCTCATAGTGCATAAGATAGCAGTAGTCGCCTGTGGGGTGCCATACGATGAGCACACCGGTACCGGTACGGGGCAGCCCCACCTCCACGTGGTTGTCAAGTGGGTTGTAGGGGTCAACCGACCACACCTCGCCCTTACGGTAGAGTGTATAGTAGATACGCCCGTTCACGGGATGAGTAGCCACACACTTAACGCCACGGCCGTTGCAGAGCTCGAGGCGAGTCTTGAAGCCACTCTCACGGGTAAACATGTACAGACCGATATTCTGGTCGTTGCCCTGGTCGCGCGACAGTACGAGGTCGCCTTGCTTGGTGAAGTCACAGCTCGACACATTATCTATATTAGTAGTAAACACATCGGCATACTGCCGGTGGAAGTCAAAGATACGGAACGACTTCTTCTCAGCAGCTACATAGAGCATATCGGGGTCCAACGGGTCGAACTTCATCCAGAGAAGACGGTCGAAGCCACCGCAGTCATCAAAGGGACCCGCCTTAACATCGTACTTGGTGTTATTCTCGTACATAGTACCGCAGAAAGTAGACACGAGGGTCTTGCGCTGATAGTCGAACTTGTTTTCGCACACGCCGCTCTGCAGTTCGTTGCCTTCTTCATCAAGGACAGTCACGACAATTTCACCAGAGTAAGCCTTGTTAGGCACTTGGCAGAGCAGGCTTTCACCAAGAGTGTTAATAACCTTAGCAGGAACGCCACCGATGGTAACGTGGACACGCGCGGTGTCGTTGCCAAAATTCTTACCATAGACCACCAAACGCGTACCGACACCACCGCTCTTGGGCAGGAAGTCGGTAACAACGGTAGACTGGCCAGGGACAAACGGCGTACCATGAATACCGTTGTCGGGGTTGAAATCACCATTATCGCACCCGACAAAGAACATAGCAGCCACAAGCATCAGCAGTGAGCAGATACTCAAACTACGTTTCATTTGTTTTTTTGCCATAATTAATTGTTAGTATTATTAGTATTTTAGTTACGTTTATAGGACGCGGCCACAAGGGCCAAAAAAGTAGCCATGACTAAGCATTAGGTCGCCATCATCTTGGCAGATACAGACAGGGCTTTTGAACTTTTCGGCCACAAAGTTATTAAAATATATTAATTATCTTTAGTATTTTTGTCTTTATTTTAGAAATATAGATAGTTATAGATAAAATATTATTGATAATCAGCATATTTTTATTTTTTACCTCCTCATTTTTATAACTTATTTTGGCTCGTTTGAGGGATATCACGGCATCTGTAGCGACCATAAACAACCATTATGGATAACGTTATTTAAGAATTACAGGAGCATATTTCAATGCAAAAAGACAAGAACTAAAAGAATAAAAAGGCGTTGAGTATCCACAGGCGGCAGCCCCGAAAGCTCCCAAGAGGGATGTTAGAAGTATAAAGGAAAACGCGGGAAATAAAAAGACCGGCCTTTACGTTTCTAATGACGGCTCCCAGCTCGCTAAAGGTGGCTCCGGGAATCGTAAAGACCGGTCTCCACGATTTCTGTGATTAGCTCCAGAATAGAGATGGACGGTCTGAGGGTTACAAAACGATGTTTCGGCTTCGGCCATGACATCACCCATGTTGGCCATAATATCCATAACACTGCCTATAATGATTGCAGGCCATCGCACATGAGCAGCGCGCTGCTGGCGTGATGGTTTATGGCATATCAATGGATGACTTACGGCAAATTAATGGATGGTTTACGGCAACAGGAGACAATCATCAAAAAAAGAAAAAAACCTCCGGCATATTCATGGACATTCCCGAATATGCCGGAGGAGGACGCTATCAGAACCGTAATTAACAATCTCCCTGTACCGACCTCTCTGACCTAAACTGAGAGACCCTTGGCATTTTGCGTCCCCCTTAGGGGGATTGAGGGGGCCACATGGAAAATGTAGGGAACCACCTGGGAGATGTAGGGGCTATCACTTCACCACCTTGCGACCGCCTACAATGTAGACACCAGACGGGAGAGCAGGCAGGGAGCTATCAGTGGTGCCCACCCGCTGGCCGTGGAGGGTGTAGATGCCGCGGTCGCGCTGGGCAGTGGTAGTGCCAGGCTGACGGATGCCGTCGGTAACCGGCTCTATGCGCTCTATCATAAAGTTGTCGACCTTGAACCAGCCCGTGGGGTCGTTGCCCGTAGCCACCGAACCATTGTTCTTGCGGTTGCTGCTACGCACACCGATGGTAAGACTCTCGCCCTCGTGTACCTGTACGTACACATACATGGGCTTGAGGTAGATGTCGCTGGTGGGGGTACCCTCGTAGTTGGCGTAGCTGTTGAGCTCGCCGGGGGTGAGGATGTTCTGCACGCCCATGGCTGTGCCAAAGTACTGCACGCTGTTATTGGCGAAGATACGGCTGTTGCCACCGTTGCCACTCTGGTTCCAGAACAGGCAGGATACGCGGTACAGACCCGGTTCTATCTTCCCGGCGGGAATGGTCTGCGACAGTTCGAACTCGTCTGGGAACGGTTTAGAGTTAAACCAGCAGCAGTTAGTGCCGTGGGGGTTCTTGGCATCGGTATTGACACCGTAAGAGTTTCCGCTCAGCGTACCCTTGACCGTCCATCCATAAGGTATGCCGCGGCCATCGGCTTTCTTGTTGTCGGCGTTGTACTCGAAGTCGGCGTTAACCAGTAGCTTGTCGGTCAGCGTGCGGTCCTCTACCCCGCTGTGTTCTACATACAGGTCGCTGAGCACCACGCCGGGGTCCATGAAGTAGACCGTTACCTCTACATCGCGGTCGGCCGTGGCGTTATAGGTATAGATGGCATCCGAGAAGCCGTCGGCCACGGTGCGGTTCCACTTTCCGGACATGGCCGTGGTCTTGACGCTCTGCGCGCGGAAGGCTCCACCGGCCATCTTGACACCCACGCGCAGGTCGTAGGTGGCATTGACGGGGAACGAGGGCAGACAGCGCACCACCAAGGTGTTGAGTCCGCGCTTCATGTGTACCGTGTACTTGGTCCAGGGTGCCCGCGAGTAGTTGGCGGTGGCATAGGCCGTCATGTCCAGTGGCCACACGCCCACGCTCTGCCCGTTAAGGCCGAGCCCCTGCAACTGGCAGACTGTCGGAGAGGCCGACGTGTAGGCGGTAGACTGATAGTAAGTGCGGTCGGGACTATACACCACGGCATGGTAGGGAGCCACATCGGCCGTAGTGGCCACGGGCTGCTGGCTGAACACGCTTACCGACATGGGGCCGCCCGTTCCAGGACGGTAACTCATCATGCCGTCCCACTTGCCGCCGGCCGTTACCTTAGTATAAGTATCGGTACGGCTCACGATGTCATTAAAGGCGGTGGTAGAAGCCGCAGCGTAAGCAGCCGAACGGGTGGCGTTGCCTGCCTTGGCGTAGTCGAAACTCTGCTCGGAGCGTAGCATCTTGATATTCATATCGGCGGCACCCTTGACGGGATACTCTATCATCTCGAAGTAGGCATCCTGAAGCGTAGCGGGTATGCGGGACTTGAGGGCATCTACCCGCGTCTTCAGGGCCTCGTACCGGGCTACGCGGGCGGTGCGCTCGGCATCGGTAAAGGCTATGCGGTTAATGAGCTCGGGCTTACCGGCGGCGGCCAGGGCATAGTACTCGGCCTTGATGGCGGCCAGGTCGTCGGCATAGGCATCGCCGAAGGTCTTGGCAGCCCAGTGGCGGGCGTAGGTGTAAGCCCGGGTGGGTGTCCAGGCATCTACGTCCCACGCCAAGTCCATGCAGAACTCTAACTCCATCTCTGCGGGCTTGATGTCGCCCACGTTGATAATCCACAAGTTGCGTATGCCGTTGGCATAGCCCTTAGATAGCTCGTAGCTGATAAGCGAGGGCGACGTAGAGCACAGCCACAGGTACGATGCGGGCGTGCCCAGATAGGACAAATGGTAGTAGATACCGTTGCCGCCACTGCGGGCCTGCTCCTCGGGGGTAGGCATCTGGCGGATATAGCCGTGGTTATCGTCGACCCAGCAGAGGGTAACATCGTCGGGCACCTTGAGGCCGGCGTTGTAGGCATCGAGGACTTCCTTGTAAGGGATAAAAATCTGCGGGACACGGGTGGGGTCGCCTATGGAGTCGCTGATAAGACGGCGCTGATAGGCGATGATGTCGGTAAGGCCCTTCACCTTGTCGGCGGTGCTACTATAACCGTTGATACCGGTATCGTGGACACCGCGCATGCCCAGGGTGTACATCACGTTCATGTCGCGGGCCTGGCCCACGCGGTCGGCCCAGTAGCGCTGCACCATGGCCGTATTGGTCCTGTAGTTCCAGTCGTCGTTGCCATGGCCTCCGTAACGGTTCCACTCCCATACATTGTTGCGCATCATGGACTCGCAGTGGCTGGAGCCCAACACGATGTCGTAGCGCTTGGCCGCGGCGATGTTCTCGGGGTAATAGAAGAACGCCGCAGAGCACCCGTGCATGGCCGGCCACAGCGTATTGGCGCGCAAGCGTAACAGCAGCTCCATAACGCGGGCATAGGTGTTGGGGCCGATGTTGTTCTTGGCCGTATCCATCTTCTTACGGGCCCAGGGGGTGATGCCCCAGTCCTCATCGTTGATAAACAGGCCGCGGTACTTGACCGATGGCTCATGGCTGGCGGTGCGGGTACCCACGGCGTAGAGTTCCTGATGCTTGGCGGGGGCCACGTCGGCCCACCAGATGTAGGGCGACACGCCCATGAGCCTCGACAGCTCGAACAGGCCGTAGGCGGTGGCGCGGGGGTTGGCTCCGCATATCACCAAGGCCTGCCCCACCCCGTCCATGGGGGCGTCGACCAGCTGGATGGCGTAGGTCTCCCACTTATCCTTGATGTCGGTCACGCTCACCTTGCCCTCGGCTATCAGCTGGTCTATATACTTGCTGCGGCCGATGGTTCCGGCGATGATGGCGTGGGGTGCCTGCTGTACGATGGAGCGCACGGAGAGCGTGGAGCCGGTAATGGCGCGTATGTCGTCGCGGACGGCATTGGCGGCTATCTGCACCACGCGGGCATCGGCGGCATCGTAGATGATGGCGGCACGCTCCCGGGCCGACACGATGGGAAAGGCACCGGCCGTGGCCTGGTCTGTAATGGTGATGGGGGCTGCCCCGGCCGACAGGCAGCCGAGGAGCAGCAGGAGCGACAATATATATCTGTTCATACTACAATGAGTAACTATAGGATTAGCGGACTACTATCTTCTTGCCGTTAACGATATAGATGCCGGAGGGCAACCGGCGGCCGGGCGACAGGCTGTCGGCCACGCGCTGACCGTTCAGGTTGTACACGCCGGTGGCCCGGGTGGGGGCGGTGGTGGTAATGCCGTCTATGCCGGTGGCAACCGAGCTTACGCGCTCTATGGTAAAATAGTCAACCTTGAACCATCCGGTGCGGTTAGACCCTGTTACATAGGTACCGTCGCCCTTCTGGCCGCTGGTGCGGATGCCTATAGTGAGGTCCTGGCCATCGGCCACATCGGCAAAGACAAACATGTCTTGCAGGACGTACTTGCCATACGTTCCGCCATCGTAGGCGGCAAAGGTATTGGCCTCGCCCTCGGTACGGTTGGCCTCGTAGTCGGCCTCGGCACCATAGTACTGCACGGAGTTGTTGGCAAAGAGACGGCAGGTGCCTAAGTAGCCACTCTCGACATACAGTTTACAGCCTATACGGTAGCGGCCGGCACCGAGCTTGGCCGCGGGGATGGTCTGCGAGAGTTCGAAGCCCTCGGGGATGGGGCTACGCTGGGGCTGGAACCAGCACACGTTGTCGCCATGCAGATTGGTGGCTGCCTGGTTGATGCCATACGAGGTACCGGGAAAGTCGCCGCTGATGGCCCAGCCGTAAGGCACGCCCTTGGAGGCGTTAGGCGGACGGTTGACGATGCCGTCGGCATCCAGTTCGAAGTCGTAGTTAGCGATGCGGTCGGCGGTATAGCTGTCGTCAGTCTTGGCCACATCGCCCAGGTCGCCCACACGCTCTATGCGGAAGTTGTCAACCTTGAACCAGCCCGTCGGGTCGTTGCCCGAGGCTGTAGTGCCGTTGTTCTTGCGGTTGCTGCTCTTGATGCCGAGCTGCAGGCTTTCGCCCTCGTTAACAACCACGTAGACGGACATAGGTTTCATGGTGGCGTCGGCCGTGGTAGTACCCTGGTAGCTGGCGTACGAGTTGTACTCGCCATCAGTAAGAATGTTGCTGACACCCTCAGGACTGGCGAAGTACTGCACGTTCTTGTTAGCGAACAGGCGGCAGTTTCCGCTGATGCCATTCTGGTTCCAGAGCATACACGACACGCGGTAGACGCCTGGCTTAATCTTGTCGGCAGGGATGGTCTGATACAGGATGAAGTCGTCGGGGAAGGGGCGGGCTATCACCCAGCAGCAGTATTCGCCATGGGGATTGGCGGCATCGGCATTGACACCGTAGGAGCCTCCCGTGGGCAGCACGTTCATGTGCCAGCCGTAGGGCACACCCTTGGCGCCGGCATGCTTGCCATCGGCGTTAAGTTCGAAGTCGGGGTTCACAAGCAGCGCGTTGGTAAGCTCGTTGTCGGGAGTGCCCTCGCTCTCTACCATGATGTCGCTCACGGCCAGGCCGGGGTCCATGAAGTAGAGGGTGAGGCCCACCACGCCATCGGTCTTAGCCGTGTACTTGATGGTGGCATCCGAGAAGCCCTCGGCCACGGTGGTATTCCACTTGCCGCTCATGGCCTTGGTCTTGACAGACTTGATGACCAGTCCCTGGGTACCCATCTTGATGCCCACGCGCAGGTCGTACGACGAGTTGATGGGGAATGTGGGCAGGCAGCGTACCACTACGGTGTTAAGGCCCGCCTTGACGCGCACCTTGTAGTACGCATGGGCCGCGCGGCTATACGTTGACGCCGTATATCGGGTCTCGTCCATCGGCCACACGGCTATGCAACTTCCGGCCACGCCAACATTGGCCATGGGCACTATGTCGCCCTTGACCGAGGCGTAGTCCCTGGCTGGGTAGTAGGTCCGGTCGGGATTGATGACGGGCTTGCTCACCACATTGACATCCTCGGCCGTCGGCACGATGGGCATGTCGAACACGCTGCCGCCATAGGGCTTGTAGTTCATCATGCCGTTCCACTTGCCGTTGGCTATCTGCTTGTTAAACTTATCCGTCAGGCTGAGAATGGTACGGTAGGCGTTGCGCGAGGCGGCAGCAAAGGTCAGGGTGGTGTCTCGGTGACCGGCCTGGGCATGGAACCATGCCTGCTGGGCCCTCAGTATCTTGGTGTTCATGGCGGCGGCTCCCTTGACGGGATACTCTATCAGCTCGAAATAGGCATCCTGCATATCGGCCGGTATCTGCGACTTGAGCGCATCGACCTTGCGCACCAGCTCATCGTACCGGCGTATGCGCTCGTTGCACTCATTGTCAGGCCAGTCCATGCGATTAATCAACTCGGGCTTGCACACCGAAGCCAGGTCGTAGTACTCTTGCTTGATAGAGCCGATGGCATCGGCATACTCGTCGCCAAAGGTCTTGCCGCCCCAGTAGCGGTTGTAGCGCTGGGCGTCCTTGGACCAGGCATTGACGTCCCAGGCCAGGTCCATGCAGAACTCTAACTCCATCTCGGCGGGCTTGATGTCGCCCACATTGAACATCCAGAAGCGCTGGATGCCGTTCTCGTAACCTTTGGTCAGCTCGTAGCTCAGAAAAGCGGGCGACATGGACGACAGCCACAGGTAAGAGGCCGGCGTGCCGAGGTAAGAGAGGTGGTAGTACACACCATTGCCGCCGCTGCGGGCCTGTTCGGCCCTGGTGGGCAACTGGCGGATGTAGCCGAAGTTGTCATCGACCCAGCAGAGGGTAACGTCGTCGGGTATCTTGAGGCCGGCATTGTAGAGGTCGAGTGCTTCCTTGTAGGGCAGGTATATCTGGGGCACCTGGGTGGCGTCGCCAAGTGAGTCGGTGAGCAACTGGCGCTGGTCGGCGATAAGGCCAGTGATACCCTTGACCGCCTCGGCCGTCGAGCCATAGCCTAACAGCGGCTCGTCCTGGAAGCCACGGGTGCTGATGTCGTAGATGGCCTCGTAGCCACGGCTCTGGCCCACGCGCTTAGCCCAGTAGTCGAGCATCATGCTCTTATTGGTATTGTAGTTGTAGTTAGAGCTCGACCCACCGAAACGCACCCACTCCCACAGGTTGTCGCGCAGCATGGGGTCGCCAGAGCTCATCACCAAGGCATAGTCGCGGGCCACCTTCAGGTTGCCTTCGAGTGTCCAGAAGGCCTTAGTGGCTCCGTGCTTGGCTGGCCAGAGGGTGTTGGCACGCAGGCGGAGCAGCAGCTGGGCCACGCGCTCGTAGGTATTGGGGCCTATATTATTGTAGGCAGCGTCAATGGTCTTGCGGGCCCAAGGGAGGATGCCCCAGTCTTCGTCATTGATGAAGATGCCACGGTACCTGACCGAGGGCTCGCCCTGTTCGGTACGGTCGCCCGATACATATACCTCGTCGCGATGGCGTGGCGTAACGTCGGCCCACCACACATAGGGCGACACACCCAACTGGCGCGACAGTTCTAACAGACCGTAGGCGGTGCCGCGGGGGTTGCTGCCGGCCACGACGAGTGCCTTGCCGACACCGTCGTAAGGGCTGGCTACCAGCTGGAGTACATACGACTCCCACTTGCCGCGGATGGCACCTACGTCTATCTTGCCTGCGGTGGCCAGGCCGTCGATAAACTTAGACTGGCCTATCGTGCCGGCTATAATGGCATAAGGGGCTCCGACAGTAGTGGTGGCCAAGGGCACCTGGCGACCTGTTACGGCCTGGATGTCGCCCTGTACCATCTTAGACACGGTATGTACCACGGGGGCATCGGCCTCGTCGTACACTAAGGTAGCCACCTGGGCATCGGTTACTATGGGCATGGCGCCCGTGATACCCTTGTCTGTTACCTGGACAGGCCCGGCCCATACCGTCTGCATGACGAGTGTACACAGGGCCGCAATGACTAATCTATATCTTCTCATAATGGTTGTAGTTACTATATATAATAAGGTATATGAAGCGCAGGGCGTAAGGGCTGTCATGGCCCCACGCCCTGCGCGAATTTATTCTTTACGTATAGCGGCCTGCTGCGGAGCAGTGTCAGTTCTCTGGCAGCAAGAGGCGCTCTTAACCACGGGGAATACGGTGAGGCGCAGCTCGGTACAGCCATAGGGCACCAGCGTCACGGTCTCTACGGTATCGGTGGCTACTACCTTGCCGGGGGCGGGCAGCAGGGGGTTGAGGGTGCCGTTCTGCAGCGTCCACACGATACGTCTGACGGGCAGCTGAATACTCTCGGGGGTATTCTGGATGTCAAAGGGATAGCCATCAGTCTGCTCCTTGTGTGCTGCGGTAAGTGCCCCATGCTGCGAGAGTAGCGTGGGATCTATGGCGTAGTTAAAGGCACCTGCCGGACGTATCGACCAGCATTTAAAGTCGGGGTTGGCCGATTTTTTTCCACTCATATTGGCGTAGGTGGTGGTGTCCTCGGTCACGGTCTGCGGTATGGCGTAGCTATAGAGCAGCGGGCCGCGCTCCACGTACATGCCCTGACCGGCGATGGTCTGCACCTTGACGGGGGCGTCCATGGTTAGGCATACCTTGTCGCCATCCCTGAACTTGCGCGATATGGTGGCAAAGGTGGCAGGGGTGCAGAGCACACTGCGGCCGTTGACGGTGAGTCGGGCAGACTTGGCCCAGCCCGGAATGCGTATCCTGAAGGGGAACTTTACGCTCTTGGGCGTGTGGATGGTAAACTCTATCTGCGTGCTAAAGGGATAGCGGGTATTTTCGGTTATCTGTACGGGCACCTTATTTATAGATGTACTGATGCAAGAGGGCCCGAAGAGTGCAGCGACCACTCCGCCCTGGTTATCGGTAAGCCACATACGCGAAACGTAGTTGGGCATGATGCGGTGAACGTTTCCGGCGCAGCACTCGGTCTCATGTATGGGTCTATACTGCATCCAGGTCTTGCCCCGCTTGAACGCGTTGTTGTCCGAGGTGCCCGTGGCTATCAGCTGGTTAGCCGATGAGAAGTACTGGAGCGACTTGAAGTCCTTGGTGACACACCCTAAGCCGGCATTGAACACGGCACGCTCTATGCGGTCGGCCCACTCGGCGTGGCCGGTAACAGTGAGAAAGTAGCCGAGCGACCAGGTGTAGTCGGCAATATCGCATGTCTCGTGGGCGATGTCTATCGAGTTGCCCGAGGTAAACTCGGCACTTGTGGGAACGCCATCGGGCAACATGTGGTCGCGTTCCAGCTTGCGCTCGGCATGGAGTGCCAGGTCTAAATACTGCCGCTTACCGGTGTAAGCATATAAGAGGAGGGGTATCTTGAGCATTTCGCAGTAGGTAACGCCGTGCATCCTGATGGGCTTGTCACTGCCGGCGGTGCGGGCATCGAGTTCAAATCCGCCGCGATTGTAAGCCTGCTCGGCATGGGCCAGGAGCTGGGCGTTGTGGGTGATGCCATACGTCCACAGCATACCTTCCAGGTTGACGATGTGGCGGCGGCCCTTGACCAGCTGGTCTACACTCAGGCTGAGATAATGGCGCTCTAACGCCTGGGGTATCGCGGCATCGGCCCGGTACTCGTAGGCGACCTTCATGGCCCTGAAGAATACGGCCATAGGCCACTGCGACTCTATCTTAACATTGCCCAGGCGACCGTTGGGCTGGGCGTGGTCGATGGTGTAGCGTATGCCCCGCTCGCCCTTGTTGATAAAGGCGGTGTCGCCGAGGACATAGCCCAGACGGAGCAGGCCATCGGTATAGTAGGCGCTCTGTTCGTAGCGCCACCAGTCCTTGGCAAACGAACATTCGTTCTGACGGGCTATCTCGCCAGCCCATAGACAGGTGTTGTAAGGATAGGCTATCGCCTCGGGATGGCCAGTCATGCCGGTACGCTGGCGGTTCAGGAACTCGTTGATCCAGCCTTTGGGCTGTATGTGGCGTATCAGTCCGTCGTGATAGGCGGCGTAAGGCTGGGCGATGGCTACGCCTGAGACGGCCAGCATCAGCGATAAGAAAAACCCTTTCTTTGTCATCTCCATGTGGGTTGGCTTTTGTCTGGTAAGAGTGATTAAACGGTTATTAAAAAAGGCTCTGCCGCACACAGGTGTGGCAGAGCCTTTCGTTGTAGTATGTTACTTCTTGATGATGGTCTTGCCATTGGCGATTACCACGCCCTTGGCATCATTGTTGACACGCTGACCGGCCAGATTGAAGACCTTGGCGTCCTTAGACTCGACCCCGGTGGTAATGCTGTCGATACCGGTTACTATAGTACCGTTTACAGTATAGGTGGCGGCACCGCCGGTAGCCGACTTCATATAAGCGTGGAAAGCGCTGACCGTGGTGGCCTCGGCAGCGGGCTTCAGCGTTCCGTCACCGTTAACTACCAGGCTGTTCTGGTCGCCGGCGTTAATAGTGGTAGCAGAGAAACCGCCTACGAAGCTGAAGTTGCCCTTGGTAACGGTCTCGGCAGAAGACTTGGTTATCACTACGTCGTCGATGACCATCGGTGCGGGCAGGGCGTCGGTAGCATATACCAGGTAAGGTACACCGGCCTCCATCTCGGCAACAGTCTTGAAGTTGGCAGTGGTGGCGTCGGCACCATCAAAGGCTGCCACCTTGGCATCCTTGCCGAATATGGTCTGGATGTCGGCTGCATTGAGGGCGAAAGGCAGACATACGGTGTTCCAAGTGTTGTTGGCAACAGCGCAGTCGAGTGTAGCACGAACCTTGTAGTTCTCAGCCTGCACGTCGTTGGTCTCAGCCGTGTAATTAACGGGCAGGTTAGAGGTCTTATTGATACGGAAGTAGTCTATGTGGAAAGCGCCAGCGTGTACAACAGCCTCGTCAGCATCGCCATTCTGGCCACCAGTCTTCAGTCCTACCTCCAGGTCCTGACCGGGATAGACGGGAATGTTGACATACATATCCTCAAGGATGCGCGAACGCTTAGAGTAAGAGTCCACACCACCGGGAAGACCGGCGAAGGTAGCTATCTCGCCCTCGGTCTGGTTCTTCTCGTACTTGGACTCAACACCGTAGTAGGTAACATAAGTGTTGTTACCATTGTCAGCATAGATACGGAACTGGCCAAAGCCTTTCAGGTCGGTGGGCTGCCAAGCCATACAGCTGAGGGTGTACACACCGGGCTCTAACTTGTCGGCATCGATGTACTGATACAGGCGGGTGTTCTCCATAGGAGTATTCTTGCCGTCCATGTAACCAGCATTGTGGCCCATCAGGCCCCAGCAGAAGTTGGGATGCTGGCCGTAGTCGTCGGGCAGGTTGTCGTTCTCCCAACCATAATAAGTAAAGTCAGGGTTGTAGCCATCGCTACCAGGAGTCTGGCTGGCATGTGAGTCGCCATTGCATATCTGCTTGTCGGTCACCTCGCCGTTGTGGTCCAGCTCAAAGCTGCTATTCGTGAGCACCTCGGCAGTAAACTCATCAGCATCTTTCTCAGGCTGCGAGAGCACTTTCTCTACGCGGAAGTTGTCGGCCTTGAACCAGCCCGAACGGTTACCACGTGGGTTGCCATACTTATCTATACGAGAGGTACGGATACCGATGGTAAGATCCTCACCCTCCTTGACATTGACGTAAACCACCATGGGGTGCAGCTTAACACCATTTTTGTTGAGCCCAAACATGTGGTTGGCGTATGTTACAACCTCGTCGGTGGGAGTAAGGCCGGCCTCGTTGTAGTCATCCTTGCGGCCGTAGTACTGCACGCTGTTATTGGCGAACAGACAACAAGTACCGGCGATGTTCGTATAAGTATAACCTTCCTGATAGGTAGTATTGGTGTTGCTGGCCTTGTTGAGGGACACCTCTTGCCAGAGCAGGCAGGTAACTTTGTAGAGTCCGGGCTCTAACTTGCTGGCGGGGATGGTCTGATAGAGTTTCCAACCCACAGGGAAAGTTCCCTGGCTGAACCAACAGGCTGCATTGCCATGAGGATTGTAAGCATCGGAATTAACGCCATACGAGTTGCCGCCAAAGCCACCCTCCTCGCCCGTCTCAGGCTGATTCATACTCCAGCCATAGGGCACGCCACGAGCGGCCTCGCGATAGATAGCAGTAGCATCGCCACTCTTGTACTCGTCCTTGAAACGGAGAACCTGGCCAAACTCGGGCAGAGCCTCTATCTCTGCGGCCTTACTCTGGTTCGCGGGCTTCACCTTGCACTCGAACAGTTCGAAGTCTGGGTTCACTAACAGTTTATCGGTTAGGTCTACCGATACGCTGTTCTGCGCGCTGGCCGTCGCGCACAGCGATGACAGCATCAAAAAGCTAAGTAAATGTTTGTTCATCATAATTGTTCTGATTGACTTATCTGATTACTATTTTCTTTACAGTTCCGTCAGAGTACTTGGCTATCACCAGACCCTTGGCATTGGCATCTACACGCTGGCCGCGTACATCGTACAGAGCCACGACACGCACTGACTGATGCACGGGGGCATCGATGCCGGTAACAGCGCCTGCGGTAACGTCAAACTTGGCTGTGGCAAACTCAGAGCCGTCGTAGGCGGCGTTGATAGCCTGCACGCCCCAGGTATAAGAGCCCTCGGGCAGACTGAGGGTAACTTGCTTGTTGCAGCCCATGGCTCCCAGGCGGTTAACCTTGCGCACGCCATCGAGCGAGCCGCCTATGTGCGATAGGGTTTGGGTGATGAGCTTGCCCTCGGCGTTCTTGACAAATATCTCGTAGGTGGTATTGTCGAGCGCGGTGGTCGCGGGTGTCCAGGAGAGGGTCACGGCCCCAGCCTTGCCATCAGCTGCTAACATGGTGGGACAGTCGGGGCGCGCAGGAGCCTCGGTTACCTTATTTAAATATATAGTAGAACGGATACCTTTGTAGTCGGTGTTAAAGCTCAGGTCATCGGTAGAGTAACCGGCATTGTAATAGTCCTTCACGCCGTCGCCATCCCAGTCGGGGAAGGCCACCGTAGAGGCCGAACCGCCAGAGACAACGCAGTCCTGCTTGAGATGGCCGTCAACATTGCGGTAGAGGTAACCCAACTGGGTCTGGAAGTACTCTGTACGACCAGTCACCACCACGTCGAACAGGCCATCGCCGTCCCAGTCGATGATGCCACCACTGGTGGGGGTAGCATTCTGGACGCGCACGATCTTGCTGTTGCCCGAAAGCTCGGCATCGGTATTCTTATCGGTTGTAAATGCCAAGGCTTTCTGCGACTTCTTGTTCAGATAGACATGCTGGCGGAAAGCGTTAACGTCGCCCATCTTGCCAGAGGAGCCCTGAAGAAAGACGTCCAGCCAGCCATCATTGTTAATATCGCCGACCAGCACGGTACCATTGGCCAGGTTCTGCATGGCCAGGTTGCCCACCGAGCGCACGGTAAAAGTCCCGGGCTTAGCGGCGTTGCCCATATAGATGGCCACGTAGGGCGCTGAGCCGTTGTTGATATTGCCGCTCACAATAAAGTCTGTCAGCCCATCATTGTTGAAGTCATGGGCTGCCAACACGGCCGACACGAACTTACGGGTAGTGTCCCAGGTATATACCTTGAACGTGAAGTCGCCCTGATTGATAAGAACTACGTTCGCGTTCTGCACATTGACGCGAAAGCCAGCCAGCACGATGTCTGGCAAGCCGTCGTTGTTAAAGTCGGCTACATCGGCGGCCAACGGGGCTATCATATTAAAGGTAGTGGGATTGCCCGCCTCGTCTACAAACTTGAGTTCCTGACGGGTAAAGTTACCCTCGCCATCGCCCAGGAAAAGTCCCTCGCGGGCCAAGGCCTCTGCCGTAGTGGTAGCAGGCGACGAGATGCCCAAGGTGTCAAAGGTTATTACGTCAATGTTACCATCCATATTGATATCGCAGGGCACCACCACCGAGCGGTACATGGTTTTGAGCCCATTGGCCTTGGTGGTCCACTTCTTGGTAGCTGGGTCAAAGAGCATGGTAGTGTTCCAGTAAGCATCGTTGGCTCGCCCGGCCAGCACGCGGTCCTTCCAGTCGGCATACTTCAAGAATCCGTCGCGGGCCTTACCTGCGAAGATCATATCCTTGTGCCCGTTGTTCGTCAAGTCGGCACACACGCTGGTACCCGCCTGAACGGCGGTCGTAGTAGAGTCACATACATCGTAGCCGCCCATATACAGCTTCGGAGAGATAATCGGATCATCGGCATCCATCTCTATTTTGGTCGATGTAGCTTTCATTGTACCTATATATACACGGCGGGTACCCTTGCACTGGGCTGTCTTGTAGCCGTGGAACATGATGCGCAACTTGCCCTCCTTGTCATAGAAGTGGCCATGATGGCCAGGGCCGTACACCTGATACTTGATGGGATCCTTTTCGTACGACAGGATGGGGTTGCCGGTGTACTTAGTCCACTGGTTGCCTGCTATGTCGGTGGTATAGGCGTAACATACACAGTAGTAAGGACTGTTGTACGTATTGGCAGAGTAACAGAGGTAGTAGCGATACTTGCCACGCAGGGGCTTGGGTGCCTTAACCACGATGGGGCCCTCAGTACAGCGGTAGCCGACCTTTTTCTCGTAGGCCTGGTCAGCGCCAAACACCTTAACGATGGTGCTGGCATCCACGGTGACGTGGTCGGGGTTGAGCTTACAACGATAAATCATGTTCTGACCATCTTCGACCACGAAGAACATCCACTGCTCTACCCGACCGTCCTCAAGGGTGTCGGTGAAGACCGTGTTATCAATGGTGTTCTTGCCGAAATCGACCATGGGAGTACCAGTAACATCCTGGAACGGGCCCAGAGGAGAGTCGGCGACAGCAACATAGAGCTTATGGTTAGCCGAGTAGTACATATAGTACTTGCCATCAAACTTGTAGACCTCGGGGGCCCAGTAGAGGTTGTGCCCAGTCTGAATAACATAGCCTTCGCGTTTCCAGGTCTTCAGATCCTTGGACGAGAAAGCCTCGAAGCCCTTATTGGGGTTACCAGCACGGGTACCGTAGCAGTAGTAGGTATCGCCATCGAGCATTACGAATGGGTCAGCTGTCTTCACTTCACTCTCGGGTATATTGTCGGCCCAAGCCAACATAGCCATACCCAGCAATAAAAGGGTAAATATCCGTCTCATAGACATATCGAATAGTTTTGTAATCCTTTAGGGTTTAGCAATCACTTACAAATTGACGCTACAAATTTACATAATATATCACGCGCACATGGGTATTATTGTACTGAGTATTAAAAATATAGAGTATATAGCAACTATCCGTACTGAGTATCAAGTTGTTATTTTTTTCATGGTTCCGTTTTTTATAACTCTTTTCGGGGCGTCAGTCACCGCCATCAGACCAGTTATAGTCACGATTTATGATAAAAAGATAAGCTTCCCCAGGCCACAAGAGGATGCCAGGAGATTAGCCACGGCACGTAAAGAAAACAGGTAAACAGCACAGCTATTAGCCACGACACCCACGGGAAACAGGCAAGCAATTCCACCATTTACTGCTGCCAACACCAGACATGGAATAGTGGTCACCGCCAATCAGAGAACCACCGAGGCTGATGTAGCCCCATTATATAATAAGGTATACATTATTATAATATATAGAAAGACTGAGGGGGAGGATGCCGTCGGCACCCTCCCCTCTCGTCTTTATCGGTCGACGACCGAGCATCAAGGTACTACCACCTCTACGATGGTACTGTAGTTGACCTTGCCACTGGTTTTAGCTCCCACGCGGAAGTAGAGCTTGTTACCGTTGCTCTTAATCTTGTACAGGTTCTTGTTGTAGCTGGCCGAGTTGTCCAGATTGAAAGTGAACGAACCCTCAGCCACATTCTTAACGACCTGGCGCTCCTCGTAGTTAGACTTGCTGTCGTCTACGCCAGGGGCGAGGTTCCAGTAACCATAGACCTCGGCCACCGTAGCACCCTCCTGGGTGGGCGTAGCCTTGTACGCTACAGTAACCACGTGGCCCTGTACCGACACATTGGCCGTAACGCGGGCGTAGGGAGTGGCCGTCAGGTTGAACTGAGTCTGACCGCTAATCTTGACATCGCCCTCGCACTTAGCCACGAACGGGCCATTAACCACTATGTGGTAGTCACCGTTGAACATCTTGGAGTTCTCAAACGAGCCATCAGCCTTGGCATAGAAGTCAACCGACTTAGTGGCTCCCGTGTTGAGCTCATTCATGTTGATAATGACGCCAGACGAACCGCTAACAGGCAGGGGAATGGGCTCGCCAGTATCGGCATCGAGCACCTGGCCCTTGATACCGCCGTTGGGGGCATCATAGTTATCTATCTCGTCACCGCAGCTCACCATCAACATGGCCGACAGGAGCATAGCTGCAAACAAATATACTTTTCTCATAGTCTACATTATATTATTAGTTAGTATAACCAGGATTCTGAACCAAGAGCTTGTTGGAATTCATATCGCTGGCGTTAATCTTCAGGTAATAGTTGCGCGGGAGGAACACACGTACCTGCTTGGGCGTGTTAGTGCCGCGCTCGAAGGTGTACTTGCCATCGCTGACATTGTACCAAGGATAGAGGGCAGAGCCGCGGAAACCATTGAGACCGCCTTCAGAAACATCCTTGTCAGCCAGACGCCAGCGCTTGAGGTCCCAGAAACGATGGCCCTCGAAAGCCAGTTCTACGCGGCGCTCATGGCGTATCTTGTCCATGTCGATGGTACCTAAGGGGGCTATGCCGGCACGCTTGCGTACCTCGTTGACAGCCGAGAGGGCATCGCTGCTGTTGTCCAGTTCGTAGGCAGCCTCGGCGAGGTTCAGATAAATCTCGCCCAGACGGAACACAGGCCACGGAGTCTCAGACTTACCCATATTGAGGTCAGAGATGGTCTCGTCGAAGAACTTCTTCTGATAGAAACCGGTCTTAGAGGCATCGCCGGCATCAGCACCGCCATCCTTACCAGACGTCTTGTAGGTGGTGCCATTGATGACAACCGAGTTGGAGCCGCTGGGCTGACTGGTGGCCTGGTACTTAGTGCCGTCGGGGGCGATGACACCGCGGTACCACTCCATGTTAGAACCCATGCAGGGTGAACCAGGCAGATAGATAGAAGCCAGCAGACGGGGGTCCTTGTCTTTGAACAGCTCCATGGGGTCGCTCAGACGCACGGGGTTACCCTCGTCGTCGGTGAGCTTGAGAGTACCCTTACTGCCATCAACATACTCAAACGCCTCGACCAGTTCGAGCGTGGGGGCGATACCACAGCCCCAGCCGCCACCACGGTACGAGAAGGGGGCATTGCGTTTGTCCCAGTCGTGACCCTTATTGGCGGCCACGTCAAACTGTTTCTGGAAGATGTACTCGCCATTGTTGCCATTAACGGTCTTGGTAAACAGGTCGCAGAAGTTCTGGCTCTTGTTACTGTTGCCCTGGTAGAGCGAGTAGGCGTGGCTGTCGATGATTTCCTTAGAAGCATCGTATGAGAGCTGGAAGAAGCGCTGCGCGTCAGAAGCGGGAATACCCACCAGACCATCAAGCTGCACCTCGCCATACTTGGCGATAGAGCCGGCATAGAGAGCTGCACGCGAGAGCAGGGCCAGGGCAGCGCCCTGGGTAGCGCGGTACTTATTGGCATCGTCGCGCTTAACGGGCAGGTCGGTGGCAGCCGCCCGGCACTCGTTAACAATGTAGTCGTAGACTTCGACCTCCTTGTTGCGGGGTACCTGGAGGGTCTCGGGGTGGCTCGGGTCGTAGGCCTGGGTATTGGAAAGCAGGGGCACACCGCCATAGCGCTTAACGAGAGTGAAGTAGTCGAACGCACGGAGGAACCTCACCTCGGCCACGAGGGCCTTCTTCTGTGCATCGTCGAGCGTGGTGGCTGTCTCTAACTGCTCCAGGAAGCTGTTGCAGTTACGGATGGCCTTATAGCGGTCGGCAAAGGTTATGGCGAACAGCTCGTCCTGATAGGTGTAGGTGGCGTTGCCGTTGTCAAAGGCCGGGGCCTTCTGGAAGGAGCCCTGTGCCTCGTCGGACATCGACGATGGGTTCTGCAGACGCCATCCCTCGTTGTACCAGTAATTGAAGTCCTCGAGCTTGAGCGACGAGTACAAGTTTACCAGCACGGCGTTTATCAGCTTGTTCTCCTGCCACACCTTGTCTGGCGTTATCGTATCGTAGTTGTTTCGGTCCAGATAGCCAGAGCATGACGCCATACCTGACACCAGCAGACCGAGTCCTAATACTTTTACTATATTCTTTTTCATTTTATCTACCGTTTTTAGAATGTTAAGTTGACACCAAAGTTATACGTACGCATCTGCGGGTAGTACCTGAACATGCCATTGCTGTTCTCGGGGTCCATCCACTTCATCATACCCTTACGGCTGGTGAAGGTAAGGAGGTTGAAACCGTTAACATAGACACGCAGGCGCTGTATGCCGACATGACTGAGCAGCTTCTTAGGCAGCGAGTAACCTATCTCAAGGGTCTTCAGACGCAGGTAGTCGCCCTTCTGCTTATTCCAGGTAGAGGTCTGCTCGTTGAGCGAGAAACCTGTTGGGCGCAGCGACGGCATCTTGCCGGGAATCCACTCGCTTGAGGGGTCTGAGGGGTCTACGCGGTGCCAGCGGTCGAGCCAGATAGACACACCGTTACCCAGTCCCTGCTGGATGAAGGGGGCTGCGAAGTCGCCCGAGGTGAATATGGAGTGGCCGGCGGCACCCTGGAAGAAGACAGTGATGTCGAAGTCCTTGTAGTTGGCCGACATATTCAGTCCGTAATACATAAAAGGTGTATCGCCGCGGCCGATGGGCTGGTTGTCCTTGTCATCAATGATACCGTCGTGGTTCCAGTCCTCGTACTTGATGTCACCAGGCTGGAGCGACTTGTTGCCGTTGCCGTCCTGGATAGGCGAGTTGAGGATTTCCTCGTAGCTCTGGAACTGGCCGACGGCCACCTTTCCCCACTGGATGTCCTTGACACGGCCGTTGGAGTTGTTGCGCCAGTTGTCGTACATGTTGGCCGAGGCGGCGCGCTCCACATAGCGGTTGTAGTTACGTGTGGTACTGAAGTTGGCCTTGATGTCGTAAGTGAGCTTACCGACCTTGTTGTGGTGGCCCAGTACTATCTCGTATCCCTGAGTCTTGTCTGAGTTCAGGTTCTCCTGCGGCAGCGAGATGCCGAACGTGGTTGGCAGGCTGAGCAGTCGGTTGGCCAACAAGCCCTCGCGCTTACGCACGAAGTAGTCGAACTCTACACTGAGCAGACCGTTGTAGACCGAGCCCTCAAAACCGATGTTAAAGGTCTTGGACTTATACCAGGTCAGGTCGCGGTTGGCCAGTCCACGGTCGCTGGCACCTGGCGACGAGCCATTGGTACCCAGCACGTAGCTGCCCGACGGATAGGTATAGCCACTGAGGTACTGGAAAGCGCTCAGGCTGCTCTCGTCGCCGATAATGCCCCACGACCCACGTATCTTGAGGTTGTCGAACATGGGCAGAGCGTCCTTGAAGAACTTCTCTTCCGACACGCGCCAGCCCAGCGATACTGCGGGGAAGAAGCCCCAGCGCTTGCTCGGGTCAAACTTGTACGAACCGTCGTAGCGGAAGCTGAACTCGGCCAGGTACTTGTTAGCGTAGGCGTAGTTGATACGGCCTACCAGACCCTCGTGAGCCTGCTCGTTGGCGTTGCCGCCGTTGTCCATGTTGGTGGTGTTACCGGCATTAATCTGGTCGATAGCGCTCACGTCAAACTGACGGTAAGCCTTGAACCAGTCGCCGTTATCGTCGTAGGCTTCCCACAAGAGAAGTCCGGTAATGTCGTGTTCGCCAAAGGTGTTGTGGTAGTTGATAGAAATCTGACCATTGGTCTTGATGTCCTCGTTAGATTGCTTGGTGAGTTCAGAGATGACGTGCGAGCGCGAGACGCTGTAGCTGTCAGAGGCAGCGTTGTAGCCATACTCATAGAACTCCTTGTACCAGTTCTTGTTGCCCACGTTGGTGTAGTCATAAGAGAAGAGACCCTTGACACTGAGGCCCTTGACCCATGGCACCTCCCAGTCGATATTGACAGAACCGTTGAACACATGGCGGTTACGACGACTGTAACCGATGTTGCCTATCTGCGACATCTGGACAGGGTTGCCCTTGTCGCCAGGGTTGCTGTAGTAACGCTCGTTGTTATTGGCATAGATAGTGGTCACAGGGAGGGCCATCTGGATGCTACGCGAAATGGGGTCGGGCTCATAGGGCTTTTCGCGCTTGTCAAAGCGGCCGCTCAGCTGCATGCCCACCTTGAGGCCGTCGCGGATGGTGGCCGTAATGTTAGAGCGCACGTTGTAGCGATGGTAGTTGTAGTCGCCCGAACGGTAGATACCCTCCTGGCCGAGGAAGCCGGCAGCAAAATAGTACCTGATACGGTCGGTACCGCCCGATACGCTCAGGTTGTGATACGTCATAGGCGACGACTTGCGGATGGTGGCGTTGTACCAGTCGGTAACGCCGATGCCGTTACGGAAGTTCTCCAGCTCTTCGGCCGAGTACGAGGGCGTAACGCCCACATTCTGCTGGGCCTCGTTGTACAGGCTGGCGTATTCATAACCATTATAGAGGCGGGGATAACGGGTTATCTGCTGTATGCCGTAATAGCCATTATAGTTAATGGTGGCCTTGCCTTTCTCGCCACCCTTGGTCTTGACCAGGATGACACCGTTGGCACCCTTGAAACCATATACGGCTGCCGAAGCATCCTTCAGGATACTGACAGACTCGATGTCGTTGGGATCTATCTGTGAGAAGTCGCGCTGAACTCCGTCGACGATGACCAGGGCGCTACCGAAACCACGCACGTCGATGCTGGCACCGTCGTCGCCAGGGGCTCCGCTACGCTGTACGGCACGCAGACCAGGCAGCTTACCGGCCAGGGCGTTGGTAACATTGGCCGACTTGACCGTAACCAGGTCCTTGGCCTGTACCGAGGCCACCGAGCCGGTTACCGAGGCGCGCTTCTGCACGCCATAGCCCACTACCACCACCTCGTTGAGGTTGGCCACATCGGGCTGGAGTGTCACCGTCATATTGCGGGCGGCGCGTACGGTCTGGTCCTTGTACCCTATGTACGACACAGATAGCATGGTGCCTTCGGGAACGTCTATGGTAAAGTGTCCGTCTATGTCTGTGAGCGCGGCCACGTTCGTCCCGGGCTTGCGCACGGTGGCACCGATGATGGGCTCGCCCGTGGCATCCTTAATTATTCCGCCACACTTCTGCGTGTTGGCTTGTTGACTACGGATTACCCCCCCCGATAGAGTTGGGGCGTTCGGCAATGATGTACCTGCCCACATCGGTTGCAGAGGCAGCATCATCAGGAGCATGGCCGAAAGGCTTCCCACCTTGTTTGTTTTAATAAATCGTTTCACCATCTTGTTAAGATTTGCGTTAATCGTTTAGTTTTGTTATTGCAATGGTTAAATTGACGCTGCAAATATACACTTTCCCACCCACGAAGATGGGTAATTTTGTATAGGATGCGGGTAATATGGCAAGAGACGCAGCAATAAGTACTGATGACCAAGCGATTAAGTTTTTCAGTATTTCCATATTTATAACCCTTATCAGGGCCTCAGTCGCCATAATGGCCACTGTCAGGGGTGCCCTCTCTGTTTGAAAAGGAAATAGGGGAAAAAGGAAAAAGACAAAAAGTTCGGGAATAGAGAGCCTCTCCATGAGAGCTACAGGTATCACCACAATCACGGAGACCGACCTCCACGTTTCCCGGAGCCGTCTTTGGCGAGCCCGGAGCCGTCTTTAGGAGTCCTAAGGTCGGTCTTTTCATTTTTCGTGATGGCCACGGGAATATTCACAGCCTCTTCGGGGCCGATTGGAATATCCGCACAAAGCGCGCGTTGCTTATGCCAGGCTCGCCACTGGCCCTGTTATTATTTAGGGTACCATCATGGCTCATCAGTCCATCATCACAATCCATACAAAGACTGCCACGGAAAAACCGGAGACCAACCTCTACGCTTCCCGGGGCCATCACCAACCCACTGGCAACACTTTTTTACTCTCTGCGCCCCCTACTTCTTCAACTCGGGATACTGGATACGGGTGTGGTAGATGGCCTTGAGGCGCTCTATGAGCACCAACTTGGCCTGGGCGATGTCGCGGAAAGTGATGGGGCACTCCTTGAAGAAGCCATCGGCCACCTGCTGGTCTATAAGCTTATTGACCAGGCTGATGATGCTCTCCTCGGTGTACTCGGTGAGCGACCGCGAGGCTGCCTCGACCGTGTCGGCCATCATCAGGATGGCCTGCTCGCGCGTAAAGGGATTGGGGCCGGGGTACATGAAGTCTGCTATATCCACCGCCTCATCCGGGTGCTCATTCTTGTACTTGATGTAGAAGTACTTGGCTATCCCGAGCCCGTGATGGGTCAGTATAAAGTTCTTAATGAATACCGGCAGGTCGGCCTTCTCGGCCTCCTTGACACCCATGGCCACGTGGCTGATGATAATGCGGGCACTCTCCTTGCAGGAGATTTCATTGTGCGGGTTAACACCGGCTTGGTTCTCGGTAAAGAATACCGGGTCGGCCATCTTGCCTATGTCGTGATACAGGGCGCCCGTTCGCACGAGCAGGCTGTTGGCCCCTATCTTATTGGCTATCTCGGCGGCTAAGTTGGCCACGGTGATGGAGTGCTGGAAGGTGCCCGGGGCCACCTCACTCAGCCTCCGCAGCAGTCCCTTGTTGGTGTCCGACAACTCGATAAGGGTCACGTCGGATATGAAGCCGAACGTCTTCTCGATAAGGTACATCAGAGGATAAGCCAGGAGCAGGAACACGCCGTTAACGACGAAGTAGTAGTACATGCTGGCATCCAACTTGGTAATATCGTTGTCCTGCATAAGCTGCAGGGCCAGGTATATGGCGCAGCTCGACACCGTTACGAGAATGGCCGTCTTGAATACCTGCGCCCGGCGGGCCAGTTCGCGCAGGGAGTAGATGGCCACCATGCCGCCCACTATCTGCACGATGATAAACTCGTACTGGTACTTGACCGCGGCGGCACAGATGATGACCATGACGACATGGGTGGCAAAGGCGGTACGCGAGTCGAGGAACACACGTACGAATATGGGCACCATGACCAGCGGCAGGATGTACACGCTGAACAGGTTGTGCGACACCTGCAGCGATACGAGCACGGGAAACAGCGTTACCATGACATAGAGCATCAGTATGTTGCGCGGTTTGGCAAAGTAGTCCTTGCGAAACAGCGCTAAGTACATGGTGAACAGCCCTATGAGGATAGTGACGAAGAGTATCTGGCCCACGATGGTCGAGGTGATTTCAGAGGGGGTCGAGCTGCGCCTCTGCATCTCTCGCTCAAGCGAGGAGAGCACCCTGTAGTCGTAGTCGTTGATGATTTCACCTCGGTCTATTATCTTCTGCCCAGCCAGCACCATGCCGCTGGCTGGCGAGATACCGCTGAGCAGGTCGTTGAGCTCGGTCTGGCTCCTGTCCTTATCATATATCAGGTTGGGCTCTATGAACTCGTTCAGGTTGCACTTCTGCAGCACGCTGCGCTGGGCTGCCAGGTGGTCGTCCATGAACAGCTGCTCGTAGGCACTCATGGTAGAGTACACCAAGTTGACCGGCAGACTCTGGGCCTCCTTTCCGTTGACTATGCGGATGGTACTGGTAGAATCGCGGGCAAAGTCGCGATACTGGGCGGTGTTCATGATGCCAGCCATGTACAGCCTGTGCAGCCTGTTTACGATGACGGGCACCAGGTCGCGCGGCACCTCGTGGTCGTCCGACCGCAGGCTCTCCTGCAGCAACTGCAACTGGCGCTGCTCTACCCGCGAGTCGTAACGGTAATAGGGCTGAAAGGTGCGCATCAGCGAGTCTTGCTCCTCCCTGATGGCCTCATCAGTCTTGTAGATAGGGAAATCAAACTTGGCGATGAACGAGCCGTACATCCAGGGCTTGCCTATGTCGTAGCGGAAGCGCTGACTCTCGTTGTGGGGCAGGAACCAGACAATGACGGAGGTGCTGACAACAACGAGCAGCAGGCGGGCAAGCACCCGGTTGAAGCGACGGTTTGCGGTATGAAATCTCATAAATGCTTAGTCTGTATTGCTATTATTTTGCGAAAATACGAAAAATAATGGGCAATACTCAAAAAAATCAATTAATTTTGCAAAAAAATCTTGCGGGGCCCTTCGCAGTCTTTCCGCGACCATGGCCACGCGCCTGCCGGCACCCTGCCCGGTACCCGCAGCCACGGCATCACCCACGGCCGCCATGGGCCTGGCGCCCCCAGCTACAGACAGAAGCAACAAGACTATATATAATAATGTCAGAAAGAAAAGTCAGGGTGCGGTTTGCACCCAGTCCTACCGGACCGTTACACATTGGCGGCGTACGAACCGCCCTCTATAACTACCTCTTTGCCCGCCAGCATGGCGGAGACATGGTGTTCCGCATAGAGGACACCGACTCGCACCGATTTGTACCCGGTGCCGAGGAATACATCATAGAGTCGTTCAAGTGGTTAGGCATCGAGTTCGACGAGGGGGTGAGTTTCGGCGGCTCTCACGGTCCCTACCGTCAGAGCGAGCGCCGCGACATCTATAAGAAGTATGTACAGCAGCTCATCGACAACGGCAAGGCTTACTACGCTTTCGACACGCCTGAGGAACTGGACGCCAAGCGCGCCGAAGTTCAGAACTTCCAGTACGATTCGCGGACGCGGCTGATGATGCGCAACTCGCTGACGATGCCCGAGGCCGACTGGCGCCAGCTGATAGACAACGGCGAGCAGTACGTGGTACGCTTCAAGATAGAGCCGGGCATCGAGGTACATGTAAACGACATGATACGCGGCGACGTGGTCATCAAGAGCGACATCCTGGATGACAAGGTACTCTATAAGAGTGCCGACGAGCTGCCCACCTACCATCTGGCCAACATTGTGGACGACCACCTGATGGAGATAAGCCACGTGATACGCGGCGAGGAGTGGCTGCCATCGGCCCCCCTGCACGTGCTGCTGTACCGCGCGTTTGGTTGGGAGGACTCCATGCCACGCTTTGCCCATCTGCCGCTGCTCTTGAAGCCCGAGGGCAAGGGCAAACTGTCCAAGCGCGACGGCGACCGCTTAGGTTTCCCTGTCTTCCCGCTGGAATGGCACGACCCCAAGACGGGCGAAGTGTCGAGCGGCTACCGCGAGAGTGGCTACTTCCCCGAGGCTGTGGTCAATTTTCTGGCTCTCTTGGGCTGGAACCCCGGTCCTGATCAGGAGCTCTTCAGCCTGGACGAACTCGTCAAAGCCTTTGACATCACCAAGTGTTCCAAGAGTGGTGCCAAGTTTGACTATCAGAAGGGTATCTGGTTTAATCACGAGTATATTCTGCGTAAGAGCAACGAGGAGATTGCTGACCTGTTCGCCCCCATCGTGGCTAACAATGGCGTCGACGAGAGCATGGACCGCATACGCACTGTAGTGGGCCTTATGAAGGATCGCGTAAGTTTCGTCAAGGAGCTTTGGCCTCTCTGCTCATTTTTCTTCCTCCCCCCGACTGAGTACGATGACAAGACCGTGCGCAAACGCTGGAAGGAGTACTCTGCCAAGCAGATGGGCGAGTTAGCTGACGTGCTCGAGGGTATTGACGACTTCAGCGTCGAGGGCCAGGAGCCCATCGTGCTGCAGTGGGTTAATGACCAGGGGTACAAACTGGGCGACATTATGAACGCTTTCCGTCTGGCGCTCGTTGGCATTGGCAAGGGGCCCGGCATGTTTGACATCTCGGCTTTCCTCGGTAAGGAGGAGACCCTACGCAGGCTGCACCGTGCCATCGAAGTACTCAAGTAACTAATAGCTAATCAGCAGCGTGACCCGGGCGGGGCACGCTGTATATATATAGGTATATGTATAACATTATAATCTACCTGATACAGGCAGGCGTGGCCATCGCCAGCCTCTTCTCGGACAAGGTACGCAAGATGTGGAAGGGCGAGTGTGCGTCGTTTGGCATCCTGCGTAAGCAGATAGACCCCAACGCGCGCTATGTATGGTTCCATGCCGCCTCGCTCGGCGAGTTCGAGCAGGGTCGCCCACTCATGGAGGAGCTGCGCAAGCGTCACCCTGAGTACAAGATACTCCTCACGTTCTTCTCACCTTCTGGTTACGAGGTCCGCAAGGACTACCGCGGGGCCGATGTTATATGTTATCTGCCCATCGACACCATTGGCAACGCCCGCAAGTTCCTGCGCATCGTCCACCCGGTCATGGCGTTCTTTATCAAGTACGAGTTCTGGTACAACTACCTACACGTACTCAAGCATCGCCATGTGCCCACTTATAGTGTGTCGAGTATTTTTCGCCCTGACCAGGTTTTCTTCAAGTGGTATGGTCGCCAGTACAGCCGGGTACTGCAGTGCTTCACCCGTTTCTATGTACAGAACGAGGAGTCGCGCCGCCTGCTGGGCACAATAGGCATCACGCAGGTAGACGTGGTAGGCGACACGCGCTTTGACAGGGTTCTGCAGATTAAGGAGACGGCTCGCACACTGCCCATCGTAGACGCCTTTGTGGGCGCGGGTACCACGGACAGCGCGCCCAAGGTCTTTGTGGCCGGCTCGTCGTGGCCGCCCGATGAGGAACGGTTCATCCCGTTCTTCAATGCCCACAAGGACTGGAAAATCATCATCGCCCCACACGTAATAGGCGAAGACCATCTACAGCAGATAACCCAGCAGCTGCAGATGAAGACCGTGCGCTACACCCAGGCCACCGAGGCTACGGCCCGCGAGGCCCGGTGCCTCATCATAGACTGCTTCGGACTGCTGTCGAGCATCTACCACTACGGACAGGTAGCCTATGTGGGCGGCGGGTTCGGCGTGGGCATACACAATGTGCTTGAGGCGGCGGTATGGGACATGCCGGTCATCTTCGGGCCCAACAATGCGCACTTCCGCGAGGCCCAGGGACTCAAGGCGGCCCAGGGTGGGTTCGACTTCAACACCCGAGAGGAGTTCGAGGCACTCATCAGCCGGCTGGACACCGATGCCGAGTGGCTGGCACAGTGCGGCAAGAAGGCCGGAGCCTTTGTGGCCAGCATGACGGGAGCCACCCGCAAGATAATGGACAGCGTGGCGCTCTGACACCTTATTATAATAACAGGACATACTATCATAAACGACCCATCCCTTGCCGCGGCATGCCCCGCAGCAAGGGATGGGTCGTTTATGGCTATCAGCACCAGCGCCCCGGCCTACGCCTGTAATGGGGCCGTGGCCTGGCGCAACCAGGCACGCTCATCGGGACTGAGCGAGGGAGCCAGCCGTTCGTAAACAGTGGCATGATAGTGGTTCAGCCAGTCTATCTCATCGTGCATCATCATGGCGGGAATGATGGGGGCTGTGTCAAAGGGACAGAGGGTAAATGCCTCCATCTGTAGGAAGTCGCCGCACTCGGTGCGGGCACCCTCGGCCACTAACAGCATATTCTCCAAGCGTACTCCGAACCGTCGCTCCAGGTACACACCAGGCTCGTCGGTTATGGTCATGCCTGGCGACAGCGGCGTAGGGCAGTACTCCATGCGTATCTGCTGTGGTCCCTCGTGTACACACAGGTGGGAGCCCACGCCGTGACCCGTGCCGTGCATGAAGTTGTATCCATGGCTCCACAAGGGTTCGCGGGCAATGGCATCAATCTGAGTGCCACAGGCACCGCGGGGGAAACGGGCCATCTCCAAGCGGATGTGGCTGCGCAGGACGAGTGTGTACACGCGGCGCTGCTCGTCAGTAACTGGCCCGAGAGCCAGGGTACGCGTGAGGTCGGTAGTTCCGTCGACATACTGGGCACCGCTGTCAAGCAGGAGCAAGCCCTCAGGGCGCAGGGGCATGTCGGTAGCCTCGGTGGGTTCATAGTGTACGATGGCACCATGCTCCTGGTAGGCGGCGATGGTGTCGAAGCTGACACCGCGGAACTCAGGGTACTGGGCGCGCAGGTCGGCCAGACGGTGGACAATGGTCAGTTCGGTCACGCCACCAGCCTGCACAGCCGGATAGAGCCATCGCAGAAAGCGCACCATGGCTACCCCATCGCGCACCATGGCCGCGCGGAAGCCGGCTATCTCGGCGGCGTTTTTCACAGCCTTCATCACAGGTATGGGCGACGGCGCATAGACTATCCGTGTACGCCGCGGCACCCGTGTGGGCAGCAGAGCGTTAGTCTGCTGAGGGTCTATCAGAATGCTGTACTCGAAATAATCGCGCAGGGCACCGTCAATGTCACCGTAGCCACGTACGCCGATGTTCTCCTGGGCCAAGTAGCTCCGCACACCGTCGTCCAGGTGGGCACCGTCAGTAAAAAGGGTGACGTGGCGGGAGTCGATGAGCAGATAGGCGATAAACACGGGGTTGCATGGGATGTCGTCGCCCCGCAGGTTGAGCGTCCAGGCGATGTCGTCCAGGGCCGATACCAACATGCCGTCGGCATGCCCCCCACGCAGGGCCCTCCGTATGCGCACCACCTTATCGGCCACCGTTTCGCCGGCATACTCCAGGGGCTGAACCACCACGGGGCGGGCGGGCAGAGGGGGCCTGTCGGGCCAGATGAGGGCCAGGGGGTCGAAGTTAATACGCAGGGTGATGCCCCCGTGTTGCCGCAGGTCGGCAGTGAGGGCTTCTACATCGGCATAGGCATTGACACTGCCGTCCAGGGCCACCGTGGGACTGTCGGTGTCGGCCAGTTCGGTGCCCAACCACTCGGCGATGGTCGGCGTGCCTGGCATACGCTGCCGCATGAGCCGGTACTCGGTACCCTCTAACTGCTGCGCTGCGGCTATGAAGTAGCGCGAGTCGGTCCAGAGGGCTGCGCTGTGACGTGTAATGACTGCTGTGCCAGCCGAACCACTGAAACCCGAAATCCACTCGCGCCCTTTCCAATGGTCGGCCACATACTCGCTACCATGAGCATCGGTACTGGGAAACACAAAGGCATCTATCCGCTCGCGAGCCATCACCTCGCGCAGAAGCGCCACTCTCTTGGCTATATTCTCTTTCATACTATTTTTGCTAAATGGACATGACAAAGGTAGCAGTTTTAAGAATTAATCACAAATTAATATCAATTAATGTAGGCAAAGTCCGTCATTTTTTTCGTAATTTTGCGAAAGAAAGAAAAAGGAGCCGTGCTACGCATTATTCCTGTCATCGGCATAGGTACATGGCACACTATTTGCGTGATAATGGTAAAAAAGAACTTCTAAATTATAAACACTATAGTTATGGACTTTTTAACTAACGACAAACTCGTCATCGTCGGCGCAGCCGGCATGATTGGTTCTAACATGGTGCAGACTGCACTCATGCTCAAGCTTACTCCCAACATTTGTCTTTACGATGTTTTCTCAGCCGAAGGCGTTGCTGAGGAGATGCGGCAGTGTGGCTTCGATGAGGCCAACATCATTTCTACCACAGATCCTAAAGAGGCTTTCACCGGAGCCAAGTATATCATCTCATCAGGCGGTGCCCCACGTAAGGAGGGTATGACCCGCGAGGACCTGTTGGTCGGCAACTCTAAGGCAGCCGAAGAGCTGGGCGAAAACATCAAGAAATATTGTCCCGATGCCAAGTTCTGCGTGGTAATCTTTAACCCGGCCGACATCACGGGCCTCGTTACACTGGTACACTCGGGCTTGAAGCCCAACCAGGTAGCCACCCTGGCCGCCCTCGATTCTACCCGTCTGAAGGGTGCGCTGGCCAAGCACTTTGGCGTAAGCCAGGCAGTTGTAAAGAACGCCTATACTTACGGCGGCCACGGCGAGAAGATGGCCGTGTTTGCTTCTCCTACCACCGTTGACGGCGTTAAGCTGCTCGACGTTATCGCTGGCAAGGCCACTGTTAACGGCAAGGGTCTGACAGCCGAGGAGTGGGCTCAGATGCAGAAGGATGTAACGCAGGGAGGTGCCAAGATTATCGAGTTGCGCCGTCGTAGCTCATTCCAGAGCCCCTCGTACCTGGCCGTGAAGATGATTGAGGCTGCCATGGGTGGCGAGGAGTTCTTCTATCCCGCTGGCGCATACGCCGACACAGCTCGCTACAGCCACGTAATGATGGCCATGCCTACCCGCATCACCAGCGACGGTGTGTACACCAAGCCGGTAATGGGAACAGCCGACGAGATAGCTGCCCTGGATGCTTCGTACAAGCACCTGGAGAGCATGCGCGATCAGGTTATCGCTCTCGGCGCTCTGCCCGCTGTAGACAAGTGGTCAGAGATTAACCCCAACCTCTAAATTAGAGTGGATTAAGTTATAATAGGAGGCTCCTGTCGGTTCTGCCGACAGGGGCTTTTTTGTTGGCAGGGGCTAAGCAAATAGCCAAAGTCGCCAGGGGAACGACCCTAAGTCACCAGGGAAACGGCCCCCAAGCCCCCTAAGGGGGATGTAAAGTAAGCCACGAGAGCCACAGCCATTCTGGGAACGATGAAAAATGCCATTAAAATCGTGGAGACCGGCCTCAGTTTTCCCGGAGCCGTCTTTAGAGAGCTGGGAGCCGTCATTAGAAGTCTAAAGGCCGGTCTTTTCTTTTCACGCGGATAGCCAGAGGTTTGACAGGGCGATTTCCAGGCTGCTCTTCTTACCCTTCGCAAGCAGGGAAGCCATCACCAGCGAACTGGCTGCGCTTTTTACTCTTTCACTTTTTTACTTTTCAATGCTGGGAGCCATGGGCAACAAAAAAGGAGCACCCCGTCGGGCACTCCTTTTTACGTTTTGCAAGTGTGTAATTTATGATATTAGTAGATTATTGCACTTTAGGGAGCCAGGTACATACATTCTTGCCCTTCCAGCCATCGACAGATGAGTAGTCGACCATGCGAATGTTGCCACTGGTAGTGGGGACTATGAACTCCATGCGAGTACCTACGCGGGTGGGATCAACAGCGGTGAGCTGAACCTCGCCGTTGGCATCGGCCTTAACCTGTACCGGCTTGTTGTAGTCGACATCAATATTCTCGTCGCGGGCCAGCACGATGGGGCCGTAGATGACAGCCTGATAGTTCCATCCGGCAGGATTGCTGCCGTGAGGAGCATCGATGAGCTTGCAACGCATGTCGAGGGTAAGCTCTATCTTGTCGCCCTTGGCCCACTTACGGGTCAGGGTGAAGTACTTGCCAGCCTCAACGGTACCCATATCCTCGCCATTGACCTTCAGACGGGTATTCTGGCTCCATCCGGGTATGCGCAGTTTGATGTCAAACTTCTCATCCTTTACTGGGTTTACAGTAATGGTAACCTGGTTATTCAGCGGGAAACGGGTGTCGATGCTCAGAGCCACATTGCGCCCCTTGGCCGTAAGCGCGTTGACCTTGGCGGCATTGTACAGGTTGATGACAGGGCCCTGCTTGGCCTGCATAACAGCCACATAGGGAATGTAAGCCAAGCCCATAGGGCCGCTGAGGTTACAACAGGTGACGGCCATGCCGTTGACGCTGGTGCCCCAGCCCGAGTCGGTTACCTTGCGACCATTGAGCAGGTTGACGTAGCTGAAACCATTGCCACCGGGCTTCATGGCACCCAGCAGGCCGTTGTAGACGTACTTCTCTATGTAGTCGACAGCCGACGCATCGCCGGTAAGGCGCAGTATCTGGCTGCACAGCTTCATCCACGTAACGCCTGCGCAGGTCTCCATCATACGCTCTATCTTGGGGTTGGTCTGCTCCAGGGCGGTATCGTCCCACGCCTCGCCTCTCCACTTGGGGAAGTAGGGCTGGTCGGCGCCTCCGTTGCCTATAATGGTTATCTCGTACTTCTTCAGGTTCTCGAAGAGGTTCATAATGGCTTTCTTCCATTTGGCATCGCCCGTGCAGCGGTAGTACTCGGCCAGTCCTTCATACACCGAGAGCATCTCGTAAGCCTTGGGGTAGCCGTTGCCCATCTTGCGGGGACGCACATTGTCGAGACTCTCCTGGAAGATATTGGCACCACGGCAGCCACCCTTCTCTATAAGATAAGTACAGAAGTCGAGGTAACGCTTATCACCGGTGAGCTTGTACAGGCGCATCATGGGTTCCATGACCGAGTACGACTCGATGCCCGTGCGGCTCCAGCCCTGGCTGTTGATGTCCTTCTTAGGCGCGTCGCCTATCTGGTCTATCACGCTGTTGGCCTCGTCTATCATCAGCTTCAGCACGCGGGGGTCTTTCTCTATGTGGGCGTAGTACTGCGACAGGCCCAGCATGACATACTTGCGCTCCCAGATGTCACCACCCTTACCGTCGGGCTGCTGGTCGGCAGGCACGCAGGCCAGTGTGCCGTTGGCGCGCACGTAGCCAAAGACCTTGTTAACAGTATTCTTGAGTATCTGCTTGAGTTCAGGGTCGCGGTTGTAGGCGTAGAGCATGGCACCGCTGCGTACTGCCTTGGCCCACATCTCACCGACAGCGAAATTGGGACGCTTACCGTTGCCGTAGAAAGCCATCAGGCCATCGTAAGGCACCACGCCCTTGTTCCAGTGTTCGACGCTGTTACGTATGTCGTTATCAAAATAACCTATTAACTGGATACTATGGTCAGGAAGGGGGCTAATCACATCCTTAACCTTAACTTGCCGGGCACCGGCAGAGGCAGACAGCATAAGGGCTGCCCCGAGCATGATACCTTTGGTGACTATTTTCATCGTATTGTTCTTGATTTTTTTACAAAGTTAACGCATGGGGCAACTGCTAACCGTTTTTAGGAAGTTAACAAATGTTATTTCTGCGAAAAATATAGCGCAAAATTGCGCAAAAAGCACCGCGGCATGCAGGGAAGCCGTCAGGGCGACTGCCACAGAAGCCTGGCGGGGACTAAAACAAAGAGAGGTATCTGCCGGGCAGACACCTCTCTTTATAGCTTGGGTCGGTAGATGTGTATCTCTACGCCCGGTAGCAGCTACGGCACCGGCATTAAGCCTTGGTGGTAACCACGCGCTTCTCGCGGATGCGGGCAGCTTTACCGGTAAGGTTGCGCAGATAGTACAGCTTGGCACGACGTACCTTACCTACCTTGTTAACCTCGATAGAATCAATGTTAGGCGACTCGATGGGGAAGATACGCTCCACACCTACGGTTCCAGACATCTTTCTTACGGTGAAGCGCTTCTTGTCGCCATGGCCTGAGATCTTGATGACTACACCACGGTACAGCTGGATACGCTCCTTAGAACCCTCGACGATTTTGTAAGCGACAGTGATAGTGTCTCCAGCCTTGAAAGCGGGGAACTGCTTGCCGGTTGCAAATGCTTCTTCAGCAACTTTAATTAAATCCATTGTAATGTTAAATTAAATATTGTTTGTCGTTCCAACTCAACATGGCGCGATGACTCTTCCAAGGGCCAGCGGTTAAGCCGAAAAGCGGTGCAAAGTTACTACATTTTTTACGCTCGTCCAAACGTTTTTGGCTTTTTCTTTCTGTTAGCGCCTTGATTTCAACGATTTTGGCCCCGATGACTGCGGCTGGCACAGTGGTTATAGGCTGTTGAGCACTTGCTGCAGACGGCTTACGCGCTGCCCCGTGGAGAGCGGCGACTGCTCCAGTCCGCCCCACCCGAAGACGCGGAGGGCGCTGTCCAGACGGGCCTGCCCGCGGCGGTCGGCCGTCTGCTGCAAGTGGCGACGCAGCTGCCGTATCTTCTCACAGCACTGGATGCCCTCGACCAGTCGCTCAAAGCGCACGCTGCTGCGGCCACCGGGGTAGACGAGATATGTGTCGCCGGCGGGCCAGGAGCGGAAACGGGTGTCGCGCATAGGGCGGGCCGTCCAGCTGTTGTAAGCCCAGCGCAGCACACCGTCGTAGTCCTGGGCCAAGGCGTGAATAGGGATGAAGGCGGCCTCGGCAGGCTCGGAGAAGGTAAAGGTGTTGGGGAAACTCTCCGTGCAGCACACGTAGTAGGTAGTGGTCTGCCCGCGCTGACGGCGGCGCTGGATGACAGTGCTGTCCAGGGGATGGGCATAGGGCACACTGAGATAGTTCAACTCGGCCTCTATCTCTGGGTGATAGGCTCCGGCCAGGGTAATGTGGAACTCGGGGTCGGCGTCGCGGATGACGCGGATGGCCGCCGTCATGTCCTCGAGCGACCGCTCATCCATCGAGATGGCTGTTCGCCCAAACCAGCCCTGCCGGCGCAGGTGGCGGGCAAAGTCGCGGAGGAAAGGGAGCCAGTAGTCGCGGTAGGCAGCCTCCTGGGGCTTGGCGTGGACGAAGCGAACGGTGTTAGAAGCCTGGTCGTAGTAGTCGAACTGAAGCGCCCAGGGTATCATGGTGTAGCAATTGATGACCCCGTCGATGCCCACGTCGTGCAGCATGAAGTTAACCCATCGGTCGAAGACGGTATAGTCGTACTCCCAGCGGCCATCGGCCGTCAGCGTGCGCTGTATCATACTGCAGAAAGCGTCCTCGGTCTGCCCGTTCCATGGGCGGAGCATGATACTGGCCGTAATGGACTTCTGCCCGGCTCGGGCCAGCATCTTCATCACGGGGCGCATGGCATCGAAGTGGGCCTGACTCCACAGGGGCACGTTCATGACCCTGGCCACGGCGTAGGGGTTCTGCCACAGGTCCAGGTTGAAGGCCCACTTGTCTGGGGCGGGCAGCGAGCGGTGGTCCACGCTTACCTCTATGCGCAGCCTGACAGGCTTAATACCCTTGGCGGTCATGGTGAGCGTGCCACGGTACACCCCGGGCTTAGCCCCGACGGGCACCTGCACGCTCACCCATATCGGGCGGGTCGAGCGAGCCGGTATCAAGTCGATGGCAGGGCCATAGAGCATGTCGGCCACCATCGACGAGTCGTAGTCGGCCCTGTTGGGGCGCGCCCCGCAGTTAGACTTGCCGTTGTGGTTCAGCTCGTCGGTCATCACGTAGCCCTCGAAGTTGGCGCTGACTGCCGCAGCGGGTATGCGATGGACACCCGAGACGAGGTCGGACACCGCCACACGCGGAGCACTTATCTGCCTGCGCGTCCACACCACAGCCTGCGCCGCCACGCGTTCGCCGCCCCAGGCACTGAGGCGCACGATGGTGGCCCTGGCGTCAGTGGGCACATTATACTTGGCATAGCGCACGTCAATACTGCCCCACCCCATCTGCGGAGTGACGGGCACGCGGGCCCACACAGCCTCGGAGTCGTGCGGGTGGGTATCGGTCAGTTCGCCCGCCACCAGTCCCGGCGTCTGGGCCCATAGGTGGCCGGCTGTCAGCCACAGCAAAAGGAGGAATAATGATTTCTTCATGCCTATAGATATTTATTTCTGTCGTAATGATAGGTTCGGGGGCAGCCCCAGCCCCATTGGGAGGACCGAGGTGCCGCCTCTCTTATACAAAGAGAGTGGGAGGTGAGTGCCACAGAGCTTGCCCTAATGACCAAGTCGATGCCTCACTTCTGCAAAGATACCCATTAAGTGCTGAACACCAAAGTAAATGATGAAATATTTATCGTCACGCACGCCAACATGGCTTCCTGTAGAACAGAAATAGCCAACAGAAGCCAAGAGAGAGTTAGCCCCAACATGGCAACCGCCATAGCACCTGCCATGGGCCACGACAAAAAAACAAGAATGGTGAATAAAATCGTGAAGACCGGTCTTTTCGTTTCCCGGAGCCGTCTTTAGCGAGCTGGAAGCCGTCTTTAGAAAGCAAAAGATTACCTCCTTACCTTTACAAGCCCATGCCAGCGAGGCAGAGGTACAGCAGGGCGAAAGGGGCGAGACGGCCACGCAAATACTTGACCGCCAAGGAGAGCTGGTTCTTGACAGTCTGCTCGCTGAGACCAAGGGCCGACACGATCTCACGATTGCGGAGCCCTTCGAGCTTAGCCATAACGAACACCTTACGCTGAGTAGCGGGCAGTTCGCCAACAGCCTGATGGAGGCGACGTACAAAGTCGTCGTACTCCAACTGATAATCGGCATGGAAGCCGTCAGCACAGCGCGCCATGGACATTTCCTGGTACGAGGAGTAAACAGGAGAACTGACGCGGGCACGGTAAGCATTGATAAGACGGCGGCGCATGATAACAAATAGGAGAGGGCGCACCGTGTCGTCGTGGCGGATACTGGCGCGATGAAGCCAGAGCTTGACGAAGACATCCTCAACGATCTCCTCGGTCTCTTCGACCGACTTGCAGAACTGATAGCAGAACGCAAACAGGCGCTTGGCATACAAACGGTAAATCTCGTTGAACGCCGACTGCGATCCCAACCTGAGCGCTGCTATCAGTTCGCTTTCTGTCATAATCTATAGTACTAGGGGCACCTGCTCAGCGCAGGTACTGGCCCTCTTCCTTGAGCCGGTGGCGCAGACGGGCCACGTCGACCTTATGCACATCACAGCGGGCACCGTCGATGGCCAACTTGGCGGCCATGCCGGCGGCCTCGCCCGTCACTAAGCAGCAAGGCATGATGCGTGTACTGCCGTACACTTCGCCATCGGCCGAGATACAGCGGCCTGCCGTAAGCACGTTGCGCAGGCCCCGCGGGGTGAGGCAACGGTAAGGTATGCCGTGCGACTCGCCGCGGCCATAGCGCTGGGCGGGCTTGGTACTGCCGTGAATGTCTATATAGTAGCAGTTGCGCCCTATCTCGTCGTCAAAGGTACGGCGGGCACGCCAGTCATCGCCCGTAAGCACATAGTCGCCCGTGATGCGCCGGCTGTCGCGCACACCCAACATCGGGGCCGTCTTGACCAGATGGCCCGTGGCAAAGGTGGTGGGGCGCAGGTCGCGCAGGGCATCCAGATAGGCGGCTGCCTTACGCCGCCCCAGCATCATGGCATCGGTAATGGCCCACGGGTCGGTGGTATCGACATCCATGTGGCCGGCATTGAACTGCAGCAGGCGCGGGCCCACCAGTACCACGTTGGCATAGGCATCCACAAGCGGGTACTTGCCACTCTCGGCGGCCTGGAAGAGAGGACTTACGCGTGGGCCGTTGGTGGCTACCGACGGCTTGGCGTTGAAGTCGTACATATCTATATTGTCTATCGAGAAGCAGAGGGACGACAGCTGATTAGTGCCGTCCTTGTCATAGCCTCTCTTGAACGCGGCACCCGCCCAGGCGGCCAGGTCGCCGTCACCGGTGGCATCTACGAACACCTTGGCCCTAAAGGCTGTCAGACCGTTTTTGTTGGCCACCAGCACGGTGTCTACGGTGTCGCGGGCCGACTTCTCTACCGCGCAGATGCGGGAGAAGAAGAGCACCTTGGCCCCCGACTCGGTCACCAAGCGGTCGTACACGGTCATCAGGTACTCCGCGTTGATGGGCACCCAGTTCAGCATGTTCTTCTTGACATGGGGCACACCCTTCTTGGACTCCTCGAATATCTTCTCGGCCAGTCCGCGGTATATCATGCGTTCTCCGTCGGAGAAGGGCGACCACGTGGGCACCATTCCGGCCGTTCCCAAACCGCCCAACTGACCCGTGGCCTCAATAAGCAGCGTGCGGGCTCCCTCGCGGGCGGCGGCTATGGCTGCCGTACAGCCTGCGGGACCGCCTCCCACTACGATTACATCCCACGAGCTGTCTATCGCTACGTCGTGATGCAGGGCTATGCCCTTACTCTTGGTACTTTTCGGAGCTGCCAGTACTCCCGATGCGGGGAGTACTGACGACAGGGCCACGGCCCCTAACTGTTTCAGAAATTTTCGTCGTGATGCCATATTTTATTTGTTATTAGTAGCTATGGACTAATAGCCCGGATTCTGGTCCTTGGACTCGTCCATCTCAGAGTTGTAATTGAATTCGGTTACAGGGATGGGCCATATCATGTGCTTGGCCTTTACCTCCTTGCCCTTGTACTGCTCTATCCGTTCGGAAGCCACTCCCAGACGGCACAAGTACATCCAGCGCTTAGCCTCGTTCATGCACTCGTAGCCCTCTTCCTTGACCAGCAGGCTGATGAAGCTCTCCAGTGTCGGGCAGTCGCTCATGGTGTAGTCCATGGCCGACGGGGCCGTCGGTTCCAGTCCATAAGCACGGCGGCGGATGGTGTTCAGTTTCTCCAGGGCATCGTCAGTAGCTCCGCCTGCCTTGCGGGCTACAGCCTCGGCGTAGTTGAGCAGCACGTCGGGGTAGCGTATCACGGGCCAGTCATTGCCGGCACCGTTCTTGCCGAGTGCATTAGGGTCGTAGTACTTGCTGAAGAGGTACGTTTTGTCACCCAGGCCGAAGTTGAAGGGCAACAGGTTGAGCTCCTTGCGCAAGTCGCGCTCGTCCCAGTTCTTGATAAACTCGTTATCAGATGTAGTATAGATGCCGTACCAGCCAATACCGGTGCTGAGCATGTGCTGGCCGTTCACCATGGCCTTGGGGTGGGCGCATATCATCACATAGGGCCAGCCGTCGTTACCAGTAGAGTTCTCGTTCTTCATATAGAACACTTCCTCGGAGCTTGCGGCGTCGGGGCCGAACACCTTGTCAAAGTCGCGGGCCGTGGCCACCTTGGTCAGGGCGTACTTGTTAGAGTTGATGACCTTGGCGGCTTCTGTGGCAGCCTCATCGTACTTCTTCAGAGTGAGGTACACGTCTGACAGCAGGGCCGAGGCTGCGTAGCGGGTAGGCGTACCCGACTCGCGAGCCTTCTCGGGCGCATTGGCAGCAGCATATATCAGGTCGTCCAGTATGAACTGGTATATCTGCTCAGGCGTTGACTTGGCCAGGTTGTACTCTTTACGGTTCTTGTCAGTACGGAGCGGACAGCCGCCGTACAGCCGAACCAGATAATAGTAAGCAAAGCCGCGGATGAAGCGCAGTTCGCCGATGTAGGCAGCCTTTTGGGCCTCGTTCATGCCGTTAGCATCGGGCAGGCGGTCAATGGCAATGTTGCAGTCGCGGACAGCACCGTACAGGTTGTTCCAGATAGTGCCGGCGCGGGTAACGCTGCTCGACGTGTTGAGTCCCTCGTAGTCGCTCATCTCGGTCCAGGAACCTCTGCCGTAGGCATAGTCGGCGCTGGCCTCCTGCATGGTGGGAAAGGACATGCCGGCGAACTCGCCACGGAGCTGATGTAGCGGAGCCAGCACGGCAGCGGCGGCCTCCTCGGGTGTATTATAGAATGTCTCGGCAGCCACCGAGTGCGCATCTTCGTCCAATATGCTGGAGCAAGAGGTGACCAGCAATGCAAAGGTAATCAAATATATAAAATTTTTCATAATTATTTTCTAAAACATTAGTTGCAGACCAAAAGTTATCGACTTCACGTTAGGATAAGTCAGGAAATCAAATCCCATATTGATGTCACTACCCCACGAGTTGACCTCGGGGTCCAGCCCGGAATAGTTGGTAATGGTAAGCAGGTTCTGGCCGCTCACGTAGACACGGGCCGAGGAGAGGTAACGCTTAATGCCAAGTTTGTCAACAGGCAGGTTGTAACCCAGGGAGATGTTCTTCATACGCAGGTAAGAGCCATCCTCGACGTAGCGGTCAGAGATACGCAGGTTCTGCCTGCTGGTCAGCTTGGGGTACTTAGCAGCAGCGTTCTGCTCGGGTGTGTTGCTGGCGCTCCAGTGGCTGTAGTACACCTTCTTGTTATAGTTCATAGGCGTAGTGTAGTCCATGTTCTGGAACTCGGTAATGTTAAACAGGTCGTTGCCGTAACTGCCCTGGAAGAAGACTGAGAAGTCGAAGCCCTTCCATGCGAGCGAGGTGCTGAAACCGTAAGTAAAGTCGGGGTGAGGGTCGCCCGTGATAAACTTGTCCTCCTTGCTGTAGTTGCCGTCGTCATCTACGTCGACGTACTTCAGGATACCGTTCTCGTCGTAGCCATCCTCCTTGTAGGTGAAGTACACGCCGAGCGGTTCGCCCTCGCGTATCAGCGAGATGTTGTCTTCCATGTAGGCCAGGCCCGGACGGCCGCTGTAGAGTTCCTGCCCGTTGTATATCTTCACGACCTTGTTCTTGTTAAAGGCTATGTTGGCGCTGGCCGACCATGTCAGCTCGTTGTTGCGGATGATGTCGCCATCTACCATGACCTCCAGTCCCTTGTTACTCATCTTTCCGATGTTCTTAATGGTATTGCTATAGCCCGTCGAACCAGCCAAGCCCACGCTGTTAAGCAGGTCGCGGGTCATCTTGCTGTACAGGTCAGCGGTCAGGCGCAGTCTGTTGTCAAACAGGCCGAGGTCAACACCCAAGTTCCACTGAGCAGTAGTCTCCCACTTGAGGTCAGAGGGCAGCGTGGAGCCTGCTGCGTAGTAGGTACCCAGGCCGTTGCCGATGGGCTGCTTGCCCTGGCTGAGCATATTGAGGGTGGCGTAGGGATTAATGGCCGTCGAGCCAGTCTCGCCGTAGCCCATGCGCAGTTTCAGGTTACTTATCTGGGGCACAGCCTTCATAAAGGGCTCTTCAGTGACACGCCAGGCGAGTGCCACGGATGGGAAGTAGCCCCACTTGGAATCCTTGGAGTAGCGCGAAGAGCCATCGGCACGCATGCTCACCGTGGCCAGATAGCGATCCTTATACGAATAGTTTACGCGCCCTAACCACGAGACTAACGTCCACTTGGTATAGCCCGTCGAAGGTGTACCAAAATTAGAGGCGGCGCCTATCTGGTCGGTACCGGGAGTATCGCTGATGAAGCCGCTTCCCGAGAGGCCCATGGAGCGGGCTGTGTACTGCTGGTAGGTGAAGCCTCCCATCACGCCCAGTTCGTGTTCGCCCAAGGTAACGTTATAGTTGGCTATGTTCTCGTTAACAATGGTAACACGACTGTTAGAGGAGACTGAGCCGGAGTTAGCTCCCCACAGATACTTGGATGTAATGTAGTTGTCGGTACGGTAGTCGTTGTTCTCCACGCCCACAGACGACTTGAGGGAGAGTCCTTTAAACGGCTTGTAGGTAATGGCACCGTTAATATTGGTCAGGCTGGCGCGCGTCTTGCTGTCAGTCTCGTTGAGGAGGAGTACAGGGTTGCGCAGGTTGCTTGACACAAAAGTGTAGTTGGTAGAGATATTGTTATAGGTACCGTCATCGTTATACGGGTAGAGGATAGACGGGGTAAAGTAGGCTGCGCTGAGCAGACTGTTGCCACGGTTACCACCAGTCATGCCTGGGTGCGAGGTGCTGCGGGTCTTGGCAAACGACATAATGAGGTCTACGTGCAGCTTGTCGCTAACGTCGTGGTTGATATTGCTGCGCAGGTTGAGCTTGTCATAAGCAGTACCCTTGATGATGCCGTCGCGGAGCATGGCCGAGCCACTGATAAGAATCTTGGTACGCTCATTGCCACTGCTGATGGACACATTGTGCGTCTGCATGGGTGCGCTCTGGAAAATAGCGTCCTGCCAGTCAAAGCCCTGGCCAAAGGCAGCCACCTGCTCAGGTGTAAAGGCGCCGCGGCCAGTATCATTAGTCAGTATCTCGTTAGCCAGGGCAGCATACTGTTCACCATTGGTAACGTCCATGTACGAGATGACGCGTTGCACACCGTAGGTGCCGTTGTAGCTGATGTGGGTACCTGTCTGGCCAGAGTTGGTGGTGATGAGCACCACGCCGTTGGCACCGCGCGAACCGTAGATAGCGGTAGCCGAAGCGTCCTTGAGCACCTCGACCGACTTGATATCCTCGCTGCTTATCGATGATATGTTGGCCGGCATACCGTCTACGATGTACAGCGGGTCGTTGCCACCCTTGATAGAGTTAGCTCCACGGATGCGGACAGAGATGTCGCCCGACGGGTTACCGGTGTTGTTGGTCACTACCACGCCGGCCACACGTCCCTGAAGCCCCATCATGGGGTTAGATACGGGATATGCCTTCATATCCTTGGCCGATACCGAGGCGATGGAACCCGTCAGGTCCTTGCGCTTCATGGCGCCGTAGCCCACCACCACAAGCTCATTGAGCTGGTGGTCGTCCTCGCTCATCACCACTTCTACCGTGCTCTTATGGCCCATGGCCACCTCCTGGTCTACGTATCCTATGAACGACACACGGGCCTTGGCACCCTCGGGAGCTGTGAAGCTGAAGCGGCCGTCGGCATCGGTCAGCGCCACAGCCTTGCCGCCCACGCTCACGGTGGCACCTATCATCGGCTCGCCCTGCGCGTCGTGTACCACGCCGCTGTAGGTGCGTGTGCCGGCAGCCAGCGCCTGTATGTTAGAGCCCTGGGGCTCGCGGGCTGTTATCACTATCGACTTGGCCGACACTATCTTATAAGCCAGGTTGCGGTTGGCCAGCGCCTTGTCCAACACGGCCGGCACCGTGGCGTTCTTCATCTGGACGGTTACCGGCGGCTGGTTGTCCAGCAGCTTACTACGGTAGGAGAACCGGTAAGTAGTCTGTCTTTCCACTTCGTCCAGTACCTTCTTCAGAGACGCCTTGGTAACCTGAACCGTAACCAGAGGCTCTTGGGCATGGGCCGACGATACGCCCAGGCACATCAGTAGTACTAACAGGCAGTACTTTAGCTTTAAGGGTTTGTTCATTAGTACAATAATTTTAATTAATTTGTTGTTAAGTTGATATAAATAGGTAGACACGCGCGGCTGCAAAAAGTACCGCGATTTCGGTCATTATTTTTCTGATGGCTTCAGAATTACCTGCCGACCCTCTACGGTGTACGACAGACCGTAGGCTATGGTCACAATGCGCAGCGCCTCATACAGGTTGTCCGTGGGCAAAGTTCCATCGAACCTGTCGGCCTGGGTGGGCAGCTGTCTGTAGGCCACGCTGATGCCGTATACAGCCTCTACCGACCGCAGTACGTGGGCTAGCGATGCCCGAGTGAACACCAGTTGGCGTGTACGCCACGACTCGATATTGTCGTAGCGGCTCCAGGGCTTTACGCTGATGTGGCCCGAAGCGTAGTCCAGTTGCGCCACCTGGCCGGGGGCAATGCGCTCGCTGGCCGAGCGGTCGGCCGTGGCCATCATCACCCCTCCCTCATCAAGCGCCAGGCGCGCCGCATGGTCGCCGGGACGTACCCGCAGGTCAAACCGCGTGCCCAGCACCCTGACGTACAATTTAGAGTTGGTCACCACAAAGGGGCAGGCGCTGTCCTTGGCCACCGTGAAGTAGCCCTCGCCACTGAATGTCACCACGCGCTGCATGCGGCCAAACAGGGATGAGTCGAAGGTGATGCGGCTATTACCATTGAGCATCACTACCGTACCATCGGGCAGCGTCACGCTACCACGCTCATTGGCAGCCGTGGCAAAGGTTACTTCGTGGGGTACCGTGCCGGCCGCCTGCCGGTAATAGTAAACCGTGGTACCCATCAGTAGGAGCACCAGCACCGAGGCGGCCACCGCCACCCATCGATAGAGTGTCAGCCGGCGTACCGGAGCCGTGGCGGCCTCCAAGTCCACCCCGAAGAGGCGGCTATCTATCCGCTGTTTCACTGCCTCGACCTGCCCTGGTGTCACGTGGGTATCGTCTATCTCCTCGGCCCACATTCCGGCCAGTTCCTGGGCCAGTTCGGCATCGCCCTGCTGGGCCACCTCCTGGGCCAGAGCCTTCAGCTCGTCGGGGGTGATGGTTCCGTTTCTGTATTTGTCCGTCAGTATGCTCATAAGTATCTGCGTGGCTATATATATAATAGGTATGACGCGCGCGAAGGAAAAAAGTACCTTCGCCGTGGCCACTTTTTTGCTTCCCGCGGCCAAAATTTTCATTTTTCCGTTTGTCATCCCAGATACTTTCACTAATTTTGCGTTATGAGAACCATCTCTGTATGGTTCGCGAAGACATCTCTGACAGACTAATAACCAACCTAATTATAACCATTATGAAGAAGATTTTAACCGTAATCGTCTTGCTGATGCTCGTAGGCACCATGCAGGCTCAGCGTCAGGTCACGAAATTCTTAGGAATACCCGTTGATGGAACCAAGGCCGAAATGACAAGCAAACTCATTGCTAAAGGATTTACACTAAAAGCCATTGGAAATACAGAGTTCCTTGAAGGAGAGTTCAATGGGGCCAAAGTACATCTATACATTATCACCCATAATAATAAGGTATGGCGCATCATGCTATGTGATGCAATCCCTACCGACGAGGACAACATTAAGATTAGATACAACACTCTAATTCGCCAGTTTGAAGCTAATAATAAATACGAGACCATCATTGCCGTTCCAATAGATGAATCTGTAAGACTACTTAATGCCATGATGGAAGATCATAAAATCTTTGAGGCTGCATTTAACCAAAAAGAGAGCACTGTAACAAAGGATGGAGAAGCATCGGATAACGATACCCACACGGAGATAACAAGAACAGTAACAGCAACGCGAATACTGGGCCCATCCATAAAAGAAAGAAAAGAAATTGACAATGCCACACTCTCTATTGGCAGCGAGGCCCTAAAAAAAATAATCCAAAACCAATACCAAAGCCCCGTTTGGTTCCGTATTGTGGAAGGATTTGGCAACTACTACATCACCATGTACTACGACAACAAGTACAACGAAGCTAATGGCGAAGACCTGTAACACGCAGAGGGCGACGGTGATAGCAAACATTGCTACTCCGTTGCCCTCTGGCATGATAAGATGCCCCCTATAAGCAACGCGCGCTGTAGGCGCAAAAGTATAAAGCCTGGGGCAACGCCCCAGGTATATAACCCTCAGTCTATTGTCGCGCTACAGGCGCAAAAGTAGCGAAGCGTAAAATCAAGGGGATAATGCCGATGGCAATTACCGTGCAAATAGCAGGGAGCCAATTTATGACTATATCTGCTGCGATAACGCCTACGGCTACTTTTGCGCCTGTAGCGCGCATTGCTC
>JALEKD010000001.1 GCA_022769285.1 Prevotella sp.
GGTCTCGGGCGTATTTCCTTTGAAGTTGACGAGTTTGCCGCATACGACTACTTCATCGCCTACCTTCAGCGATTTCTGGCCTGCCTCATATTTCTTGTTTTCGAGGTAGAGGGCGCGCCAAACCTTGAAGGCGTTGGCAGAAGTGCCGTCATCGGAAATCATGAAGGAGCCGTTGCCGTACTGCGTGTTGTAAGCCTCTTCAATAGAAGCCACCTTGCCCTTAATGTAGAAGTCTTGTTCGGTGTTCACATCGGCTGCGAGCGTAGCCACATAGGCATTGGCGGCAGCAGCATTGAAGGGATTCTCGAGCGTGCCATCGCCTTGAGGATTGGCAGGCGTGCCGCCACCAGGAGTCTCCGTGGAAGAGCCCTTACCACTGAGAGAGTAGAGGTAAGCCTTGCCCTGAACGGTTTCGGGCGTATTGCCTTTGTAGTTGACTACCAAACCATAGACCACCACAGTGTCGCCTACTGCTACCTGGGGCTGACCTTCTTGGTATTTTGCATTGTTGAGGTAGTAGGCGCGCCAAACCTTGAAGGTATTGAAAGCCGTGCCATCATCGGAGATGGTGAAGGAGCCGTTGCCGTACTGCGTATTGTACTCCTCTTCAATAGAGACTACAATACCCTTTATGTACACCTCCTTATCAGAGTTGACATCGGCAGCCAGTGCGCTGGTATAAGCAAGAGCAGCAGCAGTGTTGTAGGGATTCTCAAGCGAGCCGTCGCCAGCGGGCGCGATTACTTCGGGAGTGTCACCAGGCTCGTTGCCACCTTGTCCAGGTTGGGGGAATGGATTTTCCACGTCTTCACAAGCAGCAAAGCCCACCATAAGGAGGACGGCTGCTAAGAGGGAATAAATTTTTTTCATGGTTGAACGTAATTTTTTATAGGATTTAGATGGTTATTTTCCTTGGATGAGGGCGATGGCCTCGTCGATGGTGACGTTTTGCTGCTCGCCCGTCTGCATATTCTTCAGCGCGATGGTGCCAGCCTGCATTTCGTTTTCGCCGACCAGAGCCACGAAGGGCACGCCAGCAGCATTGGCGTAGGACATCTGCTTCTTCATCTTCGTGCTGTCGGGATAGACTTCCGTGGGAATGCCTGCGCGGCGCGTCTGCATGGCCAGGCGGAGACAATGGGCGGCTTCGGTCGCACCGAAATTGATGAAGAGGAGTTGCGTATTGGTGGTTGCCGTGGCGGGATAGAGGTCCAACTGGCAGAGCACGTCGTAGATACGGTCGGCACCAAAGGAGATGCCGACGCCGCTCAGGCCAGGCATACCGAAGATGCCCGTCAGGTTGTCGTAGCGGCCTCCGCCAGTGATACTGCCCATGGGCGTATCGAGCGCCTTGACCTCGAAGATGGCCCCAGTGTAGTAGTTGAGTCCGCGAGCCAGCGTCAGGTCGAGCTGCACCTCGTTGGTGAGTCCCACCTTGTCCAGCGTGTCCAGGATGAAGCGCGTCTCCTCAACGCCCTTCATGCCTATCTCTGAGGAAGCCAGCACGCTGGCTATGGTGTCGAGCTTGGCAGCGTTGGAGCCCTCCAGGCTGATGATGGGCTGCAACTTGGCGATGGCCTCGTCGCTGATGCCACATTCGCGGAGCTCTGCGTTCACGTTGTCGAGCCCTATCTTGTCCAACTTGTCTATCGCCACGGTGATGTCCACTATCTTGTCGGCCTCGCCTATTACCTCGGCGATACCGGTAAGTATCTTACGGTTGTTAATCTTGATCTGCACCCGTATGCCGAACCTGCAGAATACCGTGTCCACTATCTGCATCAGCTCCACCTCATTGAGCAGCGAGTCAGAGCCCACTACATCGGCGTCGCACTGGAAGAACTCGCGGTACCGCCCTTTCTGCGGGCGGTCGGCACGCCACACCGGCTGTATCTGATAGCGCTTGAAAGGCAACTGGAGCTCATCGCGGTGCATCACCACATAACGGGCAAAGGGCACGGTGAGGTCATAGCGCAAGCCCTTCTCGCAGAGCTTGGCGGCTAGGTGCAGGCTGTTGCGCCCAGAAAGCTCTTCGTCGCTGATTTTGCTGAGATAGTCGCCCGAGTTGAGTACTTTGAAGAGCAGTTTGTCGCCCTCCTCACCGTACTTGCCCATCAGGGTTTGCAGGGTCTCCATCGCGGGCGTCTCAATCTGCTGAAATCCGTATAGCGCGTACACTTGCCGAATGGTATCGAATATGTAGTTGCGCTTAGCCATTTCCACGGGACCGAAATCGCGCGTCCCCTTAGGTATAGAAGGTTTCTGTGCCATTATTTCTTTCTAACTATAGTTTGTTCGCGGTCTGGGCCAATAGAGATAACCTTGATAGGAGTTTCGAGGAAGTCCTCCAGGAACTTGATGTAGTTGCTGAAGGCCTCGGGGAACTGGTCTTCGCTGGTAAACTTGGTCATGTCGGTCTTCCAGCCCGGCATCTCGTGGTACACGGGGGTCACGTCGTCTATCTCATAGGGGAAGTCGGTGGTCTCCGTGCCGTCCTTGAGCCGGTAGGCCACACACGCCTTGATGGTGTCGAAGCCGTCTAACACGTCGCTCTTCATCATAATCAGTTCGGTAACGCCGTTTACCATCACCGAGTAGCGCAGCTGTACCAGGTCTATCCATCCACAGCGGCGCTCGCGACCCGTAACAGCGCCATACTCATGGCCTATGCTGCGTATGGTGTCGCCCGTAGCGTCAAAGAGCTCAGTGGGGAAGGGGCCGCTGCCCACGCGGGTACAGTAAGCCTTCATTATACCGTACACGTTGCCTATCCGGTTAGGCCCGATGCCCAGACCCGTGCAGGCACCGGCACAGATGGTGTTAGAAGAGGTAACAAAGGGATAGCTACCGAAGTCGACATCGAGCATGGTGCCCTGAGCGCCCTCGCAGAGGATGTTCTTGCCCTCGCGCAGTATGCGGTTTACCTCGATCTCGCTGTCTATCAGGTGGAACTGACGGATGTACTCGATGCCCTCCATCCACTTCTGCTCCACCTCGGCCAGTCCCTCAAAGTCAGTCCAACCCATGGCGGCCAGCTGCGTCATGTGGCGCTCCTTATGAGCGGCATACTTGGCTTCAAAGTTGTCCAGTATATCGCCCACGCGCAGTCCGTTGCGCGAAACCTTGTCCGTATAAGTCGGGCCGATACCCTTGCCGGTGGTGCCCACCTTGGCCTTGCCCTTGGCAGCCTCGTTGGCCCGGTCCAGGATACGGTGTGTAGGCATGATAAGGTGTGCCTTCTTAGAGATATGCAGCCGTTCCTTCAGATTATGACCGGTTGCCTCCAGGCTCTTGGCCTCCTCCATAAACAGGTCGGGGGCCAGCACCACGCCATTGCCAATGATATTGACCTTACCGCCCTGGAATATACCCGAGGGGATAGACCTCAGGACATATTTCTGTCCTTCAAACTCCAGCGTATGACCAGCGTTAGGACCACCCTGGAAACGAGCTATCACATCGTAGTGGGGAGTAAGCACATCCACTACCTTTCCTTTACCCTCATCGCCCCATTGGAGACCCAATAAGACGTCGACTTTTCCTGTATTCATACTTATTTATTTTTTTGAGTTTTCTCTTTTTCCATCTTGCTTCTCATGCGCGTCTCCTTGGCTATACATGAGCTGCATATTCCATATATATATAATGTATATCCGTCCCTGCGAAAGCGCTTGAGGCGCAGACCGTCGATGGCGCGCTGCACTTCGGGGGCCTCTATCTCTGTTATTTTTCCGCAGACGGTACAACGCTGATGCACGTGACTATCGCGGTTGAACGCCACCTCATAGTGGGCGCCGTCGGCCATGTGATGGCAGATGACGAGACGCAGTTCGACAAAGAGGCGGATAGAGTTGTAGAGCGTGGCACGGCAAACACGAAAATTGCGCTTGCGAAGCACCTCGTCGAGTTCCTTCAAGGTGAAGTGGCCGGGCATGCTGTAAACGGCCTCAAGTACAGAGTAGCGCTCGGGGGTCTTGCGATGATTGTACATCTCAAGATAATTGTCCAATATGTCCCTTGCTCTCGTCTTGATGTTATCCATCGCCAGGCAATCATTGTGATTTTGTACCACAAAGTTACACTTTTTTATTTATAACGGGTTATAAATAAGCAAAAAGATGATAACGGCCCTTGCTTTTTTAGCTTTTTGCCATAAGATGGGGGCTGCGGGATGGTACCCGTGGGTACCTATAAGAAACAAGGGGGCCGTGGCCCGTCCCCATATGGCAGCCCCGTCAGCCCAGGTCTATTCCCTGGGCACGCAGGACCTTAGTGGCTATCTGGGCATAGTCGTCGCCCAACTCTTCGAAACGGCAGAGGCAGTTGTAGGCCGCATGGCGTACCCCCAGGTTGTCATCGCGAAGCGCCACGGCCACCTGGTCTAAGAACTCGTTTATACCCAGCTCGTTGGGCTCCATCTTCCGGGCAAAGAGACGGCCCAGTATGTGGTAGGCGGCTATCTGGTAGAACGCCCCGGCCAGGGCCATCCATCGGTAAGCCATGGCGGGCGCATAGGGCAGGTGCTGATACAGGTTGAGGGCGGCCACCTCGGCCAACTCCTGCGTATGGGTCTGCTCCATCCATATCTCGGCCACCTCGGGCAGCATCTTCTCGGCCGGCATAATCATCGTGGCCAGTATCTGGCACTCCCTTATGTTCTGCTTCCACAGCTCTATGGCCAGGTCGTAGTCCTTGCCATACTCGGCAGCCATCTGCCGCAGCAGGGGGAGGGCCACGCCCCAGTTAATCTTGTACGCCATGCCCTTATCGCGCATGGAGGCCGATGCTGGGCCATTCATCATAGATCGAAAGGACTGCTTGATAGTCTTCAGTTTATCGTGTACTTCTTCCTTCATAACCATCCGAACTCTTTAGAGTAACGCAGCATCTGCTGGGCATAGCCTTCGGTATAGTCTACCTTGACATCAGCCACCTGACCGTCACTGCCATACACGGGCTGCAGCACAGGGTTGATGAAACCCTTGTAAGGAGCTATGTCCAACTGCTTGTAGCGGGCCAGCACCTCGGCATGCAGGGTGCTGTCTACCGTCACGGCATAACGCTCTACCAGCGCGCGGGCCGCCTCGAAGTCGCCCTCGCTCTTGATACGCTGTATCTCGCGGAGCAACTGACCGAACCAGCCGCGCAGCGATGCGTAATCACTGATAGAAAGGTACGATTTGCCGTCGCGCTGCACTATCTGCACATTATCGGCCGCATGCTCCAGCACCCAGTGGGCTATCAGGGCCCGGTTGCGCATGTGCGCCTCTTCGATATTGTGGCCAGGCTCTATCCGCACGAGCTGAGTCATGGCGCCATTCATAATATAGGTATAGTACTGTGCCTTGTATGCCTCGCTATCGGGTACCAGCCCCAGCTCCACGAGCTTGGCGTCAGCCAGGTAGTACAGCCCGAAGAGGTCAGCGCGGGCCTCCTCGATGGTACTGCCATACGCCTTGAGTGCATCGGGCGACACCCCTGGCAGCAGTTGTCCGCTGCCGTGCCCCAGGCACTCATGGAGGTCGGTATGCAGGTCATCGCACACGTCACCGTAACGGTCTATCAGCTGGCTGGTATCGTGGTCTATGACAAATTCGTCTAAGAATCCATTGCCATGAGCCACTTTGTTATAAGCCTCGGTTATATTGGCTATGGTAACGCTCTTAGACCCATAGCGGGCGCGTATCCACTCGGCGTTGGGCAGGTTGATGCCGATAGCCGTGGCCGGATACTCGTCGCCACCGAGCATGGCCGCACATACCACGTGGGCCGTGACACCCGTAACCCGCTGCTTACGGAAGCGGGCATCCACGGGCGAATGGTCCTCGAACCACTGGGCGTTGTCGCTGATGGTTCGCGTGCGGCGTGTGGCTTCCATGTCCTTGTATTCTACGATGCCCTCCCAGGAGCCCTTGAGCCCCAGCGGGTCGCCGTAAACCTCTATAAATCCATTGATAAAATCTATCTGTCCCCGCTGTTCCTTCAGCCACTCTATCGAGTACTGGTCAAAGGTTGGCAGGTGCCCCGTGGTATAATAGTCCACGAGCAGGGCTATTACCCGGCGCTGCTCGACATTCTCGGTCACCTCGGCGGCCCGGTTCAGCCACATCACTATCTGCCTGATGGCGGGTGCGTACAGTCCGCTGGCCGTATAGGTCAGCTCGCGGATCTGTCCACCGGTCTTCACCAGCTTAGAGTTGAGCCCGAAAGACGGCGCCTCGTCGGTGGCATCGGCCCGCAGGCGGGCATAGTAGTCTTCTACCTCGCGCTGCGTCACTCCCTCGTAGAAGTTGCAGGCCGAGGTCTGCACCAGGTCAACCCCGTCGGCCTGGTTAACCCGCTTGGGCAGCACCGTGGGGTCGAATATCACGTCGAAGAGCTCGCGGCGGGCCGCCTGGGCATCCTCGGCAGGGCCTGTTACGAAGAAGGTGTCGGGCAGAGTGGCCGTGGCCTGTTCCAGGAACTCGCGTGTAAAACCGGGAACAAACTTCTCTGTACCATAGTGATGGTATATGCCGCTGGAGAACCACACTCGCTTGAGGTAGACCTCCATGGCGAGGAAGTCGGCCGACTGACGGTCGCCCCGGTAGTTACAGTACACCTCCTCCAACAGCTTACGGATACGCAAGTTGTAGCGTCCAAACTGGTCGAACGTGATGTCGCGCCCGGCAAGTGTGGCCTGTGATAAATAATATATGTATAGTTTCTGTTGAGTAGACAGCTTATCGAAGCCATTCAGACGGTAGCGCAGCATCTGTATGTCGGCAAAACGCTCGTCCGTGTACCTGAAAACATCCTGCATTATCCTTACTTGGTTGCTTTTGACTTAGCAGCGGGCTTGCGGCCACGCTTCTTCGCCTTCTCGGCGGTAGCGGCTAGCTGCGTGTGACGCAGTTTGTAGTCGCGCGGGGTACACCCGTTAATCTTGAAGAACGAGGCGTAGAACGACTGACGGTTAGAAAATCCCACCATGTCGGAGATTTCTTCCATATTGAGGTTCTGGTAACGGCGGTCAGTCAGCAACGCCATCGCCTCTTCTATGCGGTACTTGTTTACGAATGATGTGTAGTTCATGTGGAACCGAACGTTTACGACCGCGGAGATGTAACGGGTATTAGTACCAAGGTCTTCAGCCAGGTTCTTGGCTGAGTAATTTTTGTCCTTGTATTTTTTCTGAAAAAGAACAACCTCCAGGATTTTCTCCTTGAGCTCGTCCATCAACTTGGGACTAACCAGTGACCGATAGGCAGCCTCTTTCTCTTTTTTTTCAGTGATATTATACTTAGTCATATACAATAAAAAAAATTTTAAACACTTACCACCTGCAATTTGCAGTTGCAAATCTAAGCATTATTTTTGAAAAAAACACCACTTTCGTTCAACTTTTTTTCCTTTTGTTAGTACCTTTGCCGTAAATTCTCACTCCATGGACGCTCTAACGGTATTAAACAGATATTTTGGGTACACCAGCTTCAGGCCACTGCAGCGCGAGGTCATCGCCGAGGCCCTTGCCGGACACGACACGCTGGTACTGATGCCCACCGGAGGCGGCAAGAGTCTGTGCTATCAGGTTCCGGCACTCATGTCCGATGGCGTTACCATCGTGGTATCGCCCCTGATAAGTCTGATGCACGACCAGGTAGAGGCACTAAGGGCCAATGGCATACCGGCAGCAGCCCTCAACAGTGGAAACGACACCGAAGCCGACGTCACGATACGTCGCCAGTGTGCCAACGGTCAGCTCAAGCTACTCTATATGTCGCCCGAGAAACTCATGGCCGAGGCCCCCTTTCTGCTCAGTACCATCTCCATAAGCCTATTTGCCATCGATGAGGCCCACTGCATAAGCCAGTGGGGCCACGACTTCCGTCCGGAGTACGCCCAGTTAGGCTTTATCCGCGAGCGGTTTGCCGGGGTGCCCGTCATGGCTCTCACGGCTACTGCCGACAGGATTACGCGGCAGGACATCATAGCTCAGCTGAAGCTGAAGGGCCGCACCTTTATCTCCTCGTTCGACCGCCCCAACCTGTCGCTTACCGTCAGGCGCGAGTCGACCAAGGCGGGCAAGCTAAAGGTTATCAACGCCTACCTGCGGCAGCACCCCCACGAAGCGGGCATCATCTACTGCCTGAGCCGGAAGACCACGGAGAGCGTGGCCGAGGCGCTGCGCCACGCGGGGATAGACGCGGCAGCCTACCATGCCGGCATGAGCGCCGAGGAGAGGCGCCTGGTGCAGGAGGAGTTTAAGTCTGACCGCCTGCTGGTGGTGTGCGCCACCATAGCGTTTGGCATGGGCATCGACAAGTCCAACATACGTTGGGTATTCCATTACAATATGCCCAAAAGTATCGAGAGTTTCTATCAGGAGATAGGTCGCGCGGGGCGCGACGGTGCTCCCGCCGACACCTGCCTGTTCTACTCGCTGGCCGACATCATCCAGCTGCGCAGCTTTGCTAACAACAGTGGGCAGAGCGACATCAACAACATGAAGTTAGAGCGCATGCAGCAGTATGCCGAGAGCAGTGTGTGCCGCCGCCGTATCTTGCTCAACTACTTTGGCGAAGAGCGGGCCGACGACTGTGGCAACTGCGACATCTGCCGCAACCCGCCCACCAAGTTTGACGGCACCCAGCTGGTCCAGAAGGCGCTGAGCGCCGTGATGAGGACGGACGAGTCCATCGGCATAGGTACCGTGATAGAGATACTCAGGGGCATGGCGTCGCCCACGGTGGTCCGCCATGGCTACGCACAGCTCCCCACGTTCGGCGTGGGCCGCGATGTGAGCGTGGCGCACTGGCGCGACTATCTGCTGCAGATGTTGCAGATGGGGTTCATCACCATAGCGTACAACGAGGACAACCATGTCAAGGTTACGGCCATGGGGCGCGATGTGCTGTACGGCAAGGCCACCGCCCAGCTGGCTGTGGTAACGGCCGATGCCACCCTGGGCAGTACGCGGCGGGCCAACCGGCGCGGGGCCACCCACACGGCACAAACCGGAACCATGGCCATACCCGAGGTGAGGCTCTCGGGGGTAGAGGACGCCACCCTCTTTGAGCGGCTGAGGCTCCTGCGCAAGCGGCTGGCCGACGAGCAGGGCATACCAGCCTACATCGTGCTGACCGACAAGGTGCTGCACGCATTAGCTACCGACAAGCCCACCACCATAGACACCTTTGGGCGCATCCCGGGCATCGGCGAGTTCAAGCGGAACACTTACGGCAAGGTGTTCACCCAAGCTATAGGCCGGTATCTGGATGAGATAAAGACAAAAGGATAACCATCAGAAAAGTAAAAGGGTAAAAAGATAAAAAAGCGAAAAGTGCTGTCTGAGCCGCGGCCGCAACCAGAGCCTCCCGGCGAAGTCTCTACTTTGGCGGGAACCGGCCTTTACGATGCTAATGACGGTCATTAGCGAGCTGGGAGCCGTCATTAGCGAGCTAAAGACCGTCTTTAGAACTGCCGGCGACGGTGACGGGCCTGGCAGGCGCCACGACAGGCACCTCTGCCACGCGCTCCCTACCAACAGGAATACACATTATAATATTAATATACGATGAAACGAATACTACTGAGCACACTGCTCATCGGGTGGCTTATCATGGCCACAGCCGCCACGACCGACACCTACACGGTGGTCGTCTCGCTCGACGGCTGCCGCTGGGACTATCCGTCCTGGTATCACACCCCGTTCTTTGACCACATGGGCGACAAGGGTGTCAAGGGCTCGCTCATCCCGAGTTTCCCCTCTAAGACATTTCCGAACCACTACACGCTGGCCACGGGGCTCTACCCTGAGCGCCATGGGCTGATAGCCAACGAGTTTATGGACTGCGAGACGGGCTACGACTTCACCCTGTCTGACCGCATTATAAAGAACGAGCCTAAGTTTTATGGCGGCGAGCCTATCTGGCTTACCGCCCAGCGCCAGGGCATCAAGGCGGCCGTCATATACTGGCCCGGGTCGGATGTCAAAATCAGCGGGCAGTACCCCTACATCCACCAGGACTACGACCAGAAGCCCCGCCTGGACCTGGAGCAGCGTGCCAACAAGGTCGTCGAGTTCCTGAAGCGCCCTAAAGGCAAGCGCCCACGCCTCATTATGGTCTACATGGACGAACCCGACCGCAGCGGTCACTACTATGGTCCGCAGGCCAGCCAGACGCGTCAGGCCGTAGAACGCATGGACTCGCTCATGGGCAACCTGTACAGCCGCATCAGCCAGTTGCCCATCGGGGCGCGTGTCAACTTCATCGTGCTCTCCGACCACGGTATGACGTGGGTAGACCACCGCCATACCATCGCCCTGCGCCCTCTCCTCGGCGACAGCCTGCAGTACAAGCCGTACGGCAGCGTGCCCGTCAACATCTACGCTACCTCGCTCGACATGAATCGCCATGAGGCCGATATAGACACTATCTGCCGCCGCCTGCAAGGGGTGTCCCACCTGCGTGCCTGGCGCAAGGAGCAGGTTCCGGCTTACCTGCACTACAGCGAACACGGGTGTATAGGCGACGTGGTGGCGCTGCCCGATCCGGGGTGGATAGTGATAGACCGCCAGGTGCCGTCGGGCGGCATGCACGGATACGACCCCACGTACACCGACATGTGGGCCATGTTCAGGGCCATAGGCCCGGCCTTCAAGCCCACGGCCATGGAACCATTCCGCAATGTAGATGTATATCCCCTGCTGTGCCGCCTGCTTGGCATAAAGGCCGCCCCCAACGACGGAGAAATCAATGAGGTCAAGGACATGCTCGCCCCGGCCGAGTAAGTCCCTGCCACCATCCGTACGCGTATGAAAACAACGAGAGACAACTACACCTTTCTCACCCATGCCCCCATACACAGGGTCATCTTTACCATGGCCATACCCACCATTATCAGTATGCTGTCGACGAGTCTGTACAACCTGGCCGACACCTACTTTGTGGGGACCATCAACACCCAGTGTACGGCCGCGGTGGGCGTATCGTTTGCCGTCATGGCCATCATCCAGGCCGTGGGATTCTTTTTCGGCCACGGAAGCGGCAACTACATAGCAAGGCAGCTCGGGGCACAGCGCCATGACATGGCCCGGAAGATGGCGGCCAACGGCGTGATACTGAGCTTCGTCATGGGATGCGTCATTGCCGTAGCGGGCCATCTGTACCTTACACCGCTGTGCCTGGCGCTGGGCTCTACACCCACCATACTGCCCTATAGCGAGCGCTACTTAGGTATAGTGCTCATGGGAGCCCCCTTTATGACTACCTCGCTGACCCTGAACAACCAGATGCGCTTCCAGGGCAATGCCGCGTATGCCATGTGCGGCATCTTGTCGGGCGTGGTGCTCAACCTGGTACTGGCTCCGCTGCTCATCCTGCACTTCTGCTTAGGCATCACGGGCGCGGCCATCGCCACGCTGATCAGCCAGATATTCGGCTGCATCATGCTGCTGCTCATGAGTACCCGGGGACAGAACATACGTATCAGCCTGCACAACTTCGCCCCTCGCTGGACGTTTATCAAGGAGATTATCTTCGGCGGAACGCCCTCGCTGTCGCGCCAGGGTCTGGGCAGCCTGTCGGCCATCATGCTCAATGTGGCTGCAGGCCAATATGGCGATGCAGCCATTGCCGGCATGTCCATAGTGACCCGCCTATCGTTCTTTATCTACGCTGTGGTCATCGGTCTGGGCCAGGGTTTTCAGCCCCTCTGCGGCTTCTGCTACGGAGCCAGGCTCTACGGGCGTATCCGTCAGGCTTTCTACTTCTGTATCAAGTGTGGTACGGTGTTCCTGAGCGTGTGTGCCGTCATAGGTTTTGCCTTCTCAGAACCCATCATCGAACTCTTCCGCAGCGACCCGGCTGTCATAGCCGTAGGCGCGGTGGCCCTGGACTGGCAGATTATAAGTTACCCACTGGTGGCCACCATCGTTATGACCAACATGCTGACCCAGACCATACGCAAGCCCATCAGGGCCAACTTGGTGGCCGCTGCCCGCAGCGGGCTGTTCTTCATTCCGCTGATACTGATATTGCCCCGCTTCTTCGGGCTGCTCGGGGTAGAGATGTGTCAGGCCTGGGCCGATGTATGTTCCTTTGCCCTGTCGGTGCCGGTGGCCTGGAGTGCCTTTAGGGACATGCGCCGCAACAGCCCGAGCTGCAACTGACGCCACTCCCGCCCAATCGGACGCTCTGTCTATAAGTCCCGGCCAGCCGTCTGCCATCAGACGGCTGGCCGGGACTCCTATATTAATAGGTGTAATTGTTAACAAAGTGTTAACGGCCACAAATAATCGGCCATTTGCTTGCACGGCACTGCTAATTGTCATATCTTTGCAGTGTATTATTACAGTAGTACACGCAAACACTTTCGCGGCGGTCAGGGCGACCATCAGAGCCCGCGCCGCAGGTAACACGACTCTCATAATAACAACGATATGATACAGATTGACCATCTCGACTTTGGCTACCCTGGCAGCAAGCACCAGGTGTTTGGCGATTTCAGCCTTACGCTCCATGAGAGCAATATCTACGGGCTGTTTGGCAAGAACGGTACGGGCAAATCGACCCTGCTCTACCTGCTCTGCGGACTGCTCCGCGCCAAGCGCGGTACTATCCTCGTCGACGGCAAGGCTGCCGGCAAGCGCCAGCCCGACATGCTCCGTGATATTTTTCTTATTCCCGAAGAGTTCGAACTTCCTAACGTCAAGCTCAGTACCTACGTGGATATTAACCGCGGTTTTTACCCTCTTTTCTCGCAGCAAGTACTCGACAGCTGCCTGCGCGACTTCGAACTGCCCCTCTCGCTGAAGCTCGGGGAACTCTCCATGGGGCAGAAAAAGAAGGTGTACATGAGCTTTGCCTTAGCCACGGGTACCCGCCTGCTGCTGATGGACGAGCCCACCAACGGACTGGACATCCCCTCGAAGAGCCTGTTCCGCAAGGTGGTGGCCAAGAATATGACAGACGACCGCACGCTCATCATTTCGACCCACCAGGTACACGATGTGGAGTCGCTGATAGACCATGTGGTGGTTATCAACCAGAGCCAGCTGCTGCTCGATGCCTCGGTGAACGACATCTGCGACCGCTACACCTTCGGTGACCGTCCGGCCAGCGCCATGGACGACAGCGTGCTCTATGCCGAGCCCACCCTGCAGGGTAATGCGGTGGTGGCGCGCCGCAGCGAGGGCGACCCTGAGACTCCCCTGAACCTGGAGCTGCTCTTCAACGCCCTGGTGAGCGAGGGCAGCAAGTTACACGACAACCGTTAACCCAACCCAACTAAACACGACCATTATGAGCAATACATTCAGTATAAAGAGATTTGGAATGATACTGCGCTGGAACCTACTGACCAACTGGCGCCACTACCTGAACACCACCATAGGCATGGCCATCGGTCTGGTCATGATAGTGTTTACTACTATCGGGGACGCGACCCGCATGAAAGAAATGGGGATAGAACGTGGCCTTTCAGACACCGACATGATAGTTTGGCAGTTAGGCTATATGCTCGCCTTTACGGCTTTCATCTTCTGCTTTGTCCTGGCGGCTTACATATTTGCCAATATGGGCACCAAGCTGCAGCGCGAGACGTTTATGATGCTGCCTGGCAGTAATGCCGAGAAGTACCTTAGCCGGCTACTCTTCGCCACGGTGGGAGCTATAGTCCAGTTTGCCTTAGCCGTCATGGTGGCCGATGCCATACAGGCCCTCTACGCACTCTTCATGCACCCCGATTTCCTGCCATCGCTGACCCTGGCTGCCATCAAAAGCTTAGGTCAGAATCTACTGATAGGCATTACTCTGGGCAACAGCGCGCATGTCAATATGGTGATACCTCAGGTAGCAGCCACCGCCGTCTTGCTGTTTAGTTCCTCCTTTGCCGTACTCGGCGGAACCCTCTTTCGTAAACGGCCTGCCGTAATTACAGGCAGTATATGGCTGGCGTTGATTATAGGGTTCTCCTATCTCATGGCACAGATGGTTCGGGCTGGTGTGCTGGACCGCATACCTGTGCTCGATGTAAGCGAACTGAATTGGATAGTCATTGTCGTATCGGCCGTAATGACGGCGCTCGCCGTGATAAACTACTGGCTGTCATATCGCATATTCTGCCGCATGCAGGTAGTATGCAACAAGTGGGTTAATCTGTAACCCCCGCTACGCCTATGGATTTCAATAACGACAAGGCCATATACATACAGATAGCCGAGCGCCTGTGTGATGAGATACTCGCCGACAAATATAAGGAGGGAGAACGCATCCCGAGTGTGCGAGAGTACGCGGTACTCTTAGAGGTTAACGCCAACACCACCGTCAAGTCGTACGACCTGCTGGCCACCGGTGGCATCATATACAACAAGCGTGGCCTGGGCTACTTTGTGTCGCCGGGAGCTAAGCGGCAGATACGGCAGACGCGCAAGCGCGAGTTTATGCAGGAGCGGTTGCCCGAGCTGGCCCGGCAGATGAGGCTGTTAGACATATCGGTAGACGAGGTAGAGGGCGAGCTGCGCCGGCTGCTACACCTGTAGCTGCCACCCAGCAGCCCCGAGCGTTACAGGGCGCAGCACCTACACCTATTTTATATAAGGATGGTGCAAGGCGAGCGTCATGAGCCAGCTCGGATGGCTGGGGCACCACCTACTTTAATTTAAAAGGGATAATGAAAAAGTATATTATAGTTCTGATAATCTTTCTGGGCCTTTTTCCCACATTAGCGGGTGCCCAGGCTGTTGGTGGGGTAGTAGTTGATGCGGCAGGAGCCCCACTGCCATTTGTCAATGTAGTAGAACTGTCGCAGGCCGACTCCTCGTTTGTCGGGGGAACGGTGAGCCGTGATGACGGGACATTCGCACTCGACCACGTGAAGAGTGGCAATATCCTGCGGTTTTCTTATACAGGCTACACGACGCAATATATAAACTACACAGGCCAGGCGGCCTTTACCGTTAAACTACAGGAAAGTGCCGCCATGCTCGGCGAGGTAGTCGTTAAGAGCTACTTGCCAAAGACCATGCTCACTGGCGAGGGCATGACGACCATCGTGGCGGGCAGTGTACTGGAGAAAACCGCCAATATGGAGCAACTGCTCTCGCGTATTCCCTATGTGTCGGCCAAGGATGGACAGATAGAAGTATTTGGCCGTGGCACGCCCGCTATCTATATCAACGGGCGTAAGATGCAGGACCGCATGGATCTGGAACGCTTACAGCCGGGCGACATCAAGAAGGTTGAGGTTATTAGCAACCCTGGTGCGCGCTATGATACCAGTGTTAAGAGCGTTATCCGTATCACCACCAAGAAATCCCAAGGTGATGGCTTCAGCCTGGACAACAAGACGACGCTGGGCGTTAATGAAGACAAACGCTTGAGTTCTTATGAGTCGTTTAGGGTCAACTATCGTAAGGGCGGACTTGACATCAATGGTTTTCTCTATGGTGCCTACACCCACAATCCTGATAACAAGCGGGTACGCCAGTATTCCTACCTGGCTGATACCTGGTTACAGTCGATGGATATTAACCAGGAGTATACGAATATTAATCCCTACGCCCGGCTGGGTATCAGCTATGTGCTCGGCGAGAACCATGATTTGGGTGCCAGCATCAGCTACAATCGCAGTGCTAAGGACTTTGCGGCTGGGTCGCAGTTGTTTAATACGCTGCAGAATGATGTGCTGAACGAAACGTCGGTCATCGCTTATCAGAGTCCCGGTCAGTCTACGGCCTATGCGTCTAACGCCTATTACATGGGCAAGATAGGGCAACTTAAAGTGGACTTCAATACCGATTATTACTGGTATGGCAAGAAGGGATGGATGGCTGTACACGAGACGGTGAGCGACAAGGGCAATCTGGTGGAGGCAGAAACGGCCGACGTAAACTCCTTCCGCAACAGCCGTAACTATATGCTGGCTTCCAGACTGGTTCTGAGCTATCCGCTGCTCGGTGGTTCGTTGTCGGTTGGTGGCGAATATAGTCTGGTGAACCGTCGGATGGATTATGTGGTGAAGCCCGAAGTAGCTGATAATGAGAATGATAAAGTCCGCGAGTACATGACTTCGGCCTTTGTTGACTACAGCCGTACCTGCGGACCGCTGACGGTACAGGCTGGGCTGCGCTATGAGTACAATGACTTTAACTATTACGACAATGGCCTGTATGTGGCTAATCAGAGCAAGACTTACGGCAAGTGGTTTCCCTCGCTGGCCCTTTCGCTGCCTGTAGGCAAGACGCAGATGCAGCTGACGTATGCCTCAGACATCTACCGGCCCAGTTACAATGAGCTAAGGGGGGGCGTGCAGTATGACAACCTGTACACATACGAGTCGGGTAACCCGTTCCTCGTACCTTCTATAATCCGCAATCTTACCTATGGCTTCTCCTGGAGCTGGTTTAATTTGCAAGCGATTTATTCGCATGTGGCCGACGAGGTCTGTACTATCACGCAGACCTACCAGGGCGACCCGATGAAATCGCTCACCCGTCCGGAGAACATAAATAGCTACAATTCTTTCCGCACGGGGCTGACGCTGGCTCCCACCGTCGGTATATGGCACCCCATGCTGGAGCTGATGGTCTACAAGCAGTGGCTGAAAATGGCAACGCATGTGGGCAATAGGCTTGACAATCCTGTGGCGGTATTTCAGCTGACTAATACGCTTGACTTTAAGTGGCTGACGGCTTCAATCGTGATGACCGCGCAGACCGAGGGGAATATGGGGAACAAGTATATCAGCCGAGGGTATTTCAATACCGACCTGTCGCTTTACAAGGAGTTGTTCAAGAACCGCTTAGCGCTGACGCTCGATGTCTCAGACCTTTTCGGCACTGGCAATCAGCATCGTGTGCATTATTCCGGTACCCAGCGTACAATGCTTTATGATGCCTATTCGACCAGCAGTGTCATGCTCGGCGTCCGCTACCGCTTTAATGCTACTAATAGCAGATACAAAGGTACTGGCGCGGGACAATCTCAGAAGAACCGTATGTAAAAAGATACTCTGTTTTTGTTTGGTATCAGGCTCCGACGAGGACACCGGAAGATAGGGGCATTTCCAGGGGCGCTAACGCTTTTGTATTCTTTATCATATTAAAGAGATGCAACGTTCTTAAATAAGGCCAGACCATGCTGAGGCTTGTGGCAATGTGGTCTGGCCTTATCTTGTACTCTCTTAGGGTGGGCTGCGGCCCACAGGTGGGGCACTTAGGCAGTCTTGCCTGCCAGGGCGGGCTGTCCTCTTAGCTTGTCCAGCACCTCGTAGTGCGAGTTCTTGCTGATATACTCGGGCACTATCTCCTTCATCTTAGCCACGGTGGCCATGTCGTCGTAGTGGGCGGCTACGTCGCGCAGCTCCTCGATCTGCCGCTCGGCATCGGTGTACTCGTAACTCCGCACCATGGCTATGCGTATCTTCTTGTGGAACGAGGGCAGCGTATTCTCGTTCTCTGAGAGCACCTCTTCGTACAGCTTCTCGCCCTTGCGTAGCCCGGTGAACTTA
>JALEKD010000011.1 GCA_022769285.1 Prevotella sp.
CAAAGATAGTGCAAACCGAGCGGCATGAGCTTGCTCAAATGCCCGAGGTGCCTCCTATCTTCTGCAAAGATAGTGCAAACCGAGCGGCATGAGCTTGCTCAAATGTCCGAGGTGCCTCCTATCTTCTGCAAAGATACAAAAATTAGGGAATAGGTAAACGATTTTTTCCCCAGAATTTTCACCTATTATTATATATAGGGCCGAAAGGGGCGGGGTGGGGGCTGATAAGTGGGTTGGGCTGACAAGAGAAAGTGGGGCTGTAACAGATGTGTGCCCTGTTACAGCTTATAGTATGCCTTGGGCGACATGTGTACAAACTGGTGGAAGCACTGGTTGAACGCAGCCTGTGAGCAGAAACCGCAGGCAGTGGCTACGGTGGCCATAGCGGGCTTGCGGCCCTGCTGCTTGATGTTGTCTATGATGCGGCAAGCCTCGTTGATGCGCTCGCTATTGACATAGTCATAGAAAGTGTCGCCGGTGCTGTAGTGCAGATACTCGGCCACGCTGCGCTTGCTGGTGCCCAATGACTTGCTGAGGTCTTCGAGAATGAGGCGGGGGCGGAGATATGGCTTGTCAGTATGGAAGTAGCGTACCAGGCGCTCGCCTAAGGTGCCTCCGGCATGGCTGGCTGCAGGGGCGTCGCCTGTATTCAGGCGTATGCCTCTTACGTATAGTTCCTCGCCCTTGGCCATGCTCTTCTCGGCATAGCCATGCTTGTCCTCGTCGACCCCGCGCAGCACGCGGTGCCTGGTGGCATAGATAAACATGACTATCCAGATGGTAACCGATACAAGGTTGTATATCAGGGTGCTTACCCATGTTGCCTGGCCCAGTGTCAGGGTGTAGATGGCCAGCAAGGCGGCGTAGATGGAGGCTATGACGGCGGCCCAGTGTGTGCGCAGGTTCTCAGTGTGCGAATAGCGTGCGTTGATAAAGTGCTGGTGGCGTATGCTCGATATGGTGGTGACGCCTACGGTGGTCAGAGCCAGGATGATGGCCAGCCCGTGGGCCAGTGCTATTATGGCGGTAAGAGGATAGGCCATGTACAGGGGCACAAAGGCGGCCTGGGCTATGGCCATGAGCTGCATGCGGCGGCTGTGAACGGTGTCGGGGAGTGCTACTTCGGTGAAGAAGGCGCACAGCATGGGCACATTGACGAGGTCTATGAGGCTGGTAGTAATCTCGCTGATGCCCTCGTTGTGCCACTGGCCAAAGTGGAAGAAAATATCCTTGAAGAAACACAGCGTGGTGCATACGGCGGCTGCTAACAAGATGCGCATCATGCGGTTATTACGGCGCATCAGGTAGAGAGACACACACATCAGGAGAAAGAAAAGGGCCGCACCTTCTCTGGCGAAGTGAGCCACAATCTCATAGTTATTCATTTCTTATTTTTTTGTTGAAAAATGGGGTGCAAATAGTTACTGCGCGGTTAGCCTTATTGTCAATTAATGTTGTTGTGATGAATGTAAAAAATGCAGTGTTGCTATCTGTATCATAAGTCATTGCATAGGTACAAAAAATAAAGCTAACCACCATTACAAATATTGAGGTTCTAAACGGAGAAAACAATATTTTTTGCCAGATAGTAGGTAAATCTATCGGCTTTGAGGTCAAAAAACAAGGTGATTTGCCTCCTCTGCTCATGCAGGTGTAACTTGGAAAAATAATACGGGCCATCAGCCTGTCAAAAATGAGGATGGCCCCACCCACCGTAGCCCTCTACCCCTCGCGCGCGCGTATATATAATAAGGTGGGTACGCCACCAAGCCCACAAAGGAGAATATAGATTAGCAACGCAAATAATGGGCGATAATGTGATAGTGGGAGCCGCGGACTACATAACCATGGGTGCGACCATGTGAGTGATGGGCAATCCCGTGTGAACAGTGCGTGTGGTATACGGAACAATTCTCATAACGGTAGGAGTGACTACGGGCGAAGAAAAGACCGGTCTTTAGAGTTTTACTTTTTACCTTTCCTGGCGCGAAAGGCGTAGATACAATAAGCCCATTGGCAGCGGCAGTGGCCTGGGTACCAATGGGCTTAGTAGAGGTTTTAGAATTTTGCCATTTTGATGGCATCAATGGCACACTCGCTGCCTTTGTTGCCATACTTGCCACCACAGCGATCCTTGGCTTGGTCCAGGTCGTTGGTGGTGAGCAGTCCGTAGATGACGGGAATGTTCTGGTTGGCGTTGAGGCGGGCTATGCCGTAAGTAACGCCCTGGCAGATGTAGTCGAAGTGGGGCGTTTCGCCGCGGATGACGCTGCCTAAGATGATGACGGCATCGAAGCCATCGTTCTTAGTCATCTGCTGTGCTCCGTAGATAAGCTCGAAGCTGCCGGGAACGGTCTTCACGTGTATATTCTCGGGCAGGGTGCCGTACTTCTCAAGCGTGGTGACAGCCCCGTTAAGCAGTGCGTCTGTAATCTCCTTGTTCCACTCGGCCACGACTATTCCGAAGCACATGTTGCTGGCATCGGGCACGTTGGCGATTTCCTCGTCTGACAGGTGGTGTAGTGCGGTAGCCATGATTACTTGTCCTGAGCGCGTTCGATGTACTTATCTATCTCCTGGCTCTGTACCAGCTGCGAAGCTACGTACTTCTCCTTGATGTCCTTGTACATCTCCAGGGCCTCGTCGGCCTTGCCCTGGCTCTCCACGATTTCGGCGGCCTGTAGCATGAATACTGGCGAGAGGCTGTTGTTAACTCCGTTGTGTCCCTTGGCATCGGCCTCCTTAGCAGCCTTCTTCAGGTAGCTTACAGCCTTGTCCAGCTGATTTAAGTGAGCGTAGGCGTTGCCTAAGGCAGCCAGTGCGGCCGGACTTACGAGGGCATCGTCAGAGGTAGAGTACTTTTCCAGATACTCCACGGCCTTGTCCCACTTGTTCAGGTTGGCATAGCAGAGGCCAGCGTACAGGTTGGCCAAGTTGGCAGCGTCGGTGCCGCTGTAGTCTGAGGCTATGCGTACAAAGCCAGTAGTCGTGGCTCCGTCGCCGTTGAGCGCCTTGTCAAAAGAACCTTGCTCGAAATACTGGGTGGCCTGCTCGAAATACTGGGTGGCCATGGCCAGGGCTGTGTCGGCCTTCTCCTCGCGGGGCTGACCGATGAAATATTTGTAGCAGAATACTCCTACCAATAAAACAACGATGGCGGTGGAGATAATGATAATGGGCTTCTTGTTCTTGGTGATAAAAGCCTCAGAAGTGGTAAGCACGTCGGTTGCGGGTGCCTGTTCTTTTTTGTTTGTCATTTTATTTTATTTTTTTGTTTTATGCTTGGTGCCGACCACACACGTCTCTGCTGCTGTGGGAGCCGTGTATAATCATCGCAAAATTACTGAAATATTCTCAGATATTAAAATTAATTGGCTGATTTTTTCGTTTTGACTGATAAATAGCGTAACTTTGCATCGCTCATGCAGTTGCGCCCACAGCGCGAGCCGTGGGTACCGTAGCTATGTTTCTGAATAAGATATCCATTATAAACTATAAGAACATACGGGAGGCCGCCATTGAGCTGTCGCCCCGTATTAACTGTCTGATAGGGCAGAACGGTGAGGGCAAGACCAACTTCCTGGACGCGGTCTATTATCTTTCGTTCTGCCGGAGTGCCTTTACGCCCATCGATTCGCAGCTTATCACACACGGCCAGGACTTCTTTGTGCTCGAGGGCGACTACACCACTGACCAGGGAGCCCCCATCAACATATACTGTGGTATGAAGCGTGGCGTAAAGAAGCGCTTCAAGCGCGACAAGAAGGACTATAAGCGGCTGGCGCAGCACATAGGACTGATACCGCTTATCTTTGTGTCGCCGGCCGACACCACCCTCATAGCCGGGGGCAGCGAGGAGCGCCGGCGGCTCATGGACATGGTGATATGTCAGTACGATGTGGCTTACGCTGAGGCGCTGATGCGCTGCAACAAGGCTCTTCAGCAGCGCAATGCCCTGCTGAAGATGGAGGAGGAGCCAGACCCGGCCCTGATGGATATCTGGGAGGATGAGATGGCTACCCAGGGCGAGCTGATATACCGCAAGCGCGATGAGTTTGTACGCGCCCTGACGCCCGTGTTCCAAGATATCTATCAGACCATAGCTGAGAACAAGGAGGAGGTGGCTCTGCGCTATGTGTCGCACTGCCAGCGCGGGCCGCTGATAGACGTGATACGCCGCGACAGGGCCAAGGATCGCGCCGTAGGCTACTCGCTGCACGGAGTGCATCGCGATGACCTGGAAATGATGCTTGGTGAGTATCAGATGAAACGCGAGGGAAGTCAGGGGCAGAACAAGACGTTCGTACTGGCCCTCAAGTTGGCCCAGTTCGACTTTCTGAAGCGCACGGTGTCGGCTTCGGTGCCCCTGCTGTTGCTCGACGACATCTTTGACAAGCTCGATGCGCGCCGCGTGGAACAGATTGTCAGGCTGGTGTCGGCCGACAACTTCGGGCAGATACTGATTACCGATACCAACCGCGACCACCTGGACCGTATTCTGCAGCACAGCGCGCTGGACTATAAGCTCTTCGAGGTTAGTAACGGTGAGATTACACAGCGTAGGGAGGGCGGCCATGTTCAAGCGTGACGTGAAGAATATAACGGACCTGTTGAACCAGTTCCTGCGTACTCAGGGACTGGAGACGCCCCTCTTGCAGCGCCGGGTGATAGAGGCGTGGGACGAGGTGGTGGGTCCCACGGTGGCCCGGTACACGGGCGATAAGTTTATAAAGAACCAGACGCTCTTCGTGAAAATCATTAATCCCGCCCTGAGGCAAGACCTGTCCATGATGAGGGCCCGCCTGGTTCAGCGGCTCAACAGCAGGGTAGGGGCCATGGTCATAGCCGACGTGCGTGTCTACTGACCCGTTGGCCGAGGTGGCCTGGGCTGTGCCTACAGCACTTCGTCCATAGCTATGTCGGTCGGCTCGGTAGGCACCGACGGTACTTTCTGAAAATCAAAACATATTCCTATCTTATAGCAGTGGCTCAGGCGCGGCAGCAGTCGGTCGTAGTAGCCCTTGCCACGTCCTAAGCGGTGGCCACAGGCGTCGAACGCCATGCCGGGTACCACAGCTAAGTCTATATGGTCGTAGTCGGTAACGAGCTGGCCTACAGGTTCCATGATGCCAAAGGCTCCGGGACGCAGGTCGGCTTCGCCGGTAAACAGGCGCAGTTCCATGGTGCCCTCGCCAGTAACCACGGGCAGTACCACGCGATGGCCCCGCTGGCTGAGCAAGTACACGGCCTGATGGGTGTCTACCTCGTCGGGCAGCGAGTAGTACAGCAGGAGGGTGGCAGCCTGTTCCACGCGTGGGTGAACCATCAGCCGCCGTATAACAGCAAGCGACAGTTCGCCCAACTGCTGCTGGGAGAACTGTCGCTTACGGTCTCTTATTATTTTTCTTAACTCATTTTTTAGCATGGGCATGTCGGTGTGTGGCTGCCGATGACGGCGCGGGGTGCCGGTTGGGTGTCAGGCTGGCTATCTTCTTACCCTTGGCAGCGCGTGGCTTGCTGGCAGGCTTCTTGGGAAACGCAGCATGACGGGCGAAGACCCTGAGTGCAGCCGCGATGTTGTCATCGTACAGGTTGAGGTACTCGTTCCACGCCTCCTCGTCCAACATATTATAGATAATACGGCTGTTGATGTACTGGTCGAGCAGTTTGTGTGAGCGGCGTATCATCAGGTTGCGGCGCTGCAGGCCGTTGTGGTCGGCGTAGGTAGCAAAGCGCTCTACGAGGTTCTGTTTCTTGAGATAGTTGTACAGTTCCAGCATGTCGTGATAGTTATTCAACTTGAGGCGGTTGTCGTCCGTGTAGTTGTAGGCAAACTGGAGGATGAGGCCGCTCATGGCAGCGCGCTTGTAGTACGAAGTCATGCCGAGGGTGTCCTCAGGGATGAAGATATCGGGTGTGATACCGCCGCCGCCATAGACCGTGCGCCCGATGCTGGTGTGATAGGCAGGGCCGGAGTGCTTGATAGAATCCTGCGAGAAGTACTCGCCGTGCGTATAGCGGTCTACCAAGTCCTGGGCGTAGAGCGACTCGTCGCCCATGGTGTACGGCTTCTGTATGCAGCGGCCCGAGGGCGTGTAGTAGCGGGCCGTGGTGAGACGGATGATGCTTCCGTCGGGAAATTCCATTTGCTTCTGAACCAGACCCTTACCAAATGAGCGGCGGCCGATGATGGTTCCGCGGTCATTGTCCTGTATGGCACCGGCAAAGATTTCTGATGACGAAGCCGAGCCCTCGTTTATCAACACCACTAACGGTATATCCTTGTAGCTTCCACGGCCATCAGACAAGTACTCATGGCGAGGCTGCTTACGGCCCTGTGTGTAAACGATGAGGCGGTTCTTAGGAAGAAACTCGTTGGCCATCTGGACAGCCGTTTCGAGGTAACCGCCCACGTTGTCACGCAGGTCAATGACGAGATTGCTAAAGCCGCTCTGCGAGAGCTTGGCCAGGGCGATTAGCAGTTCGGCATAGGTGGTCTCAGAGAACTTCTTGACACGTATGTAGCCCGTCTTGTCGTCCAGCATGTAGGCTGCCGAGATGCTCTTCTGCGGTATGTCGCCGCGGGTGATGGTGAAGAAGTGCACCTTGGGGCTTCCGTAGCGTACCACGCCTATCTTTACCTTGGTATCCTTGGGCCCCTTGAGTCTGTGCTTGGCTTCCTCCTCGGTAACTACCTTTCCGGTAAACGGCTTGCCGTCTACGCTGACTATCTTGTCGCCTGCCAGCACGCCAGCCTTCTCGGCGGGGCCGTTCTTGATGACGGCCTGTATGTGTATGGTGTCCTGGCGGATAGTAAACTCGACTCCTATGCCCGAGAACGAACCCTTGAGGTCATCGGTGGCCATCTGGGCCTCCTTGGCGCTGATGTACACCGAGTGCGGATCCAGTTCGGAGAGTATCTGGGGTATGGCCTTGTCTACCAGAGAGTCTATATTGACCTCGTCAACGTACTGGTCGCTGATGATATGGAGCAGGTTGCTGAGGCGGTTGCTGCCGCTGTTGATGATATTGAGGCGGTTGCCCGAAAAGTGATTGGCATAGAAAGTGCCAATGACGATGCCGATGATGATACATACGGCCATCAGTAACGGGGTGTACCTGTTGGATTTGTTCTGGTTCATTTTTCGTCGGGATTGAGATATACTACTTGTATGTGGGCACGCTTCAGAAGATTGATACCGTCCTCAAGGCGGTACTTTTCGCCATAGACCACGCGCTTGATGCCGGCCTGGATGATGAGCTTGGCACACTCTATACAGGGCGAGGCTGTGACGTAGAGCGTGGAGCCATCGCTGTTGTTAGAACTGCGGGCCAGCTTGGTGATGGCGTTGGCCTCGGCGTGCAACACGTAGGGCTTGGTGAGGTTGTTCTCGTCCTCACACACATTCTCGAACCCACTGGGCGTGCCATTGTAGCCATCGCTGATAATCATCTTGTCCTTGACCACCAGCGCGCCTACCTGCCGGCGCCGGCAGTACGAGTTCTCGGCCCATATCTGCGCCATGCGCAGATACCGCAGGTCCAGCCGGTGCTGTTTCTCTTCTGCTGTCATGTTCATTGGTTATGGGGATGCTTACGGTGGATGCCGTTGCGCTCTAAGAGAGCGTCGATGGTGGGCTCCTGACCGCGGAAACGTTTGTAAAGTGTCATGGGGTGCTCCGTTCCTCCACGTGAAAGAATGTTGTCGCGGAAGCTCTGGGCGGTCTGGCAGTCAAAGATGCCGTTCTTCTTGAACACGCTGAAAGCGTCGGCATCGAGAACCTCGGCCCACTTGTAGCTGTAGTAACCGGCGGCGTAGCCTCCGGCCATGATATGCGAGAACTGTACGGTCATGCAGGTATCGGGCAGCTGTGGGGTGACGATGGCCCGCTCCCAGGCGTGCTTCTCGAAGGGGATAATGTCGGCATCGAACTCCTGGCTCTGTGTGTAATAGGCCATGTCGAGCAGGCCGAAACTTACCTGGCGCAGGCAGTTGTAACCGGCCATAAAGTTGCGGCTCTCTACGATGCGGTTGATGAGGTCGTCGGGGATGGGCTCGCCCGTCTGGTAGTGTACGGCAAAGGTGCGGAGGAAGTCTTTCTCGACGGCGTAGTTCTCCATGAACTGCGAGGGGAGCTCGACAAAGTCCCACCAGACGTTAGTACCCGAAAGACTCTGGAAACGGGTGTTGGCGAACATGCCATGGAGTGAGTGGCCGAACTCATGGAGGAAGGTTTCGACCTCGCCAAGGGTGAGGAGGGCAGGATGGTCATCTGTGGGCTTAGTGAGGTTCATCACGAGGCTAACATGGGGACGCACGTTGTTGCCTTGGCTGTCAATCCACTGGCCCTGGAACTCGGTCATCCATGCTCCACCCTGCTTGCCCTTGCGGGGATGGAAGTCGGCATAGAGAACAGCTAAGTAGCTGCCGTCAGCATCGAACACCTCGTAAGCCTTGACATCGGGGTGATAGACTGGAATGTCATGGCTCTCCTTGAAGGTGATGCCATACAGGCGGGTGGCCAGGCCGAAGATACCCCGGATAACGTTTTCGAGCTTGAAGTAGGGGCGGAGCATCTCAGCGTCCAGATGGTACTTCTCCATCTTGAGCTTGTGAGCGTAGTAAGAGAAGTCCCAAGGCTCAACCTGAAAGTCGGGGCCCTCCAGGCGATGGGCGAGGGCCTCTATCTGAGCCACCTCGTCAAGGGCAGCGGGGCGGTAAGCCTCTATCAGGTCGTCGAACAAGCGGTTCACGTTGTGTACGTTGTTGGCCATGCGGTGTACGAGTACATAGTCGGCGTAGGTGTCGTAGCCTAACAGCTGGGCTATCTCGCGGCGCAGGTTGACCAGGCGACGGCAGATGTCTAAGTTGTTCTGGTCGTTGTCGTGGGTACACTCCGTGTTGCGGGCCATGTAGAGCTGACGGCGCAGGTCGCGGTTGTCAGCGTAGGTCATGAACGGTGAGTAGCTGGGAAAGTCGAGCGTGATGACCCAGCCCTCCTTCTTGCGCTCGGCGGCAGCCTGGGCTGCTGCGGCGACGGCCGTCTGTGGCAGGCCGCTCAGCTGCTGCTCATCGGTAAGGTGCAGTTCAAACGCCTTGTTCTCCTTGAGCAGATTCTGCGAGAACTGGAGGGAGAGCAGGCTGGCCTCTTCGGTCAGTTTGCGCAGGCGTTTCTTGTCGCCGTCGCTGAGGAGAGCACCGCTGCGGACAAATCCGTCGTACGAATTGTTAAGGAGCATGGTCTCCTCAGGGCTGAGGGGACGGTGGTGGTCATAGACACGCTTGATACGCTCAAAGAGGCGAGGGTTGAGGCTCACATCGTTGGCGTGCTGAGTAAGGATGGGGCTGAGTTTCTGTGCCAGGGCGTCGAGGTCGTCGTTAGTCTCGGCGCTGAGCATACACGAGAATACGTTGGAGACGCGGTCCAGCAGGTCGTAGTAGTGAGGACCCTTGCTCAGGTCTACCCGGGCAAGCGTATTGTCAAAGGTAGGTTCGGCGGGGTCGTTGATGAGCTTGTCTATCGACTCGTTGTCGCGCCGTATGCCCTCCATGAATGCCTCCTCGTAGTCAGCGGTGGTGATACGGTCAAAGGGAACGGTGTCGTGGGGAGTATTATAGGGCTCAAAGAAAGGGTTGGTGTGGCCCTGGTTCTCATTCATATTCTCATTCATACTGCTACGTAGTTAATATCTACTGCAAAAATAGTAAAAAACTGAGACACACAGCGGTTTGTGGCCGTTTTTAACGTATATTTTACTTCCTCAGCCGTGGCGCAGCTTTTCGAGCGCACCGATGGTAAAGCCACCACGGTACAGGCAGATGAGCTGTTCGGTCTGGAGCTGGTTGAGCGACTGGGAAACCTGCAGGCGACTACAGCCTATCTCGTCGGCCAGCAGGGTCATCCTGATGGCCACCCGCTTGGCCCCTGTGGGATACAGGCAGTGGGTCTCTACAAAGTGTATAATGCGCTGGCGTACAGTGGTGTGTACTGGCTGCCACGCTAAGGCCCTCTGCTTCTGTATGTGGGCCGACAGCAGGTTGATAAAGTTGAGCCTGACGATGGTAAAGCAGTCCAGCAGCCGGTAAATCTCGTCCTTGTCGATGACGATGACCGAGCAGGGCGTGCGTGCCTGATACGTGCTGCCGAAACGGGGCCGCAGACCGAAGAGGCTGGAGGGCTCGAACAGTTGGGGTGACCGCACATCCTCGATTACCGAGTAGCCACGGTCCATGGACGAGGTGGTGATGGTGAGCTGGCCGTCGATGAGAAAGTAAAGGGCGGTGCAGGCACGGCCGTCGGAGGCTACGACATCGCCGGGGGCATACTTGTGAAATCCCAGGCGGGTGTGAGCCACCAGCTGGCCGAGGTCGCCCTTGCTCATACCCTGGAAGAGGGCAAACTGCTGCAACTTTTCGTAGATATGCAGGGTAGCCACAGCGACGCGTCAGTTACTGGGTGATACAATCTTGTCGCGCATGGTGGGCGAGAACCATACCGCGTGACGGCCCCGGGCATCGGTATAGATGAAGTAGGCCATGAGCTCGGGGTGGCGGGCCAGTACCTGCTGTGCCCGGGTAAGCCCCATGACCATAAATGACGTGGCGTAAGCGTCGGCCATGGCACAGCTGTTGGCAAGAACCGTGGCCGAGAGAATACTATGCTGCACGGGATAGCCCGTGTGGGGGTCTATGGTATGGGCGTACTTTCGCCCGTTCTTATAGTAGAAGTTGCGGTAGTTGCCGCTGGTGGCCATGGCCTTGTCGGTAACGTTGACGATAGTCTGGATATCTTGGTTCACGTTCAGGCTGTCGTCGGTGGGCTTGGTGACACCTATGCGCCATGGGGTGCGCTTCTCGTTGATGCCACTGGTAACTATCTCGCCGCCAATCTCTATCATAAAGTTTTTGATGCCCGTCTGGCGCAGGTAGCGAGCCACCACGTCGCAGCCATATCCCTTGGCTATGGCGCTACAGTCGAGCATGATGCGCGGGTCGGTCTTCTCTACGTGGCTGCCGCGGAGCGCCACCTTGTCATAGCCCACTATGGCGCGCAGGCTGTCTATGGCGTGGCGGGTGGGCGAGGTGCCCTGGCGGAAGCCAAAGCCCCAGGCGTTGACCAGCGGGGCCACGGTGATGTCGAAGGCCCCCTGGGTGTCGCTCGATACGCGCTGGGCCAGGCTGAACACATCGGTAAACAGGTCGTTGACCTTGACGGGCTCGTTGCGGTTCACCCGCGAGATGATGGAACGTGGGTTAAAGGGCGACAGCGAGTTGTCTACCCGTTGCAGCTGGGCCACGATGTCGGTCTGTAGGTCTTGGTCGTACTGGTATATTATATTATAGGTAGTACCGAAGATGACGCCCTGGTTGTGCTGATAGGGCATGGACTGCTGCTGGCGTACTATGAAGATGGTGCCCACGGTGAGCAGCAGCAGGAAGAGTATCTGCCAGTAACGTGGGCGGTGGCGATGGATGTCGGTCATGGGCTTATAGTTCTAAGGTGACGTTAAATGTGGCGCCTAAGCGGGCTCCGCCCTCGCGGCCGTAGCCCGGCACGTACCAGGGCTTGCCTATGGTGGGGTCAGAGTTGGCCAACCGGCGCTTATACCTGACGGTCCAGCCCAGGCGCAGCGGCCCCCACAGGCGGGCATCGATGCCCGCTACAAACTCGAGCCAGTGGCAGCTGGCCTTGTTGCCAGTGGTGTTGATGTCCGAGGCATCGCCCCATACGGGGTCAGAGATGCCGGTGCTGGAGAGGTCGTACTTGAACGACGAGAAGGCGTAGCGGCCACCCACGTACACACGGTTAACGTCGTGCTTGTTCTTCATCACGTTGAAGTCTACGCCGATACGTGCGTAGGGGGCCGACGACTTGTAAGCCAGGTGGCTCGACACGTCAGAGGCGTCGGCCCGCCCGAATCCAACCTCAATCACGGGAAAGTAGCGGTCGCGCAGGTTGATGCGCGCGGCAGCCTCGTACTGGCCATAGTCGCCTAAGAGCATCTGAGCCATACCCACCAGGTCGGTCGAGACGGCCACGCCACGGAAGAGGGGTATGGTGTCGGCCTCGGTGAGCGCTGCCCGTCGGACCTGCTGGCTCTTGGAGCCCTGGGCCGAGGCCATCAGGGGCAACAGTGACAGCAGGCTAATCGCGGCGAGCCTTGAAATATATGAGTAAATGGGCTTTAGCTGCATCGTAAGTTACTTGTGGGTTCTGTATAGCAATCGAGTCTATGCGGTGGTGGGTGCTGCTGACACCGGTGAGGGTGTGAAACACGCTCGAGGCGCAGTCGACCGACTCGAAGTGGGGCTCATTGGTCTTGCTCACGGTTACCGTGTCCAGGGTGCGCGCGGCTCCCTGCGGGCGTATGTCTATGTAGAACACGTCCAGGGCATGCTGATAGCTCAGCGGAAGGTTGAAGCTGTCTACCCCTAACGCCTTGTTGAGCAGCACGGTATCGCTGCCAGCCGTGCGGGTGGTAGAGATGGTGAGCGTGTCGCCCAGGGTGGTGACGTCGCCGGCCAGGCGGTAGCGTGCGTAGACGCTGTTGTTGAGCGGGCAGTCTATGGTGGTACACGACACGATGACTGCCAGCAGGGCCAGCAGCACGGCTATTTTCCGCATCGTATCTCCTCCTCTATCTGGTAGTCGTTGCGGTTGGGGTTGGAGCGGCTCACCAGGTCGCCGATGAAGCCCGCTAAGAACAGCTGGGTACCTATGAGCATGGCGGTGAGGAAGATGTAGAACCAGGCAGAGTCGGTAACCAGGTGGCCGTAGTTGCCGTGGTTCAGGTCGATGAGCTTGTCTACGCCCAGGGCCAGCAGGGCCAGGAAGCTGACGAAGAATACCAGGCTGCCGAGGAACCCGAACACGTGCATGGGCTTCTTGCCGAAGTTGGAGAGAAACCACAGCGTGAGCAGATCCAGGTAACCGTTGAAGAAACGGTTAAGGCCAAATTTGGACTTGCCGTACTTGCGGGCCTGGTGGTGTACTACCTTCTCGCCGATCTTGTCAAAACCGGCGTTCTTGGCCAGGTAGGGTATGTAGCGGTGCATCTCGCCGTACACCTCGATATTCTTGACCACCTCGCGACGGTAAGCCTTGAGCCCGCAGTTGAAGTCGTGCAGGTTGTGCACACCGCTAATCTTGCGGGCGGTAGCGTTGAAGAGCTTGGTGGGGATAGTCTTGGACAGGGGGTCGTAGCGCTTCTTCTTGTAGCCCGACACCAGGTCGTAGCCGTCCTCGGTAATCATCTTGTAGAGTGCGGGAATCTCGTCGGGAGAGTCCTGGAGGTCGGCGTCCATGGTGATAACTACGTCGCCCTGTACTTCGCGGAAGCCGCAGTACAGGGCCGGACTCTTGCCATAGTTGCGGCGGAACTTGATGGCCTTTACGTGGTCCGACTGGCGGCTCAGGTCCTGGATAACCTGCCAGGAGTGGTCGGTGGAGCCGTCATTGACGAAGATAACCTCGTAACTGAAGTTGTTAGCCTCCATCATCCGCTTTATCCAGGCAAAGAGCTCGGGCAGCGACTCTTCTTCGTTGTACAGTGGAATTACTACTGATATATCCATAATCGTTAATCTTAGTTTACTTGTTGACATTGGGGCGTGGCGTGCCCGTGCGCCTCATCACCGCGGCTATGGGTAGACTGATGATGGCGCCGATGAGCATGTTCTGGCCCATGAAGGTAAAGGGCAGGACGGACGCTGGGGTCTGGCGGATGGTCTGGAGCGCCTCGGTGAGTTCCTGCGTGGGCAGATGTTGCGCCCTGTACACCTGTATGACGGTGTTGCAGGCAGCGGTAATCATGGCCATAAAGGTGCCGTGGTCCAGGAACAGGAAGTAGAGCAACTGTATGGCGGCAAAGATGAGGCTGGCGTAGAAAAACACGTACCACAGGTAAGCGTAGGCCCGTCGCAGCGAGATGGCTCCGTCCAGGGCGTAGTCTCTGAATACCCTGAGCCGTGCGCAGGCCAGGAAAGGAGTGGCTATGGCCAGCATGGTGCCCCACATCGACTCAGGGAAGAGGATGATGGAACCAAAGCTGAGCGTCCAGAGCAGTGCCATGTATATGCCGTCAATTCGGGCGAAGGCCCGGAGCTGTATTAATGCATCTCTTAGTGTCATATAAGATGCAAAGTTAGTGCAAACCGAGTGAAATACAAAATAATTTGTTCGTTTTTATTTGCCCGGCACCGCCCGTGGCCCCTTTGGGGTCTGTGAAAGGGGAACGGGCAGGGGGAGGGGTGCCCTCTGGCATGAAAAGTAAAAAGGTAAAAAGATAAAAGAGTAAAAAGGCAGGGATGGCGGTTACTCTGGTGGTGGCAGAAATGGCCACTCGAATCGTGGAGACCGACTATTACGATGCTGGGAGCCGTCATTAGCGCGCTAAAGGCCGGTCTTTAGAAACATGGAGGTCGGTCTTTTCATTTCTCGCGATGGGCATTGGAACGATAAAGGCAGCCTTTAGCAGCGCTTTTTACTCTTTTATCTTTTTGCTTTTTTACATTTAAATGTCCAGGAGCTAAACGGACAGAGGGCGCCAGCCTTGCGGTGGCGCCCTCTGTAAGAGTTATATGGTGTGGGGCCGTGCCCCCAACGGTTTATGCCAATGCTATCCACTCGTAAACCAGTGAGCATACACCGAAGAGCAGCACACCGGCGGTACATACGGCCAGGGCTAACTTGGTGCTGGCTGCACTCTTGAAAGTGGGCAGCGGGTGCTCGTTGGGCTTAATGTACATGGCCTTGACGATGAGCAGGTAGTAGTACAGGGATATCACCGTGTTGATAAGAGCGATGAATACTACTACGTAAGCCAGCGCGCCAGTGGTGGTGGCTATGTCGGCACCGTTGACGGCAGCCATGAACACGAAGAACTTAGAGAACATACCTGCGAACGGGGGAATACCACCCAGGGAGAACAGCGCTAACGTCATCAGGAACGCCAGGCGGGGATTACTCTGGTACAGGCCGTTGTAGCTCTCCATCTCTACGGTGCCATGGTTGTGCTCCTCGATAGACGAGATGATGGTGAACACGGCCATGTTGGCTACCACGTAGATGAGCACGTAGAAACTGAGCGCGTAGACGCTGGTGGCCTGGTTGCCCACGATGGCCAGCACGATGTAGCCGGCCTGCGAGATAGAACTGAAGGCCATGAAGCGCTTCAGGTCGGTCTGGTGGATGGCAAAGAGGTTGGCCACGGTGATAGAGAGTACTATCACGATGTAGAGCATGTACTGCCAGTACTCTACCATGGGCGCGAACACCTTCATGAGGATGGCGCACAGCGTGAAGGCGGCGGCACCCTTAGAGATGACCGACAGGTAGCCCGTAACGGTGGTGGGGGCTCCCTGGTAGGTATCGGCTGTCCAGAAGTGGAACGGCACGAGCGAAATCTTGAAGCCCAGGCCACTGAAGAAGAACACCATACCTACGATGGTAAGTGGCGTAACCGAAATCTTGGTAGCCACGTCGTCAAAGTAGAGGGTGCCCACGGCGGCATATAGCAGACTGATACCGAAGAGCATCACACCGCTTGAGAAGGTGGCGGTCAGGATAAACTTGGCACCGGCTTCAGCCGAGTTGTGGCGGTACTTGTCGAGCGCCACTAAGCAGGCCATGGGTACTGAGGCCATCTCGAGGCCTAAGAAGAACAGCAGGAAGTGGTTGGCACTTACCATCATGTTCATACCGAGCAGGGTAGAGAGGATGAGCACGTAGAATTCGCCCTCCTTGAAGAACGTGTCGGGGCGGTTGAGCCACTCGCGGGCCTGAACGAGTACTATCAGGGTACCAAAGGCCAGGATAGACTTGATGATGCCTACCGATGGGGTGGTAAGGTACATGCCGCCAAAGGCGGTGGCGGTCTCTACGGGTGCTATGTTAAGCAGCAGGTGAACCAGCACGAGCACGCATACCAGCGGGTTGAGCCAGGCGCGTGGGTTCTTGAACGCGGCGCCGGGAGCGACGGCAGGTACGGCCACGCGGGGAGCCGTACAGAAGTCTGCAATGAAGACGATGACCAGTACAGCCATCAGGCTGACTTCCGGTATCATATTTAAAAACTGACTATAATCTATATTCATTTTTCTCTAATATCGTTGTATCGTTAAACATTACAGTTGGGCTATCGCGGTGAAGTTACCGATGTGCTGGATGATGGGCCCCACGGCATCGTAGATAATCTCCTGTGCCCAGAAGGGGGCTGTACCCAGTCCGGCCACGCAGAAGATGAGTCCGCCCACGGCTAAGCGCTCGTCCCAAGTGGCATCCTTGAGCTTGAGGAACTCTGGGTTAGGTATCTTCTGGAACAGTATCTTGCCAACGACACGCAGGATGTACACAGCCGTGATGACGATAGACGTACAGGCTATGATGGTACATGCGCGGTGGAAGGTATCAGCGTTTTCGAACGAACCGATGAAGATGCTCATCTCGGCTACGAAACCAGAGAAGCCCGGCAGACCTAAGTTGGCCAGACCGGCCACCACATACGATACAGCCAGGAAGGGCACTACCTTCATCAGACCGCCTAAGTAACGCACGTCGCGCGTGCCGGCACGGTGGTATATCATACCGATAACGGCAAAGAAGAGGGCGGTCATCAGACCGTGTGAGAGCATCTGGATTACGGCACCGGTGATGGCGGTCTGGGTTACCATGCACAGGGCGAAGAGCACCATGCCGCAGTGTGACACTGAGCTATAGGCATTGATGTACTTCAGGTCGGTCTGTACACAGGCCGAGAGGGCTCCGTAGACCACCGAGATGGTGGTGAGTATCAGGAATACGGGTGCCCAGGTGTCCAGAGCCTCGGGCATCAGGTACATGGCTATGCGGAAACAGCCATAGCCGCCTAACTTCATCAGCACGCCGGCATGGAGCATAGACACGGCCGTCGGGGCACTCGCATGACCGTCGGGCGACCATGTGTGGAACGGGAACAGGGCGCCCAGGACGCCAAACCCGATGAAAAGGAACGGGAAGAAAATGTTCTGAACCTTTGCGGGAATGTTGGCCATGGCAGCTATCTCGTTAACGTTCATCGTGGTGGCTCCGCTGAAGAAGTATATGGCCAGGATGCCGATGATGAGCAGGGCCGAACCGCCCATGAGCATCAAGGTGAGCTTCATGGCTGCATATTCCTTGGCTCCGGTTCCCCATACGCCGATAAGCAGGTACATGGGGATGAGGGCCACCTCGTAAAACATGAACATGGTGAACATGTCGGTAGAGATGAAGAAACCGAACACACCCGTGCTGAGCAGGGTGAACCACAGGAAGTACTCCTTGTGCTGCGAGATGGCCTGCCAGGAGGCAAAGGTTCCGGTGAAAACGATGATGGCCGAGAGTAGGAGCATCACGACCGATATACCGTCGACACCTACGCTGTAGGCGATGTGCAGGGGCGCAAACCAAGGCGCACTGTAGGTAAACAGCATGGGCGCGGTGTTGCCGGCATGGCGCATCTGGATAAATGTAACGGTAAGCCAGATGGCAAGGATCAGCAGGGCGCTGGCGCCAGTTACCATTACGCCGCGTACCTGAGCCAGGTTCTTAGAAAACCAGAGCCCGATGAGCATCAGGACGGGAATGACTACGAATAATGTTAATATACTCATGATAGTTTATGCTCTAAAGACAAAGAAGGATTAATGATATAGCTACGCTGCCCGTGATAAACCACACAGCGTACTGCCGTACGTCGCCACTCTGCCATGGACGGATGCTCTCGCCGGCTTCCTGGGTGCTCCAGGCCATGAAGTTCATCGCGCCGTCAATGACGTGGCGGTCAAACCATGCAATGGGCTTAGAGAAGAGGCCGAATACAATCTGGTGAGTGAAGAACTGCCAGGCATCGTCTATATAGAAACGGTTGAGGGCCGCCTTGTGCAGGCGGGGCAGCTTCTTGGCCAGGGTGTCGGCCAGCGGGGTCTTCTTGGGGGCATACATATAGGTGGCTAAGGCTATGCCGATAATGGCCACGATAATGCTGGTGGTGGCCACCTGGGCATTGATGTGTATGTCGTAGCTCTGGCCAGTGGCCGAGATGAAGTGTCCGAATGGTATCAGACCGGCCACACACGAGATGGCGGCCAAGAATACCAGCGGACCCCACATTACGAAGGGTACTTCCTGTGGTTTGCGGCGGTTCTCAGGGTCAAGCTCGTAGTAGCTCTGGCCCCAGAATATCACGTAGTAGAGTCGGAACATGTAGAAAGCGGTCATACCGGCAACCAGGGTCATAAAGTAGCCCATAAAGGGTGAGAACTGGAAGCAGGCGGTAATGATTTCGTCCTTAGAGAAGAAACCGGCGAACGGGGGAATACCTGCGATGGCCAGACAGCCTATCAGGAAGCAGATGTTCGTGATGGGCATGTACTTGTGAAGTCCACCCATGTACTCCTTGAAGTTACTGCCGATGATAACGATAATGGCACCAGAGCAGAGGAAGAGCAGGGCCTTGAACATGGCATGTGTGAAGAGGTGGAACATGCCGGCCATATAGCCCAGACCACCCTCGTGGTTATCTATGGCGGTACATACGCCGAGGGCCACCAACATGTAGGCTATCTGAGAGATGGTAGAAAAGGCCAAGCCTCTCTTGATGTCGCGCTGGCAGCATGCTACGGCTGCAGCGTAGAACGCGGTGAACGCAGCGATGTAAGCTACCCAGTGCAGGGCATTGGGGGCGTACTGTACCCAGATAGGGAACAGGCTCGCTACCTGATATACACCGGCCACAACCATGGTGGCGGCATGGATGAGGGCCGACACAGGCGTAGGGCCTTCCATAGCATCGGGCAACCAGATGTGCAGGGGGAACATGGCACTCTTACCGGCACCACCGATAAACATCAGGAACAGGGCCGTAGGCAAGATGAACGCTGCGCCGGGCAGGGTAGATGCCAAGGTGGCATCGGCTGTCTGGTCGTAGTTGAATGTGCCTACATAGAAGCTGTAGAAGAGAATACCGATTAGGAAGAACAGATCAGCGAAGCGCGTTACGATAAAGGCTTTCTTGCTGGCGTGTACAGCGGCATGCTTGGGGTAATAGAAACCGATAAGCAGGTACGAGCATACGCCCACTAACTCCCAGAACAGGTACATCTGGAAAATATTAGTAGCCACTACCAGGCCCAGCATGGACATGGTGAACAGGCTGAGGTACGCGTAGAAGCGCTGGAAACCCTTCTCGTAGCCCTCGACCTTATAGTGCTCGTCGCGCTCGGCCATGTAGCCAAAGGAGTATATGTGTACCATAAAGCTCACTGTTGTAATGACGATAAGCATCATCACGCTGATGGGAGTGAGCCTGAAACCTATATTAAAGGTAAGCAGGTCATTAAACTTCAGCCACGTCAGGTTGAATACCGTTTCCGTGGGGTACAGGCCGGTGGCAGCGTTTCTTCCTATGGCGAAGAAATACTCATAGGCAGTGTACACAGACATGCCGAAGACACATCCCAGTACGATGGTGCCAATGACGCCGGCTACCTGCTTCTTCATCTTCATGCCCGTAAGTCCCAGTACCAGGAAGCTGAGCAGCGGCAGAAGAAGTATTAAAAATGCATAACTGTAATTCATTGCTCTTTTTAGAATTTCATGTTTTCAATACTGTTCACCTGGTCACTGTGGTAGTTACGGTAAACATTAATAATAATAGCCAGAGCCACGGCGGTCTCAGCGGCGGCCACACCGATGGAGAACAGTGTGAAGAAGAAACCCTCAAGCTGCCCTGGGAACAGGATGCGGTTAATCACCGCGAAGTTCAGATCGACCGAGTTGAGTACCAACTCTACCGAGATGAGCATGGCTATAAGGTTGCGGCGGGTAACAAACCCGAATACGCCGATGAAGAACAGCAGCGAGCTAACCACGAAGTACAATTCTACGGGTATTGTCATTTCTGATCCTCCTTTCTTGCAATCATTATGCCTCCGATGATACATGCCAGCAGGAATACTGATATGAACTCGAAGGGAAGTACATACTGGTATTTCTCAGAACCTACCAGGGCGTTGCCTATTACGTCCATGCTGATTTCCTTGTCTGCCAGCTTGGCGGCCTCGTTGATAAACTGGTTCTTGAGGATTACGGCCACTACGGTGGCCAGGCCTATGATCGATATGAGGGCACCGCCCACTACGCGGTTGCCTTTAAGCCGCTCTACCATACCCTGCAGGGTGCGCTTGCTGACCAACTGTATGGCAAAAACGTACAGCACGGTGATGCCACCGGCATACACGGCAATCTGCGCAGCGCCTAAATAGGTGTAGTCGAGCAGGAAGAACATACCGGCGATACCGAAGAGTACAAAGAGCAGATAAGTGGCTGCGCGCATGATGCGCTTGGTCATCACACACATGATGGCTGAGCCAAGAATGACTACGGCCAGAATACAGAACATTACAAGATTTGCCATAATCTATTTACTTGGTTTTAGTGTTAAACTTACCGATTACGAGGGGAGCGCCACCATCGATGAGGTTGGGCAGGCTGCCGCCCTTGTAGACCTCTTTGTCCAAGTGGAACACCAGTTTCTCGCGGTCGAAGACTGCGTTCTCAAAGTCGTTGACGAATTTGATGGCGCCGAAGTTGCAGGCGTTCACGCAGAGTTCGCAGAACATGCAGTCGCCCAAGTCGTACTGATAGTCGACGAGCTTGCGCTTCTTCTTGCCAGTCTCAGGGTCCTCTACCATCTCAGTAGTAATCTTGATGGTGTCGTTCGGACACGATTTCTCACAAAGAGTACAGCCCACGCACTTGTAGCTCTCGTCCTCGTTGCGCTCAAACACCAAGCGGCCACGGAAGCGGGGAGACACATGGAGTGTAGTCTTGCGGTTCTCAGGATACTGCTCGGTGCTCTTGGGTGTGAAGTACTCCTTCATGGTAGTCTTCATACCCACGGCGAGGGTCTTCACACCCTCGGCAATACCTTTGAAATATGAATTGTTAGACATATTGTATTGTTTATCTGAATGTTAAATCCTATCTTGTTGTTATTATCAGGATGGTTGTAGCTGCGGCTTATCCGTGTATGCCCAAGGCTACACATACGGTCATCAGTACCAGGATAATCAGTGACAACGGCATGAGATACTTCCATTCCAGCGTGAGTATCTGGTCGATACGCAGACGGGGGAACGTCCAGCGTACCCACATCAACAACCATACCACGGCAAATGTCTTACCGAAGAACCATACGAAGCCTGGTATGGCGTTCATAACGGTATCAAAGCCGGCTATACCTATATTAATAGGAGCCCAGCCGCCAAGGAACACCGTAGAGGCGATACCAGAGATAACGAAAAGGTTGAGGTATTCGGCCAGATAGTAGAACCCGAAGCCCATACCCGAGTACTCGGTATGATAGCCGGCGGTCAGCTCGCTCTCAGCCTCGGCCAGGTCGAACGGGCCACGGTTGGCCTCGGCGTTGCCAGCCACCAGGAAAACCAAGAAAGCCAGTATGGCGGGAACATGTCCCTTGATGATGAGCCAGTTCCAAGGCCCTGTCTGAGCCTCGACAATGCCGCTCACCTGCATGGTGCCTGTGAGCACTACGGCAGAGATGAGGCAGAGTCCGAGAGACATCTCGTAGGAAATCATTTGTACGGCACCACGCATGGCCGATACCACGGAGTACTTGTTGTTAGAGCCCCAACCGGCCAAGAATATGCCCAGCACGCCAATAGAGCTGATGGCTGTGATGAGGAACACGCCGACATTGAAGTCGAGGATGTTGGCTCCTCTATTCCAAGGCAGGAACGAGAAGGTGCCCACTGAGGCGATGATTACGAGGAACGGCGCCAGGTAGTAGAGCATCTTGTCGGCTCTGTCTACGGCGAATATCTCCTTGATCAACATCTTGAGCACATCGGCAAACACCTGGAAGATACCCCAAGGGCCTACACGCATGGGGCCCAGGCGGCACTGGAAATAGGCGCACACCTTGCGCTCCATGAAGATGAGCACGATAGCTATCAGGGCATAGGCAGTAAGAATACACACACCGACCAGCACGCACTCTATCAGTATCGACCAGAAGTCGCCAAGGCCCAGGGTCTGGCGGAGAAGGCTGTCGATAAATGTTGTTACTATCTTAAAATCAAACATGCTATGTTCTCTTTTGTTACTTACACATTATTATATTGTTATCTGTCCAGGTCAGGAATGACGAAGTCAATAGCAGCACCGGTAGTGATAAGGTCAGCTATCTTCTGGCCACGGAGCATGGGGTCGAGGGCACCAGTAAGCGACAGGCCCATAGGGCGCATCTTCATGCGATAAGGCATCTTGTCGCCGTGAGAGTCGAGGTACACGCCGAACTCACCGCTGGCTCCCTCAACAGAGAAGTACCATTGGCCCTCGGGCACTTTGATGATGGGCTTCTGCTTGATGTAGAACTCGCCATCAGGGATATTGTCTATGAGCTGCTCAATAATGTCGAGGCTCTGGTAGAGCTCCTGGATATGGCAGTAATAGCGGTCCATCGAGTCACAGCCAGTCATGGTAATCTCCTTCCAGTCCACCTTGTCGTACAGGGCGTAAGGATGGCGCTTGCGGGTATCGTTCTTCCAGCCAGAAGCACGCCCGGCGGGACCTGTTACAGCATAGTTGATACAGTCTTCAAGTCCCATGGGGCCTACTCCCTCCAGGCGGTTGTGTGTAATAACGTTGTCGCCGAACACATCCAGATACTCCTGAATCATCGGGCGGAGGTATTTGCACAGAGTCTTAACGTTCTGGACAAAGTTAGGATCAATATCGGCCTGAAGACCACCTATGCGATAGTAGTTCTGGATGAGGCGACCACCGGTAGTTTCCTCCATCACGTTGAGCACGTGCTCGCGGTCACGCATACAGTACAGGAAAGCTGTCAGGGCTCCCAGGTCCTGTGCTGTACAGCCCAGGTAGAGTAAGTGGGAGTCGATACGCTGGAGCTCGTCCATGATGGTGCGTATGTATAGGATGCGGTCGCTAAGTTCTATGCCCATAGCTTCCTCTATGACACCCACCAGAGCATGCCTGTGCATCATGGCAGACAGATAATTGAGTCGGTCTGTCAGCGCCAGTGTCTGAGGATAGGTCATGGACTCCCACATCTTCTCTATTCCGCGGTGTATGTAACCCAGATGGGGGTATATACGCTTCACCGTCTCGCCGTTAACTACCGTCTGCAGACGCAGCACGCCGTGGGTAGAGGGGTGGTTAGGGCCGATGTTGACCACGTAGTCGTTGTCGTCGAAGAGACGCTTCTCGGTAGCCACCAGGTGACCGTCTTTATCGAGCGAGTACTCTACGGTAAAGTCGCTCTCAGGCTCATCGGTACAGGGGAAGCGGTTAGCCTCGGGGCTCATGTCGAAGTCCTTGCGCAGGGGATGCCCCTTGAAGTCGGTACGCAGGAAGAGCCTGCGCATATCGGGATGCCCCAGGAACTTAATGCCCACGAAGTCGTACACTTCGCGTTCCAGCAGGTCGGCCACGTGCCACAGGTTGATTACCGTGGGTATCACGTCCGAGCCATCTACCTTCTTGGCGATGGTCTTGACCGAGCAACGCTCGTTGTTCTGTGTGTTTTCGAGAATATATATACATCCGAGACCTTCCTCACCGAAGTCTTCACCGATGATGGTAACAAGGTAATCGAAGTGTTTCTCGTTCTTCAGCTTGGCCATTTCCGTGGCGAAGCTGTCAAAGCTCAGTTCTATATTGTTTAGCTTCATTGTTCTTATACCTTATTATATTAATCAGCTAAGCCCTTCTTTGGGTCAAAGTCCTCGGGCACGTCAGTAACGATGATAGGCTTCTTGTTGCCCAGTTTCTCAGCATCGCTCAGGTTCTCGTTGCTCAGTCCGTGCAGTCCGCCCTGGCTCATGGAGAGTTCTTTCTCGTCGCGGGTCATCTTATGGTTGGCTCCGCCGAAGAATTTCTCTACCTTTACCTTGCGCTGCAGCTGCATCATGCCATAGAGGATAGCTTCCGGGCGCGGGGGGCAACCGGGTATATACACGTCTACGGGCACCAGCTCGCTGATGCCACGCACCACGTTGTAGCTCTTCTTGAATGGGCCGCCACTGATGGTACAGCCACCCACGGCCACCACATATTTAGGCTCAGCCATCTCGTCGTACAGGCGCTTGAATACCGGTGCCATCTTGTTGGTAATGGTTCCGGCGCACATGATAAGGTCGGCCTGTCGGGGAGAGTTTCGTGTTACCTCAAAGCCGAACCGCGAGAAGTCATAGCGGGCACATCCCACAGCCATGAACTCGATGCCGCAGCACGAGGTACCAAAGGTGAGTGACCAGAGCGAGTTGCTTCGGCCCCAGTTGATGGCGGCATCGAGCGAACCCACCACTACATTAGCGCCGCCCTCGTTGAGCTCGGCTGCTATCTTCTCCAGGGTGTCATTGTCCTTAAACTCGTCGTAAGGGATACTCTTGATAGAGGCTCTGTTCTTTACTTCCATTCCAATGCTCCTTTCCGCCAAGCGTAAGCAAGGCCAAATACCAATACCAACAGGAAGAACCCGATGCTAATGAGTGCCAGGCTTCCAAATTGTCTTACGACTACAGCCCAGGGGTACAGCAACATGGTCTCAATGTCGAACACCAGGAACAGGATGGCGAAGAGGTAGTAGCCAATGTGTGCTGGCAGCCACGAACTGCCACGCGTTGGAATACCACACTCAAACGGCTCACCTTTTACCGGGTTGTACGAGCGCGGACCGATTAGCTTGGCGATGACATAAGCAGCCACCACCAGGGTTACAGCCGTCAACACAACGGTAATCAACAAAGTGAAATTCATAAAAAATATAACGTTATTATTAATGATTATCTGCGCAGATGGTGTTTTGACACCTTCAGTTTGCAAAGGTACTACTTTTTTTAGAACTTAACTCACTTTTTAACAGAAAAAGCGTGCGCGACACCTATTAATAGCCAAAACACTTACCCTCATGGTTAGCCTATGTGGGCAGGGGGCACTCGCGGATGCCGAAATTGACGATTTTCTGAAAACTAAAAAGGTAAGAAGGTAAAAAGGCAAAAAGCGCTGGGGTGGCGATATCCCCAGGCGGCCCCCAAGTATTCCAAGGGTGATGGGAAAAGGCAAGCGTAGATGCTGTGGCCGTCTTTACCATTTGTCGCAATAGCCGCCCAGTTGCTATTGCTGCTTTTTTTACCTTCTTATCCTTTTACTATTCTCCGTAGTAACCGACCTTTTCGATGCTGGGAGCCGTCATTAGCATACTGGAAGCCGTCATTAGAAACGTGGAGGCCGGTCTTTTTATTTCTCGTGATGACCGTTAGGGTGCCGAAAGCCAGCGCCAAGCCTACCGGGAGTGCTTCCTGTTTCTGGAAAGAGAAGTTCCGCAGGTTTGGATGGCCGCTTCCTCCAGGTCCGCGGCTGACGGTGCTGGTGGGGTGGGGGATAGCCCTGTTTTGTGGAGCGGAGAAAAAAAAGTTGGCGGTTTGTTTGGTAATATGGTCGAATATAGTTAACTTTGTGAACTAAAGGTTTGGTACTGCGGTTGTTTCATCCTCTATGACTACTGCATATCCTGCGCCTTGTGGCTGATGCCGATAGGCTGGCCGAAGCTATGCTTGGAAACTCTATTCAAGTCTAAAAATACAACCTAATCGAATGAAACCAAAGACATTGAGCATGATGCTGCGCAGAGCAGCCCTCACGCTGATAGCCCCGTTGGCCATGGCCCTCCCGGCCAGTGCCGCCGACGATTATCAGGTAGACGTATGTGTGTATGGTGCCACCCCGGCGGGCATCATGGCCGCCTGTGCCGCCAAGAGCGAAGGCAAGAGTGTACTACTCATAGAGCCGGGCCGCCGTATAGGCGGCATGACAGCCGGCGGACTGGGCTGGACAGACCTGTATCATCCCGCTGAGGTGCTAAAGGGCTACTCCCGCAAGTTCTATAAACGCATTGCGGCCGCCTATGGCCAGACGGGCATCAAGATAACCTTTGAGCCTAAGGTGGCGTTGGCCGTTTTCGACCGGTTCCTTACCGAGAACGGTATCAATGACGTCTTGTACCGCTACCGCATCGTCCAGGCCAACAAGACGGCCAACAATATCGATGCCATAGTACTCGAGTCGGCCGACGCACCCCAGACGGCTGCCCACAAGACCGTCAAGGCCCGGGTGTACCTGGACTGCAGCTACGAGGGCGACCTCATGGCCCGTGCCGGAGTATCATACACCATCGGCCGCGAGGCTAATGATAAGTACGGAGAAACCAAAAACGGTGTGCAGATGCTCAACAAGCATCAGTTTCCCGATGGTGTAGACCCCTATAAGGTCAAGGACGACCCCTCCAGCGGCCTGCTCTGGGGCATCCTGCCCGACGAGGTGGGCCAGACGGGCCAGGGCGACAGCCACGTACAGGCTTACAACTTCCGCCTTACCCTTACCTACGACCCGGCTAACCGTATTCCTATTACCGATACCAAGCCCGACAACTACGACCCGTCTAAGTACGAGCTGCTGATACGCCTGAAGGAGGTGTCGCCGTGGAAGACTTACGAGGACTGCCTCAAGTGGTCCAAGATGCCGAACTCCAAGTGCGACATGAACAACCAGGGCGCTTTCTCGACCGACATGATCGGTTACAGCTGGAACTACCCCGAAGCCTCTTACGCCGAGCGCGAGCGTATCTACAAGGAACACTTGGACTATACCAAAGGTCTGCTCTATTTTATGTGGACAGATGAGCGCATCCCGGCCAACATTCGCGCCGACCTGGCCAAGTGGGGATGGCCCAAGGATGAGTATGAGGACAACGGGCACATCACCCCGCAGCTATATGTACGCGAGTCGCGCCGTATGTTGGGCCGCATGGTGATGACGCAGGCTCACTGTACCGGCGAGGCCGTGGTGAGCGACCCCATAGGCTGGGCCGACTACACCATGGACTCTCACAACTGCGGCCGGTACGTGGTTAACGGCATGGTCAAGAACGAGGGCGACGTGCAGATATACATCAAGAACCCCTACAACGTGTCGTATCGCGCCGTAACCCCCCAGGCCAGCGAGGCGCGCAACCTTATCGTGCCTGTGTGCCTCTCGGCCTCGCACATCGCCTTTGGCTCCATCCGTATGGAACCCATCTACATGGTGCTGGGCGAAACCTGCGGACTGGCTGCCGTCGAGGCTATCAATAAGCATGCCGGCTGCGTACAGGAGGTCGATGCCAGCGTGGTGATGAGCCGTTTTGCCGAGCGCGACCGATCTGAGAACCCCACGGGCGACACCGCCTCGCGCTGCCCAGACATCTACGACAATTACTTTGACAACCTGCAGCGGGCCAAGGACTTGGCCACTGGCACCCGCCAGGCCGAGTAAGGAGGCTATACGTCAACAGAATAATAACTAAAACAACCAATATTACAAAATTATATGAAGAAACAACTACAACTGTTGTCAGCCGCTGCGCTGATGACCCTGGGTGCCCATGCCCAGACCGTATCGGTCGATGTTACCGACCGCCTGTTGGTCAACCCCGACTTCGAACTGTATGAGAAAGACTGCACCCCCGTAGCCTTCAAGGGCGCCGAGGATGTCGAGGCCGCTGCCGGCCTGGCCTTTGGCTGGTCGCAGAACCCCGAGGAGTTCGACGGCGATGCCCGCGGACTGGTCCAGACCACCAAGAACTATCATGGCAACGCGCTCTACTATTGCAGCCAGGCCACTTTCCCCGATGAGTTCAAGTTCTACCAGCGCATCCCCGCTGCCAAGCTCACTCCCGGCCTCTACAAGGTCTCCTGCCTTATGTGGGTCGAGAAGGACATGTACGGCAGTACCTGCCTCTACGCCAATAAGAACGTGAAGTACTACACCACGGCCGGCTACTACAAGGGCAAGGCCATCGTGGACACCGATGAGGAGCGCGGCTTCTCTGACTATGCCGGCGGTAACCCCTCGGCACGCTGGATGCGTCCTGTCTTCGTCTACGTGCAGGTGGGCGAGGGCGAGGACTTAGAGATAGGCATCCGTACCAGTAGCTTTAACAACGGATTCAACACCAAGAACGCCGGTACCTTCTCGGTCGACGACTTCCATATCGAGAAAGTGCTCTCGCAGCCTGGTAAGACCCCTACGGAGTTCTCGGCCGAGGTGCTCCAGAACAACGACTTCGAGCTCAATTCCGAGGGCGAGCCTTTTGCCAGCGTGGGCAAGAGCACCTGGTGGAAATGGGACGACATAGCCCCCAGCGGTGGTGTCTACGGCTGGGATACCAGCACGGTTACCGACAACTGTGGCCTGACTAATGGTGGCGGCAAGGCCCAGAATATCAGCGGCAAGCTCACCTACTGGGTTAATTCTAAGGGCGAGCCTATCCCTGACGACTATACACTCAGCCAGATGGTCTCGGCCTCTGACCTTGAGCCTGGTATCTACGAGCTCAGCGCCCGTATCTGGTCATTTACTACTCAGTATGGCAAGGGCCGTCTCTTCGCCGACAACGGCAGCGAGACCGACGTGGCCTACTATGGCGTGGAAAGTCAGTACGAGGGCAATGTAGAGGAGGGCGAGAAAGCCACCTTCTTCGGTTACCCCGGTGCTAATACCAATGGTTATCGCCGCCATGAGGAGATGTTTGTCAACATTCCTGTCGATGACAATGTAGACAATGTCCAGGTGGGTATCAAGAGCGGAGCAGGTGTGGCCGCCGCTGCTGGCCATGGCGTTATGCACCTCGACTTCGTGCGCTTCTACAAAGTGTCTAACCTGCCTATGACCCTCGATGCCGACGACAACACGGGCAGCTCGCTCAGCGCTAAGAATGACATGCGCGTAACCCTGAAGCGCCGGTTCGACAACAAGGCATGGAATACCGTGTGTCTGCCCTTTGCCCTGGATGCAGCCGATATTACCGCCATCTTTGGCAAGGGCGCCCGCGTGGCCGCCTTTACCGGAGTTAAGGGCACCGACCTGCTCTTTACCACGGTCGATAAGATGGAGGCTGGCAAGCCTTACATCATTCAGCCCACCGATGTGCTTCCCTCGCCTATGATTATCGACGATGTCAACATCACCGCTACCGAGGCAACCAGCGTAGAGCAGGGTGGCTACACCCTGAAGGGCAGCTTTGCCCCGATGGCCGTCAGTGCGGCCGATAACACCAGGTTAGTGCTCAGCACCACGGCCGATGACAACCAGCTCACCGTGCCCAGCGAGGACGGTACGGTAGCCGGCTTCGGTGCCGTCGTGCTCAATCCGGCCCAGACCGCCGGCCTGCGTATTCTCATCGATGGTGTGGCCACCGGCATTACCGCTCCCAGCATCACCACCGCAGAGGGTTCCGCCAATGACCGTATATACAACCTTAATGGTCAGCGCGTAGAGCAGCTGAGCCGTGGGGTCAACATCGTTAACGGCAAGAAGATTATCAAGAAGTAAGCCGCCACGGGCCGCCCAGTCTGGCAGGCCCGTACGGTGAATGAATAACTTTAGGGTGGCCTCCGTCCGCAGTCGTGTCAGTACACGTGCGGTGGAGGCCACCTCTTTTGTGTAGTCCGCGGTGTAAGTGCGCGCTACTCATGGCCTTGGCCCTATATAGGTGCGTTGTTGCGGGGCAAAAAATAAAAAACTTGGTTATTTCCTTTGTAGTGTCTACGGCTTGCACTATCTTTGCAGAAAAATCAGATGATATGACTACCAGCGATAGCATTGTAATTATCCCCACATATAACGAGAAGGAGAACATCGAGAAGATTATCCGTGCCGTGTTTGCCCTCCCCAAATGTTTCCACATCCTGGTTATCGACGACGGCAGCCCCGATGGTACCGCACAGATAGTACACAGGCTGATGGACACCGAGTTTGCTGGCCGCCTGTTTATCATTGAGCGTAGCGGCAAGTGGGGCTTGGGCACCGCCTACATCACGGGCTTCAAATGGGCCCTCAGCCATGGCTACGAGTACATCTTTGAGATGGACGCCGACTTCAGCCATGATCCACAGGACCTGCCCCGTCTCTACGCAGCCTGCCATGACGAGGGCTACGACGTGGTCATCGGGTCGCGGTACGTCAGTGGGGTCAACGTGGTCAACTGGCCCATCGGGCGAGTGCTGATGAGCTACTTCGCGTCTAAGTATGTGCGCCTCGTGACAGGCTTCAAGGTTCACGACACCACGGCGGGTTTCAAGTGTTACCGTCGCCGCGTACTGGCCACCATTCCCCTGGACAGGGTGAGGTTCAAGGGCTACGCCTTTCAGATAGAGATGAAGTACACGGCCTACAAGATAGGCTTCAAGATTAAGGAGGTGCCCGTAATCTTCGTGAACCGCCGCGAGGGAGTCAGCAAGATGAACGGCGGCATCTTCGGCGAGGCTTTCTTCGGCGTGATGCGTCTGCGCTGGGATGGCTGGTTCCGCAAGTACCCAGCCCTGCCTAAGGACTAAGTAGGCTTCCCCGGGAGCGGGGGTGTTAGATATGACTATACAAGAGTTAAGTACGCTATACGGAGCGTGCCCCCAGGCGGGTGCGCTTATGAAGGTTCTGGCCGATGCCTCGGTGGCCCGCATATTCATGCAGGGCATCCAGGCATCGGCCACACCGTTATTGTTTGCCAGCGTGGCCGACCGTCTCAGTCAGTCGGCCGTATTCATACTGCCCGATGCCGATGAGGCTGGCTATTTCTACCACGACCTTACCCAGGTGCTGGGCCAGGAGCGGGTGCTCTTCTTCCCCTCGGGTTACCGTCGATCGGCCAAGTACGGCCAGCGCGATGCCGCCAATGAGATACTCCGTACCGAGGTACTGAGCCGCGTTACCTCGCTGGGCGACAGCGGTGCCCGCCCTGTCTACGTGGTGACCAGTCCCGAGGCCCTGGCCGAGTTGGTCGTGTCCAAGAAGAATATTGACGACCGGCGTGTACATCTGTCCACGGGGCAGACGGTAGATGTAACGGCCGTGGTACACCGGCTGCGAGAACTGGGCTTTGAGATGGTAGACTACGTGTACGAGCCCGGGCAGTTCGCCCAGCGTGGCAGCATCATCGATGTGTACTCATACTCCTGCGAGTATCCCTTCCGAATAGACTTCTTCGGTGACGAGATAGACACTATCCGCACCTTTGATGTTCAGGACCAGCTGTCCAAGGACCGCAAGACCGAGATAGACATACTGCCCGAACTGGCTGCTACCTCGACCGAGCGCGTGTCGTTCCTGCGGTTCATACCGGCCGACACCCTGTTAGTGGCGCGCGACTTCAGTTACCTTACCAGCGTGGTCGGGCGTATATATCAGGACGGCTTCTCGTCGCAGGCTCTCACCGAGCGGTTAGAGGGAGCCACCGAGATGGAACGCGACCAGATTGTACGCGAAATGCGTAAGGAGTGGGCGCTGTGTGCCCCCTCGCAGTTTGCCGGGGATATGGCCGCCTTCAGGCAGGTAACCTTTGGCGCCAATGCCGGTGAACGCATAGACGATGTCGACCGCGACCACAGTGCTGTGCTCCGCTTCGATATCACCCCCCAGCCCCTCTATCACAAGAACTTCGACCTGCTGCGTCAGTCTCTTGAAGACTATCTGCTCCGGGGCTATCACCTCTACATTCTGGCCGACAGTGCCAAACAGCAACAGCGTCTGCGCGAGATTTTCACCGAGATGGGCAGCGACCGCGAGCGTGCCTCGTACGACGCTCAGCGTGGCGGCATCGAATTTGAGGGCGTAGACCACACTCTGCACAGCGGATTTGCCGACAATGACCTGCGCATCTGCTGTTTTACAGACCACCAGATATTTGACCGTTTCCACAAGTACAGCCTGCGCAGCGACCACGCCCGTACGGGCAAGATGGCGCTTACCATGAAGGAACTCTACGAGCTGGAACCGGGCGACTACATTGTCCATGCCGACCTCGGCATCGGCAAGTTTGGCGGCCTGGTGCGTGTACCGGTCGGCGACAGTTACCAGGAGGTGATACGCATCATCTATCAGCACAACGACAAGGTGGATGTGTCTATCCACTCACTTTATAAGATTAGTAAGTACCGCCGTCAGGACACCGGCGAGCCTCCCCGTCTTTCCACCTTGGGTACGGGTGCCTGGGAACGTCTCAAGGAGCGCACCAAGAAGCGTATCAAGGACATAGCCCGCGACCTCATCAAACTCTATGCCCGCCGCCGCCACGAAAAGGGCTTTTCTTTTAGTGCCGATACCTTTATGCAGCACGAGTTAGAGGCCAGTTTCCTCTACGAGGACACTCCTGACCAGCTCCGTGCCACCCAGGATGTCAAGGCAGACATGGAGAGAGCTCTCCCCATGGACCGCCTTGTTTGCGGTGATGTGGGGTTCGGCAAGACGGAGGTGGCAGTACGCGCGGCATTCAAGGCAGCCTGCGATTCCAAGCAGGTGGCCGTCATGGTGCCCACCACGGTACTTGCCTTTCAGCACTATCAGACCTTCCGCAACCGGCTGAAGAACTTTCCCGTTCGGGTAGACTATCTGAGCCGTGCCCGAACCGCTCGGCAGACCTCGCAGGTGCTTCGCGACCTGGCCGAGGGCAAGATAGACATCCTGGTGGGTACCCACAAGCTGATAAGCAAGACCGTGAAGTGGAAGGACTTAGGCTTGCTCATCATAGACGAGGAACAGAAGTTTGGCGTGTCGACCAAGGAGAAGTTGCGCACGCTCAAGACTAATGTAGACACCCTCACTATGTCGGCCACGCCCATTCCACGCACGCTGCAGTTCTCCCTAATGGGTGCCAGGGATATGAGCATCATCCGTACGCCGCCCCCCAACCGCTACCCGGTACACACGGAGGTAGACACGTTCGACTATGGTATCATAGCTGAGGCTATCAACTTTGAGATGAGCCGCAATGGACAGGTGTTCTTTGTCAACGACCGCATATCTAACCTCCCGGAGATAGCCCGGCTTATTAATAAATATGTACCCGACTGCCGGGTGGCCATAGGACATGGCCAGATGCCGCCCGAGGAACTGGAGAAAGTTATCATGGGCTTCATCAACTATGACTACGACGTGTTGCTATCTACCACCATTGTGGAGAACGGCATAGACATATCCAATGCCAATACCATCATTATCAATGATGCGCACAGGTTTGGCTTGTCGGACCTACATCAGATGAGGGGACGCGTGGGGCGTAGCAACCGCAAAGCATTCTGTTACTTGCTGGCTCCCCCAAAGGCTGCCCTGACGCCCGAAGCCCGTCGCAGGTTAGAGGCGTTGGAGAATTTCTCCGAGTTGGGTAGCGGCTTCAACCTGGCCATGCAAGACCTGGATATCAGAGGGGCTGGCAATCTGTTAGGAGCCGAGCAGAGCGGCTTTATGGAAGACTTGGGCTACGAAATGTACCAGAAGATACTCTCGCAGGCCGTCTCTGAGTTGAAGAACGATGAGTTCCAGGATCTGTATGCCGAAGATATAGCGCAGGGAAAGGACGTGAGCGGCGAGTTTGTGGCCGACTGTACCATAGAGAGCGATCTGGAAATGTATTTCCCTGACACCTATGTGCCAGGCTCAAGCGAGCGTATGCTCCTTTACCGTGAATTGGACAATATAACTGAAGACCGTGACCTGGATGCTTATCGCCAGCGGCTGATAGACCGTTTCGGCCCCATTCCCCATGAGGGCGAGGAACTGATGCAGGTCGTTTCGCTGCGCCGCTTAGGCAAGCGGCTAGGTTTTGAGAAGATTATCCTGCGCCAAGGCCGCATGGCGCTTCAGATGGTGGGCAACCCCGACAGTATGTACTATCGCAGTGCTGCCTTCGGGCGTGTGCTCGACTTCATGGCAACCCACCCGCGGCGCTGCGACCTCAAGGAGGTCAAGGGGCGGCGGCTCATGCACGTGTCAGAGATAGCCACGGTGGGCGAGGCGGTGGCCGTGCTCAGACAGATAGACGAGATACAGCCTCAGGGCGATAACCAATAGATACAGGCTTATGATGATAGTGATTACCATACTGGTTTACTTCTGCGTATTACTCGGTTTCAGTAGACTTACGGCGCGCCGTTCAGACAATGATACGTTCTTCCGGGCCAATCGGCGGTCGCCGTGGTACATGGTGGCGTTTGGCATGGTGGGCGCATCCATATCGGGTGTTACCTTTGTGTCGGTTCCGGGCATGGTGTCAACCACCGATATGACCTATTTGCAAACCTGCATGGGCTTTATCGTGGGCTATTTTGTCGTGGCTTATGTCCTGCTGCCCATCTACTACCGTTACGACCTTACCACCATCTACTCCTATCTACGTCTGCGGTTAGGCCGGCGTTCCTATCTGTCGGGTGCCTCGTTTTTCCTGCTGTCCAAGATGACAGGGGCAGCGGCTCGCTTCTATGTAGTGTGTATCATTCTGCAGCGCTTCGTGTTCGATGGTATGGGCATTCCGTTCGCGGTAACCGTGCCGCTTATGGTAGCGCTGATATGGCTTTACACCCGGCGTGGGGGAGTGAAGACCCTGGTATGGACCGACTCCTTTCAGACGCTCTGCATGTTTGCTGCTCTGATACTCATCATCGTGCATGTGATGGGAGCCTTGGATATGGACTTGTCCACGGCTGTGCATGCCGTGTCGACCAATGTGCATAGTAAGGTGTTCGTGTTTGACGACTGGCTGTCGCGCCAGAATTTTTTCAAGCAGTTTCTGAGTGGTGTGTTTATCGTGGTGGTGATGACGGGACTGGACCAGGATATGATGCAGAAGAACTTGACGTGCAAGACGCTGAGCGAGGCTCAGAAGGACATGTGCTCTTATGGCTTCGCTTTTCTTCCGGCTAATCTGCTGTTCCTCTCCTTGGGTATTCTGCTAACCTTGTTGGCTGGGCAGATGGGTGTAAGCGCCACCGGTGACGACCTTTTGCCCGCCTTTGCCGCCTCGGGACTGCTGGGCAATACCGTGGTAGTGCTGTTTACCATCGGCATTGTCGCCGCGTCGTTCTCCAGTGCCGACTCGGCCCTCACGGCACTTACCACCTCGTTCTGTGTAGACCTGTGTGGGCGCTCGGCCGATGAGGGGTTGCGCCGCAAGGCCCATGTGGGCATAGCGGTGGTTTTCATGGCCTTTATCCTGCTGTTCCGGATATTCAATAATACCAGTCTGATAGATGCCATCTATGTAATGTGTTCCTATACGTACGGCCCGCTGTTAGGCATGTTTGCCTTTGCCCTGCTGACCCGTCGGGCGGTGGCCGACCGCTGGGTGCCTTATATCGCGGTGGCCTCGCCCATCATCTGCTGGGTGGCAGAGAGTCTCACCACCGCCCTGACCACCTACCGCTTTGGCTACGAGTTGCTCATGCTCAATGGGGCGCTTACCTTTGCAGGTCTGTGGGCCGTGAGCTGCCGGACTAAAGGATAAGGATGCGCACCTCGGCGTTGTCCATACGGGGCACCTGACTCATGGGCTTCTGATAGTGCACACTCTGGATGGCCTTGTTGATGATGCCGTGACCCACGGCCAGTACTGCCTGGTCAGGGTAAGTTACCTGCAGCCATGTCAGGAAGTTCTGGGCCCGCGAGAGCATACGCTCTAATGACTCTACGTTGGCTGGCCATTCGCGGTCGGCCAACGATGGAATGTACTCGCCCGTGAAGTCGCCCCAGTCGCGTTCTCGCAGCAGCGGCGTCTCTACCACCGTCTTGCACCGAGGGGCTGCTAAGATACGGGCCGTCTGCACGGCTCGGTTCAGGTCGCTCGAAACAAAGGCATCGATGGTCGTGTCCTTCAGCCTGTCGCGCAGGGCTTTGGCCTGAGCCACTCCCTGCTCGTTAAGTTCGCCCTGTGTCTGTCCCTGCATAATTTGCCGGGCGTTGTCTACCGTCTCACCGTGTCGTACTAAGTATAATGTGGTCATAATGGATAGTTAAAGTCATAAAAAAGTCCGTAATTATTGCACGGACAGCAGATTGTTTGTACATTTGTAGCCATCACAACTATAACAATAGGTATAATGAAAGCCATACAGAGTTCTGTTTTCCGTGCGCTGTGCGCCATCGTGGTAGGCGTACTGCTTATAGGGTACCGCGAAGAAACCGTGAGATGGATAACCATCCTTACGGGTGTCATGTTCTTCCTCTCGGGAGTTATCTCCATCGTGTCGTATTATGCTGGCCGTAAGCAGGCCGATGGCATCCAGGTCTACGATGCCGACGGCCGTCTGTTAAGCGGTTATCGCCAGTCGTTTCCCATCGTAGGGTTGGGTAGCGTTATCCTGGGCGCGGTGCTCGCCATGATGCCCACCACCTTTATTACAGGCATCGTGTATATCTTTGCAGCTATACTCATTCTCGGGGCTATTAACCAGATGATGGTGTTGGCCCGTGTGAACCGCATCGCCTCTGTGGGACTGTTCTACTGGGTGGCCCCCTCTGTCATCCTGTTGGTGGGTGTGGTGGCCATGGCATGGCCCGAGGCCATAGCCAGCGCTCCGCTGTTAGTTTTAGGCTGGTGTATGCTGGTTTATGGTGTCACCGAGTGCGTGAACGCCCTGAAGACCCATGCGGAGCGTCGTCGCTGGGAACGCCAGAAACAGGCCGCTTCTACCCAGGTGGGCCAAGAGACCTCCCTGTCGGATGGGAGTTCCGACCAGGCTGAGGGCAATCCTTCTGAGAAAGAGGGTAGCAGCGCCGAGTAGCGCCCCCGTCAGCCTACCTTTTCGACCAAGCGCTCTATGTAGTCGCACATCATGCGTATGCCCTTTACGTTCTCACCTCCCTGTGGGATAATGAGGTCGGCATAGCGCTTGGTTGGTTCTATAAACTGCTCGTGCATGGGCTTGAGCACCTTGAGGTAGCGTTCTACCACCATCGAGACGGTTCGGCCACGGTCTATGGTATCTCGCTGAATGTTGCGGATAAGCCGCTCGTCCGAATCGCAGTCTACGAATATCTTCAAGTCCATCATGTCGCGCAGCTTCTTGTTGATGAGCGTCATAATGCCCTCTATGATGATGACCGGCTTAGGCTCTACGTGTATGGTTTCCGGCAACCGGTTGCATATCAGGTATGAGTAGGTGGGCTGTTCGACGGCATGGCCGTTACGGAGCTCGTTGACATGATGTACGAGCAGCTTCCAGTCGAACGCGTCAGGGTGGTCAAAGTTGATGGCATGGCGTTCCTCGTCGGTCATGCCGATGTTTTCATTGTAATACGAGTCCAGGGGCACCACCGTGACGTAGTGGGGTGGCAGCGCCTCGACTATTTTTCGCACCACGGTGGTCTTGCCCGACCCTGTGCCTCCGGCTATGCCGATAATGGTTATGTCTTCCTTGTTCATAGTATCTATTTGAATATCTCGTCAAACATGCGGCCGTAGTATTCGGCCTTTTTCTCTACTTTCATGGGGTAAGCCCTACTGCTGCTGGGCTCGCGGTACAGCCGTAGTTGGCGTCCGCCATACGTAAAGGGCGTCCATCCACCCATGGGCGGCTGTCCGGCTATGCCATAGTGGGTGGCGAAGAGGTGGGTAGCCAGCTGCCCTGCGGTAAGTACGGCCTGACACTCAGGCAGAGCCGTCAGCAGCGCATCCAGGTCGGTGGGCTTCACTATCTCTAAGTCCTTGTCAGATGCCGTGCCCTTGGTGCGACGCACACAGACGGCCGTGTCGTAGATGGCCACGCCCTGCTGAGTCAGAAAAGCCTTGATGGCCTCTAAGCGAAATGTTCGGCGCTCGCTATCTACGAAGTGCAGCTTGTCCTGGAAGAAGTGTAGCCCGAAGATGCGCCACATATCGTTAGAAAAGTTAGGATAATACCACTCCATGCACCACCGCTTAGGCGCTGGCGGAAACGTGCCCAGCATGAGCAGTCGTGCATGGGGTGGTAGGAAGGGCTCAAAGGGATGACGCTCGATGTCCACGGCTTACTGCTGTTTGTAGAAATAAGCCACAACGGGCAAGTGATCCGAGTAACCATCAAGCCAGACACCGCCGGCAGTAGTGCGTTTGGGCGCGCCCTTGTATTTGCCGCTGCTCTGGATAAGGTAATCGCGGCGGAAGATTTGAGCTTTCCAGAACTTGAGCCCTTTAGTATGCTCTTTGGCCTCGCCCTTGTGTGTAAGCAGGTTCGGGGTCATCACGATTTGATCAAACAGGTTCCACGAACCACTGTAGAAAAGCGTTCCGGTACCACTCTTGTGAATATTGTACCAAGGGTTGTACATCTCGCCGTCGCCCACTTGCTCCTTGTCCTCTTTAGCCCCTAAGGCATCGTGCATGCTCTTGTCCTCAGGGTCATCATTCATGTCGCCCATGACCAGAACCTTGCAGGCAGGGTTCCGGCGTAGCAGCGAATCCTTGATGGCGCGCACCTGAGTACCGGCCAGTTCGCGGTAGTACGAGGTGCTGAAGCGGCTGGGCCAGTGACATACGATAGCCGTGACGGGCTCGCCCGCCAGGACACCCTCTACGGTAAGGAATCCACGGGTTACAAAGTTGCTGTCCTTGGGCAGAACCGGCACGTAGGGCAGCAGCTTGTAGCTGATCACTTTGAACAGGGCCGGGTTGTACAGGAGCGCGCAGTCGACGCCTCGCCGGTCTGGGCCCTCTATATGTACGTACTTCATGCCCCTTGCCTTGAGCGCCGGCTGGCTCGTTAGCGCGTCCAGAACCTTGTCGTTCTCTACCTCGCTCAGTCCTATGAGTGCGCAGCCCACATTGGGCAGCACGTCGGTACCCATGTCGGCCAGGGCTGTCGACATGTTTTTCAGTTTGTGTGAATATTTCAATCCATCCCAGTGGTAACTACCGTTAGGGAGAAAGTCAAAGTCGCGCTTGCCCACATCGTGGCAAGTGTCAAAGAGATTTTCCTGGTTGTAGAAGCCCACTGCATAGACGGAGAACTTCTTCTGGGCAGTGACCGAAAGGCATATCATCCATGCCGCTACGGTCAAAAACATTCTTACGTTCTTCATTTTTCGGTTATTTTTTGCAAATATCGGAATTATAATTGATATTTCGCCATTTTTCTCTGAATTTCTATAAAAAAAACTTTATAATTAAAAAAATATTTCGTTACTTTGCAAGCACAATAATCATTATAAACAACACATCAACTATGCAAAGAAAGCTAAAATTGGCTGTGATAGCCATTTGTTACGCTCCGCTGACATTCGCTCAGGCTCCGTCGGGCGAAAAGGAGGTCAGCAGACCCGTAGACGAATCGGCCTTCACTTTTACAGAAGCGCAGTTGGGCGACGATGACGACATGACGCAGAATATCAGTATTCTGAACTCCAACACCAACTTCTATGCCAGCAGCGTGGGTTATCTTTTCTCGCCTGTAAGGTTCCGCTATCGCGCGTTCAACCAGAGCTACAATGACATCTACATCAATGGTGCTCCTGTTAACGACATGGAAACCGGACAGTTCCGTTTTTCACAGATCGGCGGCTTGAACCAGCAGACCAAGAACGTTGATTTCTCCCTTCCTTTTGAAGATTGCAACTTTGGGATGGTTGGCATGGCCGGTAGTAACAATTACGACTTCCGCCCGGGCAACCTGTCCGTAGGCCACCGTGTCTCGGTGTCGGCTGCCAACCGCAACTATACCCTGCGTGGCATGTACACCTATAATTCTGGCTTCAACGAGTATGGTTGGGCCGTTTCGGCCGGCCTCACTTACCGTTGGGCTAAGCGTGGTTATGTCGAGGGCACTTTCTATAACGCCCTCTCTTACTTCGTAGGTGTCCAGAAACTCTTTGGCGACAAGCACTCGCTGTCTCTGGTTACCTGGGCCAATCCTACTGAGCGTGGCGCCCAGGGCTCTTCGACCGACGAGGTTTACTGGCTTACCAATAACCGTTACTATAACCCTTACTGGGGTTACCAGAACGGGCACATGCGCAACTCGCGCGTAGTGACAGAGTACTCGCCATCGGCGTTGCTCACCTGGGACTGGAACATCAATAAGGACATGAAGCTCACCACCTCAGTGTTTGGCCGTTACGGCATGTACAAGAGTACCAAGCTCAACTACAACAATGCCGACAACCCCCATCCTGATTACTGGAAGGGCCTGCCCAGCTCTTACTTCTATGTCTGGGGCGACGACCCTCTGTACAGCTCATACCGTACCAGTACGGCTCTGGCCAGTTGGACCAATGCCTACAACTACTGGCAGGACCCTGCTAACCAGCAGATTAACTGGAACCAGCTGTACTATGCCAATCAGCAGGTTTCCAAGGCTGGCCAGGACGCCCTGTACTTTATCCAGGCCAAGCACAACGACAACGCTACGCTTACGTTGGCCTCGACGCTGACTACTAAGGAGACCAAGAACTCTTCCTGGAACTTGGGATTTGTGCTCTCTACCAATAATGGCCATCACTACCAGACCATGGAGGATATGCTCGGCGCTACCACTTTCCACAATATTAATACTTACGCCTTGGGCAAGTACCCCGCTGGTTCCAGCCAGGTTCAGTACGATCTCAACTCGATGGGCCCCAACAATACGGGGCGCCTGGTTTACGAGGGCGACATCTTCGGGTACAACTACAACCTCTTTGTTAACAAAGGCAACGTGTGGAGCAACTACATCCTCAACAAGGGGTGCCTGCACTGGATGATAGCAGGCCGCTTGGGCGCTGTCTCTATGCGCCGTGAGGGCCACATGCGCAACGGCTTCTTTACAGAGAACTCCTATGGCAAGGGCGGTACCGCCCGCTTCGGTGAAGGTGGTGCCAAGACCAGCCTGAGCATCAATGCCGGTGGTGGCCATACCTTTATGTTGGGTGTGGGCTATCAGTGGAACGCCCCCAAGGCCAGCACCGCTTTTGCTTCGCCTGAGATGAATAACGACTTCGTCCTCAACCTCAAAAATGAGCACGTGCTCAGCAGCGAGGTGGGCTACCAGTATGACGGAAGCTGGCTCCACGCCAACCTCAACGCTTACTACAGCCGTCTGGACCACGTTACCGAATGGCAGAACTTCTATTTCGACGATATCAACTCTTTCTCGTACGTTTCTATGACCGGTATACAGAAAGAATACTACGGCGTGGAGCTTGGCCTCAAGTTCAAGCTTTCCTCTGCTTTCGATATCAACGCTATCGGTACCCTCAGCCAGGCTAAGAATATCAATAACGCGCGTGCGCGTTACCTTATATCTACTGAAGGTACCTATACCGACGAGACAGTATATAATAAGGATATGCACGAGGCCGGAACGCCCCTTACTGCACTCAGCCTGGGCGTCAGTTACCATCAGGGTGGCTGGTTTGTTGACCTCAACGGCAACTACTACGATCGTATCTACCTTTCGTATTCTCCCTGCTTCCGCTATGAGAGCTCGCTCAAGAAGCGTCAGAACATCTATGGCGACGTGTACGACAACGACGGCAATCTGCGTAAGTCCGCCGTTCAGCAGAGCCAAGGCAAGGGCGGTTTCATGCTCGACGCCAGCATTGGTCGCCTCATCCGCCTCAAGAAAGGACAGATCTCTGTCAACCTCAGTGTTACCAACGTGCTCAACAACCGCGACATCGTAACGGGTGGTTATGAGCAGAGCCGTAGCGACTACTCTAACGACAAGGTACGCGCCTATCAGTTCTCTAAGAACCCCAAGAAGTTCTACGCCTTTGGCCCCAACGGATTGCTGAACATCGCTTACAAATTTTAATAGCCATCACAGATATGAAATACATTAATAAATTAATGGCCGTAGGTGTCTGCGCTCTGCTTACCGCCTGTATGGGTAGCGACTATGCCGACCCGCAGAACACCGAGAACCCCTTTGGTAACAACCAGATAGCTGAGACCAATGTGGTGAAGATAAGAGACCTTAAAAACAGCACCGATTTCAAGCTTGTCATAGCTAACGGTTCCTATAAGGAGGTCAAGAACGACATCAAGATTAAGGGCCGTGTTACAGGCAACGATGCTCAGAGCAACCTGTACAACATGATCACCCTCGAAGACTCTACTGGAGCCATCATTATATCCGTGGCCCAGGGCGGAACCAGTGGCTTTATGCCCGTAGGCCAGGAGGTGCTCGTATCGCTCAAGGGCCTGTACATCGGAGGCTATCGCAAGCAGGCCCAGGTGGGCGCCGTATATACCAGTGCCAGCAATGGCTCCTTAGGTATAGGCCGTATGAACCGTCAGGAGTGGGCCAGCCACTACAAGATAATCGGCACGGCCGATCCGGCAGCGCTGACTCCTACCGTGTTTGACGTGACTAAGCTGTCTGATGCCGCCTATATGGAGGCCAATGCCGGCAAGCTGATGACCATTAAGGGTGTAGAGCTGGCCGATGCCGATGGCAAGAAGGTGTTTGCTCCCGATGACGGCAGTGTAACTCTGACGAGCAATTGCGCCAACCGCGCCCTGAAGAATATGGATGCCAACAGCATCGTGGTGCGCACCAGCACCTACGCCACCTTTGCCAACACGCCCATGCCTACTGGCAAGGTGAGCATTACCGGTATCTTTACCCGGTTCAACAACACCTGGCAGATACTGGTACGCTCTATCGACGACATCGTATCCGATAATCCATTTGAGGGTATCGACGGTACCGGTGAGGGCACCTTGGAGTCGCCCTTTGACGTGACCCGCGCCCTGAGCATGATAGCTAAGAGCGCCTACGAGACCACCAAAGAGTACTATGTATCGGGTACCATCTCGAGTATCAAGGAAGTAGACACAGGCAGCTATGGCAACGCCACCTACAACATCTCTGACAATGGCCAGGACACCAATGTGCTCAACATCTTCCGTGGCTACTATCTGGCTGGTGCCAAGTTTACCGCTGCCGACCAGATTAAGGTAGGTCAGAAAGTGGTAGTAGCGGGCACGCTTACCCTCTACAACGACACCCCCGAGATGAACAAGGGCAACCAGATAGTCTCTATCAAGTAAATCATAATCAGCAAACCGAGAAAATAAAATAATAAAAGATATGAAAAAGTTCATTTATTCCATGCTTGTTCTGGCAGCCGTTGCCTTAGGCTTCAGCAGCTGCGAGAATGTACCCATGCCTTACGGCTATCCCTCTGGCGCTACGGATCCCACCAACCCCGACCTGCCAGCTACGGGCGAGGGCACCTTTGAGTCGCCTTACAATGTGGCTGCGGCCAACGCGGTTATCGCCGGTGGCGACTTTGACGGAGCCAAGAACTTCTATGTTAAGGGTATCATCACCTCTATCGAGGGCGAGCTACCCAACACCTTTGGCAACGCCACCTATTATATATCTGATAAGGCCGATGCCTCTAACAAGCTGGAGGTTTACCGTGGCTATGGTTTCGACGGTGCCAAGATTACTTCTGCCGACGACATCAAGGTGGGCGACGAGGTTATCGTAATGGGCCAGCTGGTTAACTACAGTGGCACCTACGAGATTACTCAGGGCAGCAAGATAGTATATCTCAACGGCAAGTCAACCGGTGGCGGCAGTACCACTACTCCCGAGGGCGAGGGCACTCAGGCCAGCCCCTATAATGTGGCTGCTGCCCTCCAGGTGGTTAACGCCCTCGATGCCGACGCTCAGACTGAGACCGAAATCTACGTTAAGGGTAAGATTTCGAGCATCAAGAATGTCGATACCGGCACTTTTGGCAACGCTAACTACTATATCTCTGACGACGGCAGCGAGAAAGGCCAGATTTACATCTTCCAGAGCCTCTTCCTCGGTAAGGCCAAGTTTACCGCTGCTGACCAGATTAAGGTTGGCGACGAGGTAGTGGTCTGTGGTAAGTTTACCAACTTCAAGGGCAACACTCCCGAGACTGTTGGTAAGGGCAGTTCGTACCTCGTGTCGCTCAATGGCAAGACCGAGAGCGGCGGCACTACGCCCTCTACCGGCGAGGCCAAGGGCGATGGTACCAAGGCCAACCCCTACAACGCCGTAGCAGCCAAGAACTTTGCCTCTAAACTGGAGCAGGGTGCCACCTCTGAGAACGACGTGTACATCAAGGGTAAGATTTCGAGCATTAAGTACAACTTCTCCGCTCAGTATGGCACTGCCACCTTTAACATCTCTGACGACGGCAAGGCCGAGAATGAGTTTATCATCTACAGCGCCCTCTACCTGAACAACGCCAAGTACACCGAGGGTGACCTGCTCAACGTGGGCGACGAGGTAGTTATCTGCGGTAAGGTTACCAACTATAACGGTACCCTTGAGACAGCTTCGCAGAAGAGCTATCTGTTCTCATGGACCAAGAGCGGTGGCGGCACCACACCTGCCGGCGATGCCGTAGAGCTTGCCGCAGGCGACTTCTCATCGACCAATGCTGCTGAGGTGGGCGACGTTACCGTCAAGGACATCAAGTTCAGTTTCAGCAAGGGCACCAACGTCAACGCGCCTAAGTACTACACCACTGGCGGCGGCACCATACGTATGTATCCTACCAATGCAGTGGCCATTGATGCCGGCAGCAAGAAGATAGCCAAGGTAACCATAGTTTGCGACTCGTACAACGGCATTGACTATACCGCCGAGGGCAAGGGCACCTGTTCGCCGGGTACAGCTAAACTTGACGGGCTTACCTATACTTTCAGCGACATCAATGCGGCCAAGGTAACCATTACCAATGGCAACACCGGAACCGGCGGTGCTACTCAGCTGCGTATCAAGACAATGACAATCACTTTCGCCAAGTAAAAAAAGTTGGCTATTCCTTTGGCAGGGTGCAGAATTATTCGTAATTTTGCACCCTATACGTTTGAAACGATTAATAAACAACAAATAAGTAACAACAATGAAAAAAGGTATTCACCCAGAAAACTATCGCCCCGTCGTATTTAAGGATATGTCCAACGGCGATATGTTCCTCTCAAAGTCTACGTGTAAGACCAATGATACAGTAGAGTTTGAAGGCGAGACTTACCCAGTGGTAAAGATTGAAATCTCAAGCACCTCTCACCCCTTCTATACCGGTAAGAGCAAGCTCGTAGACACCGCCGGTCGTGTAGACCGCTTCATGAACCGCTACGGCAAGTTGAAGAAGTAATATATCTTTCGAATATATTCGTATGCGAGAGTGCGTTCCAATGTAGTTGCATATGCATTGGTACACACTTTCTTTTTATCTATACCCTTATACTGTTTATCTATGAAATCTATACTTAGTGCGCTTGCCGCCATTTGGGTGGTCGTCGGTCTGTGCGGCTGTGGCAGCGATGGTCCGGGCAACGGCAATCCTGGCGACGAGCCCCTGGGCACTGTTACCAATGCCAACCGTAACGTTGTCAGCGCCTCTACGCCTCACGAGGTAACCCGGTTAGAGTTTCCCCGTATTCATGGCACCAACAGCATCGTCCTGGTTCATCATACCAGTGGTGCCCACGATGTGAGCTATTCCTGTGAGTGGGATTATCAGAAGAAATCGCAGCGATGGTCGTGTTGCGCCATGACCAGCCAGACCATCAAGGGTGGTGCGGGTTATACCGGCGATTTCAGGGAAGACCCCGATCTGCCCACGGCGATGCGCTTCAGCGATACCAGTTCGATGTATTCGGGCTCCGGCTTTACCCGCGGCCATATTATCGCCTCGGCCGATGTGCAGTACTCGCGCGAGGCCAATCAGCAGACCTTCTACTATACCAATATGCAGCCCCAGTACTACAATTTCAATGCTGGCGAGAACTATGAGGGCATCTGGGTACGTATGGAGAACTGGGTTCGCACGAAAGCCCAGTCGCTCCATGATGGCGACACCCTCTTTGTGTGCAAGGGTGGCACCATTGATGACGAGAGCCAGATTTTGAAGCGTGTTAAGAACCAGCTGATAGTGCCGCGTTACTTCTATATGGCGCTGCTTATGAAGTCGGGAGGGCAGTACAAGGCCATAGGACTGTGGGCAGAGCATAAGAGCACGGTCGATAATAGCAAGGTAGCATCGCATGCCATCACTATCGACGAGCTGGAGCGCCTTACAGGCATCGACTTCTTCTGTAATCTGCCCGACGACATAGAGCATAAGGTGCAAGGGAGCATCAGCCTGATAAGCTGGGGACTATAGCAGGGGCTTCGTTTGCCCCCGTGTAACCAGCGCGCTGCTTGAGGAGGCGTCCCCACAACGGCTGGAGCAATTGTGGTTTGTTCCCAACCTATCTCGTAAAACGAAAAGACCGACATTTGGCTTTCTAATGACGGCTCCCAACTTGCTAAAGACGGCTCCGGGAAGCGTAAAGCTCGGTTACGGCTCTCACACTCGCCTTTCCACATTCTCCTTGGGTGGCTTTTGCCCCGCTATTTATCATCTTCTTCCTTTTAAACAGAAACAGGGCAGAGCCTCTCATGTGTTGAGGCTCTGCCCTGTTGATAATGGCGTGTGCCGTGGATTTATCTGTGTCCGTTGGCGATGGTGATGTGGCGCTCTATGGGTGCCAGGTTCACCTGGCCCTTAGCTCCGCCAAACGTCTTGCTGCTCTTGGCCGCGCCCTGGCCGGCTACCTGCTGCGGCAAGCGCTTCCGCAGGCTGAAGTCGTCCTCTTCGTCTATGTTCTGACCCACAGAGGTACCCTGGAACTCGGTCGTGGAGAGTTTGTCCAGGTTCGAGTAGGCTATCAGCATGTTGATGGGCGTGCCATTGGGTGTCGAGGGGTCATAGGAGATTTCGATGCCGCCCGTATCGTTGACACACCAGGAGAAATTGGTCGTCGTAGTACCCTCTGTATCATTGGTTCGCCACTCGGTGCCCAGCCCCTGCGTGTCCGATGAGACACTCAGCTCGAAGTGCCACGTCACCTGGTAGTCTGTGCGCACCGTCTGTCCTTTTTCATCTTTGTAGTACATCGTCAGCGGCCCCTCCCACTCACCGTTCAGATAGCGAGCCATGGTGGTGCGGCTCTTGTATATCTCCGAGCTTACGGCGTTGACAAAGTCGCGATAGTCGTAGTCATTGGCGTAAGGGTAGTAGTAGTCAAACCAGTCTGCTGTGGTGCGCTGGTCGGTACCGAAGTCGCCGTAGCGGTCAAAGTAGCCGTTCAGGGCCTCGTTCAGGTCAAAGTAGTAGGGGTGGTCATTGTCGTCCTCGCACGATGTGAGGGCGAGCGAAGCGATGGCTATGAGCGCCACCGTCATCAGGGCTGTTAACTTCTTCATAAGCGTATCTTTATTCGGTTTCTTTATAGTTCTTACTGTGGTGAGAGCGCTGGCCGGGGCCGCTGGGGCTATCCCGCAGGCCGAGGTGTAAACTTTCATCTGCAAAGGTAGTGCTTCCCGCCAATACACCCAACGGAAAAAGGATATATTTCGGTAGGTTTTCCCTACTCCTCGGTAGGATTTCCCTAAACCATAAAAAAAATCCCGGCCACGTTTGCCGTCTCGCGATAAATGGCTACCTTTGCACACACTGATAAAACGACATTTATAGATAATAACAGAGATGAAAACCGTTTATGATTTTGCTGTCAAGGACAGAAAAGGAAAAGAAGTGTCCCTCCGCGAGTACGCCAATGAGGTTCTTCTGATAGTCAACACAGCCACCAAGTGTGGCTTCACCCCTCAGTACGAGGAGCTGGAGGCACTCTACAAGAAATATCATACTCAGGGCTTCGAGATTCTCGACTTCCCCTGTAACCAGTTTGGCCAGCAGGCCCCTGGCACTGACGAGTCGATACACAACTTCTGTAAGCTCACTTATGGCACTGACTTCCCCCGGTTCAAGAAGGTCAAGGTCAACGGTGATGACGCCGACCCGCTCTTCAAGTTCCTCAAGGAGCAGCGTGGCTTTGCCGGCTGGGACGACAGTCACCCCCTTACGCCCGTGCTCGACAAGCTGCTCAGCGAGTCCGACCCCGACTACAAGTCCAAGGCCGACATCAAGTGGAATTTTACTAAGTTCCTCATCAACAAGCGAGGGCAGGTAGTGGCCCGTTTTGAGCCTACCGAGAAGATCGAGAACATCGAAAAGCAGATACAGGAACTCCTGGCTTAACTCCCCACGACGACTATGCAACACACCAAGTGCCTTATCATCGGCAGTGGCCCTGCCGGCTACACGGCCGCCATCTACGCCGGCCGCGCCAACCTGCAGCCCATCGAGTACTGCGGTCTGCAGCCCGGTGGCCAGCTCACCCAGACCACCATCGTTGAGAATTTCCCCGGCTATCCACAAGGAGTAGACGCCAATCTGATGATGACGGATCTGCGCCAGCAGGCCGAGCGCTTCGGCGCCGACATCCGTGACGGCGTAATCGTCAAGGCCGACTTTGCCAAGCGTCCCTATGTGCTTACCACCGACCGCGGCGATGAACTGTCGGCCGACACTGTCATCATAGCCACCGGTGCCAGTGCCAAGTATTTAGGCTTGGCCGACGAGCAGAAATACAATGGCCAGGGCGTGTCGGCCTGTGCCACCTGCGATGGATTCTTTTACCGCAAGAAGGTGGTCGCCGTGGTGGGCGGAGGTGACACCGCCTGCGAGGAAGCCACCTACCTGGCCGGGTTGTGTGCCAAGGTGTACATGATAGTACGCAAGCCCTATCTGCGGGCTTCCGACATCATGCGCAAGCGCGTCAGCGAGAATCCCAAGATAGAGATACTCTATGAGCACAACGCCGAGGGGCTCTATGGCGACAACGGCGTCGAGGGTGTTCACCTCGTGGCTCACCGTGGCGAGCCTGACGAGCGCCACTACGACCTCCCCATCGACGGTTTCTTCCTCGCTATCGGTCACCGTCCTAACACCGACGTGTTCCGCGGTCAGCTCGACATGGATGCCCAGGGCTATATATGTACCCAGGGCGCTTCGCCCTGTACCAGCGTTGAGGGTGTCTTTGCTGCTGGCGACTGCGCCGACCCCACTTACCGTCAGGCCATCGTGGCAGCGGGCAGCGGCTGCAAGGCAGCACTCGAGGCCGAGCGGTTCCTTAACCGATAGCCTATACCTTATTATATATATACGTCCGGGCGACGGCATCTTCCTGCATACAAGGGGCTGCCGTCGCCCGGACGTCTTCTGCCTACCCACCCACCACCATCGGCCCTTGGCCAAAAATGATAGTTGTTATATCAAAAAACACACAGGCAAAGCCAAAAAGATGCCTACATTTGCAGAATGTAATCTTTAGCTACACCATACGCGATTTCTGTATAAACTAAAAATAACAACCTCTATGCCCATCAAGACAAGAATAGCCCTTGTGGCAGTCCTCGTGGTAGCCAGTATGACGGCCAGCGCTCGTGACTATAACGTTACCGACTTCGGGGCCAAGGCCGACGGAACCACGCTTAACACCAATATCATACAGCATGCCATAGATTACGTCAGTGCTCAGGGTGGCGGCACCGTGGTGTTCACCCCGGGCCGATACCTTACCGGCACTATCTACATCAAGTCGGGTGTGACGCTCGAGCTGCAGAATGGCTCCGAACTGTTGGGCTCTACCAATCCCTGGGACTACGACAAGAACCCCATCGTCAACTGGCAGTCGCTCATCTTTGCCATACGCCAGCACGACATAGGCATTAAGGGTCAGGGAACCATCAACGGGCAGGGCGCGCAGACCGCCAATAACAAGGTAGACATCATTAACCGCGGCCTGTACGACGACCCGCTGCGCAATGGCCGTCCCTACGAGGGCAACCGCCCTATGAACATCTACTTCCGTGAGTGCGAGAACATCCGCATTGAGGGTATCACCCTGCGCGACCCTGCCAGCTGGAACCAGACGTACGACCAGTGCCGTAACCTGCTGGTCGACGGGATTACTGTTGACAGCAAGGCTTACTGGAACAACGACGGCATAGACGTAGTAGACTGCGACGGTGTGGTGATACGCAACGCCAACATTGACGCTGCCGACGACGTGTTCTGCTTCAAGTCCCACTCGGCCGATCACGTCTGCCAGAACGTTGTCGTTGAGAACTGCGTGGGCCGTTCAAGCGCCAACGGGCTCAAGTTTGGCACCGTGTCGCGCGGAGGCTTCCGCAACTTCAAGGTCAGAAATCTTACCATTTATAACACGTACCGATCGGCCATCACTTTCGCTACCGTCGATGGTGGAGTTATCGACAGTATCGAGGTCGATGGTCTGCGGTCCATCCACACGGGCAATGTCATCTTCCTGCGTGCCGGCCGCCGGTGGAACAACGGCAAGGAACCCTCTATGAGCAACATTGTCATCCGCAATGTCTATGCCGAGATTCCTGCCAGCAAGCCCGATGCTGGCTATAGCTACGAGGGGCCGGTCGAAGACATGCCCCGCAACATCTCGCCGGCCAGTATAGTGGGCATACCCACCTGCAAGATACGCAACGTGACCCTGCAGAACATCGAGATAGTTACTCCCGGAGGTGGCAACCCGCTCTACGCCTACCGCGGCACCACTCCGGCCGAGCTGAACAGCGTGCCCGAGATGGAGAAGGCTTACCCCGAGTTCTCGCAGTTCAAGGAGCTGCCCGCCTGGGGCTTCTACATCCGCCATGCCGAGAACATTACCTTTGACAACGTTACATTCCGCGCCCTGCGCAAGGACTACCGTCCGGCCATCGTGGCCGACGATGTCAAGGGACTGGCCCTGCACGATGTCCATGTCGACGAGCCTGGCAGCCAGGGCAAGCAGGAAACCGTGCTCTACCATTCTACCCGCAAGTAGCCCCTATCGGCTTACTGTTAACAACCACCGCAAAACAAACCAACCGCTATGAATAGAATCAGAACTATGCTGTGCGCCTGTGCGCTGGCCCTGATGTCGCTTACGGCCATGGCCAAGGACTATCAGGCTGTGGCCTTCGGGGCCAAGTCTGACGGCGTCACCCTCAACACCCGCTCCATTCAACAGGCCATCGACTATATTTCGGCCCAGGGCGGCGGCCGCCTCATTTTCTATGTGGGCCGCTACCTTACAGGCTCTATCGAACTGAAGTCTAATGTTGCCCTCGTGGTCCAGGAGGGGGCTGTGCTGATAGCCTCGCCATCGGTCTACGACCAGAAGGGAGCCCCCCGCCGGGCCCTTGTCTATGCCAATGGGCAGCAGAACATAGCCATCACGGGCAAGGGTGTCCTGGATGGCAACGCCCAGGCTCTCATGGCCGACCAGGCCGCCCAGACCCAGCGTGGCTACCTGGCTGCTTCCGATGCCGCCAAGGCCCCCACGCTCATAGCCTTTACCGACTGTACCGGTGTACAGGTCAGCGGACTCATGCTGCAGCACGCTGCTTACACCCCGCAGGTCTATACCCGCTGTGCCGACCTCAGCGTGAGCGACGTCATATTTGTGCCGTCGCCCCAGGCCACCCAGGCTGCCGAGACTGAGCAGTGCAGTCGTGTGGCCATGACCAATAATCTGACTTATCCCTATTAGCAGCGCAAACACAACTACTATGAATATATTAAGAACAATGGCCCTGACGGTGCTGATGGTATCGGCCATGGCCACATCGGCCAAGGACTATCAGATGACCCTCTTCGGCATCAAGTCTGACGGGGTTACGATGAATACCCGCTCCATCCAGCGCGCCATCGACTACATAGCCCAGCAGGGCGGTGGCCGTTTGGTGTTTACCGTGGGCCGCTATCTTACTGGCAGCATCCACCTGCGTTCCAAGGTTACCCTGCATCTCAGCGAGGGCGCCATCCTGGTGGGCTCCACTAATCCCTACGATTACGACATGGAGCTCAACTCGTGGTATGCACTCATCCTGGCCAACCGTCAGGACAGTATCGCCATTACTGGCAAGGGCGTGATAGACGGCCGCGGTCGCGAGCTGGCCAACAACTTCCTGGCCCAGGCTGCCAACGGCATTATCAGCGACCCGCTCAAGCTGGGGCGCGTGGCTAACCGTCCCAAGCTCATTTACTTCCGTGAGTGCAGCAACGTCACGGTGCGCGACGTTACCCTGCAGAACCCCGCCTTCTGGACTCAGACCTACGATCAGTGCCGCAACCTGCTTATCGACGGTATCACGGTTCACAGCCGCGCTTACTGGAACAACGACGGTATGGACATTGTGGACTGCAATGGTGCCCTTATCCAGAATTGTTATGTCGATGCCACCGACGACGCTATCTGCCTCAAGTCGCACGACGCCAACAGTCTCTGCCAGAACATCACCGTGCGCCACAACAAGGCTTGCTCCAGCGCCAGCGGCATCAAGTTCGGCACCGCCTCCCTGGGTGGTTTCAAGAATATCCGCATCATCGGCAACACCATCTTTGACACCTTCCGCTCGGCCATCACTATTCAGGCCGTCGACGGCGGCCAAGTCGACAACGTGGTCGTTGACAGTCTGCGCGCCATCAATACCGGCAATCCCATTTACCTGGTCATCGGCCAGCGCCGCGGCGATGCCCACCAGCTCATAGAGGTCAACGACAGCATTAACCGTGTGCGCCACAGCAGCATGAGCAATGTGCGCATCTCTAATGTCTATGCCGAGGTGCCCGCCACCAAGCCCGATGCCGGCTACGAGTACGAGGGTCCCACTGAGGACAATCCCCGCAACATTTCGCCCTCTTCCATCATCGGTCTGAAGGGCAGCCGTGTCACCAATGTGTCTATCCAGAATGTCGAAATAGTCTACCCCGGCGGTGGCGACCCCCACTATGCCAAGGTGGGTATCGATGAGCTGGACAAAGTGCCCGAGATGCCACGTGCTTATCCTGAGTTCTCGCAGCATAAGGAACTCCCAGCGTGGGGTTTCTACGTGCGCCACGCCCAGGGTGTTACCTTCCGCAATGTGAAGCTCACCGCCCGTAAGGCCGACTACCGTCCGGCCATCGTGTTCGACGACGTTACCAACGGGGTGCTGGCTCGGGTGAAGGTATCGGAACCCAAGGCTGGCGGCAAGACCGAGGTATATACTTACAAGTCTACTAATATCAAGCGATAAACACGCCACAGCGCCCCCATGGGGCATAGCTGGCATGCAGGATGTTGTCAACCCACTCGCCGAAAGAGTGGCTGGCAACATCTTCTTGTTTATGGTTCTGCCCTCCATGGCGAATGGAGCGCCCCAGACCGTTTTTTAAGGGTAAAAAAATAAAAAGGTAAAAGTAAAAAGAAGCTCCCAAGTTCCCGAAGGGGTATGTGGAAAAGCAGGGGTATGCCCCCCAAGTCCCCAAGGGGGATGTTAATTAGCAGCGCAAATAATGGGCAATGGCATAATAACGAGAGCAGCGGCCGTCATAACCAAGGGCACAACCATGTAAACGATTCGTAATCCCGTGTAAGCAACACGTAATTCCGTGTGGGCAGCACGCGCTGTAAGCGCATCAGTATAAAGCCTGGGACAACGCCCCAGGTGTATGAATATCAAACTATCGGTGTGCTGTAGACGCAAAAGTAGCCGTAGGTGTTATCTCAATGAATATGTCTATAATGGAGATGGGGCTTGTTTGCACGATGGGAATTGTAGGCATTGTCCCTGTTACTTTAACGCTTTGCTACTGTTATAGAAAACAGGCGCGTCTCGGCCGTTCGGGCAAGCTCGTGGCACTTAGCTTGCATTGTTTTTGCGCTTACAGCGCACATTGTTTGTGTGGGGGCTATACCTGGGGCGTTACCCCAGGCTTTATACTGATGCGCTTGCAGTGCGCGGTGATTGCGAGGCTATTCACATTCTTCCCCAAATGGCTGCAAATAGTCCAGAGGCGGTCACGGGAAAAGAAAAGACCGACCTCTACGTTTCTAAAGACGGCTCCCAGCTCGCTAAAGATGGCTCCTACTATCACAAGAGTGGCCTCCTTCTTCCCTATAGGAATTAGGAGGCCAGCGTCGTTTACCTTTTTATTCTTTTACCTTTTAACTTTTAATTCATCGATGACCGCCACCGAACGAACCACCGCCTGAGCGTGTGCCGCCAGTAGAGCGGCCACCTCCAAAGGAACCGCCTGAGGGACGGCCGCCGCCAAACGAACTGCCACCAGAGCGACCTCCGAACGAGCTGCCTGAAGAGCGTGAGGGCGAGGTAGAGGGACTGGGACTGAAGGTGCGGCTGGGGGTGCTGTTAGAGCGACCACCGAACGAGGGAGTGCTGCTCTCGCTGCCCCGGCGTTCTACCGTGGTACGGGTAGAGCTGCGCAGGTCGCTGCTGGTACGGTTGCCAAAGGTGCGGTTGCTGCCCGAGTTCGATGGCTTGCTTACATTGGCCGGCTGCTGGTTAACGCGTCCGCCAAAGGACCGGTTGCTGTTGTTGTTGCTGCGGGTGCCCACATTGTTAGGCTGGTTAACGCGCCCACCAAAAGAGCGATTAGGCTCGTTGCCCCGTATGTTCGTGTTGCGGTTAGGCTGACTGGTGCGCCCGCCAAACTCGCGTGTGCCACGGCCGAAGTCGCCCCGGTCAAAGCGGTCGCGCATGCCCATGTTGCGGTTAGGGCCGTCTGGGCGGCGCCCGCCAAAGTCGCGTCCGCGGTACCAGCTGCGGTTGCCGTTGCTGTGCCAGCTGTGTCCACCCCGGTACACGGCCACGAAGGCCGGACGACCAAAGTAGAAGTAGTCGCGGTGCGGATAGCGGGCATATACGCCGAAGTGCCAGAAACCACCGTCCCAGTAGAGTGGGCGATAGAAGTAGCTGGCGGCGCAGTAAGCCCGGTACTGCCAGTCTAACAGGATGTAACCGAGGTCCATGTTGCGGCGGCGCCAGTACACACCGTACAGGTCATTGTAATCGTTGATGCCCATCAGGTAGTCCAGGTTTATCTCGTAGGCTGCCTCGTATTGGGCATCGTTCAGGTTGAGCTCGTAAGCCATCTTGTCAGTCAGGAAGAGAGCTTGCTCGCGTGCCTGTGCATAACTCATCGCATTAGCCGATACGGTTATTGTCATCATTGCCATCAGGGCTACTATAAACTTCTTCATAATCGAAAGTCTTTAAATGGTTATTTTATCTGTTGCAAAGGAACTGATATTTTATGACCCTCGCAAGGGTTTTCCCCTAAAGCGTGGGGGGAATTTCCCTACTCGTTGTCTTTCTGAGGGTGGCTCCCGCCTCTCCCAGGGCCTGTGCGGGGGCAGATGGGGTGGCTTGTAGGCCCGCCAAAGGGCTGTGCCAGAAAGGTAACGGCATCTCCGAAAATGCCCCGAGAGGGGCCTAACGGTGAGCGCGATGGCTCTCTTATATTATATATAGGTACGCGAAAGGGCGAAAAGCCACTACGGGAGGTGTCAAAAAAACGGCAAATGGCGGGGCGGTTATCAGTTTTATTTGTACTTTTGCAAAAAGAAACGGGCTGAATATGATAGAACTGAACAATGTACGCATCAGTATGGCCGGAACGGCTGCCACCGATGCCCTGTCGGTCATACTTGGCGAGGGCGAGTCGCTGCTCGTACACGGGGCTACCGCGGCTCTTCGACATGCCGTCATGGAGACTATCATGGGGCTGCGGCCTGTCGCCGGAGGCTATCTTACAATAAGTGGCGAACTGGTTACGCCTGCTTCGGCCCCCTATTTCCGTCGGCAAATGGCCTATGTGCCTGCCGATGTGGCCCTGTCTTATCAGACGGTACGCGACATGGTGAGCGCCACGGCCCGTCTGAAGGCCAACCGCCCCAACGCGGGCGACATGGAGGCCCTGGCCGATGAGTGGCGCCATGCGGGCATAGCCGACGACTGCTATGAGCAGCCATTGGCCTACGTGGCCCCCGACACGCTGAGGCTGATGATGCTGGCCGTGGCCAAGTGGCTTCGCAAGTCGGTGGTGCTGGCCGAGGAAGTAGACGCACCCGCTGTGGGCGCCTACCTACGTTCCCTGGCAGCCGATGGTACCAGCGTGGTGGTCACCTGTGCCACAAGGGCCGAGGGCGCGCGCTACGACAAATATATAGACTTAGACCATCCGTCACAACAATGATGACTACGACGATAAACATGACATTCGGCAGTGTTGTATTGGGACTGCTGCTCTTCGTGATACCCATCTATACGCTGTACTTGCTCAGGGTAGATATATGGCGCAAGGCGCTCAAGGCCATGGGACGCATGGTGGTGGCCCTGGGTGTGGCAGCCCTGCTTACCCAGGCGGCGCTGTGGCTGTCCAACATAGCCTTTACGCTGCTCTGCGCGGTAATCATGGTGGCCGTTACGGCTGCTGCCATGGTGGCCCGCTCGCGTATCAGGCAGTCCCGCTTCGTGGTGCCCGTGGCCTTGGGCCTGCTGTTTACGGCAGTGCCCTTGGGGCTCTACTTCGTGTTCTTGGTGCTGGGCGTGGGCACCCCGCTCGATGCCCGCTACTTTCTGCCCACCATGGGCCTGGTGGCCGGAGCCGTGTCTGAAGCTAACACCAAGGCCCTGGGTGCCTACTACGACGGGTTGCGCCATCATGCCCGTCTCTACTTCTACCTCATAGGCAATGGGGCCACGCGGGCCGAGGCCATCGGCTACTTTACCCGCCGCTCGCTCAAGCGGGCTGTCATGCCCGGGCTCTCGCGAATGGGCATCTTGGCCATCGGCACAGCACCGGTAACCATGTGGGTTATGGTGTTCTGCGGACTGCCCGTGGCCACGGCCCTGCTGGCGCAGCTGTTGCTCGTCGGCCTGCTCATCGCCGTATCGGTACTGTCGCTGATACTCACGCTGGTACTGGCTCGCCGCTATGCTTTTGACCAATATGACAATATACATATAGACGCATGAAAAAATTACTATATGCCCTGTGCCTGTCGCTGATACTTACGGCCTGTAATCTGCCTAAGGATGTCAAGCCGCTGGTGGCTCGGTGGAGTACCGCCGTGTCGGCCAGTCCTGAGGAGCAGGCCGACGGTCGCCAGGAAACCACGGCCGACACTATGGCGCTGCCCACCGCGCTGACCGACCGCCCCGAGCAGATACTGAAGAGGGCGGGCTACACGGCATCGTACAACAGGGATACCCGGTTGCCCAACTGGGTGGCCTGGCATCTTACCGCGGCTCACACCGAGGGCCCTTACAAGCGCCAGGGCATCGCCTTTAGTGCCGACGACGAGGTGCCCGAGCCCCGGGCCGACACCTACGACTATCAGCGGTCGGGCTACGACCGGGGCCACATGTGCCCCTCGGCCGACAACCGTTGGAGCCAGGAGGCCCAGCGCGACTGTTTCCTGCTTACTAATATCTGTCCGCAGCTCCATGCACTCAACGACGGCGACTGGCGCATCTTGGAGGAGCAGTGCCGTAGTTGGGCCCGCCAGTGGGGCGACCTCTACATCGTGTGTGGCCCCGTTCTGACCCATCAGCGCCATCGCCGTATCGGGCAGCACCGCGTTACCGTTCCCGAGGCTTTCTTCAAGGTCATCGTCTGCCTTAACGGCACGCCCCGTGGCATCGGTTTCATCTATCGCAACGAGCGCGGCCGTCACCCTCAGGCTGAGTACGTTAACAGCATCGACGAGGTAGAGCGTATTACGGGCATCGACTTCTTTGCCTCATTGCCCGATGACGTTGAAGACCAGGTAGAGCGCACGGCTCGTTTCGCCGACTGGCAGTAGAGCCGTCAATAAGGCCGCTAAGCATGTGGGCCGACACAAAAAAACGGCAGATTTGCTGATTATATGGAATAAAATGTGTACTTTTGTCGTCCAATGAACACGTCAGAACTACAAAGAATAAAGCAGCGGTATAATATCGTCGGTAATTGTGACGGTTTGAACCACGCATTAGACATCGCCCTGCAGGTGGCGCCTACCGATCTATCGGTACTCATCGTCGGCGAGAGTGGCGTGGGTAAGGAGATTATACCCCGTATCATCCATGACAATTCGCCAAGGAAGAGGGAGAAGTACTTTGCCATCAACTGCGGCTCCATTCCCGAGGGTACCATCGACAGTGAACTCTTTGGACACGAGAAGGGCTCCTTTACGGGCGCCATAGGTGAGAGCGAGGGCTATTTTGGTACGGCCAACAACGGCACCATCTTCCTGGACGAGGTGGGAGAACTTCCCATAGCTACCCAGGCTCGCTTGCTGCGTGTACTGGAAACGGGCGAGTACATCCGCGTGGGTGGCCAGAAGATACTGAAGACCAATGTGCGCATAGTGGCCGCTACCAATGTCAATATGCGTAAGGCCATATCTGAGGGAAGGTTTCGCGAGGATTTATACTATCGCTTGAACACCATACCCATACAGATGCCGGCGCTGCGAGACCGAGGGCAGGACATACTGTTGCTCTTCAGGCTCTTCGCGCTGCAGACGGCGGAGAAATACCATCTTCCCAAGATAACGCTGACGGACGATGCCAAGCAGATAATGCTACACTACAAGTGGCCGGGCAACGTGCGACAGCTGAAGAATATCACTGAGCAGATGTCGGTGCTGAGCCAGGAGCGCGAGATAACCGCCGAGGTGCTCACGCAGTTCATTCCGCACGACCCGGACAGCATGGAACTGGCCCCGATAGAGCCGGCGGGCAAGCACTTGTACGAGAGCGAGCGCGAACTGCTCTACAAGGTGCTCTATGAACTTCGGGGCAATGTGGCCGAGTTGCGCCACGAACTGGACACGCTGCGAAAGCAGATAGACGAAAACAGTATGGCTGCCGGGGCTCAGGGCTTTCAGCATACGCTGCCCAGGGTGCCCGTCTCGACCATCCAGGCCATGCCCGCCGAGGAGGCCATAGCCGAGGAGATTAAGACGGATCCGGCCGAGCCTATGAATATCGAGAAACTGAACAAGCAGATGGTGAGCATGGCCCTTGAGAAGGCCAACGGCAACCGCAAGAAAGCGGCCATAGCCCTTGGCATATCGGACCGGACACTCTATCGGAGAATTAAACAATATGGGTTGGACTAAGGAGATTAACAGGACGGTTACACCTTATATATATATAGTGCTGGCGCTGGTCATGGTGTCGGCCTTGACTTCGTGTGCTTTCAAGGGGTATAAATTTAATGGTGCCAGCATAGACTACACCAAGACCAAGACCATCCAGCTGTCTGACTTTGCCGTCAGGAGCAGCTATGTGTGGGGACCCATGGGCCCGCTGTTCAACAATACGCTCAAGGACGAGTTCGCCAATCATACCCGGCTGGTTCAGGTAAAGCGCAATGGCGACCTGAAAATCGAGGGCGAAATCATCCAGTACACCCAGCGTAACAAGTCGGTGTCGAGCGAAGGTCATTCGGCCCAGGTGGAGCTCACCATGATGGTCAACGTACGTTTTACGAACAACGCTAACCATAAGGAAGATTTTGAAAGGCAGTTCTCGGCCTCGCAGACATACGAGTCTACACAGAGCCTGAACTCTGTGCAGGAAGAACTGGTTACCCAGATGACCAAGGACATCGTGGAGCAGATATTCAATGCCACCGTGGCCAACTGGTAAATTACCACATGTACGATAATGGACTTAGAGCAACTGATACAGCACCCGGAAATGATGGACAAGGAGACCCTCTACGATCTCCGCAGCGTCATCGCGCTTCACCCTTACTTCCAGACGGCGCGCCTGCTCATGCTCCAGAACCTCTACATCCTCCACGACCCGAGTTTTGATGAAGAGTTACGCAAGGCGGCCATCTATCTGACGGACCGAAAGGTTATCTTCAAGTTGGTAGAGGCGGCTCACTACAAGCTCAAGACCACGGCTACGACAGCCGAGACCAAACGCAGTGAGCCCGCGGGCGACAGGACTATTTCGCTCATAGATAACTTCTTAGGGTCGATACCCTCTACCGATGGCGAGTCCCAGAAGAAAAAACGCAAGCCTACTCCGGCTGATGCCGCGATAGACTATGTGAGCTATCTGTTGGAGACTGAGAGCGAAGAGGATGCTGCGGCCGACGACGCGCCGCAGATGAAAGGTCAGGAGCTCATAGACAACTTTATCAACAACGACAATGGCAAGATAGAGCTAAAGGATAAGCCCGAGTTTGTACCCGAGGCTCCCCAGGAGACCGAAGATGCAGTTACCGGAGCCACCAGTAGCTACTGTACGGAGACTTTGGCCCGCATATACATACAACAGGGACGTTTTGAGAGGGCTTTGGAAATAATTAAGCAGCTAAATTTGATTTTTCCAAAAAAAAATGTTTACTTTGCAGACCAAATACGTTTCTTAGAGAAACTTATCCTGAACAGCCAAGCTGCCGATACGCAAGCGTAAGACGTAAATAACAAAATAATAATAACAAAAAAGATGATTTACACATTATTCGTAGTACTGATAGTACTGGTATCAATCCTTATGATTGGTATCGTGCTCGTTCAAGAGTCTAAAGGCGGAGGTCTTTCGTCACAATTCTCTTCGTCAAACCAGATTATGGGCGTAAAGAAGACCACCGATGTGGTTGAGAAACTTACCTGGGGCCTGGCCGCCATCATGGTTGTTATCAGCGTGATATGCGCCTATGTAGCCCCCAAGGCCGTTACCGACGAGAGTGTGATGGAGAAGACAGCCACGCAGACCGAAACCACCAACCCAGTGAACACTCCTGGTTTTGGAGCCAGTCAGCCTAACAGCGGAGCCGCTCCGCAGGCCCCACAGGCACCGGCTACGCCAGCAAAATAAATCACAGATAAGCCCATTCGTTATTGAGTGGGCTTTTCTGTTTGTCTGCCCAGTGGGGTAGGGTATTGCCGGCCGACGGGCGGTGGTCGCGGGAACATTAGTGACGGTCTTTGGATGCCTGGAAGCGGTCTTTAGCATTTTAGGTATGGTCGCGAGAAATGGTGAGCGTATGATAATAAGATATGGAACTCTTAAAAACATAACTAATAATGAAGGCTGAATTAGAGAAATGTATGGCTGGCGAGACATTTACGGCCGACAGTTCTACCTCGGATTTGGGCCTGCGTGCCAAACGACTGCTCCGGCAGTATAATGCCTGCGACTATGCTGACAGTGAGGCCAAGCTCAGCATCCTGCACGACCTTTTGGGCAGTATGGGCTAGTACGTACACATTGACATTGACTTCCACTGCGAATATGGTAAGAATATTCATCTGGGCAACCATGTTATCATTAACATGAACTGCACCTTCGTAGACAATAACCGTATCGACATCGGCAACCGGGTGCTTGGGCAGGGGCAGAGGTGTGTAGCCAGCCCCCGGAGATCATCCCGGAGATAGAAATTATGGACACTGGATAAATTTTCGTGGCTAAAATTTGTGAGAAAGAAATAATTTGCGTACCTTTGCACTCGCTTAAAGGATTTAGGCACTTATATGGTGGCCGTAGTTCAGTTGGTTAGAGCGTCAGATTGTGGTTCTGAATGTCGTGGGTTCGAGTCCCACCTGCCACCCCACTACTAAAGCAGTTCTGCGGAGCTGCTTTTTTTGTATTTATGCCCTTTCCGCGGGCCAGGTGACCATTGTTGTGAGTTTATTTATAACAATTTGCTATATTTATACGGCTTAAAACGAGCAAATAGATATAAATATATCAATAAACTGATGTTTTTGAAAGTTTTCTGAGTAGTTTCTGCTGTTGTTGCCACAATTATTAGTAATTTTGCAGTTGATAGTACGGCGAGGGGCCTTTGTCACCCCTGTGTCCGCGGGTACAAGTGCCCGTCTGGACACCGACTCCCCATAACTTGATAGATATGAACGAAACGATACAATTAGACATGCTGCAGTCAGCAGGTGTCGGTGCATTGGCTCTGGTAGTGGGCATGGTGATGACACGTAAGATAGGTTGGCTGCAGAGGTTCTGCATACCCTCACCCGTATCGGGCGGCATCCTGTTCTCCGTGGCTACGCTGCTCGTGTACCAAGTGGCCCATGTAGAGATAACCTTTGACCCTACGCTGAAAGACGTGTTCATGCTGGCCTTTTTCACCTCGGTCGGGTTTCTGTCCAACCTGCGTGTGCTGAGGCAGGGCGGCCGAACCCTTGCCATGATGCTTCTGCTGTTAGTATGTATTATCAGTGTGCAGAACCTCGTGCCGCTCGGCATTACCCACGCCTTGGGTGTCAGTCCCTTGGTGGGCATGGCCGCAGGCTCCATCTCCATGGCCGGCGGACACGGCACGGCTGGCGGGTTCAGCAGTGTGCTTGAGCAGATGGGCCTTGCCGGAGCCGCCACCATCTCCATGGCAGCCGCCACCTTTGGCCTGATAACCGGATCGATGATAGGCGGGCCCATAGCCGAGCGGCTGATACGTCGCCGCCTCACCTCCGAGCACATGGAGCCCAAGGACTACACCATAGACCCCGCCATGGCCGGTATAGAGAGCGATGAGTCGCTGCCTGCCGGTCGTGCCAAGCACCTGAGTACCCATGAGCAAGAGTTTCAGCAGTACGCCTCGGCCAGTTACGCCCTGCTCATCGTGATGGCATTAGGAACGCTGGCGAGCTGGGGGCTGCAACTTACAGGTATCACGTTTCCCACCTATTTTGGAGCCCTCATTACCGCTGCCATCGTGCGCAACGTGATAGAGCAGACCCCTTGGCGCCGGCACCTGGAGGTCGAGAAGATAGTGAGTGTGGGCAACATCAGTCTGTCGGTATTCTTAGGTATGGCCATGATATCGCTCAAGCTCTGGGAGTTAGAGACGCTGGCCCTGCCACTTGTCCTGATACTCTTAGTGCAGGTGCTGATGATGGTAGTGTTTACCTATTACGTGGCGTTCAACCTGTTGGGACGCGACTACGATGCCGCGGTGCTCGTGGCCGGCATCTGCGGCTTCGGGCTGGGCGCCACGCCCAACGCCATGGCCAACATGAGCGCCGTATGCTATAAGTATCACTACTCCGTGTAACCCTTCCTGATAGTGCCCATCATCGGTGCCATGTTTGTCGATATGATTAACACCGGCATCATTACCCTCTTCCTCCACTGGATGGGCTGAGGGGCCTAAAAAGAAAGCAACCCACTGAATGGGAGTCAGTGAGTTGCTTACCAGAGGTGGAGCTGGAGGGATTCGAACCCTCGTCCGCACAGTAAAACCATATGCTTTCTACACGCTTATTCCAGCCTTGGGTTTTCGAGCGTCGGCAAGACCTGGACCACCAACCGCCGCCTTATCCCCGTAAAGTTTCGCCTCCCCGCCCGGGGCTACCAGGAGACTATTTCCGATAATCCTGCACCGCTAAGCCAAGCTGTTTCGGAAAACGAACGCTTGAGCGATGTCTCGTCCCATCACCTTGTGACGGGATAAAGCCAGTAATCTACTATGCTTCGATTAGGCAGCGAGAGCGTAATTGTTTTCGCCAATTAATTGTTTGATGACTTCGATTTAGGAGATAGTCACCGAGGCTCCGCGTGCTTACATACCATTTTAGCCGCCGTCAAATCCAGTCAACCCCATGATATGTAATGTAAGTATGGCGATAGTGCCTGCCCTGTGGTCAGAAGCCACTCTTGTGCCCGAGACGCACCTATCTTCTGCAAAGATAGTGCCAACCGAGCGCCATGAACTTGCTCAGATGGCCGAGGTGCAGCCTATCTTATGCAAAGGTAGAGATTATTTGCAGAATGACCAAGGGAAAGTACGAAAATATTTCTTCCGTCCCGCTGTTACTCACCCTCGACACGACAGCCATCGAACCCCATCTCATGGGCCTTGTCTGGGCCGAAGGTAAAGTATATGGCCTCGCCCTCATCGCACAGCTCGCCGGCCGAGTTGGTCAGCGTGAGGTGTATGGTCACGATGTTGCGGCGCTGGCCGACGATGTGCCCACGCACGGTGACCAGCGTGTCGGTGGTCATTACGGGCCGCTTGTACTTCACGTTGAGCTGCATCGTCACGCCTGTGGTCTGCAGCTTACGGTTGATGACCCACCCGGCCACCTCGTCCATCAGCATGCCGATAACACCGCCATGTAGCGTGTTGAGCCATCCCTGATAGTTGGGGTCGGGACACCACTGGGTGAGCACGTCGTCGCCATCTTCCCAGAACTCTAAGTGCAGGCCCACGGGGTTGCCTGGTGCGCAGCATACGCAGTTGTAACCCTCGCGGCCGTTGTACGGGTTTATAATCTTTTTCATCTTCTTATTATTAATATAGGTAGCTCCCTGGTGGAGAATCGCTATTTCTGTGTGAACATCTCTAAGTGTTTTAGCTTAATCTGATGGCTAGGAGTTGCCTGCTTGCGCCCAGCGATGTGGGGGCGTTAAGGTACTGCTGCCTTATCTTGATGTGACGGTCGGCCGCGTGGGCCGGGGCCAGGGTGCCCAGGACTGCGGCCCCCGTGGCGATGGTGGTACAGATGTGCCTCATACTGTGTAGATGTAATAAACAGTCTGAGGGCAAAGTTACTTATTTTTCCCGTACTGCCGATGTCCGCTCCCCGTTTTTTGTCTGTGGGCCATCAAAAATGTGCCCACGCCCTCTGTATTTCTCCCGCCCCTGGCGGCGTCGGTTCAGCGGCACAGGATGTACATCCCAAACCTTGGGATGCAGGTTCGGAGTCTCTGTATGTACATCCGCAGTCTTCGGATGGAGCCACGGATTGGCCTGCGGGCGGCCCGTGGAGGTTCCACGGAGCCCAATTATTGCCCCGTAAGCAGCCGCAATCAAAAATAATTGAGTAACTTTGCAACAATTTTACAAAAACAGAGTTTATATATATGTAAGTAGACGACTAATGGCACAGCAACAAACTACAGACGGCATGGGGCGGGTACAACGGGCCATCAAGCGGGCGGCAGATATAGTCTGCGCAGCCGTGGGGCTGGTGCTGCTCTCGCCGGTTATGGCGCTGATAGCCATCGCGCTGACTATACAGCACAACGGCCCCGTCCTGTTTACCCAGGTGCGCATCGGCCTGGGTGGGCGCCCGTTTGTCATCTACAAGTTCCGCACTATGAGCAGTGAGGCCGAGAACGAGGGCCCACAGCTCATCGCCCAGTGCGACAACGACTACTCTACACGGCTGGAGCGTTTTCTGCGTGGCCATCATCTCGATGAGTTGCCACAGATGTGGAACGTGCTTCGGGGCGACATGTCGCTCGTTGGCCCAAGGCCCGAGCGCAAATACTATATCGACAAGATCATGGAGCAGGACTCCCGCTACAGTATCATCTATCAGATGAGACCCGGACTTACCTCCGAGGCCACTCTGTACAACGGCTACACTGACACCATGGAGAAGATGTTGCGCCGTTTGCACCTTGACATCCACTATTTCGAACACCGCTCGCTGTGGATCGACTGCAAGATTATTATTAAGACCGCCCTCAATATTCTGACGGGCCGCAAATTCTAAGAAGTATGAAGAAAAACATATTACTGCTCGTCCTCGTGCTGGTAATGCCTGCCTGCATGATGGCCCAGTCGTCTATGAGCGACGACCAAGTGATGCAATTCGTTGTAAAGGAGCACGCCCAGGGCACATCTCAAAGCCAGATAGTGACCAAGCTCATGCAGCGCGGTGTAAACATCAGTCAGATACGCCGGGTTAGGGAGAAATACGACCGCCAGATTAAGAATAAGGGCATGGGAGTGGTGGCCGACCAGGCCGTGAGCACGGCCACCAGTCGTATGCGTCAGAATAATGGTGACAGGAAGACCGATGCCAAGGCCAAGACCGACCAGCTGATACAGACCGACAACTATCCGCGCACCACTATAGACGATGACGACAGGCTGGCCATGGAGCACGAGTTGGGAGGCATGTTACCCACCGACACGGCCGCCCTGCTTCGCCAACTGATGGCCGAGAAGCAGGTCAAGCGTGTCTTCGGTCGCGACATATTTAATAATAAGAAGCTCACCTTCGAGCCCAATATGAACATTGCCACTCCGCGCAACTACCGGTTGGGCCCGGGCGATGCCGTGATAATAGATATCTACGGCGCGTCGCAGAAGACGCTGGAAACCACCGTGTCGCCCGATGGCGAGGTTACCATCGAGGGTTTCGGACCCGTACAGGTGAGCGGGCTCACCGTGGCCCAGGCCAACGCGCGGCTGCGCAGCACACTGGGAAGCCGCTATCAGAGTTCCAAGATAAAACTTACCGTGGGGCAGACCAAGACTATCATGGTCAACGTGATGGGCGAGGTGCGCATGCCAGGCACCTACACCCTGTCGGCCTTTGCCACCGTCTTCAATGCCCTCTACATGGCCGGCGGGCCCAACGACCTGGGTACGCTGCGTAACATCAAGGTGTTTCGCAACAACCGCCTCATCGCCATGGTCGATGTGTACGACTATATTCTGAACGGCAAGGCCAGCAACATACACCTTACCGATAACGACGTTATCGTCGTAGGTCCCTACGACTGCCTAGTCGGTATCAATGGTAAAGTGAAGCGCCCCATGTACTATGAGATGAAGAAGAGCGAGAGCGTGGGCACCCTGCTCAAGTATGCCGGCGGATTTACGGGCGACGCCTACACCAAGGCCGTCCGTGTGATACGCAAGACGGGCCGTGAGTACTCGGTCTACAACGTTGGCGAGTTTGACATGAGTTCGTTCCGCATCGCCGACGGCGACTCCGTGTCGGTCGATTCAATCCTGGATCGCTACGAGAACATGGTCGAGGTCAAGGGAGCCGTGTTCCGCCCCGGCAAATACCAGGTGGGCGGCGACATAACCAGTGTTCGCTCGCTCATAGAGCATGCCGAGGGCTGCACCGAGCAGGCATTTACGGCCCATGCCGTGATGCACCGTATGAAGGCCGACCGTACCCTGGAGGTAATACCCGTAGATATAGACGGCATCATGCAGGGGCGCGTGGCCGATGTGCCCTTGCAGAAGAACGACGTGCTCTTCGTGCCCACCAAGCAGGCCCTGATGGAGCAGCAGACCCTCACCATACATGGCGAGGTACACTATCCGGGTATATATCAGTATGCGGCCAACGAGACCATCGAAGACCTGATACTGCAGGCCGGCGGGCTCAATGACCAGGCATCTACGGTCAAGGTAGACGTGGCTCGCCGCATACGCGACCCTAAGGCGCTGACCACCGACAGCATCATCTCGCAGACCTATACGCTGGCCCTCAAGGACGGGTTCGTCATCGACGGTCAGCCCGGCTTCCGTCTCATGCCTTATGATGAGGTCTACGTGCGCCGCAGCCCCGGGTTTGCCACTCCGCAGAACGTGTACGTAGAGGGGCAGGTGATGTTTGCCGGCACTTACACGCTAGCCCGCAAGAACGAGCGTATCAGCGACGTGATACGCAAGGCCGGTGGTGTTACCGACTTGGCCTACGTGTCGGGCGCGCGCCTGTTGCGCCGTACCAGCGAGGCCGAGCGCGCCAAGATGCGGGCCGTGACACGCATACTGGCTGCCCAGGGAGCCAACAGCGACTCTATCAACGTGGCCCTGCTACAGTTGGCCGACACCTATCCCGTGGGTATCGAACTGGGTGAGGCCTTGAAGCATCCCGGAGGCGACGCCGACCTGGTACTGCGCGAGGGCGACCAGCTCATAATACCCGAGTACAACGGTACGGTCAAGATTAGCGGCGACGTGATGTTCCCCAACACCGTGGCCTACGAGAAAGGCAAGCGGTTCAGCTACTACATAGACCAGGCCGGTGGCTTCGGCCAGCGTGCCAAGAAAAGCCGCACCATCATCGTCTACATGAACGGTACAGTGGGCCGTGTGGCCCACAACGCCAAGGTTCGCCCCGGTTGTGAGATAGTAGTTCCCAGTAAGCCCCGGCGCAATCCGGCCGCCATAGGTCAGTGGCTGGGCATAGGCTCATCGGTAGCCTCGCTGGCCACCATGATAGCCTCGCTGGCCAATCTGCTGAAGTAATTTTGAATCATTATGAATACTAAAAATAATCAGATAGATATACTGGCTGTGGCCAGACGTGTAAAGAGCAGCAAGATACTATTCTTGAAAGTAACGGTTCTTACTTTTATAGTGGCATGCCTTATCATTTTTCCAGTGCCTCGTTACTATAATAGTAGTGTGGTGTTAGCACCAGAGATGGGGGATATAATGGGGAAGAATAGTTTGTCATCTATAGCCTCGTCTTTTGGGTTCAATCTGGGTAGCTCGTCTACAGGCGATGCCATTTATCCAGAGTTGTATCCCGATTTGATGAATACAAATGATTTCGCAATCAACCTGTCTAAGTGTCATGTTAAAAGCAGTGACGGTACTATTAATACTACCTATTATGATTATCTGCTAAAATATCAAAAGCAGTATATATTAGGGGTACCTTTTAAATGGTTACTTGAATTGCCTGGAAAATTCAAGAAGAAAACAGCGGCTAAGGTGGGTACAGACATTAATATATTTCAGCTAACGGAGGAACAGGAGAATATTCTTGGGCTTATCCGTAAGTCTGTTACTTGTAGCTTGGATCCTAAAACAGGTGTTATCTATATTTCAGTGGAAGATCAAGACCCTTTGATTGCTGCGACTATAGCTGATAAGGCTATGAAAGAACTGCAAAGTACGATTACTCGTTATCGTACCAATAAGGCTCGTATAGACTATGAGTATTATAAGAAACTTACGGCAGAGGCTAAGTATCAGTATGAGCGGGCGCGCCAGCTTTATGGCGGCTATGCTGATGCCAACATGGATGTCGTATTGGAAAGCTATAAGGCTAAGCAGAATGACTTGGAGAATGATATGCAACTCAAATTTAATACATATAGCGCATTAAATACTCAATTACAACAGGCATTAGCTAAGGTGCAAGAGAATACTCCGGCTTTTACTACTATAAAAGAAGCGTCGGTTCCAATATTGCCAGCCGGACCTAAGCGCATGGTTTTTGTATTCTTTATGGTTATAACGGCTTGGATGGTTACAATACTATTTGTTTGTAGGGATTTATTAAAAACGTTATTCACCAAGGGAGTATAAAAGTCTTTTCCCATAATGATGGCGGTAATTAAGTCTTTAAGGAATATAGGACATAATAAGGGCCAGCTCTTAAAAGATTCTTTTTGGGCTGTGTTTGGTAATGCTATCGGTAAGGGCTTGTTGCTGCTGGCAGGAATTGCTGTGGCCCGTTTCTTGGGGCGTGACAGCTACGGAGAATATGGACTGATAAGAAATACAATTCTCACGATAGGAATTTTTTCTACTTTTGGTATTGGCTATACTGCGACAAAATTCATTTCGCAGGGTATGGCTAAGTTTCCAGACCGTATATTCCTCATTTATCATATTCTGATAAAGATAACTCTTATAGCAAGCATCGTTATAAGTGCTCTTATATTTACATTTGCCAGACAGTTAGCTGTATTTTTAGAAAATGCCCCTTTGGCAACAGCCATTAGAATGTGTGCCATTATTATAGTGTTTAATGCTTTGACATTTACTCAAAATGCCATCTTATGTGGATTTAAAGAGTTTAAGAAAGTCGCAATTAATAATGGATGGAGTGGTATCGTTACTTTTGTGAGTAGTGCTTCTTTAGCTTATTGGTATGGCTTTGATGGCGCTTTGTATGCCTTGCTTATATCTCAGCTATTTAATAGCATTATTAATTATATCTCTATTCGCAGTATTACTACAAAAATTAATAAAGTAGTAATTCCTGTACAGGAAAAAAAGAAAATACAAAAAGAAATCATAATATTCTCTTTTCCAATAGCACTCCATGAGAGTTTGTATTTTGTTATTACTTGGTTCTTTAATTTCGTAATTATAAAATTCGCAGACTATGGCCAACTGGGATTATACAATGCAGCTTGCCAGTGGACTGTTGTTATACTATATATACCTTCGGTATTACGAAATGTAACCCTGTCCTATCTTACTTCGACCGCAAATGTATCAACTGAGCAGGAAATTCTTAAAATGATGATTTTAAGTAATTTTGCTACTTCGAGCGTAATGTGCCTAATAATAATGCTTCTTAGTGGATACATAGAGGGCTTTTATGGAGTATCATTTGTGGGGCTAAGGGTAGTTTTATGTACATTATCTCTTAGCACTATATTTGATTGTGTCGGTTCGGTATATGAGCAAGGACTTATATCAAAAGCTAAAAATTGGAGCCTGTTAAGTGTAAATTCTATCAAGAATATAGGAACTATAATATTGGCGATAGTACTTATACATAATATGGCCATAACAGGGGCACTTGGCTTGTCTATTTCGCGAGTGGCATTTAGCTGTATGGTAGTGCCTGCACTCGTATATTGTTACAATAATAAAAATATAAGGAAATAGATAGGCCATGGTAATACTTATAGCTCTTATATATTATTTTAGCCCACTCATGGGCACAGTGTCGTTATTCTGGATACTATACAATAGTAGGGGGAGGATTACTTGGGGGCATATCCGTACCTTGGGTATCCTTATATCTTTGTTTCTGGGCTTGATTAATACGACAAAAGAGTTAACAGGCGATTTTCTTGCTTATAAGGAAATATATGAGAGTGCTTTAGACTATTCATATATAGGTTATCTCATAGAAAATAAGAAAGAGCCGATATATTTTACATTCTCATGGCTGTTTAGTAGATTAACCCATGCTAATTGGGCTGTTTTTGTAACATTCTTTACAACTGTAAGTTATGCAGTGCTTTACGAGGCGATTATAGTTACGGCTAAAAATATAAGTGCATCTAAAAAAGATGTTGTAACGGTTATTGTGTTTACAGCTTTGTTTTTTCAGACATTTGCTATGAATGGCAATATGTTACGTCAGAGCATATCCCAGTCATTCGCCCTGTTATTCCTGGTTTTCCTTTTTTACGAGAAGAAGAAAAAATGGATGCTGGCTGTTTTGTCTGTTGGAGTACATAGCGCTTCTATCCCAGTTATAGGAATGGGTGTAATTCCTTTTATACGAGAAAGACTATCACCCAAGAGAATCTTATTATTAGGGGTAACCATTATAGTATTAGCAGTTTTGTTTATGTCTTTATCAGGCTTGTTTTCAAAGATAATATTTGTTGGCTATATTTTTATACGCCTCAATGATACAAAGCAGCTGACTGGTACAGATAGCTGGCAAACAGATGTAGGTTTGAATGCTCAGTTCTACATCCTCACTGTTCTTATTATAGTACAGGCTATATACATTTACATTAAAAAGCAACAAGATACAATTACCAAAGAATCTTTTGGAATTGTTAATGTTGTTGTTATATTGATGGTACTTCTCTTAATATTAAATTTTGGTCAAGCATATTTCCTTTGTATGCGTTATCAGTTCTTTATTTATACGTTTCAAAGTGTTCTTTTGCTGATATTCCTTAATAAGTGTAGTTTCAAATACAAAGCAGCATGTGAAGGTGTTCTTTGTATCGCCTTGGTTCCATATTTCTGTTACTATTATAGTTTTGGAGTATTCAAATATACGGATATTATCAATGTTATAACTTATCCGTCATTATTGTATTTTTGGAAATGAAAAAGAAGATACTTGTCTTTCACCCTGTAATAGCCCCATATCGTGTCGATTTGTTTAACGAGTTGGCAACACATTATGATGCGACTATTTGCTTGTTTTGGCGAAATCTGAAAAATCAAACATTTGATTATGCCAAGATAGAAGAATTGTTTGTTTTTACTCCACACTATATAGTAAAAGAAGAGGTTGGGATTATAAGATGGATAAAAACGTTATGGGTCCAGCTGTCTCTTTCTGCCCCAGATATAGTATTGACCAATGAGTATGGTGTACCTACGATAGTGGCATTAATCCACCGAATGATAAGAAGAAAGAGGTACAAAATAGTAAGTATGGTAGACGATAGCTATAACATGGTAGCTAAGGGAAATCACTTTACCTGGAAGCACGAGAAGGCAATAAGCATTATAGCCCCAATGTTAGACGGGCTGATTTGTGTAGAGCCAAAAGTGTGTCTATGGTATCAGAAGAAATATACTAAAGCAATATATTTTCCTATTATTAGGGATGATGAGTTGTATAGAGATAAACTTAGAAAATCTCTGAGTATTAGCGAGGAGTATATAAGCCGTTACCATCTTTTGAATAAAAAAGTTCTATTGTTTGTTGGGCGTTTGGTTGCAATTAAGAATATAGACTTTATCATTCGATGTTTCAAAAAAGCTCGTATTGAAAACTTGTATTTGGTTATAGTTGGTTCTGGTCCTGAATATAATGAGTTAGTACGAATAGCTGATAATCAAGAAAATATTATATTTACAGGACGGCTTGAAGGAGAAAGACTTTACGCATGGTATAATATAGCTAATGTGTTTACATTGCCAAGTCTACAAGAACCATTTGGCGCTGTTACGAATGAGGCTCTTGTCGCAGGATGTAAGGTGCTTATAAGCCAAGATGCAGGGAGTAATTGTCTGGTAACAGAGGGAGTAAATGGTTTTGTAATAGACCCTGTAGACGAAGAATTGTATATTAAACGACTTAGGCTAATTACAAATAATACAGAAAAAATACAGTTCCCACTTAGATTAAGAGAGTCTTTAATGCAAGAGAACTTCAAGGAATGTCTACGGCAATTAGTTGACAGCTTGGATAGAATGATATTATAAATAGAAATTATTTAGTAGTGTTATGTGGAAACTCTGGCAGGGCGCAGACGTGTGACGGTGGAAATATCTTTGGCTGGCAGGGTATCACAAAGTCTCTTCCGAAACGTATTAAATAGTGTTTTTTTGTTGGTGATGTGTTGTTTTGAGGCTTTTTCGGCTTCTCTTTCGATTTTTTGTAGTATTTTTGCTTTGCAAAGAGTGCTTTATGGCTGTGGAAAGATTAAATATTCAACCAGAACTGCTTCGTTGGGTTATACAACGGGCTGGTGTTAGTGAGGAAAAAGCGATAGAGTCTTTTCCTTTGCTTAGTAGTTGGCTGGCTCTTGAGAAATTGCCAACTTTAAGTCAGTTAAAGACTTTTGCGGAGAAGTTCTATGTTCCGTTGGGGTATCTATTTATGAATAATTTGCCCATAGAGAACATTCCATTCCCCATGTTTCGAGGTGAAGCAGGCCAGCAGGAGCATTTTGATTTGAATGTGTATGACACGGTTATGAACATTCAGGCACGGCAGGAATGGCTGGAAGAATATCTGGAAGAAAACGAAATAGAAACCTGTGATTTCGTAGGCTCTGTCGATGCTCGTTCTTCAAGTATAAGTGAAGTCGTTAGTCGGCTCAGAACCATATTGAATCTTGATAGTAGATGGGCTTTTAGCTTGGCGACGCCTGATGCAGCCGTAAGTCTTCTTGGACAAAGACTGGAGGATGCTGGTGTCTTTCTTGCTTATAATGGGGTGGTTGGTAATAATACCCATAGACCTTTAAAAGTAAGTGAATGTCGAGGCTTTGCATTAGTAAATGAAAAGGCGCCATATATCTTTATTAATAGTGCCGACAGCAAGAGTGCGCAGCTCTTTACACTTATACATGAAGTTGCCCACCTTATGCTTGGAGTGAGTGCTGGCCATGCAGGGAGCGAGGTCTTGTACCATGAAGCTACTGAACAGTATTGTGATAGAGTGGCCGCCGAGTTCTTGGTTCCAGCATCAGTATTACGTGATATATGGGAAAATGACACGAAATCGGCATCACGGCGCTTTAAGGTTAGCGAGTTGGTTGTTGCTCGGCGTGCTCATGATTTAGGTCTCATGTCTAATGCTGATTATAGAAGTTTCTGGTTAATGTATAGTCAGCGTCCAATGCAAGTCAAAAAGCGCTCTTCAGGGGGAAGTTTTTATTCGACAAGTGTAAAAAGAGTGGGATGTAGTTTCGCTATTCATGTAAGAAACGCAGTCAACAACAAACAACTGAGTTATACTGAGGCGTATCGTTTAACTGGATTATACGGAAAGACGTACGATAATTTTATGACCAATAATATTTAGCAGACATGGAGTATTTATTCGATACTAATATATTCGTAGAATCCAAGAAAAATTTGCCAATGGATGTTTGGCCTACGTTTTGGACAAAAATGGTAGAGCTCATCAACTCGGGCAACATTCATTCTATTGATAAAGTAAAGGATGAAATAGACAAAGGAGGAGACGAACTTACCGACTGGATTCATAATAATGCACCACGCGGTTTTTTCTTGACACAGGATGTGGCCGTAATGGCTAAGTTGGCAGAAACAATTACTTGGGCTCAAAACTGTACAGTTCGTTTTTCTCAATCTGCAATATTTGATTATACCAACGTTGCAGATTCATATCTTGTTGCAACAGCAGCTGCAAGAAATATGGTTCTCGTTACATACGAGAAAAGTAACCCTCAGCGTCGAAACCGTGTTATGCTACCAGATGCGTGTTATGCTATTGGCGTACGATCTTGCGACTTGAATACTGCCCTGAGAGAACTTGGTGTACTTATATAATATGTGATACCCTGTTACTGATGCCGATTAGTAATAGATATTATTACTTAAAAACGTAGCGGGATTTAATTTATTGAATATTTAACCAACTGATTAAATAGAGAAAAGATGAAACAGTCAGTATTGTTTATACTACATCTTCCGCCACCTATACATGGAGCAGCAATGATGGGGAAGTACATTCATGATAGCAAAATTATTAATAAAACTTTTGATTGCCAATATATCAATATGGCTTCTGCTAAGACATTGGATGATATAGGCAAGAAAAGTATAAGAAAATATTTACAGTATCTAAACTTACTGAAAAAGGTCATTTGGCAAGTCCTTATTTTTAGGCCGCAACTTGTATATGTAACACCTACGGCATGTGGTATTGCATTTTATAAGGACTTTCTAGTTGTGGAGCTATTAAAACTATTAGGATGTAAGGTGGTAATCCATTTTCATAATAAGGGGGTTGCAACTCGGCAAAATATAAAAATAGACAATAAAATGTACCATTGTTTTTTTAAACATGTAAAGGTAATATTATTGGCAGAAGCATTATATACAGATGTAAAAAAATATGTGAAGAGGAAAGATGTTTTCATATGTCCTAATGGTATTTCAGAAAATGGAAGAGTAGCTAAAGAAAAGCATTATAATACTATTACAAAACTTCTGTTTCTATCAAATCTTATTGAGAGTAAAGGGATTTTCGTATTGTTAGATGCCTTGAAAATATTGAAAGAACAAGGGGGCGATTTCTCTTGTGATTTTGTTGGCGATGAAACGCAAGAAATTAATGCTTACCACCTTCGCAAGGAAATTGATGAACGGGGATTAACGTCTCATGTTACTTATTTGGGTAAAAAAAGTGGAAAGGAAAAGGAAGAAATATACAATAAGGCTGATATTTTTATACTTCCTACTTTTTATTATAATGAGTGTTTTCCTTTGGTTCTATTAGAGGCAATGCAACATGCTCTTCCATGCATATCTACTAACGAAGGTGGTATTTGTGATATTATCAAAGATGGTAAGAGTGGGTTTGTTGTGGAAAAAAATAATCCTTTAGCTCTAGCAAATAAGATAAGAATCTTGCTGGAAGAGCCTTCTCTTAGAAAAAAGATGGGAGAATATGGATACTTACTATACAAAAAGAATTTCACGTTACATTCATTTGAATGTAATATGAAGACATGCTTAGAAACTATTTTGTCATAATGGAAAGATTTTTTAATATCAATTACGAATTTTCACGAGAAGAAATTTGGCGAAGAATAGATGATGAGTTGCAAAAAAACAGGGTAGGTTATATCTGTGTGGCCGACGGTGTGATACTCAACACGGTTAACCGCGATGAGGCTTATCGCCGTGTGGTCGACGGTGGCATGTTCGCCATCTGCGACAGCAGTTATGTGCCGCTCTACCTGCGTCTGCTCTATGGCCGGCGCTATAGTCAGTACTGTGGCAGCGACATCTTCCGCGACATAGTGAGCCAGCGGCGCTATCGCATGGCTTTCCTCGGTACCAACCAGGCTACCCTCGACGCTCTGCGCGAGCAACTTGGCCGACTTAATCCAGACGTTGGGCAGATGCTGTTCTATGAGTTGCCATTCTGCGCGGTCAACGATTTCGACTACCCGGCCATCGCCCGTATGCTCGCAGCCGACGGGGCTGATATAGTGTGGGTGGCCTTAGGCGCGCCCAAGCAAGAGATATTCATGTCGAAGCTCAAACCACACCTGGAGCATGGCGTGATGATAGCCGTAGGAGCCGCGTTCAAGTTTTTCAGCGGTCAGGGCGAACGGCGCGCTCCCCAGTGGATGTTGCGCCACCATCTTGAGTTTGTCTACCGCATCTTCAGCCAGCCGCGCAAGCAGCTACGGCGCTGCACTCTGATAGTGGCCACCCTGCCATCGCTGCTCTTTCACGAGTGGTGCAGGAAAAAAGTGAAGCAGCGAGGGCAATAAAAAGCGCCATTCAGGGTTATATCAATAGTAACATATACAGACAACTACAAGATGACTATCGATATAATTCTGGATTTAGGCACTTTTCTGATAAGTGTACTCTGCGGATTTGTATTCATACCGCTTACGCTCAACTTCTGCAAGACCAAGGGGCTATACGATATTCCCAACCAGCGCAAGTTACACCATAAACTTATACCCAGGCTCGGTGGCATCACCTTTATACCCAGCATGGTGATAGCAGCTCTCATTGCTATCTTTACGTTGGACAATGACCCCGCGCTGCAGCAACGGGTGCCGCTCAACCTATGGTCTATCCTCTTCTTCTTCAGTCTGGCCATCATATATGTTGTCGGCATCATCGACGACCTGGTGGGCCTGGGAGCTAAGGTTAAGTTTGCCGCCCAGGTGGCCGCTGCGGTGCTGATGCCTGTAGCCGGCCTGTCGGTCAATAACCTGTATGGCTTCTGCGGCATATACGATATACCTTTATATATAGGCATACCGCTCACCGTGTTTGTCATCGTGTTTATCAGCAATGCCATCAACCTGATAGACGGTATCGACGGCCTGGCTGCGGGGCTTTCCTTTATAGCCCTGATAGGCTTTTTCTACGGCTATGCCCATCAGGGGCTCAACTCTTACTGCATTATCATCTCCGGACTGGCCGGAGTGCTGATACCGTATCTGTATTTTAACATATTAGGCAAGGCCGAGAAGAACCGCAAGATATTCATGGGCGACAGCGGAAGCCTCACCTTGGGCTTTATCTTGGGCTTCCTGTTTGTCAAGTTTACCATGGTCAATGGCGAGGCCATGCCCTACAATCCCCAGCGTATGTTGTTGGCTTACTCGCTGCTCATTGTACCCGTATTCGATGTGGTGCGTGTCATCCTGCACCGCTTGCACTACCATGCGCCCCTCTTCAAGGCCGACAAGAGCCACATACACCACAAGCTGATGCGCGCTGGATGTACCATGCACCAGGCGCTGGCCGTTATCATCACCATCTCATTGGCCTACCTGGCTCTCAACTTTGCCCTCTATTCCCTGATGGGCGTCACGGCCATCATTGTGACTGACGTGGCGCTCTACACCCTCTTTAACATAGCACTTAACAGTAAGATAAAGACGGTTAACGCATAGGCCGACTGCCGATGACGGCGGCCTGTGCCCCCTATACATTAATAAAGGCGACCCGTATAGGCCGCCTTTATCAGTATAGCTATGTCAGAGGTCAGAATTTCTTGAAATACAACCGCAGCTTATCGGTCGAAAGGATGAGGCGCGAACTGCTGAGCTGGTCCTTATGAAAATGTTCTTCCAGGCTGTTCACGCCATAACGCCTCAAGTCCTTTACATCGGTGATGGGAATGTCGCCATCGTCATTGCCACTCTGGTGGCCACCGTTAGAGTGGGGCTGCGACAGGACAAGGCTGTCGGCAGTCTGGCGAAATCTGAAGAAATAGCCCGTGTAGGGGTCTTCGGTGTTGCGTACATGCAGCAGTTTGCCCTGTACGGCCCAGAAGTAGTACTCCTGGCTCATGTCGAGCACACCTCCTGTCTGCAGGGTGTCTACGCGCTCCAGGTGCCAGAAACCGTCCAACTTGCCGTTGCTGCTATGTTCCAGTTCGCACGAGGTGGCCAGCAGGGCAGCGCCCACTATGGCCAGCATACTATATATAATAGGTGTTCTCATTGTCATTTCTTGTTGTTCAGTTTGAGCAGACCGCTCTTGCTGAGGGTTATCTGCAAGCCCGCGTTGTGACCTAATATGGCGCCAAAGTCCATGGCATAGGCACCGCGCAGCTGCCAGCCATGGCGCAGGTGGCAGTTGGCCTCGACCAGGAAACTCACGTTGTGGTGCTTGCTCAGATAGGGATTGTCGTAGGTGCCCAGACCGTCCTGGTAGGTGGCCAGCACCCGATAACCGATACGTGGGGTCAGACAGCCGTCCACTCCTAAGTGGAAAGCCATAAAGCGGTTGTTCTCTACATAGATGTGGCCGTTCTCGTTGTAGATAGGCGAGCGGTACAGAGGGTTGCCCATTACCTGTCCCCAGTGTTGCCATCCCAGGAAAGTGCCATGGTTGTAGTAGTCATCGTAGCCTGCTATGTGGTCAGGTATATTCATGGTGTGGTCATGGTAGATGGGGCCACTCTGATACTTGGTGTACAGATACTCCAGCACTATGTTGCGCAGCCAGTGGCCATACTTCAGGTTAAGTTCGGCCCCGAGCATAATATCCTTCAGTTCGTACATAAAGAAACGCCAGTCTTTCTTCACCATATACTCTTGGCCCGATCCGTAGCCGTCGTAGTCGATGAACAGCATGCCCGAGTGATCCTCGAAGAAGTGGTCGGCATAGATGCCCAGTCGCCAGGTGTCGGTGTTATAGTTAGCGCGCATCACCCAGCTGCCCAGTTGGTTGCCCTCGACGTTGGCATATTTGCCCTCGCCCACGTCACCGCCGCCTGGCAGAAAGGCGTTCCAGAAGGACCGCAGCCCCCTTTTGCTTTTTTTTATCGTCACCGAGCCGTCGCCCTGCTGCTCATAGGATGTGCCGCCAAACTGGGTAGCCATCTCGAGGCCTATTTCGAGCGACAGGGGATAGATGTCTTCGTCCTTGCCGATACGTAGGTAACCAGCCTTGCTGTGGTAGAGCATCCCGTCGGTATAGGGCTTCTGCCTGTGGGTAAAGTCGTGCTGCCAGCGCTCGTCGGTCATGGCACCATAGGCCATGTGTCCCTTTAGCTGTAGCCATCCATGGGCGAAGGGCAGCGTCCAGTACTCGGGCAGCGCCAGCCGCACCTGTGGCACGGGGCGTGCGTTGATGCCCAGCGTCTGCGAACCGCTGCTCAGCTGGTTGTTCTTCAGTTCCATGGGGTACTCCTTGCTGCCCACCGACAGCACACCGTGCAGCCAGCGCACCTCGGCAAAGGCTTGCTGTACCACTAAGGTGCTGGTATAGTGGCTCGCCACGGCCACGTCTACGCCATAGCCCACACCCCATCGGCGTGCCGAGTCGGCGCAGAGCGGACGTATCAGGGCGGCGCGCAGGTAGCCATTGGTTTTGTCGAGCGAACTGAGTCCGTAGCGGTTGGCGTTGAGCCACAGGGGAGTCTTGCCGCGCGAGTAGCTGCCCTGAACCTCGACGGTATAGTTCACGTCGCGTGTCAGGTCGGCCTTCTCCCGTGGTGCCCCCTCCTGCCATGTGTACTGGGCCATGGCCGGCATGGGCATCAGTAGGGCCAATATCAGCTTGAATATCTTCATTGCTTGTCTGTTTATACTTATATAACGCCCCGAGGGCCTGTTTTATTTCATCCGCCCCCTCTTTTTATTTATGGTGGCTCTGCGCGTGGGGGTAAAGGGTGCCGGTGGACATGTGGAGTGGGCCGCCAGATCATCGTTGGCAGACTGATAGAGTAGCCGCGGCCCCCTTATTATTCCCCAGCGTTATTTCCTAAAAATGATTTTTTGAAAAATGATATTTTAAAATATGTTTTTACGGCAATGGTGTTGGTAGATAAAATGGCAGCGCAAATCTCCGTTTATTTTCTGATTATCAGGTATTGTTTTATCAGATGCGTTCACGCTACCAAGACAGAGGATGGAAGCGGCATTGTGAGCAACGCGCAGCTTGCGTAAGCATCTCCACGGCAACCAGCGTAGCTACATCTTTTCCAATGTCTATCGCGGGCGATGAAAAGGCCGGCCTTAACAATGCTGGAAGCCATCTTTAGCTTGCTGGGAGCCGTCTTTAGAGTTCTAAAGACCGGTCTTTTCATCTTCCGCGATGGACACTGGGTGAACAGGGCAAATGCTCAGGCCACTCTTTTTATCCTTTCACCTTTTTACTCTGTTACTTTTCTTCCTAATGGTCGGTCTCCACGGCGAAAAAGAAAAGAGTAAAAAGGTGAAAGGATAAAAAGAGCGGCAAAATGGGGGACACGGGCGAAATAGTTATCAATTCCATCGTGTATGTCCACAACTTGCACTACCTTTGTAGTATGATGAACAGAAATACTGATGACTC
>JALEKD010000010.1 GCA_022769285.1 Prevotella sp.
GAGGAGGAGACTCGAACTCCCACGATGCAATTATCACTACCCCCTCAAAGTAGCGCGTCTACCAATTCCGCCACCTCTCCAACAAAATATTCTGGATAAATAGTGCCCAGAACAGGACTCGAACCTGCACGCCTGGCGGCACACGCACCTGAAACGTGCGCGTCTACCAATTCCGCCACCTGGGCAATGGGAATATTCATTCCTTTTATCTTTGGCTTTATCCAGAATGTGAGCGGCAAACGAGACTCGAACTCGCGACCCCGACCTTGGCAAGGTCGTGCTCTACCAACTGAGCTATTGCCGCAACTATCATCGCTGTTGTGATGAGCATTTCTCTAAATGCGGTGCAAAGGTAGCGCTTTTATTTTGCCCTTGCAAACTTTTCCGAAGTTTTTTTTTGAAAAATTGCATTTTATCTTCTATGTGGTGCCGGTGGTTGCGTCTACACCTTATTATATTATTAGCACCGTGCTGACGGCTGTCAGATGGGTGGGCATGGTGGTGGAAGGTATCTGGAAATAGAGGACGGCCATCCGGAAGTTGCGGACGGCCGTCTGAAAGTTTGGTATGTGTATTCTAAAGTTTGGGATGAAGCTGTCGGGGGCCGGGGTGAGCTGGTTAGTCCATGCGGGCACGGTAATCGTCGTAGCCATACTCGCGGAGTGTTTCAAGTTGGCCGTTGGTGTGTAAGAGTGCTATCGATGGGTGGCTGATACCGTTGAACAGGTTAGTCTTAACGGTGGTGTAGTGCAGCATGTCCTCGAAAATGACGTTATCGCCAACCTGGAGAGGGTGGGGAAAACGCCAGGAACCCATGAAGTCGCCCGACAGACAACTGTTGCCCCCGATGCGGTACACACGGGGGTCGGCGGCATGGTCGTCCAACTGTAAGGACTCCGCATTACGGATGGCGGGCTGGTAAGGCATCTCCAGGCAGTCGGGCATGTGACAGGTAAAGCTGACGTTGACGATGGCCGTGCGTATGCTGCGGTTCTCCACGATGTCTACCACCTGGGCCACGAGCGGTCCCGTCTGCCAGGCAAAGGCACTTCCCGGTTCGAGAATGATGTGCAGGTGCGGGTAGCGGTCGTGGAAACTATGCAGGGTGCGTACCAGCAGGTCAGTATCGTAGTCGCGGCGCGTCATCAGATGGCCTCCGCCGAAGTTGATCCACTTAATCTGGCCGAACCAGGGGCTGAAGTGCTCCTCGATGTGGCTTAGGGTGCGGACGAAGACATCGGCCCCGCTCTCGCAGTGGCAATGGCAGTGGAAACCGCTGATGCCCTGAGGTAGCTGATGAGGTAGCTGGCTGGACATGACGCCAAAGCGGGTGCCGGGAGCGCAGGGATTGTAGAGGGCGGTGCCCACCTCGGAGTATTCGGGGTTGACACGTAGTCCCAGGCTGAGATTGGGGTTGGCGCTGAGGGCTCGGCTGGCCAGGCGGCTGTACTGAGAGAGCGAGTTGAATGTAAGGTGACTGGAACAGCGTGCTATATCGTCTATCTCATAGTCGGTGTAAGCCGGCGAATAGGTATGGGCCGGCGAGCCGAACTCCTCGAAGGCCAGGCGAGCCTCGGAGAGCGAGCTGGCGGTGGTGGCCCCGATGTATTCGCGGAAGATGGGAAACGTCTTCCATAGCGCGAAAGCCTTGAAGGCCAATATTATCTCGGCCCCGGAGCGCTGGGCCACGCTGGCGATGGTCTGTATGTTGCGGCGAAGCCTGCTCTCCTCTAAAATGTACGTGGGCCTACTTATCTCGTTAAACGTTGTAGAATCTACGGTTATCATGTTGTCGTTGTTAATCATCAAAATCATTGCAAAGGTAATTTTTTTATCTCGTATCATTGCAGATTTCATGGTTTTTTCATACATTTGCATCATAAAACAGTATGCAGATGAAACTTGTCATAATGACTAAGTCCACATTTTTTGTGGAAGAAGACAAAATACTTGCTTCGCTCTTTGACGAAGGCATGGATAGCCTGCACCTCTTTAAGCCTGGCTCCGAGCCGATGTACGAGGAGCGTCTGCTGACCCTACTTCCAGAAGACTGCTATCGTAAAATAACCGTCCACGGTCATTACTATCTGAAGTCGGAGTACCGACTGGGCGGCATACATATAGACAACCCAGCCGAGCCGGTACCCGCGGGCTACAAGGGGCAGCTGGGCCGCACCTGTACAGCCATTGACCAGTTGCGGCAGATGAAGAAAAATTGTAATTATGTGTTTCTGAAGAATGTGGCCGACTGCATTGAATTTCCTGAAGAGCATGCTTCGTTTACCCCATTGCAGTTAGAGGCGGCCGCCAGTGCTGGTCTGATAGACAAGCACGTGTATGCCTTGGGCGGCATGAGCCTGGAGCGTATCCGGATGGCCCGCGACTTGGGCTTCGGAGGGGTCGTGGTGTGTGGCGACCTATGGAATAGGTTCGACATACATAGCCAGCTTGACTTCAAGGATTTAATCGAGCATTTCAGAAAGCTACGTAAGGCAATCAACTAAGCCAAACCACTTTAACATTATAAACGCAAAAAGAAAAATGAGTGAGAAAAACTCTTTTTTGGTGTTCTCGGGAACAAGTACGAGATACCTGGCAGAGAAAATCTGCGCAAGCCTGAATTGTCCGTTGGGCAATCTAATTTTTACTAAGTTCTCTGACGGTGAGTTCGCTGTCTCCTACGAAGAATCGATACGTGGCCGCGATGTATTCTTGGTTCAGAGTACTTTCCCCAACTCAGATAATCTGATGGAGCTTCTACTCATGATTGATGCAGCCAAGCGCGCCTCGGCCAGACATATCAATGCAGTTATACCGTACTTCGGCTGGGCCCGGCAGGACCGCAAGGACAAACCACGTGTAAGCATTGGCGCCAAGCTGGTGGCCGACCTGCTGAGCTGTGCCGGCGTGGACCGCGTGATAACCATGGACTTGCATGCCGACCAGATACAGGGATTCTTCAATGTACCCGTAGACCATCTGTATGCTTCTGGCGTGATACTGCCGTACCTTCAGAGCCTGAAGCTCAAGGATCTGGTAATCGCCTCGCCCGACGTGGGCGGTAGCAAGCGTGCCAACTCGTATGCCAAGTACCTGGGCTGTCCGCTGGTGCTGTGCAACAAGACCCGTGCACGGGCCAATGTGGTAGAGAGCATGCAGATTATCGGTGACGTGAAGGGCAAGAATGTCGTAATCATCGACGATATGGTAGATACGGCAGGTACCATCACCAAGGCGGCCAACATTATGAAGGAGGCTGGTGCTGCCAGCGTACGGGCGTGTGCCTCGCACTGTGTGATGAGTGGCCCGGCGAGTGAGCGTGTACAGGAGTCAGAACTGGAGGAAATCGTATTTACCGACTCTATCCCCTATACCAACCGCTGTTCTAAGGTTAAGCAGCTGTCGGTGGCCGACATGTTTGCCGAGACCATCCGTCGCGTGGTCGAGAACGAGAGTATTTCGTCTCAGTACTTGCTGTAAATGAATTCTAAGCATATAGCCTTACTTGTGGGGGCATTAGGAGTCGGCCTGTGGCTGACCTCCTGCCGCCCCGGCAAGTTAAAGCCGCCCCAGGCTACCATTGCACATAAGATGCCGGTGGGGGCGGGAGAGAAGATAGTTGACATCGAGCTGACCGATATCCATCGCGACCGTGTGTCGCTACGTCGGCAGATAAGCCGCCACCGTTATACCGTTATTGACTTCTGGGCCTCGTGGTGTGGCCCTTGTCGCCGTGAGGCTCCCGCGTACATTAATATATATAATGACTATAAGGACCGGGGACTGGGCTTCATCGGCATCTCGCTGGATGACGATTATGATAAGTGGCAGGCTGGTATAGCGTCGCTGGAGCTGCCTTGGCCTCAGTATTCAGAACTGCGGGGATGGGACGAGAGTCTGGCGCGCCAATATGGGGTGTCGTCTATACCATATACCATGGTGACCGATAGTACGGGAACCATCGTGGCCCGTGGACTGTATAGCGACGAGCTGCGTAGTACCATCAGCCAGTTGATGGACTGATGGCAGACAGGGTGGGGGATCCACCCTTTTTATTTTAGCAGGACTTAATAATGTAAGATATGACTACCGAGTATCAGTTACGAGTACTGCCTCAGCAGGCAGTATCGGAGAGTGCCATCATAGACTATATCGCCCGTGAGAAGGGTATTGACGCCCGTACCGTCAGTGCGGTCAGGGTGCTCAAGAAGTCTATCGATGCCCGTCAGCGTACTATCTATGTAAATCTCAAGGTACGCGTGTATGTTAACGAGATGCCCGATGCCGATTATGTGCATACCATTTATCCACAGGTGTCCGAGAAGCCACAGGTTCTGGTTATCGGCGAGGGTCCCGGAGGACTCTTCGCCTCGCTCCGACTGATAGAACTGGGTTACAAGCCCATCGTGATAGAGCGTGGCAAGGACGTGCATGATCGCAAACGCGATATGGCCCTGATTACGAAGACCCAGAAGGTGGATCCCGAGTCCAACTATTGTTTCGGAGAGGGCGGCGCCGGTGCCTACTCGGATGGAAAACTCTATACCCGTAGCAAGAAGCGCGGTAATGTAGACAAGATACTCAACGTGTTCTGTCAGCACGGAGCCTCGACGGCCATCCTTGCCGATGCTCACCCCCATATAGGCACTGATAAGTTGCCCCGGGTGATAGAAAACATGCGCAATACCATTCTGGCAAGTGGCGGCGAGGTACACTTCCAGACCAAGATGACAGCCCTGATAACCCAGGGCGATGCGGTAAGGGGCGTGGAGACGGTAGACCTGCAGACGGGCGCCACCCGCAGTTGGTATGGCCCCGTCATCCTGGCCACCGGGCATAGCGCCCGCGATGTATATCGCTATCTCCATGACACCCAGGTAGAGATGGAGGCCAAGGGCATCGCTGTAGGCGTGCGCCTGGAACACCCTGCACATCTGATAGACCAGATACAGTATCACAATAAGAACGGCAGGGGTAAGTATCTTCCTGCTGCTGAGTACAGCATGGTTACTCAGGTCGATGGCCGAGGCGTATATAGCTTCTGTATGTGCCCTGGTGGTTTTGTCATTCCGGCGGCTACCGGTCCGGAACAGATAGTGGTCAACGGGATGAGCCCGGCTAACCGCGGTACGCAGTGGAGCAATTCGGGCATGGTAGTAGAACTTCGTCCCGAGGATGTTGAGGGCAATCCCGATGACAGCTTGCGTATAATGCGCTATCAGGAAGAACTGGAGCGCATGTGCTGGCAGCAGGGCAACCGCCAACAGACGGCTCCCGCCCAGCGCATGGCCGACTTTGTCAATGGGAGGCTCAGCTATGACCTGCCTGCCAGCAGTTATGCGCCCGGGCTTATATCCAGCCCGTTGCACTTCTGGCTTCCCCAGCCTATAGCGACCCGCCTGCGCGAAGGGTTCAGAACCTTTGGCCGCCAGGCTCATGGATTTCTGACTAACGAGGCTACCCTGATAGCGATAGAAACCCGTACCAGTGCTCCCGTTCGCATCCTGCGTGACCGCGAACGACTGATGCACGTACGCTTAGAGGGTCTTTTCCCCTGTGGCGAGGGTGCCGGTTATGCAGGGGGCATCGTTTCGGCCGGTGTTGATGGCGAGCGGTGTGCTGAGCAGTGTGTAGCGTATATGGCAACACTTTAATGTCGCGGGCCTTTGATAGCGGGTACAGATTTTCAGCGTAAGAATCCGCTGTTCTTGACGGCAGTGTTTCTGATGGCGGGTATAGCCCTTGGCGATGTGCTGACTATTCCCGTCTGGCCGATATTCATAGCGATAGCCGTGCTGATAGCCATAACGCTGTGGCTGCGTCATCCACAGATACAGAGTTTGTCGATTCATGGGGCCACCCTCTTGTTGGGTCTCTCGCTGATGCTGGTTGCCAAAGAGCATACCCCTGTGCTTCCCGCAGGCGAGTGTACGTACGAGGCCGTAGTGGCCTCGCAGCCTCAGGTCAGAGGCAAGGTTTACCGTTGTGACTTGTGGATAATGGGCCACCATGGCCCTGTCAAGGTAAGGGCCTCGCTGCTGCGTAGTAGCCAGCTGGATAGCGATACCCTGCGTGTGGGTGACGGCCTATGGGCCCGTTCGGTTTTAGAAAACCCCGACAGTCTGCACCCTTATCATCAGACCAACTTTAATTCTTCTCGCTGGCTTCGGGTACACGACTATGCCGCTACGGTTTTCGTCTTTCAGCCGTGGTCGCGTAAGCAAGTGTCACTGAGTAAGTTGTCTCGGTTCGATAAAGTACGGCTGTCTGCAGTCCTGTGGCGTGTCCGTCTGGTACAGCAGTATGCGCGGCTGGGGTTGCGCGACCGCTCATTAGCGCTATTGGCAGCTATGACCTTGGGCGAGCGCTCGCTGATAGACAACTCGCAACAAGAGCAGTTCTCTGTATCGGGTGGTAGCCATGTACTTGCCCTGAGCGGATTACACCTTATTATAATATATACGCTCCTGACCCTCTTGGTGAACTACGTAGGTAGAAGCATCCTGTCGCTGACGGGTGGCGTGGGTCGCGATGTAGTTAGGTTGGCTGGGCTGGTACTTACGTTGGTAGCCGTATGGTGCTATGTGGTCTTAGTAGGCATGGGGCCCAGTGTGGTGCGGGCCGCCACCATGATATCTATCTATGGCATGGTCTCGCTGCTCAACCGCAACCATCTGTCGGTGAATACCTTGGCCTTCGCAGCCATCGTTATGTTGGTGGCTCACCCCCGTACCCTCTGGGATGTGAGCTTTCAACTGTCCTTTATGGCCGTGCTGTCCATCATAGCATTCACTCCCAATAGGCGGTTACCCTTTGGTGTGTCCATGTTGTGGGTTACTGTTGCCGCACAGATAGGTACTGCGCCCCTGGTCATGTATTATTTCGGGCGGTTCTCCTGCTATTTTCTCCTAACCAACTGTCTGGTTGTGCCGTGTACTACCTGTCTGCTCTATGGGGCCGTGGCCCTGTGGGCTGCCACCCCCATGAGTGCCGTGCAGCACGCGATAGCCACCGGGCTGGCATGGGTGGCCGGGTTGATGGACAGGGGCGTGGCCTGGATAGCCTCGCTCCCCGGGGCATCGATCGATAACATTTGGCTGAGTACCACCCAGGTTGTGGCAATTTATGTGCTGATATTTTGTACGTATCGGATATTTTCTATAATTTTGCACAGCAAATGAGACACCGTTATTTTATCTATCTCAGCTTTGACGGCACAGCCTATCATGGCTGGCAGATACAGCCCAATGGCCTGTCTGTCCAGGAGGTGCTGCAGAGCCGATTGTCGACCCTGCTCAGAAAACCCGTTGAGGTGGTGGGCGCCGGTCGTACGGATGCCGGGGTACATGCCCGTACCATGGTGGCTCATTTTGATTGGGACGCGGAGATAGACGGAGTCCAGTTGGCTTATAAGCTCAACCGCATGATGCCGCGCGATATAGCCATTAACCGTATCGTAGAGGTCGAGCCTGGTCTGCATGCACGCTTTTCGGCCACCGCGCGTACCTATCATTATTATATTCATACTGCGCGCAATCCATTTTTTCGCCACTACTCGCTGGAGATGCCTTATAAGTTGGACTTTGAGGCTATGAACCAGGCCGCAGCTACGCTGACGGCCGTCAGTGACTTCGGGGCGTTCTGCAAGGCCGGGGCCGATGTGAAGACTACTCTCTGCACGCTGACCGAGGCTCGCTGGGAGCGTATGGAGGCCGACGGGCGATGGTGTTTTGTCATCACGGCCAACAGATTCCTGCGCAATATGGTACGCGCAGTGGTAGGCACCCTCATAGAGGTGGGCCGAGGACGTATGAGCCAGGCCGAATTTGCCCAGGTAGTGGCTTCGGGCACCCGCCAGAAGGCTGGCGAGAGTATGTCTGGGCACGCCCTGTTTCTGTGGGATATTAAATATTAATTTTTAGGATACAATGATGTGGTTAGTATTAGCATTCCTGTCAGCGGCGCTGCTGGGATGTTACGATTCATGCAAGAAAAAAGCGCTCAGTGGTAACGCTGTCATCCCCGTATTGTTTCTTAACACCCTGTTTTCATCACTTATATTTATCCCCTTTATCATCCTGTCGGCCAATACGGCCAGCCTGGACGGAACCATCTTCTATGTACCCGCCGGAGGCTGGGCGCTACATAAGTTTATCGTTCTGAAGAGTTGTATCGTCCTCTCCTCGTGGGTTCTTGGATACTTTGCCATGAAGCATCTGCCCCTTACCATTGTGGGGCCGGTCAACGCCACGCGCCCCGTGATGGTCTTGATAGGTGCCTTGTTAGTGTTTGGCGAGCGACTGAATGGCTGGCAGTGGTTAGGTGTGGCCTTCGCCATATGCTCTTTCTTCCTTCTGAGTCGTAGTGGCAAGAAGGAGGGCATAGACTTTAAGCATAATCTGTGGGTTTACTTCCTCGTGGGCGCTGCCGTACTCGGTGCCGTGAGCGGCCTGTACGACAAATATCTTATGGCACCTACCGGTGATGGTGGACGTGGCATGGACAGTATGATGGTACAGAGTTGGTACAATATCTATCAGATGGCAATGATGGGTATAGCGCTGATAGTGTGGCGGTGGAAGCGGCTCGCCACGGAGAAGTTTCACTGGCACTGGTGTATCATACTGATTTCTGTGTTCCTGAGTGCGGCCGACTTTGTATATTTCTACGCTCTGAGTCTGCCGGGTGCCATGATATCCATCGTGTCCATGGTGCGTCGCGGGTCGGTCATTGTCAGCTTTATGTGCGGGGCCATTTTCTTCCATGAGAAGAACTTGAAGTCTAAGGCCGTAGACCTGGCACTTGTGCTGATAGGCATGATATGTCTGTGGATTGGCGGTCATTAAAAAAATAAAAAATCTGGGCTCTCCTTTGACAAATGGGATAAAACTTGTAACTTTGTCTACGAAACTATTCACTATTATGGCACGAAATAAATTCAAAGGCTTAGGTATAGCACTGATTACGCCTTTTACGCAAGACGGGGCTGTAGATTTCCCCGCACTGAAAAGACTCATAACTTATCAATTGGATAATGGCGCCGATTTCTTGTGCATACTGGCCACCACGGGCGAGGCTCCATGCCTGACTCGCGAGGAGAAGGAGAAAATCACCGAGACTGTCAAGGAACTGGCCCAGGGTAAGGTGCCTATACTGAAGTACTGCGGAGGTAACAATACACGCGCCGTGGTCGAAGAGATACAGAATACAGACTGGACGGGCATAGACGGAATACTCAGTATATGTCCATACTATAACAAGCCATCGCAGGAGGGGCTCTACAAGCATTTCAAGGCCATCAGCGCCGTGAGCCCGCTACCCATCGTATTATATAATGTACCTGGACGAACCGGGGTGAACCTCAAGCCCGACACGCTGGTACGTCTGGCGCGCGAGTGCGATAACATCGTGGCTGTCAAGGAGGCCAGTGGATCTCTGGAGCAGGTTGACGAGATTATCAAGAACAAGCCTGAGGGATTTGAGGTGATTAGCGGCGACGATGCGCTTACCTTCCCCATGGTGGCCAGCGGTGCCGTGGGGGTAATATCGGTCATTGGCAACGCCCTGCCCAAGGAATTTTCGCGGATGATACGCTTGGAGTTCAAGGGAGAGTACGAGCCAGCCCGCAAGATACACCACCGTTTTACCGAGCTGTACAAGTTGCTCTTCGTAGACGGCAACCCAGCTGGCGTAAAGGCTCTGCTTAACGATATGGGCTACATAGAGAATGTACTCAGGCTCCCGCTGGTTCCTACTACTATCGCTACCAAGGAGAAGATGGCCGAGATACTCAAGGAACTGCGTATCTGATAAGCGGCACCCCCTGCGCGAACCGCAGGGATGGCTCCTATACATACAGAGAGGGCTACATTTGCTGTTGCAGGTGTAGCCCTCTCTGCGTAGATGGCCGCCGGTGGCTTACAGGTTCTCTGTAAACTCGCCGGCGATAGGGTGGGCCATCAGCTGACGTATCTTGTCGGCATCCCGATACTGGGCCTGAAGGAACATGAGCTTGGTGGCTGCCGCCTCGACAGTGCTGTCGCGTCCGGAGATGATGCCCGCGTCGAGCAACTGTATGCCCGTGTCGTAGCGGCTCATCTCTACACATCCGGCCACACACTGGCTGATGTTGACCACCACCACACCCCGCTCGCTGGCTTCTTTCAGCGCCCGTATAATCCATGGATAGTGGGGCGCATTGCCGCTGCCGAAACTACGCATGATGATGCCGCGTAGCTCGGGGGCCTCGAGCACATGCTTAACGATGTGTTCCTCGATACCGGGGAAGAGGGAGAAGATGATAACATTGCGATCCATCTTGTGGTGAGCCACCATGGGCCGCGAGTAGTCGGGGTGCAGGATGTGGTGCTCGTGAAAGGTGAAGTTGACACCCGCATCGCACAGGTGGGGATAGTTAAACGAATCAAAGGCATTGAACCCATCGGCGTTCTTCTTGGTCGAGCGGTTGCCACGGAGCAGATGCCCGTTAAAGTAGATACACACTTCGGGCACTACGGGCGTTCCGTCCCTGTGGTAGGTCGATGCCAGTTCGATGCTGGTCAGTATATTCTCCTTGCCGTCGGTGCGCAGCTGGCCCAGGGGCAACTGGCTGCCGGTAAGTATCACGGGCTTGGTCAGGTTTTCCAGTAAGAACGACAGAGCCGAGGCTGTATAGGCCATGGTGTCGGTACCATGCAGGATGACGAAACCATCGTAGCGGCTATATAGCGACTCAATAATCTCTACCAGCTTAATCCAGGAGCGCGGGCTCATGTCGCTGGAGTCGATGGGAGGGTCGAACTGAAAGATATCAATGTCAGTCTTGATATACTTGAACTCTGGCAGATGCTCCTTGAGGTGTTTAAAGTCCAGGGGCTCAAGGGCACCCGTCTGGGGGTTGACATCCATCCCGATGGTGCCACCAGTATATATCAGAAGTACTTTTCCGTTCCAATTCATCACGGTAATCGCTTAGCGGATTGTAGATAATTAAAAAAAATTAGTGCAAATATAGCATATTTTTGGCTGTGTGCAAAAAAAAGTCCGTACATTTGCAAACAAAAATAGAACTTAAAAACATATTTGCGATTATGAAACAGTTTATGGACGCGGACTTTCTGCTTGACACAGAGACCGCCAAGCATCTGTACCATGACCATGCGGCCAAGATGCCCATCATTGACTATCACTGTCACCTCGACCCGAAGATGGTAGCCGAAGACCACCGTTTTACCAATATCACCGAGCTCTGGCTGGGTGGCGACCACTACAAGTGGCGAGCCATGCGTACCAATGGCGTTGATGAGAAATACATTACCGGCAACGCCTCTGACTGGGAGAAGTTTGAGAAGTGGGCTGAAACGATGCCTTACTGCTACCGCAACCCCCTGTACCACTGGACTCACCTCGAACTGCGTACGGGCTTCGGCATCGACAAGTTGCTCTGCCCTGAAACGGCCCGTGAGATATACGATGAGTGTAACGAAAAGCTGAAACAGCCTGAGTACTCGGCCCGTGGGTTGATGCGTCGTTACCATGTGGAGTGCGTGTGTACCACCGACGACCCTATAGACGACCTGGCCTATCACCGCAAGACCCGTGAGAGTGGTTTTGAAATCAAGATGATACCTGCCTGGCGTCCCGACAAGGCTATGAACATCGACAAGGAAGGTTTCGCTGGCTATGTGAAGCAACTTGGCCAGGCCGCCGGTATCGACATAAGCTCTTTCAAGGATATGGTAGATGCCCTGCAGAAGCGCCACGACTACTTTAACGCCAACGGCTGTCGCCTGTCGGACCATGGCATGGACGAGTTCTACGATGAGCCTTATACCGACTCGCAGATAGACACTATATTTGCCAAATCAATGCGCGGCATGAGTCTGTCGGCCCTCGAGGTGCGTCAGTACAAGAACTGTTTCCTCACCCTCTGCGCTGAGATGGACGCTGCAGACAACTGGACACAGCAGTACCACTATGGCCCCATCCGTAATAACAACACGCTGATGTATAAGAAGCTGGGTCCCGATACCGGATTTGACTCTATTGGCGAGTTCAGCACGGCCACGGCTATGGCCCGGTTCCTCGATAAACTCAACACGGCCGGCAAGCTCACCCGTACTATAATATATACGCTCAATCCCTGTGCCAATGAGATGATAGCAGCCATGTTAGGCAACTTCCAGGACGGTTCGGTGCCCGGCAAGATACAGTTTGGCGCTGGCTGGTGGTTCAATGACCAACTCGACGGTATGACCCGCCAGATGAACGCCCTGTCCAACTTAGGGCTGCTGTCTCGCTTCGTGGGCATGCTTACCGACTCGCGCTCGTTCCTCAGCTATCCGCGCCATGAGTACTTCCGCCGCTTGCTCTGCAACCTGATAGGTACCGATGTGGAGAATGGACTGATACCCAATGACGATGCCTCGCTGAGCCGTATGGTCGAAGACATTTCGTACTACAATGCCCGCCGTTACTTCGGTTTCTACGAGTAACCCCGCGACTTTCCCCATATTCAGGGCCTTCATGTTCATAGTAGCATGGAGGCCCTTCTCGATTTCCCGAGCCATCACGGGAGATTAAAAGTAAAAAGATAAAAGGAGCAAAAAGATAAAAAGCGCTGGGCCGTGGCTGTCTTGATGACAGGTGTAATACCCTTTGAAATTGCAGAGACCGACTTTTGCGATGCTGGAAACCGTCTTTGGCGAGCTGGGAGCCGTCTTTAGGAACGCAAAGATTAGTCTTTTCGTTTCGCACGATGGTCACTGGCGTACAACTGACCAGCGCCGACATGCAGGGAACGTTTTTTGCTTTTTTGCTCTTTTACCTTTTTATCTTTTAAAATTATCGTTTTACTTTTCAAAGCCTTGGCAGGGTAGGAGAGGGTAGTCAGATGGTGGTAGGCTGATGGCCCGGAATAACCCACTGGCGGGTCAGTTTTTTCGGGCTTGTACTAAGTACATTTGGGTAGGATGTTACTTTTTTCGGATCCATGATGGTTTTTACTCTAAAAACCTTTGCCGTTGTCAAAAAATAGTAGTATTTTTGCAGAAAGTTTAATGAAGTTTTTTCGATACGATATGAAACGATACACCATCCCGTTCATTATGCTGATGGCAGTGCTCTTTATGGCAGCTTGCTCAGGCAGTAAGAAAGTTGCTTATTTCCAGAATATTCAGTCTGTTGACTTCGACAAGTCAAAAGGTCTGTATGACGCTAAGATTATGCCGAAGGACCAGCTTACCATCACGGTGAGCACGCAGAACCCAGAGGCCGCCATACCATTTAACCTGTCTGTTTCGAACACACTGAACAGTACGGGGCAACTGTCGACGGGTGCGGGCTCGCTGCAGCCTTATCTGGTAGACAACGCGGGTAACATCAACTTCCCCGTGATAGGCAAGTTGCATGTACAGGGGCTCACCAAGACTCAGTGTCAGGACTTGATAGCTAAAAGCATAGCTCCCTATCTGGCCAAGGCCGAAAAGCCAGTGGTAACGGTAAACATGTCGAGCTACCACGTTACCGTGTTGGGCGAGGTGGCCAAACCCTGTGTGATACCGGTTACCGCTGAGAAGATGAGTGTGATGGAGGCGCTGGCCGAAGCCGGCGACCTGACTATATATGGTAAGCGCGATAACGTGATACTCATACGCGAGTCGGAAACTGGCCAAAAGGAGTATCACTACCTTGATCTCAACGATGCTAATATATTCAACTCGCCCTATTATTACTTACAACAGAATGATATAATATATGTAGAGCCTAACGGAGTGAAAGCCAAGAACTCAGGCATCGGTAGCTCTACTACACTATGGTTCTCCTTTGTAAGTATTCTTACCTCGGTAGCGGCATTAGTTGTCAACATAGTAAGAAAGTAAGATAAAGAGAAATGAAGGATGTTTTGTTAGTAGACATACATTCTTCATTTTTTTTAAGATAACAGATATAACAAGACATGGAAGTATTGAAACATGAGTGCGGCGTGGCCATGGTGAGGTTGCTCAAGCCCCTGTCGTACTATCAGAAGAAATACGGCACATGGATGTATGGCCTTAATAAACTCTACCTGATGATGGAGAAGCAGCATAACCGCGGCCAGGAAGGCGCGGGTATGGCCTGCGTAAAACTCGGGACGCAGCCCGGTAACGAATACATGTTCCGCGAGCGCGCTGAAGGCAAGGACGCCATCCGCGAGATATTCGGTACCGTACACGCCAACTATCGCGGGGTGCCTGCCAACCAGGTTCCGGACGCTGCCTATGCCAAGGAGCAGCTACCCTTTGCCGGCGAGCTCTACATGGGCCACCTCAGATACTCTACCACAGGCAAGCGCGGGCTGTCGTACGTACACCCGTTCCTGCGCCGTAATAACTGGCGGGCCAAGAACCTCTGCCTGTGTGGTAACTTTAACATGACTAACATCGAGGAAATCTTCGCCAAACTTACCCGTCAAGGCCAATGCCCCCGTATCTATAGCGACAGCTATATCATGCTCGAGCTGATGGGCCACAGGCTGGACCGCGAGGTGGAACGCAACTTCGTGGCAGCCCGCGAGCAGGGCCTTACCGATACCGACATCACCCGCTACATCGAGGACCACGTGAAGATGAGTAATGTGCTCAAGACCACTATGGTCGACTTTGACGGCGGCTACGTAGTATGTGGTCTCACGGGCTCTGGCGAGATGTTCTCCATGCGCGACCCCTGGGGCATCCGCCCTGCTTTCTACTATATCGATGACGAGGTGGTGGCCCTGGCCTCTGAGCGTCCCGTATTGCAGACTACATTTGACCTGAGTTGCGAGGATGTCAAGGAACTGCAGCCCGGTACCGCCCTCATGGTAAAGCGCAATGGTGCCTGCTCTATAGAGCGCATCCTGGAGCAGCGGGGCGACTCGGCCTGCTCGTTCGAGCGCATTTACTTTTCGCGCGGCTCTGACCGTGATATCTATCAGGAGCGCAAGCGCCTGGGCTCGCAGCTTACCGAACCCATACTCCGGGCCATAGACTACGACACGGCCCACACCGTGTTCTCCTTTATCCCCAATACGGCCGAGGTGGCTTTCTACGGACTGCTGCAGGGCTTCAAGCACTATGTACACGAGAAGAAGATAGCCGCCATACAGCACTTGGGCCATGTGCCCACCCGCGAGGAACTCGATGCCATACTCTCTGAGTCGGTACGCATGGAGAAGGTGGCCTGGAAGGACATCAAGCTACGTACCTTTATCACCGAGGGCAACTCGCGCAACGACTTGGCCTCGCATGTGTACGACATTACCTACGGTAGTGTGGAGCCCTATCAGGACAACTTGGTCGTTATCGACGACAGCATTGTGCGCGGCACCACGCTCAAGGAGAGTATCATCCGCATACTGGACCGTCTGCATCCTAAGAAGATGGTGCTCGTAAGCAGCGCCCCTCAGATACGTTATCCTGATTACTATGGCATCGACATGGCTCGGTTAGAGGAGTTCTGCGTGTTCCGGGCCACCATGCAGTTGCTGCGCGAGCGTGGCATGGAGCAGCTTGTCCAGGACACCTATCAGAACTGCAAGGCCGAGCTGACCAAGCCCAAGGAACTGATGCGCAACTGTGTGCGCGACATCTACAAGCCCTTTACAGTAGAGGAGATTAACCACAAGATAGTAGACATGTTGCGCCCCGAGGGAGTTACCACGCCGATAGAGTTAGTATTCCAATCGGTCGACGGACTGCGTCAGGCCATCCCCCATCACAAGGGCGACTGGTACTTTACGGGTAAATATCCCACCCCCGGTGGTACCCGCCTGTGCAACCAGGCGTTTGTCAATTACATAGAGAAGAACTACAGAACAGAATAACAAACCAAGAGATAATGAGAAGTGTAACATTAGTCTTATCAGACGGTACGAAATTCCATGGAAAATCCTTTGGCTATGAGACGCCTGTCGCTGGCGAAGTAGTGTTCAACACGGCCATGATGGGCTACCCCGAGAGCCTGACCGATCCGTCGTATGCAGGACAGTTAATGGCGCTGACATTTCCGCTGGTCGGAAATTATGGAGTGCCGCCGTTTACAGTCGAGCCCAATGGTATTCCCACCTTTATGGAGAGCGACCGCATCTATGCCTCGGCCATCATCGTGGCCGACTATAGCGAGCAGTATTCGCACTGGAATGCTGTAGAGAGCCTGGCCGACTGGCTCAAGCGCGAGCACGTGCCCGGTATTACAGGTATTGATACGCGCGAGCTTACCAAGGTGCTGCGCGAGCATGGCGTAATGATGGGCAAGATAATCTTTGACGATGAGCCCGACAATATCCCCGAGGCCCACTACGAGGGAGTAAACTTCGTTGACAAGGTGAGCTGCAAGCAGATTATCCGGTACAACGAGGGAGCCGGTAAGAAGGTAGTGCTGGTAGACTGCGGAGTGAAGGCCAATATCATCCGGTGCCTCATTAACCGTGGGGTCGAGGTGATACGCGTGCCCTGGAACTATGACTATACTGATATGGATTTCGATGGTTTGTTCCTGGCCAATGGCCCTGGCGACCCCGATACCTGCGAGGCTGCCGTCAAGATTATCCAGAAGCAGATGAGTGCTTCGCGTAAGCCCATCTGTGGTATCTGTATGGGTAACCAGCTGCTGGGCAAGGCTGCTGGCGCCACCATCTATAAGCTCAAGTACGGCCACCGCTCGCACAACCAGCCCGTGCGTATGGTGGGTACCACCAAGTGTTATGTAACAAGTCAGAACCACGGCTATGCAGTCAATGCCAAGACCCTGGGCTCTGACTGGGAGGAACTATTCGTCAATATGAACGACGGCTCTAACGAGGGCATCCGCCATAAGACCAATCCCTGGTTTAGCAGCCAGTTCCACCCTGAGGCTTGCTCTGGCCCCGTTGATACTGAGTTCATGTTTGACAAGTTTGTAGACACATTAATTAAGTAAGATACATCATGAAGGATGAAAGCATAAAGAAAGTGTTGCTGCTGGGTTCCGGCGCATTGAAAATCGGTGAGGCGGGCGAGTTCGACTACTCTGGCTCACAGGCCTTGAAGGCTCTGCGCGAGGAGGGAGTGGAGACGGTTCTTATCAACCCTAACATTGCCACCGTCCAGACCTCAGAGGGTGTGGCAGACCAGATATATTTTCTGCCCGTTCAGCCTTATTTCGTAGAGCGGGTCATCGAGAAGGAACGTCCTGACGGCATCTTGCTCAGCTTTGGAGGTCAGACAGCCCTTAACTGTGGTGTCGAGCTTTACCAGAGTGGTGTACTCGAAAAATATAACGTGCGCGTGCTGGGTACTCCTGTCCAGGCCATCATGGATACTGAAGACCGCGAACTTTTTGTTGAGAAGCTCAACGAGATAAACGTCAAGACTATTAATAGCGAGGCTTGCGAGAACATAGAGCAGGTGCGCCGCGCGGCTGCCGACCTAGGTTATCCGGTTATCATCCGTGCCGCCTACGCCTTGGGTGGCCTTGGTAGTGGTTTCGCTGACAACGAGGACGAACTGAACCGCCTGGCCGAGAAGGCTTTCTCTTTCTCGCCTCAGGTATTGGTCGAGAAGAGTCTTAAAGGTTGGAAGGAGATAGAATATGAGGTCGTTCGCGACCGCTTCGACAACTGTATCACGGTCTGTAACATGGAGAACTTTGACCCGCTGGGCATCCATACGGGCGAGTCTATCGTTATCGCGCCGTCGCAGACTCTCACTAACAGCGAGTATCATAAGTTGCGCGCGCTGTCCATTAAGATTATCCGGCATATCGGTATCGTGGGCGAGTGTAATGTACAGTATGCCTTCGACCCGGCCAGCGAGGATTATCGCGTCATTGAGGTTAACGCTCGGTTGAGCCGCTCCTCGGCACTGGCTTCTAAGGCCACGGGCTACCCGTTGGCCTTTGTAGCTGCCAAGTTGGGCATGGGCTATGGTCTGTTCGAGTTGAAGAACTCGGTGACCAAGACTACGAGTGCCTTCTTTGAGCCGGCACTTGACTACGTGGTCTGCAAGATTCCCCGGTGGGACTTGTCTAAGTTCCGTGGTGTCGACAAGGAGCTGGGATCCAGCATGAAGTCGGTAGGAGAGGTGATGGCCATCGGCCGAAACTTCGAGGAAGCCATACAGAAAGGCTTGCGTATGATAGGACAGGGCATGCACGGCTTTGTGGAAAACAAGGAACTCGAGATACCCAACATTGACGAAGCCCTGAGGGAGCCCACTGACAAGCGAGTATTCGTTATCTCCAAGGCCATGCACAAGGGCTACACTGTAGACCAGATTCATGACCTGACTAAGATTGATAAGTGGTTCCTGGACAAGCTGAAGCATATTATTGATATTGATGAGGAACTGAAGGGGTGTAACGTCAACACCCTGGACAAGGAGTTGCTCCGCACTGCTAAGGTCTATGGATTTACTGACTTCCAGATAGCCCGCGCCATCGGTCTTGAGGCTGAGATTGGCAACATGCACAAGGCTACGATGGTGGTGCGTAGTCTGCGTAAGAACTACGGCATCCTGCCTGTGGTCAAACAGATAGACACCTTGGCTGCCGAGTATCCCGCTCAGACCAATTATCTGTATGTCACTTATGCTGGTGTGGCTTCCGACGTCTCGTTCTCCAATGACAAGCGTTCGGTTATCGTTCTTGGTTCTGGTGCTTACCGTATCGGTAGCTCGGTAGAGTTTGACTGGTGCGGTGTTCAGGCTCTGAACACCATCCGTCGTGAGGGCTACCGCTCTATTATGATTAACTATAACCCCGAGACCGTTTCTACTGACTATGATATGTGCGACCGCCTCTATTTCGATGAGCTTACATTCGAGCGCGTGCTTGATATTATCGAAATGGAAAATCCCCATGGCGTTGTCGTTTCTACAGGTGGACAGATACCTAACAATCTGGCCATGTGGCTGGATCAGGAGAATGTGCCTATCTTGGGAACATCGGCTAAGGACATTGACAATGCCGAAGACCGGGCCAAGTTCTCGGCCATGCTTACCGCCAGGGGTATCAACCAGCCTGAGTGGAGCGCCCTTACCAGCATGGAGGACATCGGCAAGTTTGTCGACAGGGTAGGCTTCCCTGTGCTGGTGCGTCCCTCATACGTGCTGTCGGGTGCGGCTATGAACGTGTGCTCCAATGAGGAAGAGCTGAAGAAGTTCCTCCAGCTGGCAGCTAACGTGAGCGAGGACCATCCCGTCGTGGTGTCCAAGTTCATTGAGCATGCCAAGGAAATAGAGATGGATGCTGTCGCCAAGAATGGCGAGATATTGGCCTATGCCATCAGCGAGCATATAGAGTTTGCCGGTGTACACTCGGGCGATGCCACTATCCAGTTCCCGCCCCAGAAGCTGTATGTCGAGACGGTTCGCCGTATCAAGCGTGTCAGCAGGGAGATAGCCGCAGCGCTGCATATCAATGGGCCGTTCAACATTCAGTTTATGGCGCGCGACAATGACATCCTGGTCATTGAGTGTAATCTGCGCGCGTCGCGCTCCTTCCCATTCGTGAGCAAGGTTCTAAAGCTCAACCTTATCGAGTTGGCCACCAAGGTTATGTTGGGACTTCCCGTGGAGAAGCCCAAGAAAAATCTCTTTGACTTGGACTACGTGGGCATCAAGGCCAGCCAGTTCTCGTTCAACCGCTTGCAGAAGGCCGACCCTGTCTTGGGTGTCGACATGAGCTCTACAGGTGAGGTGGGCTGTCTGGGCGATGATACTAACCAAGCCCTGCTCAAGGCAATGCTCAGTGTGGGTCACCGCATACCTAAGCATACCGTACTGCTTTCTACGGGTGGTGCCAAGCAGAAGGCCGAACTGTTAGAGACGGCCAAGACGCTGAGGGAGCATGGCTACGAACTTTATGCAACAGGTGGTACATCTAAGTATCTGTCGGACAATGGTGTGGCCAACACCATGGTTTATTGGCCATCGGATGAGGGCAAGGAGCCCCAGGCCCTTACCCTGATGCACGAGCATAAGATTGATATGGTGGTGAATATTCCCAAGGATCTGACGCAGCACGAGCTGACCAACGGATACAAGATTCGCCGTACAGCCATTGACTTGAATATTCCACTGATAACCAACAGCCGTCTGGCCAGTGCTTTCATCCATGCTTTCTGTACCTTGAAGTTGGATGACGTTGACATCAAGTCATGGAACGAGTATAAGTAAAATTTGCCCCATACCCTTTATAACAGAAAAGGCGACTGCGCATAAGTAGCAGTCTGCCTTTTTCTTTCTCCGGGTATCTCTGGTGTTTGCCGTGATTGTCCCCACCAAATTATCTATTGACTTCTATCAGAATTTATGTTGGCTGCGGAAGTGGCTGGAGCCTTTACGTGATGTATGGGAACAAAAAAGCCGTCCAGAACTGAGTTCCGGACGGCAGTCTCTTTTTCTGTTCGTACTAAATTACTCAGCTACAGCAGCAGTATCAGTAGCAGCAGTGTCAGCAGCAGCGCTGTCAACAGTTACAGCAGTGTCAGAGTCAGCGTTAGCAGCGGGCTCAGCTGTTTTGTTACCACAAGATGCGAAAGAGATAGCTGCAATAGCAGCGAACATTAAAACTAATTTCTTCATTTTCTTTGCTTTTTAAATCTGTAAAACAATCATTTGTTTATTAAAACACTGCAAAGGTAAGTATTTTTTTTATACGCCGTTCATTTTTTAGTGATTTTTTTTAGGTCTAACTGTAACTTTTTTGAAACTAATTGTAAATCAATAGCTTTTTGATTGTGAATAAAAGTTAATGATTGGTAGCTGCGGTGAAGTGGGCAGTTATCGCGGGCAAAAAATATGTTGATGAGTGTAGGAAAGGGGATCGTAGCCATAGCATGTGTGGCCCCTATCTCATGTGTATGTGTCGGTAAATGGATGGGGTGGGATAGTGGCGGGAGGTACTGCAGTTGTCAGTTGTTATACCTTATTATATATACAATGGTGTGGGTGCCCTTCTTGATAGGTTGGGCATGGTGGATAGCATATTAGTTGCATCCTTTGTTAGTACCATGGTATGCTACTTTGCGTTGTCTGTTAGTTCTGGTTCGACGCAGACAAGGGTTAGAAGAGGGAATGGTAGCTTTACCTCAACGGCGCAAATTGTAAAAAACTTCGTCTTTTACTTTGCTCTGTCTTCGGTTTGCACTAACTTTGCATACGATAGGGTGGTAGGGGCCTTAGCAGTCGCTATCTAACCATAGGTTATACCTATCTTCATATAATATAATATTGAGAATGATAGATACATCAGCTTTTCAAGGAAAGAAAGCCGCTTATTATACCTTGGGGTGTAAACTAAATTTTTCGGAAACTTCAACCTTTGGCAAGACGCTTCAGGAGATGGGGGTCGCTACTGTGTCCGAAGGTGAGCAGGCTGATATCTGCCTGATTAATACCTGCTCGGTAACCGAGGTGGCCGACCGTAAGTGCCGAACAGCCATACGGCGCATGGTGCGCGAGAACCCAGGGTCCTTTGTGGTCGTTACTGGTTGTTATGCCCAGTTGGAATCCGAGAAAGTAGCTCAGATAGACGGCGTCGACTTGGTTTTGGGCAGTAATGAGAAAGCCCACCTGATACAGTACCTCTCCGACGCGTGGACTAACCGTGGCGGTGAGGGCCATCTGCACCGTTTCCACTCTGTTAAGACTAAGGAGATACGTACCTTCCAGCCCTCGTGTTCGCGGGGCAACCGTACCCGCTATTTCCTTAAAGTACAGGATGGCTGCAACTACTTCTGTACCTACTGTACCATCCCTTATGCCCGTGGCTTCTCTCGCAATCCGTCTATCAGTTCTCTGGTAGAGCAGGCTGAGCACGCCGCTGCTGAGGGTGGCAAGGAGATAGTACTTACTGGTGTCAATATTGGTGACTTTGGCCGTAGTACGGGCGAACGCTTCATCGATCTGGTTCGTGCCCTTGATGGCGTGCAGGGCATTAGCCGTTTCCGCATATCCAGCCTGGAACCCGATCTGCTCGACGACGCCCTCATCGGCTACTGCGCACACAGCCGTGCCTTTATGCCTCACTTCCACATACCCCTTCAGAGCGGTTCCGATCATGTGTTGCGTCTTATGCACCGCCGCTACGACAAGGAACTTTTTGCCCATAAGATAAAGCTCATCAAAGCATTGATGCCCGACGCCTTTATAGGCGTCGACGTGATGGTGGGCTGTCGCGGCGAACATCCTGAGCATTTCGAGGAATGTTACGATTTCCTCCGTAGTCTGGATGTTACTCAGTTGCATGTCTTCCCGTACTCAGAGCGTCCGGGCACTTCGGCCCTTGCCATTCCCTATGTGGTCGACGAGCACGAAAAGCGTGTTCGCTGTAACCGCCTGTTGGAACTTAGCACCGAGAAGACCCACGATTTTTATAGCCGTTACATAGGCACCGAGGCCGAAGTACTCTTCGAACGGGCCACCCGTGGCCGTATGATGCATGGGTTTACCCGCAACTATATTCGGGTAGAACTCTCGCCGGCCCAGGCACGCGAGGAATATGACAATCAGTTGCTGTGGGTACGCCTCGGCGACTTCAATCACGATAAGACAGCCCTGCGGGCCACGCTGCTATGAAACTTGCCATCGTAATACTCAATTGGAACGGCAGGCAGATGCTCGAACGCTATCTGCCGTCGGTCGTGGCCGAGGTGTCCGCTGATTGTACCGTCTATGTGGCCGACAATGCGTCATCCGACGACTCCCTCGCCCTCCTCCGTAACCACTTCCCGCAGGTTCGGCTCATCGTCCTTGATACTAATTATGGTTTCGCAGAGGGTTATAACAAGGCCCTTGGTCAGATAGAGGCCGAGTACTATCTGCTCCTTAACACCGATGTGCAGGTAACGCCTCACTGGCTTCGCCCCCTGCTGCTCTTCATGGATCAGAGTCCTGACGTGGCTGCCTGTCAGCCTAAACTGCTCTCCATGGCCGACCACGGCCAGTTTGAGTACGCCGGCGCCTGCGGCGGATTTATCGACCGCTATGGCTACCCTTACTGCCGCGGCCGTATTTTTGATACCGTTGAACACGATGTTGGGCAGTACGATACCCCTATGCCCATCCAGTGGGCCACGGGTGCCTGCCTGCTCATACGCAGCGCCGACTACTGGAACGCCGGTGGTCTGGATGGCCGCTTTTTTGCTCATAATGAGGAGATAGACCTCTGCTGGCGCCTGCGCCTTACCGGCCGGCAGATTTACTGCGTTCCCCAGAGCCAGGTCTATCATGTGGGTGGCGGTACCCTTAATAAGAGCAATCCTCGCAAGACCTACCTCAACTTCCGTAACAACCTCACCATGCTTTATAAGAACCTGCCAGACAGCGACTTGCAGCGGGTGATGCGTGTGCGGTGGCTGTTAGATTATGTGGCTGCCATCGAGATGCTGCTGCTCCAGCACAGCTGGGGCGATTTCATGGCTGTTGTCCGTGCCCGGCGTGCTTTCCATGCCTGGCGCCATCAGTTTGAGGCCGACCGCGACCGCATCCAGCGCTCTCGCATCAGCCAGTCTGACGACGTGCGCTCTCCTTATAGCATCCTGTGGCAGTATTACGTTCACCACAAGCGCACTTTTGCTGAACTCCAGCTCCAGACACAGATAGAGCGCAAGACCATTCCCAATGTCATGCTGTTGCCTAATGTGGCCGACTTGCTGGCCGAGGGCCATACCGTGACCCTGCCACTCCGGGGAAACAGCATGCGACCATTCTTGGAGGATAACCGCGACAAGGGGTTGCTCATCAAGGCGGGCGACTTCTCTGTGGGCGATGCCGTGCTGGCTCAGGTGGCTCCCGGAACCTATGTGCTCCATCGTATTGTGCGCATCAAGGGCGATGCGATTACCCTCTGTGGCGACGGCAACCTGACTAACGAGTACTGTCGCCGTCAGGACGTAATAGGTTTTGTCGTGGGCTTCTACCGCAAGGGCCGTGCCCGTCTGGATCGTACTAATGGGTTCAAGTGGGGTCTCTACTCCGTAGTGTGGATGTCGCTGCGGCCGGTGCGCCGATACCTGTTGGCGGCTTATCGCCGTATCTGGCTGAAACTATTCAAACCAATATAAACCAAAGAGATGAAAGCTAAAAAAGGATTTAAGCTCCGCGATGTATGCGGAGAGAAGATTTTGCTGGCCGAGGGTGCCGAGAATATAGATTTTAGCAACATTATCTGCATGAACGCCAGCTCGGCTTATCTGTGGGAAAACCTGGAGGAGCGCGAGTTTACGGCCGAGGACATGGCCAAGTTGCTTACCGACCAGTATGAGGTCGACGATGCTACAGCCTTAGCCGATGCCAAGGCCCTGGCCGACCAGTGGTACAGCTATGGCATCATAGAGCTGTAACATCGTAGAGTGCTGGATAGCGGTAGCTACCCGGCGCTCTCTGTATCATGGCTACGGGTAGTGTAAAAGCCACCGATTTATTTGGCTCTATCGGCAAAAAAGCGTATTTTTGCAGTCAAATTTGAGGATACGTTAATGCTTAATTTTATATCTTTCGGTAGCGGGAGCAGCGGTAATTGCTACTATCTTTATAATCAGGATGATAGTCTGATGATTGATGTCGGCGTAGGTCTGCGCACACTCAAGAAGCATTTTCACAACTACGGTCTCCGGCTTAGCGATGTACAGAATATTATTGTAACCCATGACCACGCCGACCACATCAAGTCGGCTGGCAGTATCAGCAAGGAATTTAATATTCCCGTCTATGCCACCGAACGTGTTCACCATGGTCTGGATCACAACTATTGCATCCGGGCCAAAATCCCAGTTGGCTGTAAGCGTATAGTGGCTTATGGTCAGACGGTTCAGGTGGGCCATTTCGCGGTTACCCCTTTCCATGTGCCTCACGATAGTCAGGACAATGTGGGTTACATCATCGGCTATCATGGCATCACCTTTGTGCTGGCCACCGATGTCGGCGAGGTTACCCCCGACATAGCCCAGGCTATTGGCCAGGCCGATTATCTTATCATCGAGGCCAACCATGATGAGGATATGCTGCTCAACGGTCCCTATTCGCCCTACCTCAAGCAGCGGGTGATGAGTTCCAGGGGCCATCTGAGCAATGCCAACTGCGGGCGGGCCATCGCGGCCTACGCCTCAGCCCACTTGCGCCATGTATGGCTGTGCCATCTCAGCGAGGAGAACAATCACCCGGAGCTGGCGCGTAAGACGGTGGAGCAGCAGTTAGCTGATAAAGGTATTGTAGTAGGCGAGGCGCTTCAGTTAGATGTCCTGAAACGCAAGATACCCTCTGAGATATTCCACCTTACGGCTGCTGGCGAGCAGCTGTAAGCCTCAGGTAATACCCCAACTTGTACAGACTGAAGAGTCGTAACGACGGGTGTGTCCCGAGTCGTCGGCGTAGGTAGGGCGACAGCCGGCCTAACAGCCAGGCTATGGGGCGTGCCACGTGGGCTTGCCGCAGGGCCTCGCCCCACCATGCTATTCGCGAGTAGCCAGCCAGTTGGTGCCGGTGGCTGTACAGTGTACGCAGCCCCTCTTCGGTTTTATTTATAAAATGGTCATTGGGTTCAAAGTCGTAGAACCCCACCTCATTGTCAATATGCTCTATGCCGATGCCGGCTTGGCACAGGTGCTGTCCGTAGGCAACATCCTCGTACCCGTACTCACGGTACGAGGTGTCCAGCGGGTGGTCTATGGCTATCTGGCGCTCTATACAGTAGTTGGACGTGTGAAAATCCTTGTCGGGATGCTCGCGTCTGCGTGTGGCGCAGTGCCCAGGCTCAGCCTGGCGCTCATATAGGTAGCGCAGGTTGTCAGGGTGATACCCCACCACCTTATAACCTCCATAAACCACTGGGGCACAGCAGTCCAGATACCTGTCTATAAAGTGGAGGTCTATGATGGCCATGTCGGCATCAATAAAAATGAGCCTATCGTATCGGGCCTTACTGGCCAGCAGGTTGCGTATGGCCGCACGACCTATGTTGGCCTCGAGTTCGATATACTGGCAGTGAGCCCACTGACCTATTATCCTGTTGGGAGCAGTAGTCTGAGTACAGGGTGAGCCATCGTCTATCACGATGACCTCCCAGCTGTCTACGCGGCCCAGTCCCTGTTGCCGGCACAGGTCGCTCACCAGCTGGTGACAGTCAGTGTTGTACTCGGGTATTAAGATAGACAGCCCCTTCATCTTCTCCCTCTTATAACTTGTCGGCCAAGTACTTGCCCGTTATACTCTGCTTACATTTCACCATGTCCTCGGGCGTTCCCGCAAATACCAGGGAACCGCCCCTGTCGCCTCCGTCAGGGCCCAAGTCTATCAGCCAGTCAGCACACTTGATGATGTCCATGTTGTGCTCTATGATGAGGATAGAGTGGCCCCTCTTGATGAGCGCATCAAAGGCTCCGAGCAACCGCTGGATGTCGTGAAAGTGCAGGCCCGTGGTGGGCTCGTCAAAAATGAAGAGCGTGGGGTCGGCCTTTTCCTGCCCTATGAAGTAGGCCAGCTTTACGCGCTGGTTCTCGCCCCCCGATAGCGTCGACGAGTTCTGCCCCAGCTTGATATAGCCCAGTCCTACATCCTCTAAGGTTTTCAGCCTGTTCACGATGACATTCTGCTTGTACTGGCCGAAAAACTCGATGGCCTCCGAGATGGTCATATTCAGCACATCGTATATGTTCTTACCGTGGAAGTTTACCTCCAGGATATCTTTCTTGAACCGCTTGCCGTGGCAGGCATCACACTCCAATACCAAGTCGGCCATGAACTGCATCTCGACCGTTATGACACCAGCCCCCTTACACTCCTCGCATCGGCCGCCCTCTGCGTTGAACGAGAAGTACTGTGCTGTAAATCCCATCTGCTTAGATAGCGGCTGGTCGGCAAACAGCTGACGTATGGCGTCGTACGCCTTGACGTAGGTGGCTGGGTTGGATCGTGTAGACTTACCTATGGGGTTCTGGTCTACAAACTCTACATGCTTAATGTTGTCCACGTCGCCCTCCAGACCTAAGTATTCGCCCGGCAAGTCGGCCACCTCGTCCAGATGGCGTTTCAGGGCAGGGTAGAGTATCCCCTTGACGAGCGAGCTCTTACCCGATCCCGACACGCCGGTTACTACGGTCATTACATTGAGGGGGAATGTGGCATCTATGCCTTTCAGGTTGTTCATCCGGGCACCCTTTACGGTGATAGAGCGGTTCCATGGCCGGCGGGCGGTGGGCACGGGTATCTGCTCGTTGCCCGTCAGATATTTTACTGTGTACGACCGCGGGTACTGAGCTACTGTGGCGGCCGACAACTGGGCCGTGTCGCCCTCGAAGACTATCTCGCCACCCAAGCGGCCAGCATCGGGCCCCACATCTATAAGATAGTCGGCTGCGCGCATTATCTCCTCATCGTGTTCTACCACGATTACCGTGTTGCCCAGCTGCTGCAGTTCCTTGAGTACGCTTATCAGCCGGTCCGTGTCGCGGCTGTGCAGTCCTATGGACGGCTCGTCCAGGATATAGAGCGACCCCACCAATGAACTGCCCAGTGCTGTGGTCAGGCTGATGCGCTGCGACTCACCGCCCGACAGCGTATTAGACTGCCGGTTCAGCGTCAGGTATTGCAGACCCACCTCGCACAGGTAGTGTAGCCGGTTGGTAATCTCGGTAACCAGGCGGCGGCTCACTTTCTGCTCGTACTCTGATAGCTGCAGATGGCCGAACCACTCCAGCAGACTGCCTACCGGCATCTGTACCAGGTCAGTAATGCTGTGGCCGTCTATCTTGACCCAGTTGGCCTCCTTTTTCAGTCGGCCGCCATGACATTCAGGACACACCGTCTTGCCCCGGTAACAGCTGAGCATTACTCGGTACTGTATCTTGTACTGATTGTCCTTGACCATCTGGAAGAAGGCATCGATGCAGACCCTGTCGCGCAGCTCCTTGCCCTTCTCGCTGGGCAGCCCGTGCCAGAGCTGATCCCGCTCAGCCTGACTGAGCTCGTTGTAAGGCTTGAAGATAGGGAAATGGTCAGCCTGGGCACGTCGGCAGAACTCTTCTTTCCACATCTTCATCTTCTCGCCATGCCAGCACTTGACACAGCCGTCGTAGACGCTTAGTGTAGTGTTGGGCACGACCAGTTTCTCATCGATACCGATAACACTGCCGAAACCCTCGCACACAGGGCAGGCACCAACAGGTGAGTTAAAGGAGAACATGTTGTCATTGGGTTCCTCGAAGGTGATGCCGTCGGCCTCGAAGCGGGTCGAGAACTCGTAGGACAGCTTGGCGGGCAGGAAGACCAGCACACAGGTGCCGTTGCCCTCGTACATGGCCGTCTCGGCCGAGTCGGTGAGCCGCGACAGAGTCTCCTTGTCGTCGGCCACGCTCAGTCGGTCTACCACCAATGATATGTCGTGGGCCTCAGGCAGCAACTCAGGTGCCTCTAACAGGTCGTCTATACGCGCCAGTTCGCCCTTGACGTAGAGCCGCTGGTAGCCTCCCTGACGATACATCTCTAACTGCTGGGCCACCGAGCGGTTCTCGGGAATATGCAGGGGAGCCAGCACCAGGAACTTGGTACCCGCATCAAACTGGCGGGTACACGCCACGATGTCCTCGACCGAGTGGCGCTTCACCTCCTGCCCGCTTACAGGCGAGAAGGTGCGGCCTATGCGGGCGAAGAGTAGGCGTAGGTACTCGTATATCTCGGTCGATGTGCCTACGGTAGAGCGTGGGTTGCGGGCTATGACCCGCTGCTCTATGGCTATAGCAGGCGGCAGACCCTTGATAAAGTCGTACTCGGGTTTGCTCATGCGCCCCAGGAACTGGCGGGCATAACTGGAGAGCGACTCGACATAGCGGCGCTGACCTTCAGCATAGAGCGTATCGAAGGCCAGCGAACTCTTGCCCGAGCCGCTGACGCCGGCAATAACGATAAACTTATTGCGCGGAATGTTAATGCTTATATTCTTTAAGTTGTTGACTCTTACGCCTTTTAATTCTATATAATCCATAGTGACGCTAACCTGCATTAGATAAATACAAAAGCCATCTACAGCCGTGGTGATGTTCTCGCCATGGGCCATAGATGACTCTATACTGTTAGTAGATACACATGCTATAAGCTAAGGAACAAGCGGTGTACCGCTTCAGACTCATTGAGCTCGGGGTGGAACGAGGTAACTATCTGACGGCCTTGCCGGGCAGCCACGATGTTGCCGTCTACCTGAGCCAACACCTCTACGCCGTCGCCTACCGACTGGATGTAGGGCGCGCGGATAAAGGTCATGGGTATGGGGGTGTCTATGCCCTTGAACGGAGCCACGGTGTAGAAACTGCCTAACTGTCGGCCGTAAGCATTGCGGCGCACGGTGATGTCCATAGTGGCCAGCCCGAGGTTGGTCTCGTTCTCTATGTGCTTGGCCAGCAGTATCATACCGGCACAGGTACCGAATGTGGGCATGCCGCCCTTGATGGCTTCGCGCAGGGGTTCCATGAGTCCCGTATCGTGGAGCAGCTTGCGCAGCGTGGTGCTCTCGCCACCGGGGATGATGAGTCCGTCGAATGGGTGGTCTATGTCTTTCAACTGCCTGATTTCAAACGGCTCGGCCCCGATTCGCTCCAGCATCTGTTCGTGCTCTATAAACGCGCCCTGAAGGGCTAATACTCCTATCCTCATTTTCCGCGCTCGGCCATTAACAGCTCTATTTCCTGCTCGTTGATGCCTACCATGGCCTCGCCTAAGTCTTCGCTGAGCTCTGCCAGCTTGGCGGGGTCATTATAGTTGGTTACGGCCTGTACGATGGCAGCGGCGCGCTTAGCGGGGTTGCCGCTCTTGAAGATGCCGCTACCTACGAATACGCCCTCGGCGCCCAGCTGCATCATCAGGGCAGCGTCGGCAGGTGTGGCCACGCCACCGGCGGCAAAGTTGACCACGGGCAGCTTACCGTTCTTATGTACATACTCTACCAGGTCATAAGGTACCTGGAGCTGCTTGGCTGCTTCGAAGAGCTCATCATCGCGCATGCTTACCAGGCGACGTATCTCGCTCTGCATCAAGCGCATGTGGCTTACGGCCTGAACCACATCGCCAGTACCAGGCTCGCCCTTGGTACGTATCATGGTGGCTCCCTCGGCTATACGGCGCAGTGCCTCGCCTAAGTTCTTGGCTCCGCAGACAAAGGGAACGTCAAACTTGGTCTTGTCGATGTGGTATATGTTGTCGGCGGGTGATAGTACCTCGCTCTCGTCGATGTAGTCTATCTCGATGGCCTGCAGTATCTGTGCCTCGGCTATGTGGCCTATACGGCACTTGGCCATGACAGGTATGCTTACGGCTTCCTGGATGCCCTTAATCATCTTGGGATCGCTCATGCGCGATACGCCACCGGCAGCACGTATGTCGGCGGGGATACGCTCCAGTGCCATTACTGCGCAGGCACCTGCAGCCTCGGCTATGCGGGCCTGCTCGGGGGTAGTTACGTCCATGATTACACCGCCCTTGAGCATCTGTGCCAGGTTGCGGTTCAGTGTTTGTCTTTCTGTTGTCATTTTATATGATTTTTACGATAATTACTTGGTGTATCACCTGTTATCCTCTTGAATAGTTTGGTAAAGTGGGCCTGCGAGGAGAACTTGTAGCCATTGGCTATCTCCTGTATGGTCTGGTCGGTGGCCTGCAGTTCGTGCTCGAGAGCCTCTATCAGTTTCTGTTCTATCAGCGCCTTGGGGGTGAGCCCGCATACGCGGTTGGTAACCTGTCCCAGATAGCGGCTGGTCACGTTGAGATAGTCAGCATAGAACGCCACGTCGCTGCGTTGCCTGATGTAGGCCGCTATGGCTTTCAAGAAGTCGCGGTACAGCTCGGCGCTACGGCTGTGGGTCTGTCCCTCCTGCGGGGCCTTGATCTTGATGTACTCCGTGGCTTTCTGCCGGGCCTCGGCCATGGTGTGGCCCGTGGCCAAGTAGTAGGCTATGGTGGTCGAGGTCTGGTTGGCCAGTCCGTGAACGGCCGTGTCGTCCAGGAGGTAGACCGTATCGAACGCCGAGGTGCCCAATATCTGCCGCGACTCCTTGCGCCGCATCACTATCAGCGAGCACAGGGGCAGCAGCTGGCGCCGTATCATACCTATGAGATGGCTCTCCATGAGCAGGTCGCCATTGCTGGAGAATACGACGGGGTCGTAGAGTACGTAGGCAGGCTTGTAGCGCTGCAGGAAGTTGACGATGACCGACAGGGTGTCCAACCGTCGTACCATACCTATCTTCACTATGTCGGGCTGAGTATCGTTGGCAATGGCCTCTATCTGGTTGGCCACCGTGCTGGCCGGTATGTCGAAAAACTCCTGTATGCCCAGTGTGTTCTGAATGGTGAGGCTGGTAATGACCGATACCACCCGGCCGCCCAATTCGGTAATGGCCCGGATATCAGCCTGCACACCAGAGCCCCCGGTGCTGTCAGAACCCGTTATGGTCAGTATCGTACTCATCGTTGCTTTCTAAGAAGTTGCAAAATAAAACATATTTTCTGATATGACAAAGATTTGTTCGTGAAAAGACAATAAAAACGGCGATTTTGATAAAAACTGTCTCACCCATGGTAGCTATGGGGCGCATTGTGGCCCTCGTGGGGTGGCTATACATTATTATATTTATAAGGGCGGAGCCTCAATCTGGCCGTGGCGGTGGTACCCAGAATAGTGAAGACCGACCATTAGAAACGTAAAGACGGCTCCCAGCTTGCTAATGACCGTCATTAGCAAGCTGGGAGCCGTCTTTAGAAATTGGGTGGCGGTGGCAGCCGTTGGCGCAGCCCTCAGGGGCGGGCTGCCGGCCAGGGCCACGTCTTAGTACATCTTGACCGCTTTGCCATTGATGATGTATGGTGTCTGTGGTTTCATCCATTCGGGCATGGGAGCACCCTTCAGGTAGTAGTCGAAGAAGTCAGAGAGACGCACGCTGAGGTCTTTGGTGTTCTTGCGGTTAATCAGGTTGTGGCCCTCACGGTTGTACTCCAGCAGCCAGGCTGGTTTACCCAGGCGGCGCAGGCCCATAAACATCTCAATGCCCTGATAGTAAGGTACGGCACCGTCGGCGTTGTTGTGCATGATGAGAACAGGCGTCTTAACCTTAGGGAAGTCGAACAGGGGAGAATTCTCGATATACAGGTCGTAGCCACTCCACAAGTCCTTGCCTATGCGGCTCTGCGTCTGTTCGTACTGGAACTGGCGGCTCATGCCCGAGCCCCAGCGTATGCCGCCATAGGCGCTCGTCATGTTGCACACAGGGGCACCGGCACCAGCGGCAGCGAACATATCGGTATGGGCAATGAGGTAGGCCACCTGATAGCCGCCCCAGCTCTGGCCCTGGATGGCCATGTGCTTGCTGTCTATCCACTTGTAGGCCGTCAGGGCCTTGGCACCAGCCACTATACAGTTGTAGGCCGACTTGCCGGGATGTCCATCCTTGTACACGATGTCTGGAACGAACACTACGTAGCCGTTGCTGACAAAGTAGGCTATGTTAATGATGCTTCGGCTGGGCGCGGGAGTCTTGTAGGTGTACAGGGTCTCGCTGTTGCGCTCGTAGAAGTATATCATTACGGGATATTTCTTGGTCGGGTCAAAGTTGTCGGGTTTGTATAGGATGCCATCGAGTTTGGTTCCGTCAAACGCCTTCCACTGGAACAGTTCGGCTGAGCCCCACAGGTAGTCCTGCTGCTGTGGATTGATGGCGCTGAGCCGCTGGGTGTCGCTCCCGTGCCCGAGATACAGGTCCATGGGCTCCCGGAAGTTTCCCCGGCGCACCAGATAGCTGTCGGCCGAGTCGGCCAGGGCGAAGTTGGTGTAGCTGTATTTGCCGTAGAGTACGTTGCGCACGTGGCCGTCGAAGTCGGTCTGGGCGATGCCGTTCTCCTTGGTCCGATAGTTGAACACCCGCAGGTACACGGGGCGTGTGCGGTCTATGCCGGGCTGGTCGCTGAAGCGGCGGGTGTTGATGTATCGGTACTGGATGCTGTCTTGGCGCCCCTTGCCACCCGTCAGACAGAAGGGCTTGCCGCCATTGACGGGCACATACCACAGGTCGAACCGGTCGGTGAGCACCACGCCCTGACCGTCGGCCGTCCACTCTACACCCGAGTAGGGTGTGGCGTAGATGGGTACGTCATTGTCCTCGTTGTACATCTTCACCCCGAGCTGGGCGCTGATGTTGGTTATCTTGCGGGTCGACGTGTCGATGAGCATCCACTGACCTTTCTCTAAGTCGAAGTACACGGCATACTTGCCGTTGGGCGATATAGACTCGCCCACCATCTTGCCCTCGGTGAGGGGCGTGTGGCGGCCGGTGTTCAGGTCTACCAGTGACAGGCGGTTCACCACCACCTGGTTCCACTGTTGCTCCAGGATGCGCCCCGTCTTATCAGATGACAGGCCGATGCGGTCGTTGGGGCCGTCAGAGGTACGCACTATGTCGTAGTACGACCGTCCTATCTGTACGGCCTTGCCCTCGTCGTTCACCGTGCAGGTCACGCAACTCGTGCCCTTCTTCAGCTCGCCCACCTTGAACATCGGCGGAATCAGGTCGGCATCATATCGCCATATATTGGGCTCCGCGGTCTCGAAGTCGTACTGGTCCTTGGCATCGGGAGCCACGTATGGCTGTATTCCGAAGTATATCCGGTTGGTACGGCCGTTGTAACGGGGATTGGACTTGTCGGTAAGGCCCCAGCCCTGGATGAGTTGGGCCGACTCGTCGCTGCTTACCACCGTGCGCAGGCCACCGCCTATGCAGTACTCGTACAGACTGCAGTGCTTGCTGCCCGTGGTAGTGGTGTCGTTGGCCGCCATGAACAGCAGGCGGTCGCCCTGGCGGTTGAACTTCAAGCCTGTAATGTATTTGGCCTTGGCCGATATGTCGCTTGTGGCCTGCTGCTGCAGGTTCATCAGTCTCAGCACGTTGCTGTCCTTACTATCCTTGGCCACATAGACCATCCAGCGGCTGTCGGGGGTTACCTCGTAGGCCGCCGCGTAGTGTATGCGCAACGTGTCGCCCGTACCCAGGTAGTATATCATCATGTCGTTGGCCGCATCCTTATTCACTTTGGGTGCCTCGGGGGTCTTTTCGCCCTTCTTGGCTTTCTTGGTCTTCTTGCCCTTGGCGGCTGTGGCTGTGGCGGTGGTGGGCAGTGTCTTGGTGCTGAGGCCGAAGATTACGGCCGACTGCGCGTCGCGTCCCATCTTATAGCCGGTAACTTTGGCAAACTTGGTTATCTGGCCATCGGCCGTGGCTATGATGACCAGCGAATCCTTGGGCATGTCCTCGGTTTTTTTCTTCTTAATCTTGGCGTTGCGCGTCTCGGCATAGGTGGGCTTTATCAGCGCCACCACATGGGCCTCGTCGGCCGTTATCTGTGGCCGGTAGCCCCGCGGTATGACCGTGGTGTGGCCCGTCTGGTTGTTTCTTACGTAGAGATGACCGTCGCCATCCTGTGGGTTTACTTCCCAGGCGGTAACCTTGCCAAAGGCCGACAGGGTAGAGGCTCCTACGCTCTGCCAGCTATCGTACACCGAGTGGGTAAGCGGTTTCTTCTGACAGAACGACGATTGCCAGCCGGCTGCCAGTAGCAATGTGAGTGTGAAAAACTTACGCATATCTTTTGAATGATTTAGTCTGATGAATTTATGATTATGCTTTGAGCTATATATATTTACAAAGGTACGAATAAAATGACGGCCGTGTGAGCCGCGGTCATGGTTTTTGTCAAAATCTATAGCTTAAAGTTGTTTTTTGCAGCAACTTCCTGCCCCGCAGGGCCATTTAAAAGAGCAACGGCCAACCAGAACCTTGCTGTACTGGTTGGCCGTTGGCCATCGGTTATCGTTAGTGGGGTGGGGTTACTTGATGCCCCGCTCGTTGAGCGCCTTGCTGTATTTGGCGGCGTTGGCCTGGTGCTCGGCATACGTGCGAGCAAAGTTGTGAGTACCGCTGAAGTCCTCCTTGGCACACATATACAGGTAGGGGTGGTGTACCAGGTTGAGTACGGCGTCGATGCCAGCCACCGAGGGTACGCGGATGGGCCCTGGGGGCAGTCCCACGTTGGTATAGGTATTGTAGGGACTCTTAGTCTGCAGCATATTGTGGTAAATGCGCTTCAACTCAAACTGCTTGAGGGCAAACTTGATGGTGGGGTCGGCTTGCAGCGGCATGCCGTTAGGGTATTCAGCGTCCCTTACGTTCAGCCTGTTGTAATACATACCCGCTATCATCGGCTTCTCGGCATTGTTGGCCGTCTCTTCATCCACTATACTGGCCAGGGTCATCACCTGCTCTGGCGAGAGGCCCAGCGCCTTGGCCTTTTGGGTTCGCTCGTTGTTCCAGAACCTCCGGCTCTCTTTCTGCATACGCTTTAGCAGTTTATCCAGGGTGATATTCCAGTAAATGTCGTACGTGTTGGGTATAAACATACACACCATAGTCTCCGGAGTGTACCCGTATGACTTGCAGGTATCTGGGTTGGTCAGCGCCGTGGTCAGCTGGCTGTCGCTCAGCATAAGTTTCTTGGCCAGCTCGGCCGACAGGTCTTCTACGGTTCTCACCGAGGGTATGGTTACGCTTACGGGGGTCTGCATGCCGGCTTTCAGATGGCGGAAGAGCATCAGCGCACCTATGTGAGTATCTATCTCGTAGCGGCCGGTCTTGATGTTGTCCTTGTAAGCCCCATGCTTGGCCAGGGTGCTGAACCCCTGCATGCCATGCCTGGACGCTATGGGTGCCAACTTGGCAAATACGGAGTCAATGTTGTCATCCTGATCTATATAGAGGTACTGGGTGGTCGGCATGGCCGAAAAGGCAGAGATAAAGTAATAGTACATGAATAGCACGATAACTGCGAGGCACGCCCCAGCAGGTATCAGATATTTTTTCTTCTTTACTACATACATACTTGTACTTATTTTGAGTTTATATACATCTTATTATATATAGGCGAGCGCCACAGGGGTGGTGGCGCTTATTCCGGTGCAAAGATACAAAAACTTTGAACGGCTCGGTGTGACGTATAGATTTTTTTTGCTAACTTTGCTTAAAATTATGGCGAAGGATAACTTTTTGCTCTTTGCCAGGGAGATAACAGAGATAATAAGATGGAATATCAGACATTTGTTTTCGATTTGGATGGCACGCTGCTCAACACCCTTGATGACTTGGCCGCCAGTACCAACTATGCCCTGCGTACCCATGACATGCCCGAGCGTACGGTCGACGAGGTGCGCCGATTTGTAGGTAATGGCGTGAAAAAACTTATGGAACGCGCCATTCCTGAGGGCTTGTACAATCCGCAGTTTGAGGACACCTACGCATGCTTTCGCCAGCATTACCTGGTTCATAACCTTGATACCACTCGCCCTTACCCTCATATCTTAGATATGCTTGACGGCCTGAAACGCCAGGGCAAGCACCTGGCCGTGGTTAGTAACAAGTTCTACGCTGCCACACAGGATTTGTGTCGCCATTTCTTCGGTCAGTACATCAGTGTGGCCATCGGTGAGCGTGAGAATATCCGTAAGAAACCTGCCCCTGACACCGTGCTCGAGGCTTTGCGTCAGCTCGGCGTGGGCCGCGACGGTGCCGTGTATGTCGGTGACAGCGATGTGGATATAGACACCGCCCGTAACTGCGGTATGCCGTGCCTGAGTGTGCTGTGGGGGTTCCGGTCGCGCCCGTTCTTGCTCGAGCATGGCGCCACCACACTGATAGACTCGCCCCTACAACTGTTGGAGTAACCTATAGTAACGCCCTGCCAATGCAGTCTGTAAAGACTCCTTGGCAGGGCGTTCTGGTATTCAGGTAAGTAGTATTATTCGTATCTGATGGCCTCTATCGGGTCGAGCTGAGCCGCTTTCTTGGCCGGATACCAACCGAAGAACACGCCCGTGATGGTACATACGGCGAAGCTCATCACTATGCTCCATGGCTGGATGTATATGGGCCAGTTGGCCAGGGCCTTTACGGCATACGAGGCGCTTACCCCTAACACGATGCCTATCACGCCACCGGTAACGCTCAGCATAATGGCCTCGATGAGGAACTGGTTGAGTATATCCACGCCCCGGGCACCCACACTCATGCGAAGTCCTATCTCGCGGGTACGCTCCGTGACACTCACGTACATAATATTCATAATGCCGATACCGCCCACGATGAGCGAGATGCCTGCCACCGCGCCCAACAGGATGGTGAGCATGTCGGTGGTAGAGTTCATCATGGATGCCAACTCTTCCTGAGAGCGTATATTGAAGTCATCGTCGTCGCCCTCACTGCTGTCGGTAGCCTCCTTGAGCTTGTGGTTGGTGCGAAGAATGTCGGTAATCTCGCTGGTAGCCTTGTCGGTTACGCCCTCAGTAATGGCCGAGCACTGGATTTCGATCAGGTAGGTCTGGGCGAGAATTCGCTTCATCACCGTGGTATAGGGGGCCAGTACCAAGTTGTCCTGGTCCATGCCCATGGAGTTATATCCCTTCTTCTTCAATACTCCGATAACCCGGAAGGGTATTGTTCCGAAGCGCACCACCTTTCCCACGGCGTCACCACCGTCTGGAAAAAGATAATCTACTACCGTCTGCCCTAAGATACATACCTTGGCTGATGAGCGGATGTCTGCGTCGGTAAAGCAGTCGCCATCGGCTACGCTCAGTTGCCTTATGCCGAGGTAGTCGAGGTTCACGCCGTAGATAGTGGACTGCGTATTGTTGTTGCCGTATATCCACTGACCCGAGCTGGTTACCACTGGACTCACCGCCTTGACATAGTGACAGTCATCGCGTATGCTCTGATAGTCGGCGAGCTTCAGGGTCTGCATGGAGGATGGATCCATGCGCACGCCGCCCCTCATGTCGGCGCCTGGGTGTATCATTATCATGTTAGAGCCCATCTCGGCTATGTTGGCCTGTATGCTCTTCTTGGAGCCTTGGCCTATGGCAAGCATGGTGATGACCGAGGCCACGCCGATGATGATGCCTAGCGCCGTCAGGAACGACCGCATCTTGTTGGCGGCTATCGCCCTGAGTGCTATCTTGAACAAATTCTGATAATTCATTGTTACTTAAATTCTTAATGGTTACTACAGTGCCCTGAGTGGCTACTCGTCGCTATTGGTTGGCAGTGCCGCCAGTCCCTCGGCAGCCGACTTGATGTCGTGGTTGTACTCATCGCTTATCACCACACCGTCGCGCAGCTGGATATTGCGGCTCGAGTAGTTGGCTATGTCGGGGTTGTGGGTTACAAAGATGATGGTGCGTCCCTCGGCGTGGAGCTTCTGAAACAGCACCAGTATCTCGAACGACGTGCGGGTGTCCAGGTTACCTGTGGCCTCGTCGGCCAGTATTACCGCGGGGTTGTTTACCAGCGCCCTGGCTATGGCTACGCGCTGCATCTGGCCTCCCGACATCTGATTGGACTTGTGGTACAGTCTGTCGCCTAACCCCACAGCCTGTAGAGCCCTCACGGCGCGCTCCCGACGTTCGGCGGCACTCACCGAGGAGTTGTACATGAGTGGCAGTTCCACATTTTCTACGCTGGTGGTCTTGGGCAGCAGATTATAGTTCTGGAATATGAATCCAATCTTCTGGTTGCGGAGCACCGCGCGCTGCGACTTGGACATGGAGCGTACACTTACGCCGTCCAAGAGGTACTCGCCACTGCTGGGAGTGTCCAGGCAGCCCAGCTGGTTAAGCAGGGTCGATTTGCCAGAGCCCGACTTGCCCATAATGGTGACAAACTCGCCCTCGTAGATGCTGAATGTAACGCCCTTGAGAGCATGTACCTTCTCATCGCCTACGATGAAGTCGCGCTTTACGTCCTTCAACTCGATAACGGCCTTCTTGCCGTCCTTATTTACCCTTTCCATTCTTATTCTGTTTTCTTGGGCCTGGGGCGAAGGGGCTGCTCTCCTGCGGGCCATCGCCGTCGGCCTCATCGGTATTCATCTTTATTCCTGTAATAATCTGCTTGCCGGCAGCTATACCACCCAATATCTGCGTATGGGTACCGTCGGTCATGCCAATCTTGACTGCGTGGGCCATCACCTGGTTGCCCTCAAGCGTCCAGACCTTGTTTTTGCCGTTGCAGTCCACTATCTTGCGCTTGCCCACGGTCTCCTTCTCGGGCGAGTATCTTAGGGCCTTAGAGGGGATGGACAGCACACCGTCAAGCTCAGACGTGAAGATGGTAACGTTGGCCGTCAGACCCGGCTTGAGCTTCATGTCGGCATTGGGAGCCGAGATGACCACCTCGTAGGTTACCACGTTGTTGGTAGTGGTAGCTTCCTGGCGTACCTGCTTGACTGTTCCGGAGAAAGTTTCGGTGGGGTAGGCGTCAACGGTAAACGATACACGCTCGCCCACCTTGACGTCGGCTATGTCGGCCTCGTCTACATCGGCCACCACCTGCATGTTGGTCAGGTCTTGGGCTATGGTGAACAGCTCTGGGGTCGAGAAGCTGGCCGCTACGGTCTGGCCCTCTTCAACCGACTTGGACAGCACGATGCCGTCTATGGGCGAGGTGATGGTGGCGTACCCCAAGTTAGTCTGAGCCTTGCGCACGTTCTCGCGGGCCGTGGCCACGTTTTCCTTAGCCTGCCGGTAAGCCAGCTGGGCCTCCTCGAACTCGTTGGCGCTGATGAGTCCTTTCTTATAGAGGGTCTGGTTGCGCTTGAAGTTGGCTGTCTGATACGACAGAGTACTCTGCATGCTGGCCAGGTTGGCCTTGGCTGTATTCAGTTCGCTTGTCAGATTGGTCTTGTCAAGCTCGGCTATTACCTGACCCTTCTTTACCACGCTGTTGTAGTCTACGTAGAGTTTGCTCACGATACCCGAAACCTGGGTACCTACCGTTACCGATGTCACGGGCTCTATACAGCCCGTAGCGGTAATACTGTTCTGCAGGTTGGCTGGTGCCACCTTGCCCATTTCAAACTCCACCTCGTCGTTCTTCTTTCCGCGCGAGCAGGTGGCTATTACGGCAACAGCCACGATGACCACAGCTGCCACTATTCCCCATTTCTTGTTTGTAAGTTTCATCTTTATTGAGTCTGTTATTATGATTATCTATCGGTTAAAGTCGCCCGTTCTGGTAGAAGTTGAGCATATTCAGGTTGAGCATGGTGAGATACTTGCTCTGAAGCTCGCTCTGCTGTGCCTTGAGCATGTTGTCGCGTCCAGTGAGCAATTCCACGATATTCTTGAGCCCCAGCCGGAACTGTTCGCTCAGCAGCTCGTAGCTGGTGACGGCACTCTCGGTGCTAACCTTGGCTGCCTTGAACATAGACTGGTTGGTGCTGGCCTGAATCCAGTAGTTCTCGATGGTAGAGTACAGTTGTGTCTGCTTATCTTTAAGCTCCAGCTCGTAGTTGATACGCTGCAGCTGAGCCTTGTTTATTGCGGTCTTGGTCTTGCGCTGATCCAGGAGTGGTATGCTTACCGTGAAGCCGGCCCCGATGTTGAAGTTGTTCTTAATCTGGGTTCTCCAGGCGTTGTTGCTCATCGAGGTGGTGTTGGTGGTAAGTCCGGCGCTCAGCCCTATAGTGGGCAATTTGCCCGCCTTGGCCATCTTGATGTCCAGGGCGCTTGCCTGTATGCCCAGTTGGGCGTTCTTGATTTCAGGACGTGTGGCCAGGGCCGAGTTGTACACGTTCTGCAGCGCCGGGATTTGCTGCAGTACAGTCTGGTCGTCTATCTCGTCGGCCACCACCTCAAAGGCTTCGCCGTCGGTCAGCTGCAACAACTGGCGCAGCTGACGGGTATATTCGCTGACGTTGCTCTCGGCCTGCACTACGCTGTACTGGTCCTGGGCGCGCTGTGCTGTAAGCTGCGCCAGGTCAGCCTTGCTCATCTTGCCGGCCTTGACAAATTCCTGGCCGCGTTCTTCGTTCTTCTGGCTGGTGCTTAGGGCGGCCTGGCTCACCTTCTTGGCTTCGAGCGAGTATAGTATCTGCACGTAGAGCTGGGCTATCTGCTCCTGTATACTGTTGGCGGTTTCGGCCGTGGCCAGGTCGGCTTGCTGCTCGGCCAGCTTGTTGGCCTTAATGCGGTCTCGGTTGATGTTGCCGTTCCACACGGTCCAGTTGGCGTTCAGCGCGTAGGTGCCATTGTAGTACACCTTGTCCACGCTGGCCTGCACCTGGTCGCCGGCCACGATGGCGCGCCCTGTCTGGGGCCACGGGTTGAGTGTAACGTTCTGGTTGGTGCTGGCCGTGAGCGACGGCAGCAGCGCAGCCTTGCTCTCCAGTACATCTTCGGTGGCCGACTGCTTCTGTATGCGGCTCTTCTGCAAAGTAATGTTGTTCTCTAACGCGTAGTCGATACACTGCCTAAGCGTCCAGGGGCGTGCCTCGGCCGACAGGGTTGCCGTGCCTATCAAGGTTGCCGTTAATACTATCCTGTAAATGTTCATATAAAAGATAATTACGATAAAAATCTTTTATATGATGGATAACGGTGGGTGTAGTTTAATCTATGAGGGGTTTATTAACAAAAGATCGCAGTCGTTTACACTAACGACTGCAATCTGGCGATATACTTGCCAAGTATGTCGAACTCTATGTTGACCGTAGAGCCTACCTGTATGTCGGCAAAATTGGTGTTGGCCCGTGTATAGGGTATAATGGCCACCTGGAACGAGTCCTCGGTGGGATTGCACACGGTGAGCGATACGCCATTGACCGTTACCGAACCTTTGTCGACCGTGAAGTAGCCTCGCCGGGCCATGTCCCGGTCGTAGGGATACCGGAAAGTAAAGTAGGTACTGCCGCCCGCGTCGCTCATGTCGGTACATACAGCCGTCTGGTCCACGTGGCCCTGTACGATATGGCCGTCCAGCCGACCGTTCATTAGCATGGAGCGCTCCACGTTGACGCGGTCGCCCACGCTCAGAGCCCCTAAGTTTGACCGCTCCAGCGTCTCCTTCATAGCCGTAACCGTATAGGTGTCGCCCTCGATGGCCACCACGGTCAGGCAGACGCCATTATGGGCCACGCTCTGGTCTATCCGGAGCTGTGAGGCAAACGAGCATGTCAGGGTGATGTCTATATTCTCCTGTTCCTTTATGACGGCCGTTACCGTGGCCATCTCTTCTACTATTCCGCTAAACATTACTGATGTATTGAGTGTAAAACGGGGGTTGTACGATGATGTGATGATAAGTCCGAGTAATTAAGATTTGAGAGCCCTCTGTCTTTGTAATCCACCGATCTTCCGACTTAGTTCCAGTTACTGGAGTTTATATGGCCCGCCATTAACAAGAGAGGCTTGCTCGGTATTGTTTTTTATGTGATGACTATCCCGATCGAATCGGTACAACCCCCTAATATTTTTCTGATGCAAAGTTACAACTTCCTGTCCATTCGACAAAATGATTTAGGCTATTTTTTCGCCCCTATCTGTCGTGACTGTGCCTATATATATAATAAGGTATAGGGCAGCGGTCGTCGCTCCGTTATTCGTCCTCGCGATACCAGTCTTTGAGATAGCCAGCGTAGTGGCGGGCGTACTCTTCGGCCTGGCCAGGCTGACAAGCCTTGATACGGTGGGCCGGTATGCCGCCCCATATCTCGTGGGCCGGAATGTGGGTGCCCTGAGTGACCACGGCGCCGGCAGCCACAATGGCCCCCGGGCCCACTTCGGCCCCGTCGAGCACTGTGGCGTTCATGCCGATGAGTGCTCCATGGTGCACGGTGGCGCCATGTACCACGGCCCCGTGGCCTACCGACACGTCGTCGTCCAGAATACAGGGCGTGCCCTGCGACTGGTGCAGGCAGGCGCAGTCTTGCACATTCACGCGGTTGCCGCAGCGTATGCCGTCGACATCGGCGCGCAGCACGGCACCATACCAGATACTACAGCCGTCGCCCAAGTGGCAGTTGCCAGTTAAGGTGGCGTTCTCGGCGATAAAACAGGCATCGCCCCATGTGGGCTCCATGCCTTTAACCTTTACTATAATAGCCATAATGATAAGTTTGAGGTGCAAAGGTAGTAAAACTAACTGTAAAATGGCCATCGCGGGAAATGAAAAGACCGGTTTTTAGTTTTCTAAAGACGGCTCCCAGCTCGCTAAAGACGGCCTTTGGAATCGTAAAGACCGGTCTCCACGATTTTGGCGATGGCTATTGGTGTGCGGAAAATCATCACCAGCGCGCAGGCAGCTCTTTTTCCTTTCTCACTCTTTTTCCTTTTTACTTCTCCAAATTGTCTTTTTACTTCTATACCTTTTTACTTTTCCCTTGGTGGTCGTCTCGGGCCGTAATGGAATGGAGGCCAGCGGGGCCGCAGCCTGCCTGAGGTGAGCAAAAATAAGTAATAATTTATTTTGTAGTTCTCTCGGTTTGCACTATCTTTGCATAAGATAGGCTGCACCTCGGCCATCAGAGCAAGCTCATGGCGCTCGGTTTGCACTATCTTTGCATAAGATAGGCTGCACCTCAGCAATTCAAACAAGTTTGATTGCCTTTGGTTTGCACTATCTTTGCATAAGACAGTCTGCACACTGACCATCAGTCTTGGCCTGGCGGCCCTGGTGGGTGTAGCCATTACAGAGAACATAACAGAACAAACGATGAAAGTGCGTTTAGCTTTGATGAACTTCTTGGAGTTCGCCGTGTGGGGAGCCTACCTCACCTGTATGGGAATATACCTAAGCAATATTGGTATGCCACAGCACATTGGTGCTTTTTATGCCATGCAGGGTATCGTATCTATCTTCATGCCGGCCCTGATGGGCATCGTGGCCGACCGCTGGATACCCGCCCAGCGTCTCTTAGGCCTCTGCCACCTGCTGGCGGGTCTATTTATGATAGCCGCCGGATGGTATGGCTACACCGAGGGCACATCGGCCCAGTTCCCGGTACTCTTCACGTTCTACTCGTTAAGCGTGGCGTTCTACATGCCTACCCTGGCGCTCAGCAACTCAGTGGCCTACAGCGCCCTGGCCCAGGCCCACATGGACAGTGTCAAGGAGTTTCCGCCCATTCGCGTCTTTGGCACCGTGGGATTTATCTGCTCCATGTGGTTTGTCGATTTGATGGGGTTCAAGAGCGACTATAACCAGTTCTTCGTATCGGGCGCACTGGGTGTGATACTCTTCCTCTACACTTTCACCCTTCCTAAGTGTCCCGTGACACGTGGCAGCGAGCGACAGAGTATCGTTGACGCGTTCGGGCTGCGCGCCTTTACGCTATTCAGGCAGAAGCGCATGGCCATCTTCTTCATCTTCTCGATGCTGTTGGGCGTTAGCCTTCAGATAACTAACGGCTTCGCCACGCCCTTTATCGAGAGTTTCAAGGCGATGCCCGAGTATGCCGGCACGTTTGGCGTTAAGTATCCCGTGATACTCTACTCGCTGTCGCAGGTGAGCGAGACGCTGTGCATACTGATGATACCATTCTTCATGAAGCGCTATGGCATCAAGAACGTGATGCTTATAGCCATGTTTGCCTGGGTTATGCGTTTCGGACTGCTGGGCATGGGCAACCCGGGCTCTGGCGTGTGGATGTTCATCCTCTCTATGATAGTATATGGCGTGGCCTTCGACTTCTTCAACATCTCGGGCTCGCTCTTCGTAGATACCAATACCGACCATACCATCCGCTCGAGTGCCCAGGGCCTTTTCATGCTGATGACCAATGGTATCGGTGCCACCTTGGGCTCCTTTGCTGCTCAGCAGGTGGTTACGGCCCACACCGTTAATGGCGTTACTCAGTGGGCGGCCTGCTGGTACATCTTTGCCCTTTACGCCCTGGTGGTGGGAGTGGCCTTTGCCCTGGTGTTCAGCACTAAGAAGAAAACGTTTACGGAATGACAGGCGAGACGGAACTACAGCTACAGAGCCTGATACTGCTCACGCAGGTAGAGGGCATGGGCTTGGTGGTGCTTACTAACAGCGACCGCGACCGACAGATAGGTATTCCCTGTACCGAGGCCATGATAAACCAGCTGAACCGCATCACAGACATTGCGGGAACTGCTCCCGTGCAGCTGCCGCAGCTGCTGTGCCGGCTACTGGGCGACCATGGCATCGCGGAGATAGAGATACACATTACCGATGTATGCGATGGCAACTACGTGACGCTGCTCTACGACCGGGCCACGCTGAAGACTTATACCGTGGCCCCCGACGATGCCGTGGCGCTGGCCCTGGCTGGTGGATGGCCCATCTATATACGCACCGCGCTCTTTGCCAGTCAGAGTGTGGCCTACAAGCCGGGGCAGGAACAGATGGCCATGCCGCTCAACGTGCTCAATGGCCGGCTGTTGGAACGTGCGCTCCAGCGCGCCATAGCCCGCGAGGACTACGAGATGGCCAAGGCCATCAAGGACGAGATGGGGCAGCGCGGCAAGAATGATGATAAGCGATGAAAGAGGCAAGATATTTCTATGTGCCACAGGCTGCCGAGCGCACCGAATTGCCTGCTGACGAGGCGGTGCATGCCCTGCGTGTGCTGCGGTTGCAGAGTGGCGACGAGCTGTTCCTAATGGACGGCACCGGGCACTTCTACCGGGCCGAGATAACCGCTACCTCGTCCAAGCACTGCCTGTACAGCATCCTGGAGACCATCACTCCGCCTAAGGAGTGGGTGGGCCGCATCCACCTGGCCATAGCGCCCACCAAGATGATGGAGCGCATAGAGTGGATGGCTGAGAAGGCTACCGAGGTGGGGTTCGATGAGCTGTCGTTCGTCAACTGCAAGTTCTCGGAGCGCAAGGTTATCAACACCGCGCGGGTTGACAGGATAGTGGTGTCGGCCGTCAAGCAGAGCCGCAAGCCCTATAAGCCCGTGGTCAATGACCTGGTACCTTTTCGCGACTTTGTATCGACACCCCGCGAGGGTCGCAAGTTCATAGCCCATTGTTACGACGAGATAGCCCGTAGCGACTTGTTCGGTCAGTTGGGTCAGATGGGTGGTGGCGATGACGTTACCATCATGGTAGGCCCCGAGGGCGACTTTTCTGTCGATGAAGTAAGGTTGGCCATGCAGCACGGGTTTGAGCCGGTGTCGTTAGGCAATTTCAGGTTGCGGACCGAGACGGCCGGACTGATGGCTGTGACCATGGCCCAGCTGGCTTTCCGTAAAAAATAACATACAGATGAGCAAATACTTATTATGGTTAGTAGGGATAACCATGACGCTGGGTCTGGGCTCGTGCTCAGACTCTGATTATATCAATGCTATCCCTAAGCGGTCGCCGGCCGTGGTGTCGGTAGACTTGATGAGTACGGCCGACGTGAGCGCACAGAGGGTACTCCGGGCGCTCTTTCAGGTAGGGGCGGCCGATGGTAATGGTGTAGACATCAGTAAGAAAATGTATATCTTCGAGTTGCCCGACGGCTCTTACGGTCTCTGTGCTGCCGTGTCAAGCAGCGACAAGTTGGCCGATCTGCTCACCCAGTCGGGACACAGGCTTACCGATTTCCAGGGATGCCATTTTACCACCTTAGGATCCTCGTGGCTGATGGGCTATTCGGACTGCTCGCTCTTGGTGATGGGCCCCGTGACCGTAGAGGGGCAGCCCGAGCTGATGCGGCAGATGTCTGTCTATCTTAATCAGGACGAGGACAAGGGGCTGCGGGCATCGCGGCTCTTCGAACGGCTCGACACCATCAGCGCCCCGATAGCCCTGGTAAGTCAGTTGCAGTCATTGCCCGAGCAGATGGCCGCCACCCTCTCATTAGGCATGCCCAAGGGCGCCCGGCCAGACCAGGTGTATTATGCCGCCGGGGTCAGCCGGCACGACCGAGCCTTGGTGATACATGGGCAGACATTCTCCTTTAACCACACGGTAGACACCCAGATAGCCCAGGCCAAGAGTAAGTTGGGAGGCATAGACGGCAGTTTTATGGCCAGCCTCCAGGACAGCTGTTTTGCCACCTTGTTTATGCACGTAAGGGGGGCTGACTTCCTACAGCTGCTTCAGGCCAGCCCCGCCACCCAGACCCTGTTGGCCGGAGCCAACGCGGTAATAGACATCAACAGCATTATCAGCACCTTTGATGGCGAGGTCATGGTGGGAGTGCCTTCGCCCAACGGCAAGCAGGGCATGGTACAGCTATTAGCCCACTGCCAGCGTGCTGACTGGCTCCCGCATGTGGCCTATTGGAAGAAGAGTGTGCCCAGTGGGGTCTCTATCACCGATGCTGGCCGTGACCGCTGGCGCTACACGTCTGGCAGCACCTCGTTCTGCTTTGGTATTCAGCCTGATGGCTGCTTCTACTTTGGTACCGAGCCCCAGAAAGTCAGCCGCCCGTCGTCGCTGCAGTCTTATATGACGGGCCGCAAGATGGCTACGGTTATCAACCTGAACAGGCTGCCCTTCAGTCACTCGATGCCTATACTCGGTAGCGTGTTAGGGGTACTTGGTCCGATAGATACGATGGTTTATACGCTCGAATAAATGGAAACAATACAATTTCAGTCAGTAGTTCCACATGTGTTTGCCCACGTGGCCGATCTGAAGTCGGATGTGTGGAACCAGGAACTTACCTTTCAGAAAGACAGATTATACCTTTTAGAGGCCGATAGTGGCAAGGGTAAGAGTACCTTTTGCAGTTACATCATAGGTTATCGGTGCGACTACTTGGGTCGGTTGCTCTTTGACAGCCAGGACGTGTCGGCACTGCCGCAGTCGTCGTGGGTCGACCTGCGCCGGCGACACATCAGTCACCTGTTTCAGGAGTTGAGGCTCTTTCCGGAGCTTACCGCGCTGGAGAATGTAACCATCAAGAATGCGCTGACAGGCTTTAAGGACGAGAAGGAAATACGCAGCTGGTTCGAGATGTTAGGCATAGCCGACAAGGTAGACACGCCGGTGGGCATCATGTCCTTCGGGCAGCAGCAGCGCGTGGCCATGATGCGGGCGTTGGTTCAGCCGTTCGATTTTCTGCTGGCAGATGAGCCCATCAGCCATCTGGACGAAACCAACTCGGCCCTGATGGCCCAGCTGATGATGACCGAGGCCCGCAAGCAGGGCGCGGGGGTGATAGTGACCAGCATCGGCAAGCACATGGACCTGGACTACGATACGGTATATAGACTCTGAAGTGACAGTTATAATATATAATAAGGTATGAACTTAGTTTGGAAATTACTGCGACATCATATTAGCATCGCCCAGACGGCCGGTTTCTTCTTCGCCAACCTCTTGGGCATGTTCATTGTACTTTTGGGCTTTCAGTTTTACCACGATGTATTGCCATGTTTTACCGCAGAAGACAGCTTTATGAAGTCTGACTACATGGTGATAAGTCGCAAGATAGGCGCGTCTAACGTTATATCCGGAAAGACCAACACCTTTAGTCCCGCCGACATCGCCGACCTGGGCGAGCAGCCCTTTGCCAAGGCCATCGGTGCCTTTGTGTCCAACGAGTACCACGTAGACGCGTCAATGGGTATCAGTGGCACCAATATACTTAACTCTGAGATATTTCTGGAAAGTGTGCCCGACTCCTTTGTCGACGTGGCCGCCACCACGTGGCACTATACGCCCGGCGATAGGGTGGTGCCCATCCTGCTGCCCCGCTCCTATATCACCATGTACAACTTTGGTTTTGCCAAGACCCACTCGCTGCCCAAGATATCCGATGGGGTAGTGGGCATGATTGACATGACGCTCTTCGTGCAGGGCAATGGACGGCATGAAGAGTTCAAGGGACGTGTGATAGGTTTCTCGGGCAAGGTAACGTCGGTCTTAGTGCCTGAGTCGTTTATGAAGTGGAGCAACGCCACCTTTGCCCCAGGCAAGGAGAGCGACCCCTCGCGACTGTTGCTCAAGGTGGGCAATCCCGCTGATGAGACTATAGCCAAGTACATGGACGCGCAGGGCTACGAGATGGACGCTGACAAGCTCAATGCCGAGAAGACCACTTATTTTCTGAAACTTGTCATCGGGCTGGTGGTCTCGGTGGGTGTGCTGATATCTATCTTGAGTTTCTACATACTCATGCTGAGCATATACCTGCTTGTCCAGAAGAACTCGGATAAGTTGGAGAACCTCCTGCTTATCGGCTACTCTACCAAGCAGGTGGCCCGCCCCTACCAGTGGCTCGCCACGGGGCTCAACATGGGCGTGCTGATACTGGCAGCCGTGGCTGTGGTTCTGGTGCGCAGCTATTACATGGATATTCTGCTCTCGCTCTATCCCACGCAGGCCGATGCAGGACTGCTGGCCATGCTGGTACTTGGTGCGATACTCTTTGCGCTGGTTACAATTCTTAACTTTTCGGTTGTTCATCATCGTATAAAGTGTATATGGGAACAGAAAAGGAAAAATAATTGACGCATAATCTGTTATTTTCATCTGCCAGTAATGTCTATATGAAAATAAATTGCTAAATTTGCATCGCAATATTAATAATAATTATCGCTACCGTGGTAGTTTTTAACTTAACTTATAGAAAAATTATGTTGAGACGATTAAGCCTTTTAGCTGTGATGATGTGGGCTATTACCACATCCATGATGGCGCAAATTACGACTTCAGGTATCAATGGTAAGGTTACATCTCAGGGCGATGAGGTTATCGGAGCCTCGGTTACGGCCACCCACCAGCCTTCGGGAACCGTGTACCGGGCCGTTACCAATGTAAATGGACGCTTTAACATTCAGGGTATGCGTCCTGGTGGCCCATATACGGTCGAGATTACCTATATAGGCCATCAGCCTAAGGTCTTTAACAAGGTTAACCTGCTTTTGGGAGAGTCGCAGAACCTGTCGTGTTCGCTCGAGGAAGATGCCCGGATGCTCGATGAGGTAGTCATAGCCGGACGGGCCGGACTGAACGCCACTAAGACGGGTGCCGCGCAGAGCATTAACGCTACGCAGATTAACAACATGCCTACCATCACCCACAGTGTGGCCGATATAGCCCGCCTTAATCCGCAGATTAACTCCAATGAGCAGGCTGGTTCTATGTCGTTCGCTGGTGCCAACACTCGTTACAACTCCTTCCAGATTGATGGTGTTATGAATAATGATACCTTCGGTCTTACTTACAATGGCAGCAACGGTGGCCAGGCCAATACGCAGCCTGTATCGATGGAAACAATCGACCAGATACAGATCAATATCGCGCCGTTCGACGTTCGCCAGAGTGGTTTTACCGGTGGTGCCATCAACGCCATTACCAAGAGCGGTACCAACACCTTCCACGGTAGTGTATATGGTTACGGCAACAACGAGAAGTTAGTGGGCCGCCACTATAAGAACCACGACGGCAGCTACGCCGCTCCTTATTCTAAGGAGAATGAGTCGCTCTTCGGTTTTACCCTGGGCGGCCCCATCATCAAGGACAAGCTCTTCTTCTTTGCCAACTATGAGAACAGTGACAAGTCGGTTCCTAACGACTACGGTCTGGGCTCTGACGGTTCTAAGGTAGATGTAGAACTGGCCACTAAGATACTCGACGCTGTTAAGGATATGGCCCGCGAGCAGGGAATAGATTACAACGCTCAGTATGCTAACCCCGATATGCGCACCTGGAGCAACAAGGCTGGTGTGAAACTCGACTGGAATATCAATGACTTCAACAAGTTTACTATCCGTTGGAGCTATGTCAACGCCCGCTCTATGAAGGGTAGCGGTGGCATCTCTACGCTGAATACTGGTGACCACCTGTATGAATACAAGTCTACCACCAACACCTTTATGGCTGAGCTGCAGTCTCGCCTTTCTCCCGTGGTGAGCAATGAGGCCCGCGCCTCTTATGTTCGCGTCCGCGATGCCCGTACTTCGGGCAATCCCTTCCCTGCCATTCAGATTTCTAAGGTGGGCAACAACAATGGCTCTGTTAATATAGGTAACGAGTACAACTCGATGGCTAACTCGCTGGACCAGGATGTCTTCACCGTCGAGGACAACCTCACCTGGAACAAGGGCAACCACACCCTCACCTTTGGTACACACAACGAGTTCTATAAGTTCTCTAACCTGTTTATCGGTAACCTCTTCGGAAGTTACTACTTCAGCACCCCCGATGATTTCTTCAGCTACTACAATGGTTTCAAAGCTGGCCAGACCGGCCTGGGCAAGTATATCAACCAGTACTACTTCAAGGAGGCCAATGTAGACGTTACGGGCGACCCCCGCTGGGCTGCCTCGTTCGGTGCCGGCCAGCTGGGCTTCTATGTCCAGGACAAGTGGGATGTGTCTAACAGCTTCCAGCTTACCTATGGTCTGCGTATGGATATGCCGCTGTTCTTTGACCGTCCTGCGGAGAACGCTCCTTTCAATGAGTGGGCTGCTCAGAACGGCTATTCGCTCAAGACCAATCAGAAATTGTCATCAGCCACGATGTGGAGTCCGCGTGTAGGTTTCCGCTGGGACCTTAACAACGACCATAAGTTTATCCTCCGTGGTGGCGTGGGCATCTTTACCGGCCGTATCCCATTCGTATGGCTGAGCAACAGCTTCTCTAACACTGGTATTCAGCTCTCCTCGTACACGGCTCGCCGGTCAGACAAGATTAGTCTGATACTGGATCCTAACAAGCAGAGCGAGAATGGCCGACTGCTTACGGCTTCGAGCGGTAACCAGTTAATCAATGTGTTTGACAAGGACTTCAAGTTCTCTCAGAATCTGCGTGCCAACTTGGGTGTTGACTTCAAACTGCTCGGTATCGACTGGACTGCCGAGGCTATCTACAGCAAGACGCTCAACGATGTGTACTACCAGAACGTAGCTTATACTGAATCGGGCAAGACTCTTGCTGACGAGACAGGCCTTTACTGGGATAACCGTCCTATGTACGAACGTGTCACCAATGGTTTACCCTTCAACGAGATTTATGTCCTTAAGAACACTAACAAAGGGTACACTTACAGCCTCTCGTTGAAAGCAGACAAGAGTTTCGCGTGTGGTCTGGACCTCTCGGCATCGTACACGTTCACACAGTCGAAGAGCATAAGCAGCGCAACATCATCGCAGGCTCAGAGCAACTGGCGAAACACACAGACATACAGGTTCTCTAACTCGCCCGAGCTGGCGTATAGCGCTTACAACATACCTCACATGATTAAGGCGTCAGTGTTCTATCACTTCAACATCGCTAACAGCAAGATGTTTACCACCACTATCGGTCTTATCTACCAGGGCCGCAGCGGATCACCTTACTCCCTGATGTATAGCGGCGACATCAACGGTGATAGCGGTACCAGCAACGACCTTATCTACATCCCCACCGATGAGCAGATAGACCAGATGCCCTTCAAGGGTACCGATGCTTATCCTGCCGACCTGCAGCGTCAGAACTTGAAGGCTTGGCTGGCCAAGACTCCTTATCTCAAGGATCATCGCGGTCAGTACTACAAGCGCAACGCAGACAACCTGCCTTTCGAGCATCACTTCGACCTGCATGTAGCTGAGAAGATGAGTCTGAAAGTGGGCAAGTACGTTCACGCTCTCGAACTCTCGCTCGACATCCTCAACGTGGCCAACATGATTAACAAGGACTGGGGTCGTACCTATGGCACCAGCTACTCTAACGAGCTCATACTCCCCATCACTTACGATGGCGGCCAGTACCAGTTTGTCAGCAGTCCCGATTACATCCTCAAGTATCCGCAGAGCTACTACAGCCGCTGGCGTGGTCAGCTTGGCCTGAAGTACACCTTCTAACAGCCGGCAGATACTGATAACCATTATACGAGGGGCCTCTTGAACGGTAAGTTCAGAGGCCCCTTTGCTGTTACTATAGGTCTATGGGCTGCTCTCCGTGGCAGTTTGTGGCTTGGCCCGTAGTGCCGCTACAGGTTCTGATGGCCATAGTTGGCTCAGTCCGAAGACTTGGAATGTACATCGGGTGCTTCGGGATGTGCATACTGAGTTTGTGGATGTACATCCTAAGTCTTCGGACCGAGCCAACGCACCCATTTGGCAGTGTGCACATCGGTATCGGGCTAAATTCTGATGGTGGCACGGATTATTGGGGGATTTGTTTTGTGTTTCATTACAAATGTTGTAATTTTGCAAGAAAGAAAGTAAACATTATATACTATGTATAGAACTAAAACGTGTGGAGAACTGCGTCTGTCAGACGCTGGCACGCAGGTAACGCTGGCCGGCTGGGTGCAGAAAGTAAGAAAAATGGGCGGAATGACATTCGTTGACCTCCGCGACCGTTACGGCATTACACAGCTGGTGTTCAATGAGTCGGCTGATAAGGGACTCTGTGACCAGGCTAACCATCTGGGCCGCGAATACTGTATCCAGGTCAAGGGCCAGGTAAGCGAGCGCCAGAGCAAGAACGACAAGATAGCTACAGGCGATATAGAGATACTGGCTTCGGAACTGACCGTGCTGAGTCCCAGTGCCGTGCCTCCCTTTACGATAGAGGACAATACCGACGGTGGAGATGACCTCCGTATGAAATACCGTTATCTGGACCTGCGCCGTAGCACCGTCCGCAAGAACCTGGAGCTGCGTCACCGCATGACGATACTCATCCGCAACTTCCTCGATGCCCGCCAGTTTATCGAAGTAGAGACTCCTATCCTGATAGGGTCTACTCCCGAGGGCGCGCGCGACTTCGTGGTACCCTCGCGCATGAATCCGGGCCAGTTCTATGCCCTTCCGCAGAGTCCGCAGACCCTGAAGCAACTTCTGATGGTGGCTGGCTTTGACCGCTACTTCCAGATTGCCAAGTGCTTCCGTGATGAGGACTTGCGTGCTGACCGTCAGCCCGAGTTTACTCAGGTCGACTGCGAGATGAGCTTTGTCGACCAGGAGGATGTAATAGGTATTTTCGAGGATATGTGCCGTATGCTGTTCCGCGAAGTTCGAGGTGTAGAACTGCCGGCCAAGCTACAGCAGATGACGTGGCAAGAAGCCATGAAGCGGTTTGGCTCAGACAAACCCGATTTGCGGTTCGGCATGGAGTTTGTAGAGCTCAAGGACACCTTCGCAGGCAAGTCTGACTTCTCCGTGTTCAACGAGGCCGCCTACATAGGGGCCATCTGTGTGCCCGGATGCGCTGGCTATAGCCGCAAGCAGATAGATGAGCTAACCGAGTTTGTCAAGAAACCGCAGATAGGTGCCAAGGGACTGGTGTACATCAAGTATAATGCCGATGGAACCACCAAGAGTTCTATAGACAAGTTCTATGGTGCCGATGTGCTGGCCGAGGTGAAGAAGCAGACCAAGGCCAACGATGGCGACCTTGTCCTGATACTCAGCGGAAGTGCCGTGAACAAGACCCGGACGCAGCTCTGCGCGCTCAGACTGGAGATGGCAGACAGGCTGGGCCTTCGCGACAAGAACAAGTTTGAGTGCCTGTGGATAGTAGACTTCCCCCTGTTCGAGTGGAGCGACGAGGAGCAGCGCCTCATGGCCACCCACCATCCCTTTACCATGCCCAATCCCGACGACATACCCTTGCTGGACGAGCACCCCGAACAAGTGCGTGCTAAAGCATACGACTTTGTGTGCAATGGTATCGAAGTGGGCGGTGGCTCACTCCGTATCCACGACTCTAACCTCCAGGAGAAGATGTTTAAGATACTCGGCTTCACTAAAGAACGCGCCGAGGCTCAGTTTGGCTTCTTGATGAACGCCTTCAAGTACGGTGCGCCACCTCATGCTGGTCTCGCCTTCGGTCTCGACCGTTTCGTGTCTATCATGGCTGGTCTTGACTCTATCCGCGATTGTATCGCCTTCCCCAAGAACAACTCCGGTCGCGACATGATGCTCGATGCACCCTCTGAGTTGGCCCCTAAGCAGTTAGACGAACTGCAAATAAAGGTTGACTTGCGTCAAGCATAGGCATAAAACATTACAATTAGGGCTGGTTTTGTCATGTTTTTAGTGTAATATTTGGACATTCGTAAATAAAGTGTTATCTTTGTATTGCAAACAACGCCGTAAAGATGAATGAGAGGCGGCAAATATTAAAAATTACTAAACTATGACAGAAAAGAAGGCAACGAAGGCAGCCACAACCAAGAAGAGTACTGCCGCAAAGAAGACAGCCACAAAGAAAACTGCTGTGAAGGGCAGTGTAGTGCTGAATGCAGAGAATGTAGGCTTCAAGGCTGGTGATGTATATCAGGCTTTGGCCACGGCTGAGAAACCGATGTCGGTAGCCGAGATAGCCAAGAGCGCCAAGATAACCGAGGACGAGGTTCTGGTTGGCATGGGCTGGCTCTTCAAGGAAGGCAAGATCAAAGACGAGGATGACAAGGTCGTTCTTGCTTAAATAAGAAAAAAATGAAGAGGGTCGCATCTGGCTGATACGGATGTGACCCTTTTTTATATCTGCTATTACCGTGAATTACGAGAACGAGATTTTTAACGCCCTGCAGGCAGCGGGCTCCGAGGGAGCGGCGGTCAAGGATATAGCCAGGTATGTGTACAATGCCTGCAATTCCTTTTTTATGCCATTGGACTATGGCGACGTACACCGCTATGTCTCGGCTTATCTCGTCCGTAATGCCAGGCGGTCCGGTTCATTGATAGAGAGCGTTGGGACACGTGGCCGTTACCGTCTCAACCTCAGTTCGCCCAAGACCCAGCAGCTCATACTTATTTTTGGCGATTACGACACTGAGGAAAGCCCTCGGGATCCCAGCGAGGACGGCTCGCTCTCCCTGTTCTAAATTTATTTTCGTTTTTGTGCGTTACTTTGAAATAAAATTCATACATTTGTAGCTCACATTAACTAACTATACGATGACAAAGAGTAACAACCATCTTGTGATAATGGCCGGTGGGGTAGGCAGTCGCTTCTGGCCGATGAGTACGGCTGACCGCCCTAAGCAGTTTATTGATGTCCTTGGTGTGGGCAAGTCACTGCTGCAACTCACTTATCAGCGTTTTGGCGATTTCTGTCCACTGGAGAACGTCTGGGTTGTGACTAATAAGAAATATGTGGCCCTGGTGCGTGAGCAGTTGCCCGACATTCCGGCCGAAAACATCCTTCAGGAACCCTGCCGGCGTAACACGGCTCCCTGTATAGCCTACGTTAGCTGGCGCATCAAGGCCCGCGACCCCAAGGCCAACGTGGTGGTAACTCCCAGTGACCATATAGTGACCGATGAGACCGAGTTCAGACGTATCATCGGTCTCTGTATGGACTTCACGGAAGACTCTGATGCCATCGTGACCCTTGGTATGAAGCCCAATCGCCCCGAGACTGGCTACGGGTATATCAAGGCCGACCTGTCTATGAGCTCGCTCCGTCAGAAGGAAATCTTCAGGGTTGACAAGTTTAAGGAGAAGCCCGACTATGATACCGCCAAGGAGTATATCAAGGACAGCAGCTACTTCTGGAACGCCGGCATCTTTATCTGGAGTGTCAGCACCATCGTCAATGCGTTCCGTGTGTATCAGCCAGCCATCGCCAAGATATTCGAGAATCTCACTCCCGTCTACGGCACGGCCGAGGAACAGGCACGCATAGATGCGGTATATCCCGAGTGCGAGAATATATCGGTCGATTACGCCATTATGGAGCGCGTTGAGGAGATTTTCGTCTGCCCAGCAGACTTCGGCTGGAGCGACCTTGGTACTTGGGGGAGCCTTCAGATGCAGACCAAGCGTGACCTGTATGGCAACAGTCTTATCGGCCATAATATACAGATGTATGAGAGTCACAACTGCATAGTCCACACCTTGCAGCAGAACCAAGTGGTCATCCAGGGGCTGGATAACTACATCGTAGCCGAGAAAGATGGCATACTGCTTATCTGCAAGTTAGAGGAAGAACAGCGTATCAAGCAGTTTAGTGGCGAGGGATAATCGCCGATAGGCAGCCCGTTATACCAGCACATCCATCTGTAACCGTCCTATGCGAGCAGTTTACAGGTGGATGTTCTGTTTGTGTCTGCATGGTGTCCAGTGGGCTTGACCCCTGGACACCACGTATGTCTTGGCGCTATTTCTTGCGCTTACCCAAGAGCCACTTGACACCAAAGTAGATGGCGGCCAGGCCGACAAGGGCCACGAGGCCTATCTTGAAGTACTCGCCATACTCCATAATCTTGTCGTTGAGCTGATTCTCGGGCACGATGGTATGAAGGTACCAGCCGAGCAGGGCCAGGATGCAGTTCCACAGGCCGGCACCGATCGTGGTGTACAGGATAAACTTCCAGAACTTCATCTTAGACAAGCCGGCAGGGATAGAGATGAGATGGCGGATGCCTGGAAGTAAGCGGCCGGTAAGGGTGGCTACCACCCCGTGGTCATTAAAGAACTGCTCGCTCTTTTCTACCTTCTGCTGATTGAGCAGGCACATGCGGCCCCACTTGCTGTTAGCAAAGCGGTAAATGATGGGTCGCCCGAGATAGTAGCCAGCCAGATAGTTGATGGTGGCTCCGCAGTCAGCACCCAACGTGGCAAACAGGATGACCAGGAACACGTTGAGATTGCCCCCTGCGGCGTGGTAGGCAGCAGGCGACACGACCAGTTCGGACGGAACGGGGATAACAGTGCTTTCCAATAGCATCAGAAGGAAAACCGTGGCATAATTCAGATTTCCTAATAGAGCTGATAACCAATTCATTTTCTAAATTTTTCTTTTAAGTATTCAAAATAGTGATGTGGATTAATCTCGTTGGTGAGGGCCTCGGCAAATACCATGGCCACTTCCTGGGGATTGACACGGCACGCAGTGTCGAGGGCGCTGACAAACTCATCGTAGGAGCCAAGCTGTAGACTGCACGAGGCATAATAGGCCCATCCATCGATCGACTCTGTGGTCGGGCGACTGGTGGTTACCCGTTTGAAGATGTCGTAGGCCAGCATGGTGTAACCATTGTCGTAAGCCGCCACCCCTATCTGCCGCTCTGTGTCTATCGGGGCATCCGAGCGGCTTATGGCCTCGTCAAACCAGGCCGTGGCCCGCTCATAGTGGTTGTTTTCTAAGCATACATAGCCCCTTAGCACACACAGTTCGGCGGCATTTGCCTCCTCTATGGCCCCTAACTGATCCAGGATGACCATGGCCTCGTCTTCGTGGCCCTGTGCCGAGCGTATCAGACATAGCTGCTTGCCTATCTCTATCTGCATATAGCTGTTGCCAGATGCTAACTGCATGGCCTGCTGGTAGTGGGCGAGGGCTGGCTCTAACTGCCCTAAGCGTACCAGCGCCGACCCTACCATGGTTTCGCCGTTAGGGTCATTGGGGCGCAACTTCTGGTACCGCTGGTAGTAGTCGAGCGCCTGCTCTAACTTGCCCATGGTAAACAGGCAGTTTCCCTTGTCCATGATGGCCTCGTCGCATAGCGGGTCTATGGCTATGGCGAACTCGCTACTCTGCAGCGCCTCGTTCACCTGGCCCTCCATGAACTGGGCCGAAGCCAACTGTGTCCAGTAAAACACTGAGTAGGGATGTTCCTCGACCAGCGGATCCAATAGTTGTTCGGCCTGAGCATACTCGCCGCGGAGAGCATAGACCCGCGCCATGACCTCGCGGTAGTCCTGGCTGTCCTTGCGGTCGGTATAACTTATCCATTTCTCGGCCAGCTGGTCAGCATTATAGTCTACCAGCAGGCTCGCCACGTCATAGATATAGTCGGCCCGGTCATCGCTGTCTATTTCCTGAAAGTGCTGATACAGATAGCTGTCGGCCTGAGCGTCTTGGCCCCGGTAGAGCATTATTTCGGCGATAAGATAATAGTAGTCAAAGTCGGTCTTGTCGTCTATCAGCTGGGCGTAGCGCTCAGCTTCCTGCGGGTTGTCCTCGCGCAACAAGGCATAACGCGCCCGGAATAAGAGGGGAGTAGCTGTGCCCGGAAAAGTGCTGATGGCACGGTCCACGGCATGGAGAGCCTGGTCGGTGTCGCCATGGTCCTGATAATACTCAGCAATGTTAGTCAGCTCGTCGGGCTCAAAATAAGAGGGTTCGCCCGAACAGGTATCTTGCTCATACCTGTTCAGGAGAACCTTGAACTCATTACTGCGAAAATATTGCTCGTTAGAGTACTCTGTCATTTACTTTTTGTTCTGTTTAGCCCAAGCGTCTTTCAGGCCAACAGTCTTGTTGAATACGGGATGCTCGGGCGTGCTGTCGGGGTCAGCCATAAAGTAGCCGATACGCTGGAACTGCAGATACTGGCCAGCCTGCTTAGTGGCGGCATAGTCCTCGATGTAGCAGTTGTTACGTACATGGAGCGAGTCGGGGTTGAGCAGCTCGTGGAAGTCGCGCTCATCGGCCGACGGGTTCTCTACGAAGAAGAGGCGGTCGTACTCGCGAACCTCGGCTTGCTTGCAGTGGTCGGTGCTCACCCAGTGTAGGGTACCCTTGACCTTACGGTTGGCCCCTTCGAGTCCGCTCTTGCTCTGTGGGTCGTATTCGGCGTATATCTCAGTAACTTTGCCTTCGGCATCCTTGGCACAGCCCGTACACTTCACGATGTAGGCGTTCTTCAGGCGTACCTCCTTGCCCGGGGTCATGCGGAAGAACTTCTTAGGAGCATCCTCCATGAAGTCGTCGCGCTCTATCCACAGGTTCTTGGTAAACACGATAGAGTGGGTGCCGTCCTCGGCGTTCTCCGGGTTATTCACCGCCTCCATCTCTTCCTCCATTCCGTCAGGATAGTTGGTTATTATCAGTTTTACAGGGTTCAGCACGGCCGATACACGGCATGCCTTCTTGTTTAGGTCATCGCGTACGGCGGCCTCAAGCAGGGCCACGTCGTTGAGGGCGTCAAACTTGGTGTAGCCGATGGAGTCGATAAAGTTGCGGATGCTCTCAGGCGAGTAGCCGCGACGGCGCATACCGCAGAGGGTGGGCATGCGGGGGTCGTCCCAGCCGTTAACCAGGTGCTCGTCGACCAGGGTGTGCAGCTTGCGCTTGCTCATTACCGTATAGGTGAGGTTCAGCCGGTTGAACTCTATCTGTCGGGGACGGTTATCGTGCAGGTTGTCGGCAGTACCGTCCATCTCCTTGAGAAAATCAATGAACTTATCGTACAGCGGACGGTGTGGCACAAACTCTAATGTGCATATCGAGTGAGTTACTCCTTCGAAGTAATCGCTCTGTCCATGTGCAAAGTCGTACATGGGATAGCAGTGCCACTGCGTGCCAGTACGATGGTGGGGCGTATGGATGATGCGGTACATGATGGGGTCGCGGAAGTGCATGTTGGGATTGGCCATGTCTAACTTGGCGCGCAGCACCATGCTGCCCTCGGCCACCTCGGCGGTATTCATCTTCTCGAAGAGACGCAGGTTCTCCTCTACGGGACGATCCCTGTACGGACTGGCCACGCCCGGAGTGGTCGGGGTGCCTTTCTGGGCGGCTATCTGCTCCGAGGTCTGCTCGTCTACGTAAGCCATGCCCTTCTTTATCATCCAAATGGCAAAGTCCCATAATTTCTGGAAGTAGTCCGAGGCATAATAGATATTGCCCCACTTGAAGCCCAGCCACTCGATGTCGTGTAGGATGTTCTCTACATACTCCGTATTCTCCTTGCTGGGGTTGGTGTCGTCAAAGCGGAGATTGCAGACGCCGTTATATTTTTCGGCAACGCCGAAGTCCATGCAGATGGCTTTGGCATGGCCTATGTGCAGGTAGCCATTAGGCTCTGGGGGGAAGCGAGTCTGTATGCGCCCGCTGTTCTTGCCCTCAGCCAGGTCCTGTTCTACCAGTTGCTCTACGAAGCTAATGCTTTTTTTCTCTTCTACTATGTTCTCTTCTTTCGTTGCCATGATGGTACTTATTTATTTTAGTGCTATAATGATACGGGCCACGCACCTGGAAGAGGCTCTCCCAGGTGCCAATAGGCCACTTGATACTGCAAAGGTAGTGCAAGCCGAAGACACTACAAAGAAAAAAGTCAGTTTTTTTGCTTAGTAGTGCTGATAAGCAGCCCATTTCGCCCACCAGGCTACCGGGCCCATACTACGTTGCTCTCTTTGCGGGGCGAGCGCGGCTTCAGAGCATCGGGGGCAGCGTAGCCCAGTATGCAGAAGGCTATGCCCTCGTACTCGCCCTCGATGCCCAACTCGTGCAGGATGCTCTGACCCTCTTCGGAGTCGAAGGTCTCCTTGGCGCGATGTATCCAGCACGAGCCGATACCCAGGCTGTGGGCGGCCAGCATCATGTTCTCCATGACCAGGGAACCGTCGTACACGTGGGTGCCCACTTGCTTGTCGGCCAGTACTACGAGAACCACCGGGGCACCGTAGAAGGGGTCGCCGTGGCCCGAACTGGTTTCGAGTTTCTTGCCGGTGATTATCTCCAGGTTGATGCGGCTCAGCTGGTCTCTGAGCTCGCGGTTAGTTACGGCTATAATCATGGCCGACTGCTTATTCATGCCTGATGGGGCGTAGGTTCCGGCTTCGACAACTTGTTTAATCAGCTCATCGGGAATCATTCTGTCTGTGTACTTTTTCACACTTCTGCGTGTGAGGATAGTCTTCATTGTTTCGTTCATAATCGTTCGTATTTTGATGTGTGCTATGGGTCTTGTATAGAGTCGCGTCCAATGCGTGGCCACGTCCATTCTGGGTGCGGGAACCAACTTTGTTTGAAAAGTAAAAAGGTAAAATAGTAAAAAGGTAGAAAGCGCAGGAGCAGAGGGGCTCGTCTGGACAACGAGAATTATCATCCCTTTCGTGGAGACCGGCCTTTACGATGCTGGGAGCCACCTTTAGAAAGCTAAAGGCCGGTCTTTCCATTTCCTGCGAAATCCATAGTGGCATTGGCGACCAACACCAGCGTACAAGGAATGTTTCTTACCTTTTTGCCTTTCACATTTTTATCATCCAAAGATTGTTGCTGCAGGGTGGGGAGGTACGAAAAAGTCCCCGTCTTAACCTCCACGGTGTAGACAGGGACTCTCTGTACTTATATATCCATTAATAGCTGCGGGCTATGAGTACGCGGCACTTGCTGGGCTTGCCGGTAACCATGTCGACGCCAGGAGTCTGCTCGTAGGCGAATGGTACACAGCGTATGGTAGCCTGAGTCTCTTCCTTGATGCGGGCCTCGGTCTCGGGGGTGCCGTCCCAGTGGCAGAGGAAGAAGCCGCCATCCTTGATGCGCTCCTTGAACTCCTCGTAGTCGTCGCATACGTACACGTGCTCGTCGCGGAACTTCTTGGCCTTGGCGTAGATGTTGGCCTGTATGTCGCCGAGCAGCTGCTGTACGTGCTCTACGATGCCGTCGAAGGGCAGGGTGGCCTTCTCCAAGGTGTCGCGGCGCATCACCTCGATAGAGTTCTCCTCAAGGTCGCGGCCACCCATAACCAGACGTACGGGTACACCCTTGAGCTCGTAGTCGGCAAACTTGAAGCCAGGACGCTTGTTGTCAGCATCGTCGTACTTGACGCTGATGCCCAGGTCGCGCAGCTTGTTAATCATCGGCATGAGCTTGTCGGTGATGGCCTGCAGCTGCTCGCCGCCCTTGCTGATGGGGATAACCACTACCTGGATGGGCGCCAACTTAGGCGGCAGCACCAGGCCGTTGTCGTCGCTGTGTGTCATGATAAGCGCGCCGATAAGCCGGGTCGATACGCCCCACGAGGTGGCCCACACGTACTCGGGCTTGTTCTCCTTGTTGAGGAAGGTGACGTCGAACGACTTGGCAAAGTTCTGTCCTAAGAAGTGGCTGGTACCACTCTGCAGCGCCTTGCCGTCCTGCATCATCGCCTCGATGGTGTAGGTGTTCAGCGCACCGGCAAAGCGCTCGGTCTCGCTCTTTACGCCCTGGAATACGGGTACTCCCATCCACTGCTCGGCAAACTCGGCGTAGACGCTCAGCATCTTCTGAGCCTCGGCTTCGGCCTCCTCGCGGGTGGCGTGGGCTGTGTGGCCCTCCTGCCATAGGAACTCTGACGTGCGCAGGAATGGACGTGTGCGCATCTCCCACCGCATCACGTTGCACCACTGGTTGCACATCAGGGGCAGGTCGCGATAGGAGTGTATCCAGTTCTTGTACGTGTTCCAGATGATGGTTTCCGAGGTGGGGCGGATGATGAGCTCCTCCTCCAGACGGGCTGCGGGGTCTACCACCACGCTGTTGCCATCGTCGCTGGTCTTGAGGCGGTAGTGGGTAACCACTGCACACTCCTTGGCAAATCCCTTGACGTGTTCGGCCTCGCGCGAGAGGAATGACTTGGGTATCAGCAGGGGGAAGTAGGCGTTCTGGGCACCTGTGGCCTTGAACATCTTGTCCAGCTGGGCCTGCATCTTCTCCCAGATGGCGTATCCGTAGGGCTTGATGACCATACAGCCACGTACAGCCGACTGCTCGGCCAGGTCGGCCTTGGTTACTAAATCATTGTACCACTGACTGTAATTGTCAGCTCGCTTGGTAAGCGCTTTTAGTTCTTTTGCCATTTTATCTATAGTTTATCATTGACGTATCGTGGGCGCCCTCCCTATACCTTATTATAATATATAGCGGGGTGGCGTTGTCTATGGATGGGGTGCCGGTAGTGGCGGTGCTGGCAGCCACAATGGCTGCCACTCAGTTTGTTATGCAAAATTACGAAAAAAAGTTGGCAAATATCGTATAATATCTAAAAAATCATTATTAACTTTGCATATAAATCGTTGGGGCGCTGCCCCACATGACCCTGGAGGGGTTGCCCGCGGGGTGGCCACGCTGTTAGGGGCGCTGTTTAATATAATATTAATCATAACTAAAAGCAAGAATTACATGAAGAAGATGAAGATTATGACGCTGGCCTTATGCGTCTTAACTATTTTCGGTTGCCAGACCAAGCAGGGTACTGGCGCACTTATAGGTACTGGCGGTGGCGCTGTGCTGGGTGCCATTATTGGTAAGATAGCTGGCAATACGGCTGTGGGTGCTGCCATAGGCGGTGCCGTGGGTGCCGGAGCCGGAGCCATCATAGGCCGCCACATGGACAAGGTGGCCGAGCAGGCCAAGCAGCAGGTGGAGAACGCCAAGGTAGAGGAAGTTACCGATGCCAACGGCCTGAAGGCTGTTAAGGTGACCTTCGACAGTGGTATCCTCTTTGCAACTAACAAGGCCGACCTGAACGCTACGTCCAAGAACGAGCTGGCCAAGTTCTCGAATGTGCTGAAGCAGAATACCGACTGCCATGTAGACATCTACGGTCATACCGACTCTACCGGTAACGACGGCATCAACGTGCCTCTGTCTAACAACCGGGCCCAGAGTGTGGTTAACTATCTGAAGCAGTGTGGCGTTTCGGCCGCTCAGTTCCAGAACGTAACGGGTAAGGGTAGTTCGGAGCCTGTGGCTGACAATTCTACAGCCGCCGGACGTCAGCAGAACCGCCGCGTAGAGGTGTATCTCTATGCCTCGAAGGCCATGGTAGACGCTGCCAATGCCGGTACCCTGAAGTAATAAGATTAACGACAGATAACCATGGGGGCACACCACATACAGTGTGCCCCTTATTTTTACTGATGTATGAAGTTGGCTTTTAAGATATTACGGTGGGCGGTGGGCCTGTTTGTCGCCTCGACCATCCTCGTGACGGTTCTGTACCGGTTTGTGCCGGTCTACTTTACACCGTTGATGTTTATTCGCTGCATAGAGACAGGCAGCTTTACGTTTCACCACCACTGGGTGCCGCTGAGCGATATGTCGCCCCACATGCCTGTGGCCGTTATGGCCAGTGAGGACCAGCGTTTCTTGCTCCATCATGGTTTTGATTATGCTGCCATTGAGAAGGCGGCCGTACACAACATCCGCCATAAGGGCGGGCGTAAGCACGGGGCCAGTACCATCAGTCAGCAGACGGCCAAGAACGTGTTCCTGTGGCCTGGCCGTAGCTGGGTGCGTAAGGGGCTCGAGGTCTACTTTACTGCCCTTATCGAACTGCTGTGGAGCAAGCAGCGTATCATGGAGGTCTACCTCAATTCGATAGAGATGGGTAGTGCCATCTACGGGGTTGATGCCTGCGCCGAGAACAACTTTGGCAAATCGGCCGCTGAGCTTAGTCGGGCCGACTGCGCCCTCATTGCCGCCACGCTGCCTAATCCCCGTAAGTTCAGTTCTAAGTATCCCAGCGCCTATATGCGTAAGCGCCAGGGCCAGATACAGCACGAGATGAAGTTTATCCCTGCTTTCCCGCGTGAGGGGCAGGACTACGACCCGCATACCGCTTCCGGTGGTGTGTATGCCCATTAACAACATAATAATACCAATGACAGAAAACCTGTTAGACGCCCTCAATGAGAGTCAGCGCGAAGCCGTGGCCTACAACGACGGCCCCTCGCTGGTAATTGCCGGGGCCGGATCGGGCAAGACCCGTGTGCTTACGTACAAGATAGCCTATCTGATACAGCAGGGCATGAAGCCCTGGAACATATTGGCCCTGACCTTTACCAATAAGGCGGCCCACGAGATGAAGGAGCGTATCGGGGCACTGGTGGGTGCTCGTACGGCCCAGTATATATACATGGGTACGTTTCACTCTATCTTTGCCCGCATACTGCGTAAGGAGGCCGAGGTGGTGGGTTATACTTCTAACTTTACCATCTATGACGAGACTGACTCGCGCGCTTTGCTCAAGTCTATCATACGCGACATGCAGCTGGATGACAAGCAGTACAAGCCGGCTACCGTACACAGCCGCATCTCTATGGCTAAGAACCGCCTCGTTCTGCCGTCGCTCTATGCTAACGATGCTGACCAGCGTGAGCGCGACAGGCAGGCCCGGCTGGACGAGACGTACAAGATATACTATGCTTACCAGAACCGCCTGCGCCAGGCTAATGCCATGGACTTTGATGACCTGCTCGTGGTAACTCATCAGCTCTTCAGCGGTCACCCTGACATCTGCCAGCGTTATGCCGACTACTTCCGCTATGTGCTGGTCGATGAGTATCAGGATACCAACTCGGTTCAGCAACAGATAGTACTGCAGCTTACCCGCGGTCATCAGCATGTCTGCGTGGTGGGCGACGACTACCAGAGCATCTATGCCTTCCGTGGGGCCCAGATAGACAATATCCTCAATTTTCAGCAGTTCTTTGGCGGCGTGCGTATCTTCAAGCTGGAGCGCAACTATCGTTCTACACCCGAGATAGTCCAGGCGGCTAACAGTCTGATGAAGCACAATCAGCACCAGATAGATAAGAATGTGTACAGCAAGAACGCCAAGGGCGACAAGGTGGTGTACCGGCCTGTGTACAGTGACCGCGAAGAGGCTGCCGTGGTCCGCAAGATGATACGTAGCATCAAGCGGAGCGACGGGTGTGCTTACAGTGACTTTGCCATCCTGTACCGTACCAATGCGCAGAGCCGTACCTTTGAGGACGAACTGCGAGCTCACGCCATGCCTTATCGTATCTTCGGTGGTCTCAGTTTCTATCAGCGTAAGGAGATAAAGGATGTTATAGCTTACTACCGTGTCATCGTAAACCCTGACGACGAGGAGGCGCTGAAGCGTATCATCAACTACCCGGCCCGTGGTATAGGCAGTATTACGGTCGACAAGATTTCGGCCTGTGCCGCTGAGCATCATGTAAGCCTGTGGCAGATTATAACTCACCCTACAGAGCATGGGCTGGCGGTTAACCGCGGTACCTTGGGCAAGTTGGCCCAGTTTGCTCAGCTCATAGAAACTTTCCGGGGCAGTCTGGACGAGCAGGATGCTGACCAGTTAGGTCAGGCGGTTATTAAGGAGAGTGGTATCTATGCCGACTTGTGCCAGGGAACGGATGTAGAGGCACTGGCACGACGCGAGAATGTAGAGGAACTGATGAGCAGTCTGAGCGAATTTGTAGACGGGCGCCGTGAGGAGGGCCGCGAGGAGAATGTAGGACTGGCAGATTTCTTGCAGGAGGTATCGCTGTTGTCTGACCAGGACAGCGATGATGGTGACGACGACAAGGTAAACCTGATGACGGTTCATGCCGCTAAGGGTCTGGAGTTTTCTACGGTCTTTGTGGTGGGCTTGGAGGAGAAGATATTTCCCAGTCTGATGGCATCCAGTAGTCCGCGCGAGATAGAGGAGGAGCGCCGCCTACTTTATGTGGCCATTACCCGTGCTGAGCATCACTGCATACTGACCAGTGCTAAGAACCGCTGGCGCTATGGCAAACTGGAGTTTGGCACGCCCAGCCGTTTTATCAGCGACATCAATCCTAAGTATCTCAACGTGATAGGCGAGGGGAGCGATGAGACTGAGGCCGACACTGGGCGTAAGCGTAGTGCGTGGGGCGATGGTTACGAGTCAGAGCGTCCTTACCAGGGCTCCCGTGTGGGCCAGGACGAGTTTAGGCAGCTGAATGGGCGGTGGCAGAACTCGCGTCCGGTGGCAGATCAGTTTAGGGCCGACCTGAAACCCAAGATTACCGCTCCGTGTCAGGCAGAGAAGACTGTCGATCCATTTAGCCCTGGCTTTAAGCGCCAGTATGTGGCTAATGGTGGCAAGTTGACCCGGCTGAAGGATGTCATATCCAATGGTGGCCGTAGTGTGGCTGCCTCTACTGCAGGGGCTGTCTCGGCTACTGCGTTGCAGGTAGGTACGGTGATAGAACATCAGCGGTTTGGCATCGGCACGGTGATACGTATCGAGGGAACGGGCGAGAATACCAAGGCTACCGTCGAGTTCAAAAATACTGGCACCAAGCAACTACTCCTCAAGTTTGCTCGCTTCAACATCAAGTCTTGAACCGTGTGGCGGGGTAGGTATTGCCCCCCTGTCCTAATATTTGTGGAGCTATAACGTTATGATATTACATCCTACGTTATCTTGCTTTTCGGCGATTACTTCACATGGTCTGTTTTCATCTGTATCTTTGGCCTCATCGTGATAGCGTAGCTATTCTGTGCAAGTTCTCCGCTACACCCGTAAACCCGCGTTGAGCTGCTTGCGCTTGAGCAACAGATCCATGAGTTTCTGCTCGCGCTTAGGGTTAATCATCCGGCGGAAGAAGATGTTGGGTATGGCCACACCGATAGCTATGAAGAGAATGATAAGCGAGGCATGGATGGCGTTGTTCATGGCCACCGTCACTTCGCCTATAACACCGTGCATATTGATAAAGGCAAAGAGGGCACGGTACATGAGCACACCGGGTATCATAGGGATGACACTGGGAATACTGAGACACTGGTGCGGAGTATGCAACTTGCGTACCATAGAGCAGCAGATGATACTGATGACGGCCGAACCTACAAACGAACCTACGATAAGGCCCATGTCGAGCCCAACGTTGCCGCTGCTGGCCCCGAGGTTTACAAAGTTGCGCGTACACACTGCTATGATGCCACCCATGGCCACGAAGAGCATCATGTGTCGGGGTACATTGAATATCATAGAGAACCCGATAGCCGAGATGGCTGCAGCCAGCATATACTCATTGTAGCTGTGATGAGGGGTCATCGACAGGTCGTGTACAAAGTTGTCTATCCCGCATATCTGTATGGCAAAGGCTATACCGAAAGCCATAGCGAAGAGCATGAGCAGGGTATTCATGGCCCGTGTAAGCCCCACCTGGGTATAGCCCGACAGCATGTCGCTCACAAAGTTGATAAGCGGCACTCCCGGTACGATAAAAAGGGCACAGGCCAACAGCGGATGCCAGGGGGTAGACGACTGCAGCGTCGCCACTTCGGTATGTGTAGACAGGGTGCCAAACAGCCACGCTATCAGCGTAGATATAAAGGCGGCCAGCCCGATATTGACATAGCCGTTAGAGCCCTTGACGTTAAGATACATACGCAGGCGGAGACCTAAGATGGCAGCGATAGAGGCATAGAAGAAAGCCACCCAGTCGCAGCCAAACTGGATACAGAAGCCACCGCAGGCCAGTCCGCCACCCATGGCTACCTGCCAGGGAGTATAGTTGCCCTTGCGGTGGTGTATCTCGCCGAGCATCTTCTCGTACTCTTCCAGCGTATAGTTACGTCTGATGGCCTCCCATGACAGATGGCTCACCTCGCGTATGGCGTCCAGGTTGACCCTGTGGCGATCTACACGCTGGAACTTGGTGTACGAATGCTCTATGTCGCTGAGGTTTATCATCAGTATATTATAGTTGACATAGATGTGCAGGTTGTCTATGGGCAGGCAGAGGTAAGCCGCCACACGCTTCATCGTACGGATGATACGGCTGGTGTCGGCAGCGTTTTCTACCAATATGCAACCCGTGCGCAATAGCAGGTCCAGTTTGTGGTGTACCATCCGCTCGTCGTTCACTGAGGGATTGGTGGCAAGTGTGGTATTATTTGGCATGTCTGTGGTCGTTTTGCTCGTTTTGCTCGTTCTTCTTATACTTGATAAAGTGGTAGGAACCATAGGCAAATATAGCCAACAAGGCTATGTCTACAACAATCATCTTAATCATGGTTTATCCCAGTGTCAATATTAATATCTGAATAGTGATGATACGCAGGAACATGGCAAACGGATATACCGTAGCATAGGCCACTGCCGGCGAGTCGCTCGTGGTAAGATCGTTGGCATACCGCAGTGCGGGCGGGTTGGTATTGGCTCCGGCCAGCACACCTATGAGGGTGTAGTAGTTGAGGTGGAATACATAGCGACCTATGAGTCCGCCGATAAGCAGGGGCACGATGGTGATAAGCGCGCCGTAGCCCACCCACGAAAGACCGTTGGCGGTAAATACGGTGGTTACAAAATCCTTGCCCGTACCCAGGCCCACACAGGCCAGGAATATACACAGACCTATCTCGCGTATCATCAGGTTCGATGAAATGGTGTTATACGTTATCAGTCTGAACTTGGGCCCCAGACAGCCTATCAGTATGGCCACGATGAGCGGTCCGCCGGTAAGTCCGAGCTTGAGCGGCTGTGGTATGCCCGGCAGGTAGAACGGTATGTTGGCCAGCAGGCATCCGAAGGCTATGCCCAGGAAGATAGGTATCAGGTTAGGTATGTTGAGCCGCTTCAGCGAGTTGCCCAACCGTTTCTCCGTATGGCTTATGGACAGTTCGGTACCCACCACGGTAACCTTGTCGCCCATCTGCAGTTGCAAGTGGGGGGCAGCCACCAGCTCTACGCCCGAGCGGTACACATGGGTAATGTTGGCCCCGAACTGTGAGCGTATGCTGAGCTGTGCTATCGTCTTGCCGTTAATCTCCGGACGTGTAATGAGTATGCGGCGCGATATATGTCCCTTGTCGCACTTCTCCCAGTCTACCGTGACCGGTTCGCCCAGACAGGCTATGATGGCCTCAATGTCGTGGGGAGCAGCCGTGATGAGCAGCTCGTCGTCGAGTCCGAGCACCGTAGCCCCGTTAATGACATCGGTAGGGCGGTCGCCGTCGGCCTTGAGCATACGCGATATGACAAAGTCGCGCTGCGATATCTCGCCTATCTCGCGTACACACTTGCCTACTATCTGGGTGTTCTTGACCCGCACGGAGAAGGGGCGCACGGTAAGTTCCTCGGTAGCGCCCAGACCACGTTTGGCCGCCTCTTCCTCGCGGGCCGTATGGATGCGCAGTATATAGCGGAGCAACAGGAAGCAGAGTATGGCACCCACCACACCGATGGGGTAGGCTGCCGCATAACTGGCTGCTATCTCGGGTGCGTCTATACCGTTAAGGTCGCTGTTGGCCTGCTGGGCCGCTCCCAGTCCGGGCGTGTTGGTTACAGCTCCCGACAGGATGCCGGCCATGGTGGTTATAGGCGTTCCGGTGGTATAGAACAGCACCAGGGTTACGCCGATGCTCAGTACAATGGTTACGATGGCCAGCAGATTGAGCTGAAGGCCTCCCTTGCCGAATGAGGAGAAGAAGCTGGGGCCTACCTGCAAACCGATGGAGTAAACGAACAGGATAAGACCGAACTCCTTGAGAAAGTGGAGCAGATGGTCGTCGAGATTAAAGCAGAAGTAGCCGAACAGGATGCCCACAAACAGCACCCAGGTGAGTCCTAATGAGATGTTGGCCACCTTGATTTTGCCCAAAAGCAGTCCTAATGAAATGACCAGAGACAGGATCATAACCGAGTGAGCCACTCCGCCACCCCACAGGGTGGGAAATCCCATAAAAAGATTGTGAATTAATTCCATTATACTGAAAAACTATTTGTATGTCGTACACAACAGGCCATGTCGGGGTATGATAGCTGCCTGTGCCATAACCCTCTAATAAACCATGTGCAAAGTTAGTCTCTTTTTGCCGGTTATGTATAGGTACCTTATGATAATTATCGAATATCGTAATAGCACGCCGTGCGATAGCTGCTATCGGCACACGCTATCGCCACAATAGTCAGGGCCGCCCCAATCATCGTTGAGACGGCCCTGTAAGGTGCGAGTCGGTATATTACCGATTTTGGGTTATTTGTTGTTTACTATCACTTTCTTGCCATTGACGATATACAGGCCGTTAGGCAGAGCCTGCCCGTTGCCCATCTTGGCTCCATCGATGGTATATACACCCTTGGCCACAGTGTGGTCGGTTACGAGCGTATTGCCTATACCCAGGGTGATGTCGCCCACCTTGACAGGCTTAATCTGTGCGGCACCGTTGTGTATGGCGTTGCATACGGCATAGATGTCGAGGGCCTTGCCTACACCGGCCTTGCTTAGGCTCTGGTTGCCCCACAGCTGTATCTTGCTCTCGCCACTGACTATGTAGTAGTTGGTACTGGTACCCGAAGTCTGGGAGGTAATGGTAGCCCCCTTGAGTACTACCAGGTCGCACAGATGCTTCTTGGCCAGCAGGTCGGCCACTGTGGTTTCTACAGCATCCAGCTCAGCAGAGGTACTTGTGGTGATGGTCAGGTCGTCAGAACTGGTAAAGGTATTGGCCACCATCTCGGGCAGGTCGTTATAGGGCTTAAAGTCGAGCTTTATGGTTCCCGATACAGTAGCATTGAGTGTCAGCGCCTTCTGGTTAACGTTGTAGAGCATCATGCTCTGTCCGTCCTGACGCAGGAATACGGTTGTTCCGTCTACATAGACCACCTTGGCGTTTTCCAGTTCGAGTTTGATGTACTGCTTGGCAGCTGTGGTAGGCAGTGCGCATGCCTCGTCAAAACTCAGTGTGGTGAAGACCACTTTCTCAAAAGCCTTGGTAGCCACCGTGCTGGTCTTTCCGTCCTTAACGGCAATGGCCGAAACTTTAGCACTCTCATTCAGTGTGAACGGGGCGGTATAGAGGGTCGAAGCAGCGGTAGGTGGTGTGCCGTCGGTGGTATAATATATTTTGGCACCGTCATCGGCCTTCAGACTTACCTCCGTACTGCCCTCAAAGGGAGTGGTACCGGAGATAGTGGGGGCTGCAAGCGTACCTTCGCCAGAAGTGGCCCAGGTAACGGTTATCTCATCGGCATAGAGTGCGCCTGAAGTAGAACGCAGGCCAATGAATGTGTAGCTGCCCTCGACAACCAACTCGGTAGTCTTTCCACATTCTATGGTACCCAACTTGGTTCCCTGCAGCTTTGAGTCATTCAGGTCAGCAGGAGCAGTGTAGGCTTCTGTTTTTCCATAAATGTCCACTTTACGGCCTGCCGATGTTTCCGAATTCCATTTTATGGTTATCGATTTAACCGTTCCGCCCGTAGCCGTTGTAACGATGCCCGAATTGTTCTTACTCCTAAGCTGGACACAGGTTCCATCGTTGGTAGCAGCATTAAGGCTGTACTTGGCCGTACTCGTCAGCTTAAAGTCCTTCAGGTCTGCGTAACTGGTTCCCTTAATGCCCAGTGACGCCGCAGTAAACACATCCGATACATCAGCAGCCTTGGCAAAACCGCATGTTAAGATGGTTAGCAACAATAATGATAAGCGTAAAAGTTTTCTCATAATGACATTTTTTTAAGATATTAATACTATGCTGCAAAGATAGTGGTTATAAGCGACACGAGCAAGCAAATGGCGGTTTATTTTAGGACTATCCGTCAAAATATTTGCAGCACTGTAACATGAGCCATAAGCATAGAAAAAGAGAGGCTTGCCCGTAAGCAACCCTCTCTCTATAATAGGCCCTTATATATTAATAAGGTGTAGCGTCGTAGCGATTAGATTATCTCGCTCCAGTCTTCCTGAGTCTTGCGTACATAGCTACGGTAACGCAGCTTGGCCATACGCTCGGCCTGGGTGAAGAGCTCCTCGGCCTCGTTAGGATAAGCCTTCTGAACGCTGAGGTAACGTACC
>JALEKD010000021.1 GCA_022769285.1 Prevotella sp.
TGCGCCGGTCGCCATCAGCTGAAGCAAGCTTCAGCCATGCTGCCCCACGACTTGCATGTGTTAAGCCTGTAGCTAGCGTTCATCCTGAGCCAGGATCAAACTCTCCATTGTAAAATATCCTTTTCCATATATCTTATATGGTCGTTGTCTCTGTCCAGGACGCTATATCCATGATTTCGTTCAAGTTCAAAGTACCTGTTTATCTCCCCTGCCCAAGCAGGGAGGATGACGGCTCTCTTCTTTTACCCTAATGGCCTCCGAGAAGGCCACCAGCTTCTTGTACTACTACTCTTCTGTTATATCTTAAATCTGTCAAAGAACTCTTTCCTATGCGCTTGAGAAGTGTTTCGTTCTCGAAAGCGGATGCAAAGGTATAGCTTTTCCGGACACTAACCAAATAAATCGAGGGAAAAGTTATCAGAAAATGCACATTTTTCGTGTTTATTTACAAAATAAGCCATTTTTACGGTTTTAGGGGGGCAAACAGGGGAAAAATGGCCATCGGCATAAGAGCGGGGAAGACCGAAGAAAATGAGGATATGGTCGCGGGAAATGCAGGAATGGTCGCGGGGAGAAATGGGATTATGACGATTTTTCCATAAAGGGCACCCCCGGTACAAAGATTGCTCTTATTATATGTGGAAACTACATTTGCCATATAAGACGGTTACACCTATTTGTATATAGAGAGCCCCTATACATATAAAGAGCCACGGGGAAAGCAAGCGAGGCGGAACTGATGGCCCCTTGGGGTCAGTTCCGCCTCGGTGAATAGCTATGGGTGGCTGATTACTTAGCTACAAATTTGAAAGCATAGCCGCCAGCCTTAACGATGTACACCTGGCCCGGCTCTACGGTCAGAGTGTTGGCACCGGCATGACCAGCCAACATCTGCTTGGTACCGCCATCAATGCCTATCAGGTAGATGGGAGCCGCCTGGGCAAGGACTACCGTAGCGGTGTTACCACTGACGAAGACCTGAGGCTTGCCCCCCGATACGGTGCCGTTGCTGATGCCATCGGTAGAGCTCAGGGTGACATAGACATAGTCGGAAGTGACCGACTTGAGCTCGTTCTTGTAGTCATCGGTACGCCAGCCTGTCACCGTGTAGCTATAACGGCTGTCGGGAACCATATCGGCAAACGTATATGATGTGGTCTTGCCGTCATTGACACGCACTTCAGGCAGAACCACGGTAGTTATGTCGCCCGCGTTCACCTTCTGAGTCACCTCGACCACATCGAGCAAGAAAGGCTTCATCTTGCTCTCCTCAAACGAGAGCACGGTCTGCCCATCGCCGTCCGTCATCTCCCAGGTGTCCTCTGCGTCGCCATTGGCGCCGAACGTCAGCTTGTGCATTACCAGCTGCCCGTTTACCATATATCCCACATGGTACACGCTCAGCTGATCGCCAGCTGTGCCGTGAGCCTTAACATGAACGGTATAGACACCCTTGCTGGCCGAGAGGTTCATCTCGGGCGAGTATACATAAGACATATTCATGGGGAAACGGCCGCTGTTGGCACCCAGCATACCCGCAGCAGCGATAAGATTGCGGCCAGACCATCCCGGGCAGTCGGTAAGATCGTCGACATTGGACACATAGGTTATGGGCAGTGCCACAGTACCCTTGGTAGACTTGGAGAAGTTCTCCTTCAGCACCTCGCGTACGCCCGAGGTTTTGGCCACATCATAGCGGTAGCCCTGTACGATGTAGCCGGCCGACTTGGGCAGATACTCCCAGTTAGCTGTAAACGAGTTGGCCGTAACATTGCTGGCGGGAAGGGCTGTGGTGGGCAGAAACTCGTCTACGAGCATGATGCCCGACATGGCCGACACCTCAGTACCCTCCTGTGCCTTTACATAGTAATAATATACGGCCTCGGGGTCCAGCCCGGTTACCGTATAGTGGGTCTCGGTCACCTCCCTGTCTGTCATTACGAACTTAGAAGCCTTGAACTCATAGCTGATGGAGCTGATGGCGATGTCGCCCACGCTGTGGCCATCGGTCTTCTCTATCGCAAACTCTATGCGACCCACATTGGCAGGAATATAGCCAAACGCCTCGGTGACGTTGAAGTCCTGCCGGCTGGCAAAGTAAAGGGCCTCGATACGGCCGCTCGTCAGGAGGTCGCCCTCCTTGTCATATACTTTCACCGCGAACACACTCGAGTTGTCCTTGGTTATTCCCTCGGCATGTACGATGTTGGCCTTGAACACACAGCTGGTCATATTGCCGCCAACCATTATCGGTGTAGTGACATGGTCTGCATCGCCATCAAGCAAGATACGGTTTTTGCTGCCATCGTACACCACATCGGTGGTACCCTTAGCGGCCACGTCTACCGTCCATCCCGCGGGTATGCCCGGGTTGGCCGCATCCAGCTTGCCGTCTTTCTGATTAACCTTGCTGAAGTCCTCTGTAACCTGGGTTACACCCTCGCCCACCGTATATACGCTGAGCAGATACTTGTTAGAATTGTCACCCCCCCAGTTGGCTACAAATGAATTGCCCGTGTACATAGAGGCTTCCTTGATAAGGGGTACCTGTGGTCCCGCAAGGGCCGATAGCGCTGTTGTCATCAACAGCGCCAGCATTGAGTAAACTTTTCTCATACTACTTAATAATGTTTATCTCCAAAAATGTTACTTAAAAAAATATAAGGGTCATGGAGAGGGCTACACCCTTACCATTTACGGCTGCACAGGTAACCAGAAACTCGCTAAAACGGGCCGAAATATTCATATTTTTTACCAACAGCGAGCCAAAAGTATCATTTTGAAAGCCCGCAAGCACTGAGGAGCGGCCCCAAGTCGCCTTTGGGCGAAAAACAAAAAGGGATAAAAGCAAACAGGTGATTTTGAAAAGTAAAAAGGCAAACAGGGCAAAGTGTAAAAAGCACTCCTTGCATGCTGGCGCTGGCCCCCTGTATGCCAATGGCAGTAGTATAAATAGCAGAGACCGGCCGTTATGTTTCCAGAAGCCGTCATTAGCGAGCTGGGAGCCGTCTTCAGCAACGTAAAGACCAGTCTTTTCATTTTTCGTGATGATCATGGGGATGCAAAGGGCCGTTTTGGGGAAAGTGACGAGTACTCCAGATGTGCCAGGGCCTTTTTCTCTATCAGCGCGCGCTGCCCGTATGGGAGTGTCCACGGCATTATGGACATTGTTCCTCCATCTCTCCTTGGGTTTTGGAGACTCGCTTTCAGCGCGCAGCTCACATGGAGTTACCCATAAGCATTAATGGAAATGCAGGAGCGGCCTGGATAATCGCCATAGCCGCCAGGCCCATCGCGACAACCAGCAACGGACGGAGTCGAGGGAGTCACGGAGCAAAAAGTTCGCACCTCTGCAAAAATAACTATCAAAAAAGATAGATTTTCACACAGATTATCACTATCTTTGCTACCATATTAGCAAAAACAAAGCATATCGTAAATTTCACTTCGACTAACAATGAACTACTTTTTACTATCAGACATGGCATACAGTCCATCAGCACCCCCTCAGGCACCACGGCCCCGCCCCTACGGCACACCGCGGCAGCAGCCAGCGTGTACCACAGCCGACCGTAAGCCATGGCTGACAGAAAAGGGAACACAACATCAACTATATTAATAACACCAAACATTATGTGTGGAATAGTAGGTTACATCGGAACCGGGGAGGCTTATCCTATCCTCATCAACGCCCTGAAGAAGCTCGAGTATCGCGGATACGACAGCGCCGGCGTGGCTCTGATAAACGACAACGACAAGCTGAATGTCTACAAGACCAAAGGCAAAGTAACTAACCTGGACGCTGCCGCCAGCGACAAGGACTGCAGCGGCCATATCGGCATAGCCCACACTCGGTGGGCCACCCACGGCGAGCCGTCGGCCATCAACGCGCACCCGCATGTAAGCATGAGCGGAGAGCTGGCGCTGGTCCACAACGGTATCATAGAGAACTTCCAGGTACTCAAGGAGCAGCTGGAAGCCAAGGGCTACACGTTCAAGAGTTCTACCGACACCGAGGTGCTGGTCCAGCTGACAGACTATTACTACCAGCAGAACGGGAAGGACCTCGTCTCGGCCGTATGTCAGGCTCTCAACGACGCCGTGGGCGCTTACGCCATCGCCGTGATAGAGAAGAGCAACCCCACGCACATCGTGGCTGCCCGGCAGTCGAGTCCCCTGGTGGTGGGAGTGGGCCCGGACAAGGCCGACTACTACATAGCGAGCGACGCCACGCCCATTGTGGCCTATACGGACAAGGTGGTGTACCTGGACGACGGCCAGATAGCCGACATAAGGCCCGGCCACGAGCTAACCATCATCAACCTAAACCACAAGACGTGCAGCTACGACATCAAGACGGTAGACCTGGACATATCCAAGCTCAGCAAGGGTGGGTTCGACCACTTCATGCTCAAGGAGATTTATGACCAGCCCGCCTGCCTGCGCGACTGCATGAGCGGCCGCCTCTTCGCCGACCGCCAGCACCCCGAGCACAACCACATAGTCCTCTCGGCGCTGACCGAATATAAGGAACAGCTGTTGCAGGCACAGCATATCATCATCGTAGCGTGCGGCACCAGCTGGCACGCAGGCCTCATCGGCAAGCAGCTCATAGAGCGCATGTGTCGCAAGAGGGTCGAGGTGGCCTACGCGAGCGAGTTCCGCTACGGCAACCCGGTCATTGAGCCGGGCGACGTGGTCATAGCCATCAGCCAGAGCGGCGAGACGGCCGACACGCTGGCTGCCGTGAAGCTGGCCAAGGCTCACGGCGCGCTCATCTTCGGCATTGTCAATGGTGTGGGTTCCTCGATAGCCCGCGAGACCGACACAGGCATCTACATACACGTGGGCCCGGAGATAGGAGTGGCCAGTACCAAGGCATTTACCGGACAGGTAACGGTGCTCACGCTGCTGGCGCTGGCGCTGGGCCACGAATTGGGCACCCTGGCCGACACGGAGTACCAGGGCATCATCGCGGAACTGGCCAGCATACCCGACAAGATGAAGAAGGTGCTGGAGCAGACGCCCAAGATAGCCGACCTGGCCAAGACATTTACCTATGCGCGCAATTTTCTGTACTTAGGGCGCGGGATCAACTATCCCGTGGCGCTCGAGGGTGCTCTCAAGCTCAAGGAGATAAGCTACATACACGCCGAGGGCTACCCGGCCGCCGAGATGAAGCACGGTCCCATCGCCCTGGTTGACCACGACATGCCTATCGTGTTCCTGGCCACGCACCACAAGCTGTACCAGAAGATTATCAGCAACATGCAGGAGGTCAAATCGCGCAACGGGCGCATCTTAGCCATCGTCACCGAGGGCGACGAGCTGGTGAGCGCCATAGCCGACAACGTCATCGAGATACCGCGCACGCTCAACGAGACGGTGGCGCTGCTCAGCGTAGTGCCCCTGCAGGTGCTGGCGTACTACGTGGCGGTAGACAAGGGGCTGAACGTGGACATGCCGCGTAACCTGGCCAAGAGTGTCACCGTAGAGTAAGCTCTATACTAACAGGTCGGCGGCCGCTCAGGGTTTCCTGGGCAGCCGCCGACCTGTTTATGGATATCACTATGGCGGTCAGAACTCTATATAGGGGCGCAGACGGTCAAGGGCAGCCTCGGGGAAGACATGGAGCAGACGTAGCTGAGCCAGACTGCTGATGGGGCCCTTGAGCCGGCGGTAGTCGCAGATGTCACGGGCCTGCAGGTAGTCTATATAGGGATGGCGGCGCAGCTGGGCCAGTGTCAGTTCGTTGATGCGGAGGCGCTGGATGTGGCTGGCATCGACGGTAAAGTAAGCCATAGCCTCGGCGGGCATGCCCTCAATCTCGCCCAATTGGCTCACGCTGACGTAACCGCCCAGTTGGCGGCGGTAGTTCACGATACGGCGGGCGTAGTAGCTGCCTATGCCGGGCACGCGCTTGAGCAGCGTGGTATCGGCCGTGTTCAGCGCCACCCGCTCGGTAGGCTTCAGCTTGACGGGATAGCGCAGCGTGTCGCGGGCCAACGGCTCCACGGCCTCCGGACGGGCGTAGACTTCGGCCGCGGGACGGTAGTCGGGCGCAATACGGATGTAAGGTTCGAGCGCGCGGTACTGGCCAGCGGTGAGCCCATACAGGCGGGCAAAGTCTGACGGGCGGCGGTACACCCCGCCATGAGCCCGGTAGCGGTATATGCAGCGTACCTGCCAGGGCTGCAGTCCTATCTGTAGCAGCAGGGTGCTGTCGGCCGTGTTGGGGTCAAACTCGGTGAGCCTCACCCTACGCTCTCCCGTGGCATAGGCACCCTCCCCACGTGGGGCCACGGCCGCAGGCCCATTAGTAGCGCCCACGCTGTCGGCCGCCACCGCCGGGGTATGGCCCATGCCACCCCCTGCACCCCACAGCAGTATCAGCGCCGTCAGGGCCACCAGTACCAGGAGGGCCAGGGCCATCCGGTCACTACGGTTCAGGTATATGGATCGTCGGGACATGGTTGTCGGTTCAGTGGTGGGAACTATGGTCTATGGGCTACACGATGCCCATCTGGTGAAGGAATACCAGCAGGATGCACACGGGGCTCACAAAGCGTATGCCGAAGAGCCATACGCGGAAGAAGGTGGCCCGGAGCGTTCCCCAGTTGGTCAGCTCATCGCGCAGCACGCTCCGGGGCACGCACCAGCCTAAGAATATCGAGGTAGAGAGGGCACCCAGCGGCATGAGGATGTTAGAGGTAAAGTAGTCGCAGGCATCTAAGAGCGGCAAGCCCGCCACGGTAAGTCCGTCTACGGCTCCCATGGACAGCGAGCACAGGATACCGATGACGATGCAGGCCGCGGTCTCTATCCAGGCGCCCTGCTTACGGCTTATGTGCAGCTCCTCGTAGAAGTAGGCCGTGCCTATCTCGTGCATGGATATGGTAGAGGTAAGGGCTGCCAGCGACAGCAGCGCGTAGAACAATATGCCCACCACATAGCCCACTCCGGGCAGGGCCGAGAAGGCTTGCTGGAACACATTGGGCAGCGTGATGAAGATAAGCGACGGCCCACTGTCTGGATTGACACCCACGGAGAAGGCCGCGGGAAATATCATCAGTCCGGCCAGGATAGATACCAGTGTGTCGATGCCCGCTATCTTAAAGGCAGCAGCTCCCAGGTTGGTCTGACGGCTGAAGTACGACGCATAGGTACACAGGCAGGCCGTGCCGAGCGACAGGGAGAAGAAGGACTGGCCCAATGCGTCGAGCATGACGCTTCGGGTGAGTTTGCTGAAGTCTGGGCAGAACAAGAAGTCTATTCCCCGCATCGCCCCGGGCAGGCTGCATGAGGCGATGACTATCACTATGAGCAACACGAAGAGCGCGGGCATCAGGAAGTTGGACGTCTTCTCGATGCCGCCCCTCACGCCGCGCACCACCACCATGTGGGTAAGCAGGATGAATACCACCGTCCACACTACGGGATAGACGGGATGAGCCGAGAAGGTCTGGAAATAGCTGCTCACATAGGCGGCGTCGCCCTGGAGCTGTCCGGCCACCGAGGCCACCAGGTACTGCAGGCACCAACCGGCCACTACGGCGTAAAAGCCCAGTATAATCATCGAGGTGACGACTCCCATCAGTCCCACGAAACGCCAGGGGCCTCCATGAGACAGGTTGCGGTAAGCCCGGGCCGCATTGGCGGCCGAGTGGCGGCCTATGACAAACTCGCCAATCATGCCGGGTATGCCCAGCACCATTATACATATTATATATATAAGGATAAAGGCAGCGCCGCCGTCTTGCCCGGCCATATAGGGGAACCGCCACACGTTGCCCAGCCCTATGGCCGAGCCGGCCGTGGCCAGGATAACACCTATCTTGGTCGCGAAATGCCCTCTTTCGCTGTTGGTTGTCGTCATCGTGATTACTTAGATTATATGGAGTTGATGGAGGAACACAGCCAGGATGGCCAGGGGGCAAACAAACCTCACGGCCACCAGGTAGATGGTGAAGAAACCGCGCGACACGGTTCCCCAGTTGGTAAACTCATCGTACACCAGCTGGCGAGGCACTACCCATCCTATAAAGATGCAGGTTAGAAATCCGCCGATGGGCAGGAATATCTGGCCGGTAATGAAGTCGAACCAGTCGAACAGCGACCGGCCGCCAAAGACCATCCAGTCGGCCGCGCCAAGCGACAGGGAGCAGAAAATGCCTATCACCAAGCTGCCCAGGGTAACTACCAGGGCGCCCGTGCGGCGCGATACGTGGCACTCTTCGTAAAAGAAAGCCGTGCTTACCTCATGGAGCGACATCAGGGAGGTCACGGCGGCCAGGGAGAGCAGCGCGTAGAACAGTACGGACACCACGCCACCCAGGATGGGCAGCCCGGCAAAAGCCTGGTTGAACACGTTGGGCAGGGTGATGAACACTAAGGAAGGGCCGCTACCCGGGTTGACACCCACGGAGAACGCGGCGGGAAAAATCATCAGTCCGGCCAGGATGGCCACAAAGGTGTCGACCACCGAGACCTGCACGGCCGACTTCAGGAGGTTAGTCTGCCGCTTATAGTACGATGCATAGGTGCAGATGCAGCCCATGGCGATGCTCAGGGAGTAGAATGACTGGCCCAGAGCCCCTAAGAAGGCGTTGCTGTCCAACTTGGCAAAGTCTGGCATGAACAGGAACTCTACGCCCTTGTCTGCCCCGGGCAGCAAGCACGACGCCACCACTATAATGAGTAGCAGTATGAACAGGGTGGGCATGAGCAGCTTAGAAACCTTCTCTATTCCGCCCCGGATGCCATGGATTATCACAAAGTAAGTTATGAATATGATGACCACTGTCCACAACACGGGTCGCAGCGGGTCGCCCGAAAAGTCTGAGAAGTAATCGCTGACATGCTGGGGAGAGCCACTGAGCTGGCCGAAGAGCGAGGCGTACACGTACTGGAGGCACCAGCCCGACACCACGGCGTAATAGCCCATGATAAGGAACGCTGTAAACACGCCCAGCAGGCCCACGTACTTCCAGGCGCTGCCGTGCGACACCTCGGAATAAGCGCGATAGGTGTTGGCAGCCCCATGCCTACCTATAATAAGTTCGGACAGCATACAGGGTATACCCAATATAAGTACACAGGCCAAATACACTAAGATAAAGGCGGCGCCGCCATTCTCGCCGACCATATAGGGGAAGCGCCACACGTTGCCTAAGCCCACGGCACCGCCGGCGGTGGCCAAAATCATACCCAACTCGCTTCCAAAGTTACCTCTTTTCTCTGTCATCATCATCTCTATGCTTTCGGCAGTCATCGCGCCACGACCCTCGGTCGTCAAGCCCCACGCGGAGCATAACCAAGCGAACAGGCGCTGCCGCTGCGAAACTTTTTAGGACAAAAACTACAAATTTTAATGCAAAAGTATAATTTTTTATTTACTTTTGTTAGAAAAATGACAGCAAATATGAAAAATTTATGGATTATGGTTAAACGCTACCCATTAACCACGGTATGTGTCATCGTTATCTGGGTGCTCTGTCTGATGCCCATTCCGGAGACCCCGCTAAGCCATGTGAGGCTGATAGACAAGTGGACGCACCTGGTGATGTACGGGGGCCTGTGTGCGGTTATCTGGGCCGAACAGCTGAGGTGCTACCACAAGCTGGCATGGCCCCGGGCGATAGTAGGGGCCATCGTGGTGCCGGTTCTGATGGGCGGTCTGATAGAGATAGTACAAGCCTACTGTACCGGAGGCCGTCGCAGCGGTGAATGGATGGACTGGGCGGCCGACTCGATAGGTGTGGCCATCGGCGCGGTCATCGGTATTCTTCTGGCAGCGTGTCTCGCCAGGTACAGAAGGGGCAACGCAGCAGGTTAGAGTTGTAGAAGCGGCGGTCGCCAGTAACTTCGAGCGCCACGAAGTCGGGTTTGTCAAAGGGCTCGTCAACAGCAGCCAGCTCCACTTCGGCCATAACTAAGCCGGCGTTGTCACCATAGAACTCGTCGACCTCAAAGACGTGGTGGCCATCGGGACTCTTCACCAGGTAACGGCTCTTGTCTATGACACCACCCTTGCACAGGCGCAGCAGATGGTGAGCCTCGTCGAGGGTAATCTCTTTCTCAAACTCGTAGCGGCTCAGCCCCCCGTCCTGAGAGCGGCTCTTGATGGTGAGGTACGCCCGGTCGTCGCGGACACGCACGCGCACCGTAGCACCATCAGCAGGAATGTAGCCCTGCTGGATGCGGCTACAAGAAAAGGCAGCGCGCTGGTACGCGTTGCCTTTCCGGACCAGGAACTTGCGTTCTATCTCCTGTCCACTCATGCCATCACCGCCATATAGTAAGCCATAAATGCTATGGCCAGTATGACCATACATACCACAAGCCACTTGATGACATTCTTACCTTCTTTCTCCTGCCTGGCAGCAGCCTTGGCACGGCGGATTTTACTTTTTTCGCTCATAGTTGTCTTATTTATTAGGTTAAAGTTATCTGCGGTATCGCTATTCCTCATCAGTAACGGGAAATTCCATTAAGTAAGCCTTGATGAAGCCGTCAATCTTACCGTCCATCACGCCGTCAACGTCGCCGGTCTGGTAGTTAGTGCGGTGATCCTTGACACGGCGGTCGTCAAAGACGTAACTGCGTATCTGGCTACCCCACTCTATCTTCTTCTTGCCTGCTTCAATCTTGGCCTTGGCCTCCAGGCGCTTCTTCATGGCGCGATCGTAGAGCTGCGACTTGAGGAGGCGGAGCGCGTTCTCACGGTTCTTGGGCTGGTCGCGTGTCTCAGTGTTCTCAATGAGTATCTCTTCCTTCTCGCCGGTATCGGGGTCCTCGTACTGATAACGCAGGCGCACACCCGACTCCACTTTATTAACGTTCTGACCACCGGCACCGCTGGAGCGGAACGTATCCCACGACAGGCGTGCAGGCTCTACCACCACCTCGATGGTGTCGTCGACCAGGGGAGAGACGAACACGCTGGCAAAGCTGGTCATGCGCTTGCCCTGAGCATTGAATGGCGACACGCGGACCAACCGGTGTACTCCGTTCTCGCTCTTCAGGTAGCCGTAAGCATACTCGCCGCCCTCTATCTCCATCGTTACGCTCTTGATACCGGCCTCATCGCCCTCCTGGAGGTCAGCCACACGCACCTTGTAGCCGTGGGCCTCGGCCCAGCGCATGTACATACGCATGAGCATAGATGCCCAGTCCTGGCTCTCGGTACCTCCGGCACCTGAGTTAATCTTCATGACGCAGTCCATGGGGTCTTCCTTCTGACGGAGCATATTCTTGAGCTCCAAGTCCTCGATGGCCTTGATGGCCTTGGCATAGTCGGCGTCCACCTCGGCCTCGGTTACCATATCATCGTGGTAGAATTCGAAAGCCAGTTGTAGTTCGTCGGCATACTGCCGTGCCTCCTTATAGTCGCGGAGCCATCGCTCTATGCCCTTTACTTTCTTCATCTGCTCCTGGGCACGCTTCGGGTCGTCCCAGAAGTCTGGCGCCTGTGTCCGGAGCTGTTCTTCCTCAAATTCTACTTTCTTTTGGTCGATGTTAAGATAATGGGCCAGCGCGTCGGTGCGCTCCATAACATCTTTCAACTGGTCACTTGTTATCATTTTAGTCTTCGTACATCTTGTCGATCGTCTCTTTATAATTCTTGTAGACGACCGTCCGTTTCAGTTTAAGGGTATTGGTAAGTTCGCCGCTGTCCATGGTAAACGGCTTGGGCAGCAGGGTAAATCTCTTGACCTTCTCGTAGTGGGCCAGAGCCTGCTGCAAGGTCTGTATCCGCTCTTCCATCATCTGGTGGATGCGGTCATTGGCACACAGCTCTTCGCGCGAGGCAAAGGGGATGTGGTTATCACGGGCGTATTCTTCGAGCAGCCTGAAGTCAGGAACAATGAGGGCCGACACAAACTTACGCTGGTCGGCGATAATGGCCACCTGGTCGACAAACTTGTCTACCAGCAGTGTCGACTCGACCATCTGCGGGGCTATATACTTACCGTTGGAGGTTTTAAAGAGGTCTTTTATACGTTCTTTCAGGAACAATTCGCCATCCTTCAGATAGCCTGCGTCGCCGGTATGGAAGAAGCCGTCGGCATCGAAGGCCTCAGCGTTGGCGTTGTCGCGCTTGTAGTAACCGCGGGTGATAGTGGGGCCCTTAAGGAGCACCTCATCGTTGTTGCCTATCTTAATCTGTATGCTGTCAATGGGTCTTCCCACCGAGCCAATGGTGTAGGGCTGTCCCTTGCGGTCGCACGATACGGTGGCCAGACTCTCCGTGAGCCCGTAGCCCACTATCATGCAGATGCCAATGGAGTGTACAAACTCCTCAACCTCGGGCGACACGGCAGCGCCGGCCGTCGGGAAGATATTGGGATGTTCCAACCCTATCTGCCGGCGTACCAAACTGAGTACCAGACGGTCGTACAGGCGGTACTCGAGCGCCAACCCCACGGGGGGACGCTTGCCACGGGCGAGATACTCGACGTTATAGCGGCGGCCGACGGCAAGGGCACGCTCGAAGAGACGGCGCTGGACGGCCCCGGCACGGTCCATACGGTCCTTGACGGCTATATAGACTTTCTCCCAGAAGCGGGGAACCGACGACATACATGTGGGGTGAGTCTCGCGCATAGCTTGCTGTATGCGCTGAGGGTAAGTATTCACGATAAGCTCTGCTCCCTCGCTGAGGCCGAGGTAAGCCCAACCACGCTCGAAGATATGGGTGAAGGGGAGGAAGTCGATAACCCGGTCGTTCTCGCCCACGCAGACACAGCTGTCATTGGCCTCGAGGGCGGCATGGTACTGGCCGTAGGTAAGCACCACGCCCTTGCTCTCGCCGGTAGTGCCACTGGTGTAGAGAATGTTGCAGATGTCGTCGTAAGAAGCCGCACGCCACAGCTGCTCCAGTTCGCTCTGGCGGGGAAGGCCCTCGCCCAACTGGATGAAGTCGTGGAAGTACAGGGCATTGTTATCGTGGGTGTCAATGTTGACACTGCTGTCGAAAACGATGATGCGCTCGAGCGTGGGACAGAGGTGGAAGACGCGGAGAGCCTTGTCGTACTGCTCCTGTTCGCCCACAAAGAGGAAACGCACCTGAGCGTCGTTCAGGACATAAAGTATCTGCTGCTCGCTGTTAGTGGCATAGAAGGGGATGCTCACGGCACGCACGCCATAGGCACCGAAGTCGGTGTAGAGATACTGCACGCAGTTCTGCGAGAATACGGCTATATTTTCCTGAGGCTTCACGCCCAGATTAAGGAGAGCATTACTCACCTGCTTAACTCTCAGGGAGAACTGGTTCCAAGAGATGGTCTTCCACTTGTTGTCACCAAAATTCTGGAAGGTGAGGGCCGCGCGCCCGCCGTACTTCTTGGCAAGATCATGGATTAGCACCGAAAGATGACTATTGGTTTGCATACGCATGACGATTATATATATTTATGCAAAGATAAAGATTTCTGATAAAAGAACGAAATAAATTGCTGTTTTTTCTTAATTTTGCCACCGTTATGGATACACATAAATTAACCGCCGATGCCCTCGCTCTGCTGAGGGCTCTCATAGCCACACCGTCGGTAAGCCGCAGCGAGGAGGCGGCGGCCGACACGATGGCGCAGTACATGGATAGTTACGGTCTGGAATACCGCCGAGAGGCCAACAACCTCTGGGTGGTGGCCCCGCACTACGACAGCGCCCGCCCCACCCTGCTGCTCAACGCCCACATAGACACCGTGAAACCTGTAGACAGCTGGACGCGCAACCCTTACAGCCCCACGCTCGAGGGCGACACGCTCTACGGCCTGGGCAGCAACGACTGCGGGGGCGGACTGGTATCGCTGCTACAGGTATTCCGCGCCATGGCCGACCGGCCAAGGGCCTACAACCTAATATACTTAGCCTCGGCCGAGGAGGAAGTGTCGGGGGTTAACGGCATCAGGCGCGCCCTGCCGCTACTGCCGCCCGTCAGCGTGGCCATCGTGGGCGAGCCTACGGGCATGCAGCCTGCCATAGCCGAGAAGGGGCTCATGGTGCTCGACCTGGTGGCTCACGGCAAGAGCGGGCACGCGGCCCGCAACGAGGGGGTCAACGCCATCTACCGGGCCATGGACGACATGGAGTGGATACGCCACTACCAGTTTGACAGAGTAAGTCCCTTTCTCGGCCCCACTACCATGCAGGTTACGGTAGTCAACGCCGGCACGCAGCACAACGTGGTTCCCGACGAATGCCGTATGGTTGCCGACGTCCGCACTAACGAGTACTACACCAACCAGGAGGTCTACGAGTTGGTTTGCCGTCACGTACAGTCGGATGTGAGCGCCCGCTCCTTCCATCTCCGGTCGTCGCACATCCCGGAGAGCCACCCGCTGGTGCAGCGGTGCCTGCAAATGGGTCTGAAGCCATTCGGGTCGCCCACGCTGAGCGACCAGGCACTCATGCCATGGCCTTCGTTCAAGCTGGGACCGGGCAACTCGGCGCGCTCGCACTCTGCCGACGAGTTCATAAGGGTGAGCGAGATAGAGCAGGCCATCGCCACTTACCTCAAACTGCTCGACGGCATCGAGCTGTAAACCGCGACCGCCACGGGAGCCATCTTGGGGTAAGAAACAAAAAAGGTAAAAATGTAAAAGGGTAAAAAGCGCAGGGGTGGAGAGACGCTTTGGGGTATCTGGAATTATCCCCAAATCCACATAGACCAACCTTTACGTTTCCCGGAGCCATCATTGGCGCGCTGGGAGCCGTCTTTAGAAAGCTAAAGGTCAGTCTTTTCATTACCTGCGATGGCCACAGGCTTGTCAAGGGCAACACCCAGGCAGCACTCTTTACCCTTTTACCTTTTTACCCTTTCACTTTTCATAACGAAGACCGGCTTTGCCATTCCCCAAGCCCACTTCGGCAGCCAGGAAAACTTCGTTTTGTAAGCAAATGGCCATCTGCCGTATCACACGAGTAATAAAAAGGCAGAAAATGGTCGCAAATCGCTACCATGTCGACTTTTTTCAGTATTTTTGCAGATGATAGGAATATAAATAACTATGGCAGAAGAAACATTAAAGCAGATAGGCCAGCGGCTCAGGGGCCTCCGCGAGGTGCTGGACATACCCGCTGAGGAGATAGCGGCACTTTGCGAAATCAGTACGGAGCACTATGCGCGCATAGAGCAGGGCGAGGCCGACCCAGGAGTGTACCGCCTGGCCAAGATAGCCAAGCGCTACGGCATAGCGCTCGACGTCTTGCTCTTCGGCGAGGAGCCCCGCATGAATAGCTACTTCGTTACCCGCCGGGGCAAGGGCCTCAGCGTAGACCGCCGCGAGGACTACCGCTACCAGAGCCTGGCCAGCGGGTTCAGGGGCCGTCAGGTAGAGCCCTTTTTGGTGACCGTAGATCCCCAACCAGGCGACGGGCGCCACCACAAAAGCCGCCACGAGGGCCAGGAGTTCGACTTCATCATGGAGGGCACGCTCCAGATAAGCCTGGGCGACAAGACACTCACCCTTGAGACTGGCGACAGCATCTACTTCGACTCGTCAGAACTCCACTGCATGTATGCCGTGGGCGGGCAGCCGTGTACGTTTCTCTGTATAGTAATATAAATAAGGTAGAGACCATGATTGAAAGATTTCTGACGCAGACTCACTTTGTATCTGAAGCCGACTACAACGAGCACCTGCACTTTAAGATACCCGAGGACTTCAACTTCGCCTACGATGTGATGGATGCGTGGGCCGAGGAGGCTCCCGACAAGCTGGCGCTGCTGTGGACGAGCGAACGGGGCGAGGAGATACGCTTCACGTTTGCCGATATCAAGGAGCAGACCGACCGCACGGCGGCTTACTTCCAACAGCTCGGCATTGGCCACGACGACAAGGTGATGCTAATACTCAAACGGCACTACCAGTGGTGGCTCTCCATGCTGGCGCTGCATAAGCTGGGGGCCGTAGCCATACCCGCCACACACATGCTGACAGCCCACGACATCGTATATCGTAACCAGAGGGCCAGCATCAAGGCCATCGTATGTGCCGGCGACCCCTATATCGTAAGCCAGATACAGGCGGCTATGCCCGAGAGCCCCACGGTGAAGACTCTGATAAGCATTGGCCCCGAGGTGCCCACTGGTTTTCACGACTGGGCGGCCGAGTGGCCCCAGGCGCCTGCCTTTGTAAGGCCCGGGCATGTCAACACCAACGACGACACCATGTTGATGTACTTCACGAGTGGCACGAGCGGCGAGCCGAAGATGGTGGCGCACGACTTCCTTTACGCCCTGGGCCACCTGACCACTGGCGTGTTTTGGCATGCCCTCTCGGCCGACAGCCTGCACCTCACGGTGGCCGACACGGGCTGGGGCAAGGCCGTATGGGGTAAGATGTACGGTCAGTGGTTTGCCGGGGCGGCCGTATTCGTGTACGACCACGAGAAGTTTGCCGCTGCCAAGATAATGGAGCAGATGGCCAAGTACCACGTAACCTCCTTCTGCGCGCCACCCACCATCTACCGGTTTATGATACGCGAAGATTTCAGCCAGTTTGACCTCAGTGCGCTGCAATACTGCACCACGGCAGGTGAGGCGCTGGAGCCGGCGGTCTACAACGAGTTCTTCAGACTCACCGGCATACGCCTTATGGAGGGATTTGGCCAGACTGAGACCACCATGACGCTGGGCACATTCCCCTGGATGACACCCAAGCCCGGGTCGATGGGCAAACCCAACCACCAGTACGACATCAGGCTGCTGCGCCCCGACGGCTCGCCCTGCGAGGACGGCGAGAAGGGCGAGATATGTATCCACGTGGGCGACCGCAAGCCCCTCGGCCTGTTCAAGTGCTACTACCGCGACGAGGTGCTGACCCGCCAGGCATGGCACGATGGCCTGTACCACACAGGCGACCTGGCCTGGCGCGACGAGGACGGCTACTACTGGTTTGTAGGCCGTGCCGACGATGTCATCAAGAGTTCGGGCTACCGCATAGGCCCGTTCGAGGTAGAGAGCGCACTGATGACCCACCCCGCCGTGGTGGAGTGTGCTGTCACCGGAGTACCCGATGAGATACGCGGCATGGTGGTCAAGGCCACCGTGGTACTGGCCCCGGAGTGGCGCGACCGCGCGGGCGAGGCGCTGACCAAGGAACTGCAGGCCCATGTGAAGCACGAGACCGCCCCTTACAAGTACCCGCGTATTATAGAATATGTAGACGAGCTTCCTAAGACCATCAGCGGCAAGATACGCCGTGTGGAGATACGCCAGAAGGACAGCCAGAAGTAAGCAGCGGCTCAGCCGCACACTCATAAAGACCTATATCATGGCAGAACGCATAGTTATTAAGGTGGGCAGCAACGTGCTGACCCGCGCAGATGGCAAGCTGGATGTAACCACCATGTCGGCCATCGTAGACCAGGTGGCCTGGCTCCGCGCAAGGGGATTCGAGGTCATCATGGTATCCAGTGGTGCCGTGGCGAGCGGCCGTGGCGAGCTGCGCACAGACCGCCACATGGACCAGGTGGCTCAGAGACAGCTGTTCTCGGCTCTGGGCCAGGTAAAGCTCATCAACCTGTACTACGAGCTGTTCAGGGAGTACCAGCTGCACGTGGGCCAGATACTCACGATGAAAGAAAATTTTGCCTCGCGCCGCGAGTATCTCAACCAGAGGGCTTGCCTGTCGGTAATGCTTGACAATGGAGTAGTACCCATTATCAACGAGAACGACACGGTAAGCGTTACCGAACTGATGTTTACCGATAACGACGAGCTGTCGGGCCTCATCGCCACCATGATGGACGCCAGCCGGCTCATCATCCTGAGTAACGTAGACGGCATATTCGACGGACTGCCAGCAGACCCTGCCTCGCATCTGATAACCGAGGTATCGGCCGACCGCGACCTGAGCCAGTACATCAGTCACGAGAAGAGCGGTTTTGGCCGTGGTGGAATGCTCACCAAATGTTCGATAGCCCGCAAGGTGGCCGATGAGGGTATAGAGGTAGTGATAGCCAACGGCAAGCGCGCCAACATCTTGGTAGACCTGGTGAGCCACCCGGACACCACGCCGCATACCACCTTCAAAGCCCGGGCCACGGCCACGTCGGGCGTGAAGAAGTGGATAGCTCATAGTGAGAGCTTTGCCAAGGGGGCCATACACATTAACGCACAGGCGGCCCACGCGCTGCTGGGCGAGCGGGCCGTGAGCCTGCTCATGGTGGGCGTAACCTCGGTAGAAGGCGACTTCGAGGAGGGCGACATCGTGAGCATAATAGGCCCCGACGGTCAGCGCATCGGCATAGGACGTAGCGGCTATGGGGGCGACGAGGCCCGTGCCTTAGTGGGCCATCACAACGTGCGCCCCATCGTACATTACGACTATCTCTGCATGACCGAACCGGAAAACAGTAAACCATTATGAATACGCTGACCACTATATTTGAGCAGGTCAGGGCGGCCAGCCGACAGCTGGCGCTGCTGACCGATGAGAAGAAGAACGCCGTACTGACAGCACTGGCCGATGCCATAGCCACGCACCGCGAGGAACTGTTGGCAGCCAACGCCCTGGATCTGGAACGTATGGACAGGGCCAACCCGCTGTACGACCGGCTGCTGCTAACCCCCGAGCGCTTAGAGGGGATAGCTACCGACATGCGCCACGTGGCCACCCTACCCTCGCCGCTGGACCACACCCTCGCCGAACGTACCCTGGCCAACGGACTCAGACTCCGCAAGGTGTCAGTGCCATTCGGGGTCATCGGCATCATCTACGAGGCGCGCCCCAATGTCAGCTTTGACGTGTTCGCGCTATGCTTCAAGAGTGGCAACGCCTGCGTGCTCAAGGGCGGAAGCGACGCCGACCACTCGAACAGGGCCATCGTGGCGCTGATACACCACATTCTGGAAGCCCAGGGCATCAGCCAGTCGGTAGTGGCGCTGCTGCCAGCCACTCACGAGGCCACAGCGGCCATGCTGCAGGCCACGGGCTACATAGACCTGTGCATACCGCGTGGCGGAAAGCGCCTTATCAACTTCGTACGCGACACGGCCAAAGTGCCGGTCATCGAGACGGGGGCGGGGGTGGTTCACGCTTATTTCGACCGCATGGGCGACGTGGCCATGGGTACCCGCATCATCGTAAACGCCAAGACGCGGCGGGTAAGTGTGTGCAACGCGCTCGACACGCTCATCATCCACAGCAGCCGACTGGCCGACCTGCCCGCCTTGGTGGCTCCCATGGCCGACAAGCAGGTGCGCATACATGCCGATGCCCGCGCGGCTCAGGCCCTGGCGGATTATCCCTATATAGAGGCCATCGCGCCGGCCGACGAGGACACGGTGTACAGCACCGAGTTTATGAGCTACCAGATGGGAGTAAAGACGGTAGACACCATCGACGAGGCCCTGGCCCACATAAGCCGTTACGGCTCGGGCCACAGCGAATGTATCATCACGGCCGACGCTGAGCAGGCGCGCCGTTTCCAGCAACAGGTCGACGCGGCATGTGTCTACTGGAACGCGCCGACCAGCTTTACCGACGGGGCGCAGTTCGGCTTGGGGGCCGAGATAGGCATCAGCACCCAGAAGCTGGGCCCACGCGGCCCCATGGGCTTAGAGGAGATAACTACTTACAAGTGGCTCATAGACGGCGACGGCCAGACCCGCACCTGAGCATACAGACAGCATCTAAACAAGTATAAAGGATATAACAATGAGAACTTTTTTCAATGTAGAGGACATCGGCGACCTGGGCAAAGCCCTCGCCGAGGCACAGGAGGTAAAGGCTAACCGCTTCGCGTACCAGTCGCTGGGCAAGAACAAGACCTTGCTGATGATATTCTTCAACAACAGCCTGCGCACGCGGCTCTCCACACAGAAGGCGGCCATGAACTTAGGCATGAACGTGATAGTACTCGACGTAAACGCCGGTGCGTGGAAGCTGGAGACCGAGCGGGGCGTCATCATGGACGGCGACAAGAGCGAGCACCTACTCGAGGCCATTCCTGTGATGGCTTGCTACTGTGACATCATCGCCGTGCGCTCGTTTGCGGGCCTCAAGGACCGCGATTTTGACTATGCCGAGACCATCGTTAACCAGTTCGTAAAGTACAGCGGCAAGCCGGTAGTGGCCATGGAGACGGCTACGGTACATCCGCTGCAGGCTTTTGCCGACCTCATCACCATCAGCGAGCACCAGCAGAAGGCCCGCCCTAAGGTGGTGCTTACCTGGGCGCCTCACTGCAGGGCCTTGCCACAGGCAGTGCCCAACAGCTTCGCCCAGTGGATGAACGCGGCCGATGTGGACTTTGTCATCACGCAGCCCGAGGGCTACGAGCTGGACCCCAAGTACGTGGGCAACGCGCGTGTGGAGTACGACCAGCGCCGCGCGCTCGATGGCGCCGACTTTGTGTACGCCAAGAACTGGAGCTGTCCGGGCGTTACGCGGCCGGCTGACTACGGACAGATACTGAGCAAGGACATGGGCTGGACCATCGACACCGAGCACATGAGCTGGACTAACAACGGCTACTTCATGCACTGCCTGCCCGTGCGCCGCGGCCTCATCGTGACCGACGATGTTATCGAGAGCGACCACTCGCTGGTCATCCCCGAGGCTGCCAACCGTGAGATAAGTGCCGAGGTAGTGCTCAAGCGGGTACTGGAGAGCCTCTAACCATCTTGCCTATGAAGAAGATTACAATCGCCATCATCGCCCTGGGCGCCCTGGCCGTCAGGGGGTCTGCCCAGGGTATCATCAAGCACGCCCCCATCGTTAACACAACCAAGAAGGCATCTGCCAAGACTGCCCCACGCCGCAAAGCCGCCCCGCAGAAGGAACTCTCGTACCAGGAGCGATTTGACATGGCTGCCCACCAGCGGCGGCAGGCAGCCTGGTTGATGGACAATATGGTTCTGGTCAAGGGCGGCACGTTTACCGCAGGCTGCGATACCTGCAAATACAAGGAGCCTGTGCGGCAGATAACCCTGGATAGCTACTATATCTGTAAGTACGAGTTGAGCCAAGCACTGTGGAAAGCCTTTATGAATGACTCCTGGTGGGAAGGCACTTACGAGTTTTATACCAAAGAGCCTTTTGGGAAGAACTATGTCCAAAGCCGCATCAGCTGCAAGGACATCCAGACTTTTCTGAAGCGTCTCAACGACTTTACTGGCCAGGAATTTCGTCTTCCCACCGAAGCCGAGTGGGAATATGCAGCCAACGAGGGTAAGCACAAGCCTCCCTACCGCTACAGTGGCGGCAGCAACGCCGATGAAGTGGCCTGGTACGGAGCCAACTCGGGCGAGCACAAGCAAAGCCATCCTTACGGGCTGAAGAAACCCAATGCCCTGGGACTCTATGACATGTCGGGCAACCTCGACGAGATGTGCTCCGACTTATTTGCCTACAATACGAGCGAGCCACAGGTTAACCCCAAAGGCCGCCGCGGCAACGTATGTCCCCCTACGCAACATTCCCACGTCACTAAGGGCGGATGGTATGAATCGCCCCAGCACACGCTCTACCCTTGGCACCATGGCTATTCAGGGTACACTGAAAACGGCTCATACAACGTTACCATCCGCCTTGCTGCAAGCACGCTCAAGCGGTAACGGGGTTACGTCCGAGATTGCCCATAGAGCCAGACAGTTTCTGCGAAGATAATCTGGAGTTCTATCCTAAGGCTTCGGACGTACATCCATTGCCTTGCGATGTGCGTTCGCAGTCTTAGAACGCACATCCGGCAGTTGCGGACGGTCACGGCAACGACCACTGGACACGCCCCAGCCGTCACGGGCCGGCTGCCGACCACTCCGGCCACCTCTCGGGCACCCATCAGACCGGCAGGATATATAAACAAGCGACCGCAGGACTTCTCTGTGAAGCCTGCGGTCGCTGCTATTATGGTGCTGGCCCATGGCCAGCCTCTTATGGACTACTTACTTGAGTACGCCTAACTCCTTGCCCACCTTGACAAAGGCTGCTATACACTTATCGAGCTGCTCACGGGTGTGGGCAGCCGACAGCTGAACACGGATGCGGGCCTCGCCCTTCGGAACGACGGGATAGTAGAAGCCCGTGACATAAATACCTTCCTCCAAGAGCCTGTTGGCGTAGCGCTGAGACAGCGGGGCGTCGTAAAGCATCACTGCGCAGATGGCACTCTGCGTGGGCTTGATGTCAAAGCCGGCTGCCAGCATTTTTTCGCGGAAGTAGGTGACGTTCTCAACCAGCTTGTCGTGTATAGAGTTGTCCTCGGCCAGCATCTTGAATACCTCTAAGCTGGCACCGATGATGGCGGGAGCCAGCGAGTTAGAGAACAGATACGGGCGACTGCTCTGGCGAAGCATGTCGATTATCTCCTTACGTCCAGTGGTAAACCCGCCGAGCGCGCCGCCAAACGACTTGCCCAGGGTGCCTGTATATATATCCACCCGACCGTACGTATGAGTCAGTTCGCTTACTCCGTGGCCCGTGGCGCCTACCACGCCGGCCGAGTGAGACTCGTCTACCATCACTAAGGCATCATACTTGTCGGCCAAGTCACATATCTTGTCCATGGGAGCCACGTTGCCGTCCATGGAGAATACTCCGTCGGTACAGATGATACGGAAGCGCTGTGCCTGAGCCTCCTGCAGACATTTCTCCAGTTCGGCCATGTCGGCATTGGCGTACCGGTAGCGCTTGGCCTTGCACAGGCGCACGCCATCGATGATAGATGCGTGGTTCAGAGCATCAGATATGATGGCATCCTGGTCCGTGAGGAATGAGCCGAACAGTCCGCCGTTAGCATCGAAGCACGCGGCATACAGGATGGTATCCTCTGTATGGAAGTAAGCGCTTATGGCTTTCTCCAAGTCCTTGTGTATGTCCTGCGTGCCGCAGATAAAGCGCACCGAGGACATTCCGAAGCCACGGCGGTCCATCATGCGCTTAGCACCCTCTATCAGGCGCGGATTGTTGGCCAGTCCCAGATAGTTATTGGCACAAAAGTTGAGTACTTCTTTACCCTTTACCTGGATAGCGGCGCCCTGTGGGCTCTCAATGATACGCTCCTCCTTGTAAAGGCCTGCTTCTTTCAGGTTCGCAAGAGCTGTGGTAAGCTCCTCTTTAATCTTTCCGTACATGTTATTCACGTTTTAGTTTACACTGACAACTGCAAATTAACTAATTATTTCCGACAAAGAGAAGCCTTTCGTGTTATTTTTTATAAAAGCCATTGCAAAATATTTTTTTCTGATGATTTATGGTGTGGTGTCGAAAAAAATTAGTTAATTTGCACTCATTAATTAAATCACATCAAGCATGAAAAATATATTAGTAATCGGCTCTACCGGGCAGATAGGCTCCGAGCTTACCCGGGAGTTGCGCAAAATTTACGGAGGTAGCCACGTGGTGGCTGGTTACATCAAGGGGGCTGAGCCTAAAGGCGAACTGTTAGAGGGCGGACCGGCCGCCGAGGCCGACGTGACCAACGCCGAGATGATAGCCAGCGTAGTACGCCAGTACCAGATAGACACTATATACAACCTGGCCGCCCTGCTGTCGGTAGTGGCCGAGTCTAAGCCCCGGCTGGCCTGGAAGATAGGTATAGACGGGCTCTGGAACATCCTGGAGGTGGCCCGCGAGAATGGGTGTGCCGTGTTTACGCCCAGTTCTATCGGCTCCTTTGGCCCTTCGACACCGCATGTAAACACACCGCAGGACACGATACAGCGCCCGCGCACCATGTATGGCATTACCAAGGTGACCACCGAGCTGCTGAGCGATTACTATCATAATAAGTATGGGGTAGATACACGTGCCGTGAGGTTCCCTGGAGTCATATCCTACGTCACCCCACCGGGCGGAGGCACCACGGACTATGCCGTAGACATCTACTACTCGGCCGTAAGGGGCGAGCGGTTTGTATGTCCTATCAAGGAGGGCACGCTGATGGACATGATATACATGCCCGATGCACTTAAGGCTGCCATCATGGTCATGGAGGCCGACCCGGCACGTCTGGTTCACCGCAATGCCTTCAACATAGCCTCGCTGAACTTCGGCCCGGAGACCGTGTACGCTGCCATCAAGAAATACAAGCCCGACTTTGAGATGGTGTACGACATTGACCCGCTCAAACAGCGCATCGCCGACAGCTGGCCTGACCGCATGGACGACAGTTGCGCTCGCCAGGAGTGGGACTGGTGTCCCCAGTACGACCTGGACGCCATGACGCGCGATATGTTGGACAAACTGGCCATTAAACTGAAAGCGTAGGCAGCGCCGCGAGGGCTGCCACGCTTATACCCATTATTATATATGCGAAGACGCATAACCCGGCTCACGTGGAGCTGATGGTTATGCGTCTTCGCATTTCTGATGTATTGAGGGCGGTCGTGGCGCGCAGGCTCAGAACTGCCGCTCTATCTGTCCCTGATAGGTATTGACCCGTAACAGCACCTCGTCGTGGGGGCCGTTGTCGGTCAGGGGTATGCTGGCAAAGGCCGTGGCTGTGTAATACTGGGGCACGCCATTCTGATTGTGTATCAGTGTAAAGGTATAGCGATGCCCAGTGGCCGTGGCGGTGGTGTCGCACCTCACCCCGATGGTCTGCCGGGCCATGGCACCATCCTGGGTGCCCGTTTTCAGGGCCAGCCTTAGGTTGAGGTAACGCCCCGACGTGCTCACCCAGGCACTTTCGAGCGTCAGGGGGTCTGTGCGCAGCGTATCGGGGCGCAGCGTGTATAGTGGAGTCATCACGGGCACCTGTACAGCCTGCCGCGGACGTACCGTAGCCGCTCCCTCCTGATAGTCGTAGTACAGTAGCAGGCGGTAGGTAGAGTCGGGCACGCTGGCCCACTTCGCCGCCAATGCGGGAGCCAACTGCAGCGTGGTGCCCTCATCGGTCAGCACCCGGTCTATGGTTCCCACCGTAGCGCAGTGGCCCTCGGCAAAGTCGGCACTCATGTATGAGTAGCGGCCGTCGCCCGTGGTATAGCTATCGGAACTACACGCCACGAGTAACAACGCCAACAGAGCCGCTGGTAGCCACATCCTCATCATACGCCGAGCTGGTTAATGGCCGGATTGGCGTACATACGGAGTAGCTGACCACGCAGGAAGTCGTTGTCCTTGTTCGGGATGGTCACCTTGGCCATCTGGCCGTCGAGGTAGCGCTCAAAGGCAGCCCGCTCGCCATCCGTATAGTGACCGGCATAAGTGCTGCCACCCTGGAGCAGGTCGAGCGCCACATAGTTGCCAGGATAGAGACGGTAGCCAGCAAAGATCTGACGGTCTATGTACTCGGCTATCAGTCTGAAGAGGTCAGTCTTAGGCGTGTCGGGGCCCAGCGAGCGCACGTAGTCATCGATACACGGCGCGCAGTGGTAATGGATGCGTCCCTTGTAGCCCATGATGCCCGTCTGCATGCTCACGATGTCATCGGTGGGGCCTTTCTTCCACTGGGGATTGTCGCGGCGCAGCTGCATCTCACTGGCCTTGAGATAATCGCATGGGTCGTACTCGTAGCTGATGGCCAGCGGCACTATGTGTAGCTGGGCGAGCCGTTCCTGAGCGGTTCCCTCACCGCCCATGGCCATCATCTTGAGAATACTCTCCTGCGTACGGTCGTTACTGTCCTTGGCCCTGCCCTCGCGCTGGGCTATCCACACGTTATCGTGCTTCTCGGCTATCACAAAGTGCATGTACTCAGCCAGGCGCTTGCTCGCTACGAGCATCTCGCGCATAGATAGCGCACGCTCCACGATGAATGACTTGTTAATGCGTACCAGGTCCTTGACCCAGGGCAGCGCGAGCAGATTATCGCCGATGGCTATCTCGCAGGTGGTCTTGAACCCTGCATCTATAAGCAGCTTAGAGAGCAGCGCCGAATCCAGTACTATGTCACGGTGATTGCTCACAAAGGTGTAGTTATGGTCTGTGCTTATCTGCGAGACGTCTATATCACAGCCAGTGCTGAGTTTGCCAAGCAGGCCATCGAGGAAGTCGTAGCAGAAGGCATACTGAAACTCCAGGTTGGTCTTGCAGGCACGCATCTTGGCGGCTATGGCCTCCATGGGAATCTGCGGGTACAGATGGGCCACCACCTGGCAGAACTGGGAGTTGGCCAGCAACCGGTCGTATACGGCCGGCAGCTCAGCCGGCTCAAACGGCCGGATGGGGTCGAACTTAGCGGGAATGTCCATAGCGGTATTACTTAAACTGGTTCTCCACTATATCGGTCAACACATCGGTAATGTTGAGTCCGGCGGCCCTTACCTGCTGTGGGATAAAGCTGGTGGGCGTCATGCCGGGCGTGGTGTTAATCTCCAGCATGTTCACCTGGTCGCGGCCCTCGGCATCCTTGGTTATAATGTAGTCTATGCGGATGATGCCGTTACAGTGCAGGATGTCATAGATACGGCTTGTCTCGTCGGCCACGGCCTTGGCCGTCTCGGGAGCTATCCGGGCTGGCGTAATCTCCTGCACCTGCCCGTTATACTTGGCATCGTAGTCGAAGAACTCGTTCTTGGTAACCACCTCGGTGGCTGGGAACACTACCGCCTTGTCTGCGGTCTTGTAGCAGCCTATCGACAGCTCGGTACCCTTCATGTAGCTTTCCACCATCACCTCATTGCTCTCCATGAAAGCCACCCTGAGGGCAGCGGCGAGCTGGTCGGGCTCCTTCACCTTGGACACGCCGAAGCTGGAGCCATCGTTGGCGGGCTTCACAAAGCAGGGCATGCCCAGGCGGGCTGCCACGGCCTCCTCATCGACCTCGTCGCCACGGCGCAAGAGGATGCTGTCGGCCACATTGACGCCAAATCCGCGCAGATAGTTGTTCAGCACATACTTGTCAAACGTCATGGCCTCTACCAGAACGCCACTGGTGGAATAGGGAACGTGCAGCAGGTCGAAATAGCCCTGCATGAGCCCGTTCTCGCCAGGCGTGCCGTGTATAGTGATGTACGCGTAGTCGAACTCGACCACCTCGCCGTTGTGAACAAAGGTAAAGTCGTTCTTATCTATCTGCTCCGTACTGTCGTCGGCCAGCTGCACGTGCCAGTCCTGGCCCTTTACATCTACTATATATACGTTGTAGCGTTCCTTATCAAAGAATGAGTACAGCCCTTGCGCCGAGCGCATGGACACATCGTGCTCAGACGAGTCACCGCCACACACGATAGCGATATTTCTCTTGATTTCTTTCATTTTTATGTTGGTTTTAGTTGTCTGCAAAAGTATCTTTAGTGGTGCCGTTGATGTACACACGCCAGCGGTCTATGAGCTGCTGCATGTCGGCAGGCCATTCTGAGGTGAAGTCCATCTGCTGCCCGGTGGTGGGGTGTACGAACCCGAGCGTGCGGGCATGCAGGGCCTGGCGCGGACATACGGCGAAGCAATTCTGGACAAACGCCCGGTACGACGAGCTGCGGTTGCCACGCAGGATGTCCATCCCCCCGTAGCGCTCATCGGCAAAGAGCGGATGGCCGATGTGCTTCATGTGTGCCCTGATTTGATGTGTGCGCCCCGTTTCCAGCACACACTCTACCAGCGTGGTGTAGCCGAACCGCTCCAGTACCCTGTAGTGAGTTACAGCACTCTTGCCCACGTCTGACCCAGGCTCGAAGACAGCCATACGCAGCCTATCCTTGGGGTCGCGACCGATGTTACCCTCGATGTGACCGCTGTCCTCGGCCAGGTTGCCCCATACCAGGGCATTGTAGCTGCGATGGGTGGTCTTGTTAAAGAACTGCAGCCCCAGGCGAGTCTTCGCCGTAGGTGTCTTGGCCACCACGAGCAGTCCGCTGGTGTCCTTGTCTATACGGTGAACCAGTCCCACCTCGGGGTCGTTAGGGTCGTAGCCCGCCACGTCGCGCAGGTGCCACGCCAGAGCGTTGACCAGTGTGCCATGGAAATTGCCCACACCTGGGTGAACCACCAGCCCGGCCGGCTTGTTTACCACCAGCAGCTCACTGTCCTCGTACACGATGTCCAGAGGTATCTCCTCGGGTTCAATGGTGGTGTCGTGGCGCGGGCGGTCCAGCATGAGCGTCACCACGTCGCCTGGGCGCACGCGGTAGTTACGCTTTACGGGACGGTCATTGACATGTACAAATCCAGCGTCGGCCGCCCTCTGTATGCGGTTGCGGCTGGAGTGCTGCAACTTATCCAGCATGTATTTATCTATACGCAGTGGCTCCTGGTTGGCATCTACCACAAACCTGAAGTGCTCGTATAGTTGCTGGGCGTCGTCCAGCCCGTCGGTATCCTGTATGTTGTCGTTGTCTGTTGTCATATACCTTATTATATATAGGGGCCACCCGCCCATAGAGAGTGACCACGGGCGTGCCGCTACTTGGCCGGGTGCTCGGCAGGGGAACTCTCGGCGGGTGGGGCCGTCACTTCCTCGAACTCATCGGGGCCTTCCATCGCGCCGCCCATCTCCTCCTCGTCCAAGGGGTCTATGTAGTTAATCGAGTCATCGGCATCGCGCATGCCATTGCCGGCTTGTATCACCAAAGGCTCATCCACGGGCACACGGTCGCCAGCCACCACGCGCTTGCCGTGTACCGTGATGCCGTAAACCCAGTCCTTTTCGCCCGGCACGCGTTCGGGTAGCGCCACCTTGAAGCCCATGGCGGTCAGTTTGGCCATGGCCTCGCGCAGCGAGCTGTTGTCTATCACGTCGGGAAGGATGAGCGTGGGCGTATGGGGTGAGTTGATAGTTACGTAGATAATGTGCCCCGACTTTACCTTTTCTCCCGGCTCGGGTGTCTGCCCGAGTATGCAGTCTGGAGGTAGCGTCTTGACATATCCGGTGTCGTTAACCACCATCCGCAGGTCGGCATCGGCCATAATGCGGTCGGCATCGGCAAACAGCTTGTGGCGCAGGTTGGGCACCGTTATCTCTTCGCCATGATGGGTATAGGCGTCGAGTGCGAACTTGACCCCTATCACCAGTGCCACGATGACCGCGGCCATAGCGGCGAGGTTTCCCCAAAGATAGCGGCCCAGCAATTTGCCGAGAAAGTCGGATGATTTCATCTGTCTCTGTTTTGAGCACAAAGGTAGTGCAAGTTGAGAGAAATACAAAATAAATCGTATTTATTTTTATGGCCGAAACGAAGCCTACCTTGACGGCCTCAGCCGTAAAGGGACAAGCCGAAGACACTACAAAGGAAAAAACGAAGTTTTTTACAATTTGCAGGGTTGAGGCGCAGACTACCTTCTAAAAAGGTAGTGCAAGTTGAGAGAAATACACAGGAAGCGAGAGGGACGGGCGAATAGACCACGGGCGTGTGTAAAACGGCAAGACGAGTTGCCGAGTTGTCATTGGTGATGAGGGCGGCAGACAATTTGGCGGCCCAGCAGTCCTTGGGCGCCCCGCACAATCAGCGCGCGTTGATAGAGAAGACTGCTCTGACGCACCCGAAGTAACTCCCTGTTTTTCCAAGGTTGCCCCTTTGCACCCCCGTAACCATCGCGGGGAATGAAAAGACCAACCCTTCGCTTTCTAAAGACGGCTCCCAGCTCGCTAATGATGGTTCCGGGAAACGTAAAGGTCGGTCTCCACAAATGGGGTGATATTTTCCGCTGCCTAAGAGAGTCTCCCCACCCCACCCTTTTTACCCTTTTACGCTCTTACCTTTTTACTTTCCGCCCCCAAAGAAGGCTTATATACGGCCCCTCACCACAGCGGCCCCTGCGAAACGTTTCGCCAACTTACGGCCCATTTGCTTGGCCGTGCCGTTTCTTTTTTCTAATTTTGCAAGTAGTACAACAAGATACCATTATGAAGACTTTGAAACACTGTTTGTTAGGGTTGGCAGCCTTAGCCGCCCTACCCCTCATGGCCCAGCAGCCCGATGGGGTTACCCAGTATGTTAATCCATTCATAGGAACGGGCCAGGTAGACGCCAACAGCCTCAAGGGCGGCAACTTTCCCGGTGCCACCACGCCCTTTGGCCTGGTACAGCTCAGCCCCGAGGAGTTCGTGGTGCCCAATGGCGATGGTGCCTCGGGCTACGACTACAGCCTGAACACCATCTACGGCTTTGCCCACACCCACCTAAGCGGCACGGGCTGCGTAGACCTGCTCGACGTAATGATACAGCCCTCGGTGCAGCCCATCAGCGAGCTCCAGGGCAAGGATCTGTACCCCGCCACCTTCAGTCATAAGAACGAGCGCGCCACGGTGGGCTACTACTCGGTGCGCTATGACGGCTCGGACATCCTGACCGAACTCACCGCCACCACCCGTACCGGTATGACGCGTATCAGCTATCCCGCCGGCAAGGAAGGGGTCTTAGTGTTCGACATGCAGCACGCCGGGCAGAACCGCGGCGGCGACCGCAAGACTACCATCTTCAACTCGCAGCTCCGCCTCATCGACGCCACCACCTTAGTGGGCTACCGTATGCTGAGCGGTTGGCAGAAAGCACGCAAGGTGTACTTCTACGCCAAGTTCTCGCGTCCCGTGGTGAGCCGTGCTTTCCGTTCGGGCAGCGAGGTGTACTCCGGCGGCGATGTGGCCAACGGGCGCAACACCAAGTGCTACCTCTCCTTCGGCACCAGTGCCGAGCCGCTCGTTGTCAAGGTGGCCCTCTCGCCTGTGAGCGTCGACAACGCCCGCCAGAACATGGAGGCCGAGAACCCTGGCTGGGATTTCGAGGCCATTCACCATCAAGCCGTGGCTTCTTGGGAGAAAGAACTGGCCAACATACGCATTGACGGCAGCGACGACCAGAAGGCCATTTTCTATACGGGCCTCTACCACGCCTATATCCAGCCCAACACCGTGTCGGACGCCAACGGCGACTATACCCGTTCTGATTTCTCTACCGACCGCTTGCCCCAGGGCGACACTCAGTACAGCACTTTCTCGCTATGGGACACCTTCCGTGCCTGCAACCCTCTCTACGCCCTGCTCAAGCCCGAGCGCGTGGGCGACATGGTCAAAAGCATGCTGCGCCAGTACGATGTGTACGGCTATCTGCCCATCTGGCAACTGTGGGGGTCGGAAAACTACTGTATGATAGGTAACCACGCCATACCCGTAATGGTAGACGCGGCACTCAAGGGTCTGCCCGGTGTAGACGCAGAGAAGGTGTACGAGGCAGTCAAGGGCACCTCGATGCGCGACCACCTACAGTCGCCCTGGTCGGTGCTCGAGAAGTATGGCTATCTGCCTGAGACGCGTCAGCGCGAGTCGGTATCCATCACGCTCGAGAACGCCTATGACGATGCCTGCGTGGCCCGCCTGGCCAAGCACCTCGGCAAGAAGGCCGACTACGAGTACTTCGACCGTCGCTCGCACCTCTACCACAATCTCTATGATGCCAAGACGGGGTTCTTCCGCGCCAAGGACGAGAACGGCAAGTGGATGGAGCCTTTCAACCCATACACCTACCGTCCCCAAGGCATGCACCCCTACGCCGAGGGCAATGCCTGGCAGTACAATTTCTTCGTTCCGCAGGACGTGCCCGACATGGTTAAACTCATGGGAGGTAACAAGAAATTTGAGCGGGCCCTGGACCACCTCTTCACCGACACCACCCGCGTAGACCTGGACGGTGGCGGCAACGCCAGCGGCTTCATCGGCCAGTATGCCCACGGCAACGAGCCGAGCCACCACTGCGCCTACCTGTATAACTGGGTGGGGGCCGACCGCAAGACACAGTACTATACCAACAAAGTGATGACCGAGCAGTACTTTAACCGCATTGACGGTTACTCGGGCAACGAAGACTGCGGTCAGATGTCGTCGTGGTACATCTGGTCGAGCATGGGTTTCTATCCCGTAGACCCTGCCTCGGGCGTATATAGCTTCGGCTCGCCTCAGTTGCGCCGCGTAGACATCAGCCTGGCCAACGGCAAGACGTTCACCGTAAAGACTAACCGCAAGGGGGCCGACGACTGCTACATCAAGTCCGTGCGCCTCAACGGCCGCAAGTACTCCAAGAACTACATTACCTACGCCGACATCATGCAGGGCGGCACCCTCGAGTTTGTCATGAGCCGATAGGCAACTGGCCACCTATATAAATAGATGGGAAACCATCTATAAAGAAACAGAAAAGGTCGCGAAACGGAGAAAGATACCGTTTCGCGACCTTTATGATTATAATAAGATGGGCCGTCAGCCTGCTTGGCTATACAGAGATGACCGCCCCCACTTCTATCGGTTCACTTTAGCACGCTGCCCACCACCCGGCGGTACACGTCGAGTACCTGTGCGCCCACATCGGTACCCTCGAAGCGGGCTATGTGGGCCTGGCTGCGCGCTATGCGCTCCTCGCGACCCGGGGCACCCGCCAGCACCTGCGTAATGGCCTGCGCCATGGCCTGGTCGTCGTCCGGGGCGACGTAGAAGCAGTCTGGGCCGCCAGCCTCTTCCAGACAACTGCCCGTACAGGCCACCACGGGAAGTCCACTCTGTATGGCCTCGATGATGGGAACGCCAAATCCCTCATAACGCGACGGGTAAACACACGCCTCGGCCATCTGATAAAGTGAGGGAAGGTCGGCATTGGGTACGCCGGTGAGCCACCGCACACGCTTCGCCAGGCCGTGGGCCTCGGCGTAGGCCTTCACCTTGTCGGCATAGGGGGTCTGCCTGCCCACGATGACCAGCGACACATCGCTGTCTATATGGGCAAGGGCTTTCACGGCCAGCAAGATATTCTTGCGCCGCTCCACCGTGCCCACATGGATGATGTAACGGCCGGGCAGCAGATAGCAGGCATGAATGTCCTGCAAGCGAGCCTCGCTCTCGCGAGTCTTGAAGTGGGTGCTGCAGCTCTGGTAAATCACCTCGATACGCTCCTGGGGCACATGGCCATAGTACATAATGTCGCGCTTGGTACACTCGCTGATGGCGATGATACGGTCGGCCTCGGCGATGGTACGCCGGAACTTCCAGGCATATATCTGCACGTCGGCCCAGTGGTAATATTCAGGATGGCGCATGAAGATGAGGTCGTGAATGGTAACCACCGAGCGTATGCCGCTGGCATGTATGCCTATGGGCAGTTCGCCCGACAGACCGTGAAACAGGTCTACACCGTCGCGGCGCAGGTCGCTCACGATGCCGTGGCTACGCCACAGACTCTTGCACCAAGCGTGGCGGGGATAGACATAGCTCAGATGATCGCCCTCGGCCACTTGGCAGCGCAGGTCATCGCGGCCAGCATCGGGGGCATAGAGGCGCAGCTGCAAGTCATCGGGAGCTATGGCGGCCAGGGCATTGGCCAGATTACGGCCGTAGCTTCCCAGTCCGGTGCCGTTGCGCACGATGCGCTTGGCGTCAAGTCCTATTATCATATCGGCTATGGGAGTTACAACAGGGCGGGCAACTCATAGAGCCGTATGCCGTTGCTGCCCTTGATGAGTATGTAGTGGTCGGTGGGCTGGTGCTGGGCCAAGGCCTCCTTGACCTCTTCGACATCGGCAAACTTGCGGTAAGCGCAGCGGGTCTTGGCGAACTCGCTGCCCACGAGCCACACATCGGTAAGACCCAGTTCGGCTATGTGGTCCACAACATGCTGGTGCTCCTCGGCAGAGGCTTCGCCCAGCTCGCGCATGTCTCCCAGGATGGCCATCTTATGCGGCACCTGCATATAGGCAAAGTTGTCGAGCGCCGCGCGCATGCTGGTGGGATTAGCGTTGTACGCGTCAACGATAAGACGGTTCTGCGCAGTCACGGTGAGCTGCGACCGGTTATTGCTGGGTACATAGGCTTCCAGGGCGTGGCTTATCTGAGATGCCTCGACCCCGAAGTGCAGGCCCACGGCAATGGCGGCCAGCATATTGGTAATGTTGTAGGTGCCTATGAGATGGCTCTGTACACGGTGAGAAGTACTCTGGCCCCGCACCTGCCACTCAAAACAGAGGAAAGGGGCGCTGCTCACCACCCGGCCCACCACTTCGGCTGGCTTGGCGGCATCGGCTGAGTAAGTCTCGGTAGGTGCCAGGCGACGCTCGGCCACCATCTTGGTGAGATAGGGGTTAGCCGCATCAACAAAGGTCAGACCATCGTGGGCCCGCAGATAGTCATAGAGTTCGCCCTTGGTGCGCATCACGCCCTCAAACGAGCCGAAGCCTTGCAGGTGAGCCCTCCCCACATTGGTAATGAGACCACAGGTAGGCTCCACGTAATCTACCAGGCGCTTAATGTCGCCCGGGTGCGAAGCGCCCATCTCCACTACGGCTATCTGATGCTCTGGCGCCAGCCGCAGCAGCGTCTTCGGCACGCCTACATCATTATTATAATTGGCTTCGGTGTGCATCACGCGGTAGCGCTCGGCCAGCACGGCCGACACCAGTTCCTTCGTGGTGGTCTTGCCGTTGGTTCCGGTAATACCGATGACGGGTATATCGAACTGGCGGCGATGCTCGCGGGCCAGCTCCTTATAAGCTACCAGCGCATCGGGCACCAAGATGTGGCGGCCGTCGGCCTTATCGTAATCAGGATTGTCTATCACCGCATAGGCGCAGCCCTTGTCCAGCGCTGTCTGGGCAAACTTATTGCCATCGAATGACGCCCCTTTAAGGGCCATGAAGATACTTCCCTCGGGACAGTTACGGCTGTCGGTGGTGATAATGGGGTGTTGCTTGTACAACTCGTATAGTCTGCTATTCATAGCTTTTGTCATTTATACTGCGAAGATAGTGCCCGCCGAGCGGCATGAACTTGCCCAGAAGCCCGAGGTGCAGCCTATCTTATGCAAAAGTACAAAAAAATATAACGTCACCGACAACTACGGGGCAAAAAGTATCGGCCACCCTTTAAAAAGAGGCAAGGGGCCGGTTGGACACCTACTCCACTGAGCGGCTGACGGTTAGAGGACGGTACACCGAGGCACCCTCAGATTTTGCCCTGGTCGCGGTAACTGTAGTAGGCTCCGTCGGTCACGATGACGTGGTCCAGAAAGTAGATACGCATAGTGTCGCAGGCGCGACGCACACGGTCGGTGAGGCGGTCGTCATCACCGCTGGGAAGGGGACTACCACTGGGATGGTTGTGACTGATAGCCAGCACGGTGGCGTTGGCCAGTAGCGCCTCGCGCAGGATGACCCGCACATCGACAGCCGTCTCGCTGATACCCCCGTGACTGATGCGCACAGCCCTAATGAGCTTGAAAGCCTGGTTCATCAGCAGTACCCACGCCTCCTCGACATCCAGATCCTGCATCTTGGGCCGCATCAGGCTGTAGATGGCCTCGGCGCTGCCCATCATCGGTCGCTCCTCGGCCCGTTCGGCCTGCCGGCGCTTGCCCAGTTCACAGGCGGCCAGCACTGTGACCGCCTTGGCCGGCCCCATGCCCTTGTAGCGTTGCAGGTCATGCAGCGACATCTTGCCCAGACGGCTCAGGCTGTTGCCACAGTCGGCCAATATCTCCTTCATCAGGTCTACGGCACTCTTCTCGGGCGTGCCCGACCCGATGAGGATAGCCAGCAACTCGGCATTGCTCAGAGCCTCGGCTCCCATGGCGGCCAACCGCTCGCGCGGCCGGTCTTCCTCAGCCCACTGGTTGATGTTAAGACGTTGTGCCATGCTGTCGCGGTGCTACTTGTAAAACGTTTTGTCAAAGGCGCTGAACTCGCTATGGCCGAGCACGCAGCGGCGCCACCAGGCAGAGATAAAACCGCAACCGTAACCCATGAGTTGAATGAAAGCCGAGGCCACACTGAGACATCCCACGCGCACACTGCCGCTCACACGGGTGGCATCTATCAGGATAAGGAGGGCATAGAGCAACAGGGGCGCCACACCCAGCAAGGCAAGCCAGGTGCCCAGCACGGCATGACTGCCTGCTATCAGAAGGCCGAGGCCCACCACGATGAGCAACGCCAGCACAGACACCCCCACGGTAAACACCATGGGCAACAGGTGTACCAGCCGCAGGCTGTCGGGGTACTTCTTATACAGGTTGATACGGGCTATGCCGCTATTGTACACTTGCCGCCAAAATTTTCGGAAGTCCGTGCGTCGCTTGTGCCACACCCACGCCTGTGGGAAGAGCCTACAGCAACAGCCAGCCCGAAAGATACGGATGGAGAAGTCGATGTCCTCGCCGAAGCGCATCCGTGAAAAACCACCCAGACGCTGGTAAACATCGCGACGGATGCCCATGTTGAAAGAGCGGGGATAGAACTTGTCCAACTTCTTCTTGCCTCCGCGTATGCCGCCCGTGGTGAAAAAACTGGTCATCGAGTAAGATATGGCTTTCTGAACGGGCGTGAACGACGGGTGAGCGCTATCGGGGCCGCCAAAGGCATCGGCCGGACGCTGTACCAGTTCTTCGTCGACAGCCCGCAGATACCCCTCGGGCAGCACCACATCCGAATCGAGCACGATAAGGTACTCGCCGTGTGCGCGCTCGGCTCCGTAATTGCGACTCTGACCAGGGCCCGAGTTCTCCTTATTATAATAATGTATGTCGAGACGGCCGGCATAACGGTCGCACACGTCGCGGCAGGGGACAGAAGAACCGTCCTCGACCACCACGACCTCAAAGTCGCGTAACGTCTGCCTGCTCAGGCTCTCCAACAGCTCGTCTACCTCATCGGGACGGTTGAAGACAGGAATGATAAAGCTATATTTCATAGTATGCAAGCGGTATGTATGTCCGTAAAACGCCGACAACCTATATCCTTGACACGGCTGTGGGGCCGGTGCCAGAGATATAGGTTGTCTTCGCGATTGCCTTACGGCAATGGGTTGATGTCGGTGTGTGGGTTACTCGCTTACGCGGCCCAGGTAGCTGCCGTCGCGGGTGTCAACCTGGATGGTCTCGCCCTCGTTGATGAAGAGGGGCACACGGATAGTGGCACCCGACTCAACTGTGGCAGGCTTAGTGGCGTTAGTAGCGGTATTGCCCTTGATGCCCGGTTCGCTGTGTGTAACCTTCAGCGTAGTCTTTACAGGCATCTCGGCCAGCAGGATGGTGCCGTCAGAGGTATCGGTAACCACCTCGACCACGTCGCCTTCCTTCATATACTCAACACCGGTAATCTGGTGAGAAGGGATAGGTATCTGCTCGAATGTTTCCTGATTCATGAAGATACGGCCAGTGGCAACCTCATAGAGATACTGATAGGGGCGACGCTCTACGCGCACGTCCTCGAGCTTGAAGCCAATCTGGAAGGTACGTTCCAGCACACGGCCGTCAGCTACATTCTTCAGTTTGGTAATCATAACGGTGTTACCTTTGCCCGGCTTTCTGTGCTGGAAGTCGATGCAAGTCCAGATCTTGCCATCCATGCGGATGCAAGTTCCGATTTTGATTTCCTGTGAGTTAATCATATTGCTATATAATGTATTGATGTCTGCTAAAAGCGCTGCAAAGTTACTACATTTTATCAAAAAAACGCCTAATTATCACCGAAAAATTCGCCATATCCTTTGTTAATTCAAAAATAATGAGTACTTTTGCAACCCAAAAAGGTGCGAACTTGCTGGAAGGCGCTCCGCCATCTGCCGAGAGTACCATTTCGACCGGAATAATAACAAATAAAATAATAACAGAATGAAAAGAACATTTCAGCCACACAATCGTCGTCGTGTAAACAAGCACGGTTTCCGTGAGAGAATGGCTACTAAGAACGGCCGCCGCGTACTGGCTTCTCGCCGTGCTCATGGCCGCAAGAAGTTAACTGTTTCTGACGAGCATCACGGCAAGTAATTGTCTGCAGATACTCATCGCAGAAGAAATAAGAAGGAGCAAAGTCACACTTTGCTCCTTCTTATTTGTATAGACCGACCTTTTCAATACTGGGAGCCGTCATTGGCACGCTGGGAGCCGTCATCAGCAACGCAATGAGGAGGGCGGCCAGAGCTGAAAGGGGTACGAAAACAAGAAAAATTGTCATTTTACTTTTATTTTCAGTCATAACACGATTATTTGTGGCAATTAATTGCTAATTTTGCACCTATTTATTAATAAGAAGCAAATGTTTACGCGATTAAAGTCACTTCATTTAGAACGTTCTGTAGTCTCGCCGTTTATGGCTGTCAGTTTTAATCTTCTGCTGGTGTTCGCGGTGTACACCCTGGCCCGCGTGGAATACCTGCTGGAAAACTATAGCTATTTTGCCCAAAGCGTGAGCGAGGGCCACCTGGCCCGCCTGATGTGGGGAGGCGTGGTTTTTGACACGCCGGGTATCATGTACACCAACGCGGTGTACATCGTGCTCATGCTGTTACCCCTGCACTATAAGGAGAACGCCACCTACCAACGGATGTGTAAGTGGGTGTTCATAGTCATCAACAGTCTGGCCTTAGCGGTCAACCTGGCCGACTCAGTCTACTTCCGCTACACGCTGCGACGCACCTCGGCCAGCGTATTCACCGAGTTTAAGGGCGAGGACAACCTCACGGCGATATTCGGAGTAGAACTCCTGCATCACTGGTACCTCGTGGTGATGGCCGCCGTGCTCATCTACGCCCTATGGAAGCTCTACTTTACGCCCCGCATAGACAGGAGCCGCATAGACCTACGCGTGTACTACCCCCTGCAGGTGGCCAGTCTGGTAGTGGCGGGCGTGTACTGCGTGAGTGGCATCAGGGGCGGACTGCTCAACCACTGGTACAACTATCTGATAGCCATAGCGACTGCCTATGTGGCTTACAAGACATGGCGGGGCCGCCCCGCCCGTTTGTGGACAACACGCATATGTGCCGCCATCACCTTGGTGCTCGTAATCACCGCTCCCATAGGCGGATGGCGCCACCGCGACATACGGCCCGTGACCTTAGGCAACGCCAACGAGTACACCTACCGCCCCACTGAGGTGGCGCTGGTTCTCAACACCCCCTTTGCCATCATCCGAACCTACGGCAAGGCCGTGTTTACCGACCCTGGCTACTACCCCAACAAGGCCCAGCTCGATGCCATCTACTCGCCGCTGCACCGCCCCGACCACCAGGGCATGCGCAAGCGCAAGAACGTGGTTGTCATCATCATTGAGAGTTTTGGCCGTGAGTATATCGGCAGCCTGGCACGCACCGCGCTGGGCCCTGGCTACAAGGGCTACACTCCCTTTACCGATTCGTTAGTTGCCCACAGCGCCACCTTCCGCTACTCTTACTGCAACGGCCGTAAGAGTATCGACGGCATGCCCTCTATCCTCTCCAGCGTCCCTATGTTTATCAAGCCCTTCATCCTAACGCCTCAGTCGCTCAACCATCTGAGCGGCCTGGCCGGCTACTTGGGTCATAAGGGTTACTACTCGGCCTTCTTCCACGGTGCCCGTACTGGCAGCATGGGCTTTAACGGCTTCGCCAACGCTACGGGCTTCAAGGGGTACTTTGGGCGTGAGGATTTTGACAAGGACAAGCGTTACCATGGCGATGCCGACTTCGACGGCTACTGGGCCATCTGGGACGAGCCGTTTATGCAGTACTACGCCACCAAGATGAGCGACTTCCACGAGCCCTTTGTTACCGCCCTCTTCACGGCTTCGAGCCACCACCCCTACCACATTCCCGACCGCTACAAGCAGAAGTTCCCCGAGGAGGGCATTGTTATCCACAAGTGCATCCGCTACACCGACAACGCCCTGCGCCGCTTCTTCGACACCGCGCGCCAGCAGCCTTGGTTCAAGAATACGCTGTTCGTCATCACGTCAGACCATACCAACCTGAGCGACCATGCCGAATTCTCGTCGGATATAGGCGGCTTCTGCTCGCCTATCATCATCTACGACCCCTCAGGCGACATCCGCCCAGGTATGCGCGATGCCATCGCCCAGCAGATAGACATCATGCCCACCGTCCTGGGCCACTTAGGCTACGACGAGCCTTATGTGGGCTTCGGCTGCGACCTCTTCCACACACCGCCCGAGCAGACATGGGCCATCAACTACCTCAACGGCGTGTACCAGTACTGCAAGTATGGCTACGTAATGCAGTTCGACGGCAGCCGAGTGGTGGGTATGTACCGTCTGGACGACTACCTGATGCGTACTAACCTGGTGGGCCGCGTAGCTGTCCAAGGCCAGATGGAGCGCGAGTGCAAGGCCATCATCCAGTCGTACATGGACCGCATGATAGGCGATCGCCTCACACCCGGTAATCATCATAAGTAACGCTATGCTGTTCGTAAGAGACAAGGGAAGGATGTGCAACAACCTGTTGCAGTACGGCCACGTCTACGCCTGGGCCCGCGAGCACGGCCGCCACACGGTTTCCATGCGCTTTGCCTACAAGTATCCCTACTTCCACATCGGCCACACGCGCTGGCACAACTTCGCCGTGTACGCCTTGGCCAAGGGCGCGGCCCGCGTGGGCTTGCTGCCAACGGCCAGCTTCGACAGCCCCGACGGAAACCCCGAAGCCCAGCACCTGATGGACACCCACCGATGGCTGATGGTCGAGGGCTGGTATGTACGCTACTACGACCTTTTCCTGAAGTACAAGCAGGACATTCTGAGCCTCTTTGCCTTCAGCCCCAGAGTGAGCCGCGCCACCGACAGCTATCTCGACCAGACCGGCGGCAGCCAGGGGCTGCGCTTGGGCGTACACATACGCCGGGGCGACTACCGCACGTGGATGAATGGGCGCTACTATTACGACGATCCAGTGTATATAGACTACATACGGCGCTTCGTGGCCTCGCAGTCGCAGCCTGTACATATATATATATGTGGAAACGACCCCTCGCTGAACCGCGCACTGTACGAGCAGGAGCTGCCCGGCGTGGCGCTGTCGTTCGCCACGGGCACCGCAGGCGAAGACCTGTGCCTGCTGTCGCGCTGCCAGTACATCATAGGCGCTCCCAGCACCTTCTCGCTGGTCGCGTCGATGTACCACGACAGCCGCCTGTGCTGGATGATGGCCCCCCTGGCCGCCGGCGAGGCCCCGCAGTTTGGCCAGTTCGATCAGCTGTTTCGCCACATTATCTAATCAGGCCCCAACCGATGATACATATAATACCTATAGATATGAATAGAAATATAATACTGTTCCTGCTACTTATCGGCAGTATGGCCACAGCCACCGCGCAGCGCATCAGTCTGAAGACCAATACCCTGTACTGGATGGCAGAGTCGCCCAACCTGGGCGTAGAGTTTCGCATGAACCGCCATGTCACACTCAACGTCGAGGGCATCGTGAGCCGGCTCGGCATAAGCGATATCCATGTCAAGGGCGAAGCCTTTACGCCCGAGCTACGCTACTGGCTGAGCGCCCGCCCACAGGCCGGCCACTTCATAGGACTCATGGGGGTGGCCACCCATTACAACCTGCGCCACCAGGACTGCCGGCACAACGGCGATGCCCTCGGCGGCGGACTCACCTATGGCTACAGCTTTGTGCTGAGCCGCCACTGGAGTTTAGAGGGCAGCCTGGGCGTGGGCCTGCTGCACCGCCACGAGAAGCATTACGAAGAGGGCACCGATGTCGAGGTGCCCAGCCGCGCCAACTGCAGCAAGTGGGCCCCCGTCCCACTGCGGGCCGGTGTGTCGTTTGTGTATATCCTCAAGTAGCAGCCACGGCTGTAAGTATAGTATAGATTAAACAACTGATGAAGAAAGACATGAAAAATCTATTCGGCACAATCCTATCGCCGCGCGTACGCTGGGCGGTGCTGGCGGCCATGACCCTATGGCTGGGCCTACCCGCCAAGGCCCAGGAGGCCATCCGCCTTACCGGTGTCGTAACCGCCAAGGCCGACAAGGAGCCCCTTATCGGTGTAAACATCAGCGACGCTGCCACCAAGCGTGCCTATGCTACCACCGATGTCGACGGCCGTTTTGCCTTCAACGTACATGTGGGCACCACCCTGCACTTCAGCATGGTGGGACTCAAGACGGTAACCGTCAAAGTAAAGAGCGCCAAGTTCTTAGATATCCAGATGGAAGAGGAGAACATCTCGCTCAAGGAGGTGGTGGTGGCCGCCAAGCAGATTACGGACAAGATAATGCCCGAGCCTACCGACATCGAGGTCAAGGGCAACTACTTCCACGTGCGAACCCGCGTGAGGGTGCCCCGAGAGATGTTTGCCCACAACACGCGCCTCGTGGTACAGCCCATACTCAACGACGTGACCCGCGGAGAGTTCCGCGCCATGCGGCCGATGGTCTACGACGCGCGGGAGTACAACCGCACGCAGGACCGGCTGTACAATTTTGACATAGCTGACAGCACGGCGGGCGACCCGCTGGCCCGCTACATCACCGTGAAGTCAAAGGCCATGCGGGAGAAGAACCGCACGAACGACATCATAGGCTACTCGGACTCCATTTACGTAGAGCACGTCAAGGACGAGTTCTCGTGCGACGTATATATGGCCATTGAGAACTACAACCGTATCTTGTACCGCGACACCACCATCATAGCGCGCGGAACGGTCAATCCCCTGCGCTGGCTGGACTACTCCTTTGCCGCCGGAGAGCTCACGGACTCGGCCTTTATGCCCAAGCCCGAGATGCAGCTGCGCGACAGCCGCGGCGAGGTCAACTTGCAGTTTCCCATAGGCAAGAGCGTGTTCGACACGGCCAACCCGCAGAACGCCGCCGAAATAGAGAAGATGAAGCAGCAGCTCCAGCAGATAGCCTCGACCAAGGATGCCACGCTGCAGTCGCTCGCCATGGAGGGCACGTCATCGCCCGACGGCCGCTATGCCTCTAACCTCACCCTGGCGCAGCGCCGTATGGACTTCGCTGTCAACTACCTACGCCAGCAGGTACCCGAGGACATGCGGCGGAGCATGAAATTTACCTCCAAGGCTTCCGTGGCGCCGTGGACCGAGGTGGCCCGACGTATGCGGGCCGACAGCCTGGACACCGAGGCAGCCCAGGTAGAGGCGGCCATCAAGCGCTATGCCAACATAGACGCCCAGGGCCGTGCCATACGCCGGTTGACGTTCTACACGCGGCTCATAGAAGGCCGCTATCTGCCCCAACTGCGCAAGGTGGGGTACGTGATGAACTACTCCATCTTCCGCCAGCTCACCACTGATGAGATACGCGAGCTGTACAACAAGGACTACAAGCAGCTCTCTCGTTTCGAGTTCTTCAAGCTCTACCGCTCGGAGACCGACCAGGCCAAGCGCGAGCAGATACAACGCCAGGCTCTGGAGATGTACCCGTCGTTCATGGCGGCAGCCAACGACCTGGCCTCATCGCTCATCAACCGCCGGGTGCCCGACGCGCAGGTACTGCGTCCCTTCGCCGGGGCCAAGGCTCCACAGGTGGTTAATACCAACCAGATGATAGCCCTGCTCAGCGCCGGCCTGTACACCGAGGCCGACTCGGTGGCCCAGTTTGTTACCGACAACGAGGCCTCGCACCTGCTGCTGGCCGTCAACGCTGTGCTCAACGGCCGCTATGACGACAACTTTGCCACCGTGGCCAAGACCGGCAAGCGCAATGAACTGGTCATGCTGCTCGCCATGAAGCGCGACAAGGAAGCGGCCGATCTGGTGAAGCAGTTGCCCGAGGACGAGGCCATCACCCACTACCTGCAGGCCATCTGCCTGAACCGTATGGACGACCCGGTAGATGCCTACAAGGCTCTGAAGAAAGCATTCGAGATGGATCCGTCGTTAGAGAAGATAGCCCGTGTAGACGGCGATGTTAACGACCTATTATTGGATAAGAAATGATGTTATGATAGTCATCATGCCTATGACAAGAATGATCAAGAAGACGACCGCGGCCTGCATGGCGCTCCTCGCGATGGGCACCGCCGCCCAGGCTCAGGTGCCCGGAAGCGCCCTGAACTACATGCTGCAGAAGCCACGCGTCACCAAGTATTATAAGGACAAGCACTTCATGGACCACCTGTTCGTCGACGCCGGCGGGGGCATCAACGCCATGAACCTGCGCGACCCGGAGATAGCTGGTCAGGGCGAGCTGCACATTGGCGACTGGCTCACGCCTGAGCACGGCCTGCGCCTGAGCCTCAACGGTGGTCTGTACCGTACCTATGGTGTCAAGTCCAAGTTTGCCGGCATCGGCCTGGACTACCTGCTCAACATCACGGCACTCAGCCAGCGTGGCACCAGTTACACACCGCGTCATTTCGAGCTCTATGGCCTGGCCGGCGTAGATTATACCTACTCGCGCCACGAGGGCGAGAGCCGCCGCGGACTGGGTGTCCATGTGGGTGTGCGCGGGCAGGCTGCCCTGTCGCCCTATACATATCTATATATAGAGCCACGGTTAGGCATATCGAGCGACCAGGTGTCGCAGGTAGAGTCGTGGCATGGTTACCGGCCCGTGGCCAGTGCCTCGGTGGGCTTGGGATACCGTTTGCCCGAAGCCGGCATACGTCGCCGACCCACCGGAGAACCTACCGGATGGGCCGATGGCCTGTTTGTCAGTCTGATGGGTGGCCCCGCCGCCCTGCTCAACTCTCAGCCGCAGACCTGGGGCGACCAGGCCGGTGCCCGCTTCATGGGCAGCATAGGCAAATGGATGGGCCATACCAACGGGGTGCGTCTCTCGGTGCTTGGCACTTATCTTAACCAACCCTGGGGCCATCGTGTCAAGGCGGTAGGGGGCCAGGTAGACTACCTGGTCAACCTGCACAATGCCTTTGGCGGCTACGACCCCGACCGGTGGTTCTGGCTCAACGGTGTTGTCGGTGCCAGCTACAGCTACTCGTCTACTTATCCCGATTACAGGCATGGCGTGCCCGGTGTGGGTGCCGGCCTGCAGGCCAATGTGCGCCTGTCGCGCGACATAGACTTGGTTATAGAGCCACGCGTCGATGCCTACGGGCAGCACTACGTGCCTCTGGCCAACTCTATAAGCCAGCACGATGTGGTAGGTTCCGTGCTCGCCGGCCTGGTGTACACCTACCACGACCGCCGCGCCCAGCGCGGCCCGGCCGATCCCTTCGAGCGTCGCCCCTGGTACGGCCACACCTTTGTCGAGATGGGTTTAGGGGCCAATGTGCCCGTTATCTTCCCTGCCGCACGACATACGTTTACCTATCTGCGGCCTTCGGCTTATATGGCCGTGGGCAAGTGGTTCACACCGGTACACGGTGCGCGCCTGTGGGGCCTGTTGGCTCAGACGCAGTTCGAGCGCAACGACAAGAACCGATACAAGCACGCTGAGATGGGTGCCGACTATCTGTTCAACTTTACCAATGCCTTCTACGGTTACCGTGCCGACCGCTTCTTCACATTCTCCGGGGCCCTTGGTGCCAACCTCTCGCGGCGCTCTGAGCGCACCGCGCTCTTCCTGGGTCTCGACGCGTCGCTCCGCGGCTCTATGCGGCTCAGCCGTATGGTCAGCCTGTTTATCGAACCGCGTCTGCAGGGGTACAACGATGACTATCTGCCCACCCAGCTCAGCTCCACGGGCATAGACCTTATTGCCTCGGTGAACGCTGGCCTGCAGTTCAACCTGAACTACCTGGAGCGTACCAATGGGCGTGGCCTGGGCGATGATGGCGAGGACTACCGCAGCTTTATCTCGGTGGGCGGCGGACTTACCAACCATGTCAACATGCTGCGCACGGGCCGCGCCTACAGCCCTGTGGGCCGCATCGGTTACACGCACTGGTATTCGCCCACGACAGCATGGCGCGCCAATCTGCAGGGCTTCTTCCAGCGCAGCGTGGGCCGCAGCCGCCATGCTCAAGCGAGCCTGTCGGCCGACTGGCTTACTGACCTGACGGCCCTCAACTATGGCTACGACCCCGACCGTACCCTCTCGGTGAGCGCCTTTGGCGGCGTGGGCCTTGGGGCTGACATCGGTGACGGCCGCACTACCTTCGCACCCGACATCCATGCCGGCAGCCAGTTGGGCATCCGCCTTTCTGATGCTGTCAGGCTCAACTTAGAACCCCAGTTGTCGTATCAGCTGTCGTCGCGCTGGACCAGCCAGACCGAGCGGGTTATGCCCCAGTTCTTAGTGGGTCTCGACTACAGTCTACAGCGCCACCATGGCGCCAAGCACAATGCCTCGGCTCCTGCCAAGCGCCATGTGGTCATGGCCGGCGTGGGCACAGGCGTGTACTCGGCCTCGTTTAGCGAGGTCAGCAAGCGCAGCGAAAAGTTTGGCATCCTCGAACAGGTGGGCTACGGCCAGTGGCTCAGTCATGCCAACGGTGCCTATGCCCGTCTGAGCAACATCACGCTGAAACGCCGCGGCTCGGGCAACCAGAATATCACCTCGCTACAGGCTGGCTACATGATGAACGTGAAGAGCGCCATCACGGGCGAGTCGACCGAAGACCAGACCTTCCAGCTCACGGCCCTGGCCGGAGCATCGCTCAACATGGCCTCGCGTCCCGGACACGGCACCCACATAGCCCCGGGCCTTCAGGCATCGCTGCAGGCCGGCGTGCGCGTGTCGCCACAGGTAGAGGTGTATGTAGAGCCTGCCGTCAGCTTGCTGGGCAAGAACGTGGAGCAGCGCCACAGGTCTTACCCAGGCGAGGGACAGCTCGGCGTAAGCGTAGGAACCAAGTTTAATTTCTGACCCTGCCCCTCGCACCACCACTACCACAGTGTGTGCGTGGCTGCAAGAGGCTAAGGTCACACTCGACAAAAGCCCTGCAAGAACCCGAGGCATCACCACAGATGCCATCCGTTCTTGCAGGGCTTTTCTGCTGGCCCAGAAATAGCCTACAGGGGCAAAGTGGGCACCACTAAGCCCACCCAAGAAAGCCCTCAAGTTTCCCAATGGAAAGGAGATAACAAGTGTGGGAGCCACGATTGTTCAGGTAACAGTAAAAACAATTATTGAAATCGCAGAGACCAACCTTTACGATACTGGGAGCCGTCATTAGCAAGCTGGGAGCCGTCTTTAGAAAGCTAAAGGTCGGTCTTTCGGAACGCGGAGGCCGATTGGGGGATACGTGGAGAGCAATTGCCCCGTTTTCTGCGACCGTTATATGAAGATTCGCAGCCATTTCGGACGCGCAGGAGACATCCTCACAAGCAGCGCGCGCTGCTCACATAGATTTGCGCATGGTTATCATGGCCATCACCTACCTCGCGGTCACGCCCCTGGCCCTTATGGGCACCACCATGCTACTCATGTTTACCACCATGCCACCCCTGGTCATCACCCTGCATGTTCGCGACCACTGTCCGGCTACCCCTGGCCATCCCCCCGCTATCATTTTGGCAGCGCTAATAACTAAAACGAGAGGGCCCGTACGTTCCACGCTTGGAACTGGGCCCTCTCCACCTATTAACGCTTATTTATAAAAAAGAATGTATTGCTATTACATTTCCTCGCCACCTGTATATTGGTCTGAAGGACTCATGCCGTTCATGTCGTCATGGTGCTGAGACTTCTTCTTAGACTGGCCAAAGTTCCAGGTGAGTGTGAGGTTCACCTTACGACCACCGCGCTTGTTGACCTGATGACGGGTAAAGGTCTCGCTGCTGGTAAAGGTTTCCCACTTACGGCTGTTGAACACATCGCGACAATTGATCGACAGCGTGAACTTACGATTCATAAAGTTCTTACGTACACCAAAGTCTACGTTGTAGTTGCCCTTGCGATAACCCTGCGAGACAACCTGGCGCGAGCGGTAACGACCGCCCAGCTGGACAGAAATGTCGTACGGCAGGATAAGGCTGGCCTGCATACGGGCGTTCCAGGTAAAGTTGGAGTTGCCCTCGCCACTCACCGTCTGGTTGTCTATCACGTAGTTGAAGCCATTAAGCTTGTAGTAATAGGCATTGACATTGGTGGTGAGGTCCAGTATGCGGAACAACTTGTTCTTGACCGTTGCCTCGATACCCGAACTCTGGCTCTTGGCCACGTTACGGGTGGTAGAATACATCATATCAGAGGCTGAGTCGTGCCAGTTAACGCGCTGCATCACGTCGGTAGTGGGCCGGTAGTAGGCACTGATGAGCAGCGAGTGCTCAGTCCATGTGTGCAGATAGTTAAGGGCGAACGAGTTGGAGTACTCAGGGGTAAGTTCAGGGTTACCAAAGGACACGGTGGTAGCATCGCGCGTGTCGCGGAACGAGTTGAGCTGTCCGCCCCATGGGCGGCGCAGACGGCGGGTGTAGTTGAGCTGCAGCTGGTCGTCCTTGGTAAGCTGGTAGCTCATAAACACGCTGGGGAAGAGCTGGAAGTAGTCCTTCTTGAACTTAGTCTGACTCATGTCGGCATCGGTAGCTGTCTGCCAGAAGTCGCTTGTGGTGTTGACACGCCAGTACTCGCCACGCAGACCACCCATGATGCCCAGCTTGCCCCATTGGTACTGGGCGGTGAGGTAGAGGGCGTGCAGATCCATGTCATAAACAAAGCGGTTGTAGTAACTCTTGTCAAAAACGGCGTTGCTGCCGGCCCAGTTGTCTGCTGTCCACGACTCCTGAGGAGTGTTCTCGTGCGAGAAGTTGCCTTCGTAACCGGCCTGAACCTTAAACTGCTCAGTAATGGGGTTCTCATAGTCGAGCTTGACCTGCCAGCTGCGGTTGTTGATGTACAAGGGGCGGTACTGGTAGTCATAGGTCGTGGGCTGATAGCCCTGCGAGTAGCTGGTAGAGTCCTGGTACACGTTGCTGTCATCGCTCTTCCACTTGTTGAAACCCACCACAAAGTCCAGATAATGGCGGTCGGTAAAGTTGTGACGGTAGTTGAACTCGCCATAATACATATTCATGTCGCCATTACTGGTGGTGCGGCGCGTCATAACGCGCTCTAACTCTGAACTAGCATAGGAGCCGTAGTGGTAAGGCGTGAGCGACCAGTTGTTATGGCTACCCTTCATCAGCATACCGCTCAGACTGAGGTCGTCCTTCTTAGTGGCATGCCAGGTTACGCCAGCCCGCGAGAACAAGCCATTGCCCATATGGTCATCGCTGGCCGAGTAGCGCTGGTACTGCGAGGTCTGCGGAAAGGTCTGCTCGCTCTCGCTGCGACCACGGTCCTTGCGGTGGCGGTACCCTATATTAAGGTAGGCGTCCACTTTGGCGCTGTTCACATTGATATTGCCACTGGTCGAGGCCCCGCCGCGAGTGTCGCCACCCACTTCGACAGAGCCGTAGTAGCCCGCGTTGCGGTCCTTCTTGAGGACTATGTTGATAATGCCGGCCGAGCCTTCAGCCGAGAACTTGGCCGAGGGATTGTCGATAATCTCGATGCGCTCTATGCTCTCTGCGGGCAACTGCTGGAGTATCTGGGCGCGGTTATCGCTGGTCAGTCCGCTGGCCTTGCCGTTAATCCACACCTCCACGCTTTCGTTTCCACGCAGGGAGATGTTTCCGTCGTTGTCCACGTCTACCGAGGGTATGTTCTCGAGTACATCGGTGGCGGCCTGGCCGGCATTGGACACCAGCTGGCTTACATCGAAACTCTTGCGGTCTACCTCTAACTTCATAGAGGCCCGCTGGCCGGTTACCTTAACCTCGTTGAGCAGATGGGCGTCCTCGGCCATGTACAGCACGGCATACGATACCACCCTGTTCTGGGCCGTGATGGCAAAGGAGCGGGTCACAGGCTTGTAGCCCATAAACGACAGGGTCACCGTGTAGGTTCCGTCGGGCAGCCCCTTGACATTGAACTTTCCATCTATATCCGATATGGCGCTACCCACTATCCTGGTCGTGTCACTCTTGGCTGTGACCACCACATTGACAAACTCGATGGACGTGCTGTGGGCCTTGTCCAGTATGCGACCCCTTACGCTACCCTGGGCGAAGCCCGCCAGTGTGCAGAGGGTAAGCGCTAATGTTACGATTATACGATTCATACCTTTATAAGACGTTTTTGAACGTCTAACGTTTAATTCCATGAAATAAATTGCTATATTTTTTTATTTTCTGATTATATTGCGTACCTTTGTACATGATAGGCCGAGTGCTGTTAGTACGGGCGAGTCCGCTATTCAGCATCAGCCTCATCACGGTAAGTACCAGGGTCCTGTAGTTAAATGGATATAACGGAGGTTTCCTAAACCTTTGTTCCGAGTTCGATTCTCGGCGGGATCACACAAGCCATCAGCTAAGAGGGCGCGACTGCTACGGCGGTTGCGCCCTCTTAGCATAATCAAGGTATAGGTAACCCCGGTATCGGCCGCCGCCATCAGTGGCAGGCGGCCGATACGAGTTACAGGCCACGCGAACCCTTGAGGTACAGCTCTGGCCACAGATGCTTGGCATAGGTGTAGCCCCGCAACTCGTAGTAGGCACGCAGGCCCTCAACGCGGTTCACAAAATCGTTGTAATCCTTAGTCTCGGGCGCCATCCACTGCACTTCGCTCAGCGCGCCCATACGCGGCAGCACCTGATACTCGACCAGCCGGGGCGAGCTGAAGTACTCGGTCCACAGGTTGGCCTGCACCCCTAATATGTGGGCTGCCACGCCAGGTGTAGCAGTGGCTGGTACAGGCTCAAAGCTGTACGTCTTGGCGATGGGGAGCGTTCCGCCGATACACAAGGGTTCATTGTTCTTCTTATCTGTCTGATAGTAGTCGAAGTAAGCATACGAATTGGGCGTCATGATGACATCATGACCCAGGGCAGCGGCCTGCGCGCCCGGTTCGGCACCCTGCCACGACATAATGGTGGCACTCTTGTCTACATTGCACTCCAGTAGCTCGTCCCAGCCTATTATCTTGCGGTCCTTGGCAGTCAGGTATTTCTGAATGTCCATGGCAAAATAACCCTGCAACCGGTCTTCCTTAGTCTGCTTGCCCTCGGCCTTAATACCTAAGTCGCGTATGGCCCGCTGGCATTTGGCGCAGGCAGCCCAGCGCATCTTGGGGGCCTCGTCGCCACCTATGTGGATGTACTCGGAGGGGAAGAGAGCGCACACCTCGTCCAGTACGTCCTTGGCGAACTGGTAGACACGCGGATTGCCACCACAGAGAATGTCGCGGTAGACACCCCAGAAGTGGCCCACCTCGTAAGGGCCGTCCGTGCAACCCAACTCGGGATAAGCCGTCAGGGCTGCCAGCATGTGGCCGGGCATGTCTATCTCGGGAATGATGGTGATATAGCGGTCGGCAGCATACTGCACCACCTCGCGTATCTGTTCCTGGGTATAGTAACCGCCGTAACGCTGACCATCGTCGATGTCAGAGTTGCGCCCCACGGTAGTGCCCGTACGCCAGGCACCCACCTGGGTGAGGCGGGGATACTTCTTAATCTCGATACGCCAGCCCTGGTCGTCAGTGAGATGCCAGTGAAAGCGGTTCATGTTGTGCAGGGCCAACAGGTCGATGTACTCCTTGATAAAGTCGACCGTGAAGAAGTGGCGGGCGCAGTCCAGGTGCATGCCCCGGTAGCCAAACCGCGGTGCATCGGTAATGACGGTGGCCGGTAGGGTTACCTCGGCGGCCGTGGCGAGTATGGGCAGACTCTTACGCACGGTCTGTATGCCGTAGAACACGCCCTGCGGGGTACTGCCGGCTATCACTACGCCACGCCCCGTTACCTCGATGCGGTAGCCCTCGGACGCGCGCACCTTGGGGTCTATCCGCAGCAGGATATTGCCACGCTGGTTGCGCTTGTCGGCCGTGGCCGTAGCAGGGGCAATATGGGTCTTCTCGCTGATGTAGGCAGCCAGGAACTTGGCGTTACGCTCCATGTCGGCCCCGCCCTGATATACGATACGGGTAGCGGCCGTGAGCCGATAGGCATCGCCCTTTGAAGAAGCTATGTGGGCTGGCAAAGGCACCACGCGGTAGTCGGCCCTCTGGGCCCATGCTTCCAGGGTCAGGGTCATGGCCAGGAGCATCATTATCTTTCTCATTGTCTTATTAATAATAGGTGCAGATTACTTTACAGGACGGTCTTCCATCTGCCAGTCCATGATATTGCTTATCTGGGGGATAAGTTTCATGGCTATCTTGCGGTGGCCCTGATAGTTGGGATGGCCGTCGGCACCGTAGTCGCGGCCATTGCGCAGTATTTCGAGCATAGGCTCGGCCAGATAGACGTTCTTGTCATTGTAGAGACGCTCGCGCAGGATGGGGAAGCACACCTGGAGATACTTGCGGGCCGAGTGGGGCATGATGCAGAGCACGGGCACATCACCGTAGTGCTTGCGCAGGTTCTGTATCATCTTCACATAGTTGCCCACGTACTGGTCGGGAGTGGGGGTAACCTCGCGCGAGAAGTCGTTGGTGCCCAGGTTGATGAGTACCAGGTCGGGGCGATACTGGCTGAAGTCGTACTCTACCGAGTCGATGTTGTCAAACAGTTTGGTGTGGCGCAGGAGCATGGGGTAGTCAGAGCGCTGTTTCTTGTCGCCATAGTTGCGCACCATACCCTGGCCCGAGTGGGCCGCAATAGCGTAATCGGCATCGAAATAGCGTGCTATAATGCAGGCGTAGGCGTGGTCTACGTTCTCAGTCTCTATCTTAAAATGCTCCTGCTGGTTGGGCGAATCAGAGCCATAACCGCAGGTGTAGCTGTCGCCAAAGACCTCTATCATACGAGGCTTACGACCTACGCCCTTCAGCTGCGCGCCCTTGGCGCCATAGTAGCCATGGATGGTGATGATGCCACCGCCCTCGCAGGCGCGCTGCAGGCGTAGGCGGTGGGTACCCCGGCCCAACTTATCAGCCAGCAGAATACGCTGGTGAGCCAGGCTGTCAGCATAGACCTTACGTACAAAGCGCCCATCGATAAATACATTGAAATAGCAGGGGCGCGTACTGCTCATATCGACAGCTATAGCCCCGCCGCTGAAGTCGGTCTGGGCGTAGATGCCCGTCCAGTCAAACCGCACGTCACCGTTATCAGCATGCTGGACACGACCTGTATAAGTTACGCCCTTGGTAATGAGCCGACTGTAGTCTAGCTTCTGTGCCGAAACCTGGAGCGTAAGCGCCAGGAGGCACAGTATCAGAAAATGTTTCTTCATGATTTTCTCTCTATTTGTGATTAGTGATTATATACATATCCGATACGATGGGCGGAGCCATCGCGCCGCCCTACTCTACCGTTACCTCGTCCAGGAAGAACCACGCGGGATAGCCCACGCCGTAATGCCATGGCGGACAGAGGCCAATGGTCTGTACCCTGACACGTAGGTAGCGAGCAGTTATAGGCGCGGCCGATGTAACGGTACCCGGTATGAACTTAACCGCCACATCGCGATCCTCGGCGAACTCCTTTCGGCCCATGTCTGTCCACTTCTTGTTATCCATAGAGTACGAGTAGCTCACGCTCTTGGGCAACAGAATCCACGCGCCAAGCTGCTGGAGGAAGTCGGTGGTAACGCGGCTGAAGGTCTTAGCCTCGCCCATATCGAGGACGAAGTCGGCATCGCGGCCTTCCCATCCCACCCAGCTCTCCACATAGCTGGTACCTCCGTAGAGGCCGTCGGTCAGTGCCTTGTCGGCAATGGGCTGGTAGGGCGGGTTAGGTGCGCTGTTCCATATCACCTTAGCACCGGCGGCCTTGTTGTCATTGGGCCGAGGCAGGAAGCGTGTCTGGTACAGCCGGCAGTAGTCGTCGGTGCGGTTATTGCGTTCGTTCAGAGTGGCGATGCCGTACTGGGCACACTGACGACGGAACACCTCGAGCTTACGGCTCACCTCGGCTGCATCTTGGCCTGCCTTGGTCCGCGTTATCTCCAACTCGCTGTAGCGCAGTGGCAGCCTGGCTATCCGGACACGCGCCAGCAGCGTACTGTCAGTGGCCACGGCAGCCTCAGCCTGGTCGAATATCTCGGCATAAGTTTTCATCAGCTGGTCATTGAGCATACCGTTCTTGTGAGAGATGGGTGAGTCGTATATCCACAGCGGCGTATGCGACGAGAGCAGTGCTCCTGTTATCATCGCCACATATTTATATATATAGGGTGCCGCGGCGCCATAGTAGCCATGCACGAAGGCCCTCATGAGTGAGTCGGCGTTCTGGTAGGGGTCCCACATCAGCTTGGCCATCATGTATGACCTCAGCTCGCCTAAGTCGGTACCCTTGGTGCTGTTTATCTGCTCAAATACCATGGTGGCGTGGTTTTTCTTGAACAGCTGCATGTTTTTCTGGATAATGTGGAAATTGGGGAAAGGCGACACCATGTTGTCAAAGTTGATGCCATAGTCCCACACAAAGATGTTATCGCTGATGCGGCCCCAGCCTTCGAGCGCGCGCATGAAGTCGCGGCCCGACTCGTTGTCCGTAAGGGGCACCTCACGCTTGCAATCTATGTCGCACAGCATGATATTAACATTGGGGAGGGGCTTGGTATGCTTGGGCGGGTGCATGCTGTATAGATAGGCAAGGGTAGAAAACTGCTTATCAGGGAAACGGCGGGCCAGCTTGTTGACGAAGCGTATCAGGTTGCCCGAAGGAGAGCCCTCGTAAGCATCGACCTTGGCACAGGCATCACAGTGGCAGTAGGTATTGTTGCCATCGTTCTGGCTCACGCTTATCATCTTCATGTCGGGGTTGGCCTTGAAGATGGAGTCTATCTTCTGGGCGGCCAACTCGAACACCTCCGGATTGGTCAGACACCACTGGCTGTGGCTTCCGGGCCGCCGCTGTCCGTTTATCAGCGAGTAGTACTCGGGGTGGCTTGCTCCATAGACCGATGCCGGCAGTATGCGGTTAAAGGTATGCACCCACAGGTTGCCCGCAAACTCTTCCGGGCTGTTCTCCAGGCGGAACCAGCGCTCATAGTCGGGGTCCTGGTTGCCGTAGCCGTGGGTCTGGCGGAAACGGAAAGCGGGCTTGTCGCTTATATGGATGGCAGGCAGGGCCACGGTAGACATTGGGGTAAACGTGTAAGCCTTATAAGCGTAATAGCTCACACCCAGATAGCGTTCCAGGAGGGTCACCACGCCATAGACAGCGCCCTTTCCGCCTCCTGTACGTATGTGCGCCATGCCGTCCTGGCAGTCTATCGCAAACGCGTCCTCGGTCTCGGGGCTCATCCGCTCGCCTATGACTATGGCCCCCTTGGCTGCCTTGCCGGTGGCGGTGGTCAGGGACGTGCCCGAGATTCTGTTGACAAAGCGACTCAGCATGTCGGCTGCCTCGCGGTTCGTGGGGGTGTCCTCGGCCAGCACGATGTGTGCCTTTGCCTTGCCCTTGCTCACTAAGGCCATCTGCGCCTGGGCTGCCGATGACATCAGCACTACGGCCGCCATCATCGCCCATTTTCTCTTAATCATCATTTTTATTATCTGTTTGGGGTGTAATTATTCTACTGCACTGACTTTGCAGATACAAAGTTAGTCATTTTTTAAACGATGATGTCAACTTTTTCTCCATTTTTTGCTTGTATGTCGGTTTTTTCGCTTACCTTTGCACTCGCAAATCGGGATGTAGCGCAGTTGGTAGCGCACTACGTTCGGGACGTAGGGGTCGGGCGTTCGAGTCGCCTCATCCCGACCTAAAGGAGCAATAGAGACTTTCTGTTGCTCTTTTTTTATGCCTTGATGGTACGTAGTGTCCTGGGCCAAATGCCGCCTCATCCCGACCGAGAAGAGCAACAGAGCCTTTCTGTTGCTCTTTTTTATGCCTTGATGGGACGTAGTGTCCTGGGCCAAATGTCGCCTCATCCCGACCTAAAGGAGCAATAGAG
>JALEKD010000049.1 GCA_022769285.1 Prevotella sp.
TCCTCTAACATCAGCGTCTGCGTGCCGTCGAGCATGAACGCCCAGCCCACCAGCGCCCGCTGGCGCAGCGGTTCGGGCACATCGGCCCTGTACACATCGGCCAGCACCCTGAGCTTGTTTATGTCAAACAGGTTGACCCCCGCTACCATGATGGCGCTCACCATCCACTGCGCGTCTATCGTGTCGATGGCCGGCGAGGTGAGCAGCGCGCTGTAGAAGGCTGCGTCGGCCTCGGTCCATGATGGCGACACTAACAGCCAGTCAAACAGGCGGCTCATATATACATCGTGGGTGATGAGCAGATGGCGGTAGTGCCCTGCCCGGGTGTGCTCTGGTTCGAGCGACAGCATGGCCATGTCGGCCACATAGCCCTCCAGCTTAGCCTTGATGTCGTTGCGGTCGCCCGCGAACTGCGCCATCTCACAGCGATGGGCCGCATCGCGATACGAGGGCACCTCGCTGATACGGCACTTCAGCCTTACATCCTGTAGCAGCTGATACGTCTGCAGCAGCAGTTCCTGGTATATGTGCTCCCGCTGTGGGTCGCAGTACCCACGCTCCATAAAATCGAGCATCAACTGATAGTTGCCCTCTATCTCGTCCTTCCGGGACTTAAAGGCATGAAGCCCAGCGGCCTCAACGATATGGCCCAGCCGTTGCAGGGCCGTATGTATGCTCTGGTGATCATTAAAATCGTGCAGTAGGTCGGCAACTGAATTTTCCATAGTGTCGTGGCTTAGTCAAGTAAGTTACTTTATATTTTTCAAGGCTATATGTGGAAAGTACAGTTTGGGCAGGGCCTTCACCGTGGCCCCATCGGTATGGCAGCAGGTCTCTACCAGTGATGAGTAATGGGCCACCCCACGCACATTGAGCGAGTCGCAGGCGCGGTTGTAGCCCTTGACAAAGGCCGCCAACTGCCGCTTGCGCTCTGCGTTGCTGAGCAGACCGCCCCGCATGACCATCACACCTAAGTGCTGGTTCATCTTGCGGCTATCCTTGAGCACCACGTGCTTATACATACGCGCCGTGGTGGCCTGAGGCTCGGGCAGCCACATGGCGTCCATCTCGTTGTTGCGCAACATCTCCAGCCGGGTTAGCACATCGTTAATCTGGATGCGGAACACCATCGAAGAGGTCTTTACACCCTTCAAGGCCCGATCCGTAAGGTAGTCGGTGGCCGAGTAGCGGGTCATGGCCACCATCTTGTCGCCCATCTGCGATACTTCCTTGACTCGGGCCGTGCGGTTGGCTATCAGCTGCCAGTAGGCATTGGTGGGGCCCATCGACACCAGGGCCACCCCGCGCCGGGTCATGTGTTCCACCCGTTTCAGGTCGGTCACGGCCACCTCTACGCTCTTGCCGGCCAGCGCCGTGTCGCAGTCCATCTGCGCGTTGCGTACCTTGAGCCGTATATCTACTCCCATGCTGTCAAACCAAGCCGCCGACTTGGCCAGATAGGCTGGCATACAGTCTATCGTGGGCATCACGGCCACTTTCAGAGCCTGTGCGTCCTCACGGGCGAGCCGCTCCTTCTCGGCCTTGGATATACGGGCCTTCTCCTCGTACGACTGGCCACAGCCCGCCACCATCGCCGCTATGCCCAGCAGCACTAATATCTTCCTCATAAACTTATTTAAATATATTATTGCAAAATTAGCAATATTTTTTGACCCAGTAAAAAAAACTTTGTAATTTTGTGTAAACCAACAATAACGACAATGGCAAAAGACAAGATAGCCTACGTGTGCTCAGAGTGCGGCCAGGAGTCGGCCAAGTGGATTGGCAGATGTCCCAACTGCGGTAAGTGGAACACATTCAAGGAGATTAGGATAGCCGCAGATACCGGCACCATGGCCGCGAGGTCGGCGGCGCAGACCCTGAACGCTCACCGCAGTCTGCACGAGACCTCGGCGCGTCCACTGCGCCTGCGCGACATAGCCGCCACGGAAGACCCACGCATAGACACCCACGACACCGAGCTAAACAGGGTGTTAGGCGGCGGACTGGTACCCGGCAGCATCGTACTGCTGGGCGGCGAACCCGGCATAGGCAAGTCTACACTCACCCTGCAAACCATTCTACACATGCCCGACATCAATATCCTGTACGTGTCGGGCGAAGAGAGTCAACACCAAATCAAGATGAGAGCCGAGCGTATCGGGGGCAGCCAGTGTACCATGGATCACATCACCCTGCTCTGCGAGACCTCGTTAGAGAATATTTTTGCCTGTATCAAGGAGGTAAAGCCCCAGCTGGTAATCATTGACTCTATCCAGACCATATCGACAGAGGATGCCGAGTCGAGTCCCGGCAGCGTAACCCAGATTCGCGAGTGTGCCTCGTCGCTCCTGCGCTTTGCCAAGACCAGCGGCATACCCGTCATCCTCATCGGCCACATCACCAAGGAGGGTTCGCTGGCCGGCCCCAAAACCCTGGAGCACATCGTGGATGCCGTTATCCAGTTCGAGGGCGACCAACACTATATGTACCGCATACTCCGGGGCATCAAGAATCGGTTTGGAAGCACATCGGAACTGGGCATTTACGAGATGGAGCAAAACGGGCTGAAACTGGTGTCCAATCCCTCGGAACTACTGCTTACCGAGGATCACGAGGGGCTGTCGGGCATAGCCATCAGTGCCGCCATCGAGGGTGTGCGGCCGTTCTTGCTCGAAACCCAGGCCCTGGTGTCGAGCGCAGCCTACGGCACGCCGCAGCGGTCGGCCACGGGCTTTGACCAGCGCAGGCTCAACATGCTTCTGGCCGTACTGGAGAAGCGTGTAGGGTTTAAGCTGATGCAAAAGGATGTGTTTCTCAATATAGCCGGAGGGCTCCGCGTTACCGATATGGCTATGGACCTCAGCGTGATAGCCGCCGTACTGTCCAGCAATGTAGACACCCCGATAGAGGCTGGCTGGTGCATGTGTGGCGAGGTGGGCCTGAGTGGCGAGGTGAGGGCCGTGAGCCGGATAGAGCAGCGCGTAGCCGAAGCCGAGAAACTGGGCTTCACGGATATAGTAATGCCCGCGTACAATCTCAAGGGCTTCAATCCGCACAAATATCACATACACCTACACCCGGTGAAGAAAGTAGAAGAGGCGCTGCGCACCCTGTTCGGGTAGCGGCAGCGCCTCTGCATAAGCTAATGGTCTGGGCCGTAGGGCCAGCCTTATTGCTCGTATTCCGTATGGTCTTCGATACCGGCCTCGGCCAGGGCTTCACGGCGCTCACGGCAGGTACCACACTTGCCACAGTGCTTGTCGCCGCCCTTGTAGCAGCTCCATGTCTCAGCATAGTCTATGCCCAAGCGCTTGCCATGGCGGGCTATGTCGGCCTTGGTAATATCGGTATAGGGAGCCAGCACCTGCACACCCACGTAGGTACCCTGAGCCGTAGCCTCGGACATGGCGTTGACAAAGGCTCTCCGGCAGTCAGGATAGATGGCATGGTCGCCTCCATGGTTGGCCATCATTACATACTTGAGTTCATTGGACTCGGCTATTCCAGCTGCTATCGACAGCATAATACCGTTGCGAAACGGCACCACGGTCGACTTCATATTCTCGTCATCATAGTTGCCCTCTGGAATGGCTTCGGCGCCCTCTAACAGTGAACTCTTAAAATACTGGTGCATAAACCCTAAGTTGATAACAATGTGCGGGATGCCCAGCCGCTTACAGTGCATGGCTGCGAAGGGTATCTCGCGGGCATTATGGTTGCTGCCATAATCGAACGACACCCCTAAGGCTATCCTGTCCTTGAACTCGTAGAGCATGGTTATGCTGTCCATGCCACCACTGACTATCAATACTGCGTCTTTCTTCATTATTTTATTATTTTTTTATCTGTCCCGCCAATCTCGTAGCCCTATATGAATAAGCCAGAGCCGTAGATACACGCGTGGAAGCCACCACTGCAAAGCCCGCGACCATCACCATGACAACAAATAGGGATGCGGGGCGTACAAAGACAGTGCCAACCGAGCGCCATGAGCTTGCTCAAATGGCCGAGGTGCAGCCTGGCTTATGCAAAGGTAGCCCTTTTTCTGCCACGAAGGGTCAGTAGCCAGCTACTTTAACACTTTATTTACATTTCGGTCATTTACGCCAGATGCCAAAGGCATTTTTTAAGGGTGCGAAGCTAAATAATTGGGCTGTAATGCCCTAATCATCAAAAAAAACGCTACCTTTGCACGCATAAATTACAACCCATTAAAAAATATAAACAATGAAAATCGAACAATTCAACTTTGCTGGAAAGAAGGCTATTGTCCGCGTAGACTTCAATGTACCATTGGACGAGAACGGTAACGTTACTGACGATACGCGCATACGCGGTGCGCTCCCCACACTGAAGAAGGTGCTCGCCGATGGCGGTGCCCTCATCATGATGAGCCACATGGGCAAGCCCAAAGGCAAGGTTAAGCCCGAACTGTCACTGGGCCAGATTGTAAAGAACGTAAGCGCTGCCCTGGGTGTAGACGTTAAGTTTGCCCCCGACTGTGGCAAGGCCGACGAGGCTGCCGCAGCCCTGAAGCCGGGCGAGGCTCTGCTGCTGGAGAACCTGCGCTTCTATCCCGAGGAAGAAGGAAAGCCTGTAGGCGTAGAGAAGGGTACTCCCGAGTACGACGAGGCTAAGAAAGAGATGAAGGCCCGCCAGAAGGAGTTTGCTAAAAAGCTCGCTTCGTATGCCGACGTATATGTCAACGACGCTTTCGGTACCGCACACCGCAAGCACGCATCTACTGCCGTTATCGCCGACTACTTCGATGCCGACTCGAAGATGCTGGGCTTCCTCATGGAGAAAGAGGTTACAGCCATCAACAACGTGCTGAAGAACGCTCAGCACCCCTTCACCGCTATCATCGGCGGCTCTAAGGTAAGCTCTAAGCTGGGTGTTATCAAGAACCTGCTGGACAAGGTAGACAACCTCATCATCGGCGGTGGTATGGGTTACACATTCATCAAAGCTCAGGGCGGACACATCGGTGAGTCGCTGCACGAGGACGACCTGATGCCCGAGGCTCTCAACGTGATAGCCGAGGCCAAGGCCAAGGGTGTAAACCTGAGCCTCTCTGTAGCCACCGTAGCTGCCGACAGCTTCTCTAACGACGCCAACCGCAAGACCGTAGACATCTACAACATCCCAGACGGATGGGAGGGTATGGATGCCTCTGAGGAGAGTCTGGCCAACTGGAAGAAGATCATCCTGGCTTCTAAGACCATCCTGTGGAACGGCCCTGTAGGCGTATTCGAGATGGAGAACTTCGCACACGGTACTGGCGAGATAGCCAAGTACGTGGCTGAGGCCACTCAGGAGAACGGTGCATTCTCGCTCGTTGGTGGTGGCGACTCTGTAGCCGCTGTTAACAAGTTCGGTCTGGCCGACAAGGTTTCTTATGTATCTACTGGTGGTGGTGCCATGCTCGAGGCTATCGAGGGCAAAGTGCTCCCAGGTGTAGCTGCCATCGAGGGCTAATCCCGCGGGCACGCATATCAAGCATATCGGGGCGGGCAGACCTTCTGAGGACTGCCCGCCCCTTTTTCCGAATTATCCATTTATATATAAGAGGATATGGCGGGCTGTTGTGCAGATACCAATAGCCCAACAGCCATCAATACAAACACAAACGACAAGACAAAACGCTATGGCCATTATAAACATCACATCGCTCACAGCCCCCGGCGTGGAGGTATTCAGCAAGCTGACCGAAGCCCAGTTGCGTTCGGGCCACTTCACGGACAAGAGCATATTCATCGCTGAAAGTCCCAAGGTTATACACGTGGCTCTCAATGCGGGCTACAAGCCCACGGCATTGCTCTGCGAACAGCGCCACATCACCGGCGATGCCACGGGCATCATAGAGCGGATAGGTGACGAGGTGCCGGTGTACACGGGCAGCCGAGAGATGCTGGCGATGCTCACCGGCTACACGCTGACCCGCGGAGTACTATGCGCCATTGAACGCCCCACCCTGCCATCGGTCGGGGAGATATGCGCCCAGGCCAAGCGCATAGCCGTGATACATGGCGTAGTGGACACCACCAACATAGGGGCCATCTTCCGCTCTGCCGCAGCACTGGGCATAGACGGCATCGTGCTGTCCACCGACTCGTGCGACCCACTTAACCGTCGGTCGGTAAGGGTCTCCATGGGGTCAGTATTCTTAATACCATGGACATGGCTCGACGGGCCGCTCCATACCCTGAACCAGTATGGATTTAAGACAGCGGCCCTGGCGCTTACCGACCAATCCATAAGCATAGACGACCCTGCACTACAGGCCGAGCCGCGGTTAGCACTGGTATTGGGTACCGAGGGCGACGGACTGCCCCACGCCACCATCGCCGAGGCCGACTATGTGGTACGCATACCCATGTCGCACCAGGTAGACTCGCTCAATGTGGCCGCCGCGTCGGCTGTGGCGTTCTGGGAGTTGCGTCAGCGCAGCTGAGCCAAGCCTCGCCAGGCAGACATTTCTATCAAACAGCATTATTACGCATCACTTTATCCTAATATCCATCGTGGAGAGCATACAGCATACCTATACCGTACAGTGGGTGGGGCCCTTCTGCTCGTACAGCGACTATCGGGCGTACCTCAGCAATGACCTCACTCTCAGGTCCGACTCCTTCAACATCTACTACTTTGAAGCCCAGCAAGACGCACGGTACAAGTGGCACCGCTATGTGGGCATACACAAGGCCAATGACGGCATAGAGAAACGGCTGAATACAAGTCACCATCATCTGAAGAAGTTCCTAGACTGCAAGAAGTTGCACATCTGGATAGGCAGCATAGCCGATGAGAAGTTGCAGAAGCCTGCCAACATAGACGTGATAGAGACACTACTTATCCGAGCCTACACGGATGAGTTTCTGACAGAGAACAGCATGAAAACGAGGTCAAACCCACCCTGCTCGGTATGCTTAATCAACATGTGGTTTGACCAAAACGAAGAAATGAAGACCTACCGGATAGTACGACCTTTTGATGATGTGATTATCTACTACCACCAGAACAATATATTCAAGCACGGTAACCTGACAAGGTTCTAACAGTAGCCTGGGCACCGGGCAGGAAACTAATGCCGACAGCCACCAGACATCCAGGAACCACCTCTACCGCACGGTAATATGGAAACAACCCTGATGGACTTCGTACTTAATCCAGCAGCGGCTGTGCTCGCGCATGTCGCGGAGCACTTCGCTGAGCACCCATTTAAGTGTATCGTTGCGCACCACACGGCGGGACTCACCGGGAGCCTGCACGGTCTTATAGCGATTGTAAGCTATGTCGAAGGTGGTGCCATACATGTGACAACTATTCTGAGTGGCATTACGGTTATGGCTACGCAGACGCTCCACATCTTTTTTAGACCGCATAACACTTGTAACAATAATCTTATGGAGAGGTACGCCCTTGGTCTGGAGGCTATCAAAGAACGAGCGACCTATATCCTGTAACAGGACAGAAGCGCGGGGCACCAGATAAGGGATGCTGCTACGCAGGCGGTCTACATAAAAATAAGGATTGGCACCTACGTACACCAAATCGTTCTTCCGATGCTCGGCCTCGTGGACATCGTTCACAGGGACGACACCCCACTTGTTGGCCGAGACCAGTTGGACATCATTCTGATCAGGGAAGGTGTTGCCAAAGTTAGGGACGCTGAGAATACGGTTCTTGACAAGCGACCCATCGGCACAAAAAAAACGGCTACGAGGGACTACCACACTTCCCTGGATGGTATCGGCCACCGAGAGAGCCTTGGCCTGAGCCACGGAGGGCACCTCCGCCTGACTGGCAGGAGCCTGCAGGCTATCGGCCAATGGTATCGGGCCAGTAGTGCGGGCCACGGGCGATACCATCTTGCCGGCCACCGATGGAAAGATACAACGTACCATTCCCAACACGACTACGACGATACAAAAAACCTGAATATATCTTTTCTGAGTAACCTTCATCAAAATAACTATTTATGTGGCAAAGTTAGCAAAAAATCGAGAGTTTCTTGGCAAGTATCATAAGATTTTTGTAAATTTGCAAAGAAAACGAAAACGGGTATTCACTTGATAGAGAAACATATAATATTAGAAGATATAGACCCTCTGATTTTTTATGGGGTAAACAACTGCCACCTGCAAATGGTCAAGTCGCTGTTCCCGAAGCTGCGCATCATGGCCCGCGACAATGTGATGCGTCTTCTTGGCGACGAGGAGCAGATGGCCAAGGCCGAGGAAGACATTGAAACCATACGCCGGCATGTACTCAAGTACAACTCGCTAAGCGACGAGGATATCTTAGATATTATAAAAGGTAAAGCCACCAAAGCCGATGCCACCAAGGGAGTGGTAGTGTACTCGGTTTCGGGTCGCCCCATCAAGGGCCGCTCAGCCAACCAGCAATACCTTATTGACGCGTTTGACAAGAGCGACATGATATTTGCCGTGGGACCAGCCGGAACGGGCAAAACCTATCTGAGCATAGCTCTGGCGGTCAAGGCACTCAAAGAGAAAAATGCCAAGAAGATCATCCTGTCGCGCCCAGCTGTCGAGGCGGGTGAAAAGTTGGGGTTTCTGCCCGGCGACATGAAGGACAAGATCGACCCGTACCTCCAGCCACTCTACGATGCCCTCGAAGACATGATACCTGCCGCCAAGCTGCAGGACATGATGGACAAGCACGTGATACAGATAGCCCCGTTGGCCTTTATGCGCGGCCGCACGCTGAGCGATGCCGTCGTGATATTAGACGAGGCCCAGAATACCACCCCGGCGCAGATACGCATGTTCCTAACGCGTATGGGTTGGAACACCAAGATGATCATCACGGGCGACATGACCCAGATAGACTTGCCCCATGAGCAGAAGAGCGGTCTGAAAGAGGCACTCAGCCTACTGGGAGACATAGAGGGCATCTCGGTGATAGAGTTTAACAAGAAAGACATAGTACGCCACAAACTGGTGACACGCATTGTCAATGCCTATGAGGCTTACGACAAGGCACGGCGCAACGCCACACACGAAGAGATTACCGACTAAAATATATTTGATAAGATGAAAGCTCTAACTAAGACTGATTTCCATTTCAAGGGACAGAACAGCGTGTACCATGGTAAAGTAAGAGATGTATATGACATCAATGACGACTTAATCGTCATGGTGGCCACTGACAGGATATCAGCCTTTGATGTAATCCTACCCAAGGGAATCCCCTTCAAAGGACAAGTGCTTAACCAGATAGCTGCCAAGTTTCTGGATCAGACCACGGACATCTGCCCAAACTGGAAGCTGGCCACGCCAGACCCCATGGTGACCGTGGGACTGAAGTGTGAGGGTTTCAGAGTAGAGATGATAATCCGCGGCATACTCACAGGCTCTGCCTGGCGCGAATACAAGAATGGCTGCCGTGAGCTCTGCGGTGTCAGACTGCCCGATGGGATGAGAGAAAACCAGCGTTTCCCAGAGCCCATTGTAACTCCCACAACCAAGGCAGACGAGGGTCACGACCTCAACATATCCAAGGAAGAGATAATCAAGCAGGGCATCATGTCAGCTGAAGACTATGCCATCGTAGAGGATTACACCCGTAAACTCTTTGCCCGTGGCCAGGAGATAGCAGCTAAACATGGACTTATCCTGGTAGATACCAAGTATGAGTTTGGCAAGCGTGATGGTAAGATTTACCTCATCGACGAGATACACACACCCGATTCGAGCCGCTACTTCTATGCCGATGGTTACGAAGAGCGCTTCGCCAAGGGCGAGCCTCAGCGCCAGCTCTCTAAAGAGTTCGTCCGCCAGTGGCTCATTGAGCACAACTTCATGAATGAGCCTGGCCAGGTCATGCCTGAGATTACTGACGAATATGCTGAGAGCATCAGCGAACGCTATATCGAACTATACGAGCACATCACAGGTGAGAAATTTGGCAAGAACACCGAGGATGGCGACATCGCTGCCCGCATAGAGAAGAATGTAGCCAACTATCTGGCTACCCGTTAACCGCACACGTATGTACGACCAAGAGAAAATTACGCCGTACGGCAGAAGTGGAGCCAAGGGTAAGATTGTGGAAGAGATGTTCGACAACATCTCTTCCACTTACGACACCTTGAACCACCGGCTGTCGTGGGGAATAGACAAAAGCTGGCGTCGAAAAGCCGTAAGACAACTGATGCCCTTCAGGCCACAGCAGATACTGGACGTGGCCACAGGCACGGGCGACTTTGCCATTCTCTTGGCCAAAGCCCTGAGGCCCGCCCACTTGGTAGGGGCCGACTTCTCGGAAGGCATGATGGAGATAGGCCGAAAAAAGGTGATGGCCGAAAAGCTGGCCGACACCATTTCCTTTGCCAAAGAAGACTGTATGTCGCTCTCGTTTGCCGACGAGACTTTCGATGCCGTCACGGCAGCTTTCGGCATACGAAATTTTCAGGACTTGGACAAGGGCCTAAGCGAAATGTGCCGCGTGCTGAAGACCGGAGGCCATCTGAGCATCCTGGAGTTATCCGAGCCCGTAACATTACCTATGAAACAACTGTTCGGGATATACTCCCACTCGGTACTTCCTATATATGGCAAGATAATCAGCCACGACAGTAGCGCCTATACCTACCTGACGGCCACCATCGAAGCCTTCCCACAAGGCGAGCAGATGGTGGGCATACTCCGAAAGGCTGGCTTCTCCAAGGCGACCTTCAAGCGGCTTACATTAGGTATCTGCACAATGTATTTAGCAACTAAATAACTTTGGGTTATGGACAAATATGGATTAGTGGGGTTCCCCCTGGGACACTCGTTCTCTATTAGTTATTTCAATGAGAAGTTTCAGAATGAAGGCATCGATGCCGTATACGAGAACTACGAAATCCCCGACATCAGCAACCTGCCGGAGATTCTTGACTCTAACCCCGAGCTGCGTGGCCTCAACGTTACACGGCCTTATAAGCAGCAGGTAATCAAGTACCTGGACTCTATCAGTCCGGAGGCACACGCCATCGGAGCGGTAAACGTGATAAGGGTAACTCACAAGGACCGAAAGACCATACTCAAAGGGTTCAACAGCGACGTGATAGGCTTCACCAAGAGTATAGAGCCCATGCTGGAGCCCTGCCACAAGAAGGCGCTCATCTTAGGAACGGGCGGTGCGTCCAAGGCCATTCACTATGGACTGAAATCCCTGGGCTTGGAGACGCTGTTTGTAAGTCGCAATCCCAAGGAGGGGGCCATCTCATACGACGATGTCACCCCTGCACTCATCAAAGAGTACAATGTCATCGTTAACTGTACTCCTATCGGTATGTACCCACACACCGACGAATGTCCCAACATCCCCTATCACGCCATGGACATTCATACCCTACTCTACGACCTCATTTACAATCCTGACGTGACGCTCTTCCTGAAGCGCGGCAAGGAGCAGGGAGCCACTACAGCCAACGGACTGGAAATGCTGCTGCTCCAGGCTTTCGCCTCATGGGAGTTTTGGAACGGAAAAGAACAACTATAATAATAGGTATAAGACACATGACTAACAACAGATACATGATGCGCGGTGTGAGCGCCGCTAAAGAAGACGTACACAACGCCATCAAGAATATAGATAAAGGCATATTCCCCCAGGCTTTCTGCAAGATTATCCCCGACATCTTAGGCGGCGACCCTGACTACTGCAACATCATGCACGCAGACGGCGCAGGAACCAAATCGTCGCTGGCCTATATGTACTGGAAAGAAACAGGCGACCTGAGCGTATGGAAAGGCATAGCACAGGATGCCGTGGTGATGAACACCGATGACCTGCTCTGTGTGGGAGCAGTAGACAATATCCTGGTATCGAGCACCATCGGACGCAATAAGATGCTGGTGCCGGGCGAGGTCATCTCGGCCATCATTAATGGTACCGATGAACTGCTGGCCGACATGCGCAACATGGGAATAGGCATCTACCCCACCGGCGGAGAGACAGCCGATGTGGGCGACCTGGTTCGCACCATCATCGTAGACTCTACGGTAACCTGCCGCATGAAGCGGAGCGATGTCATCAACAACGCCAATATCCGGCCGGGCGACGTCATCGTTGGACTGAGTTCTACGGGCCAGGCCACGTACGAGAAAGAATACAACGGAGGTATGGGCAGCAACGGACTGACCAGCGCGCGCCACGACGTGTTTGCCAAATACCTGGCCGAGAAATATCCTGAGAGTTTCGACCATGCCGTGCCCGACGAGCTGGTGTACAGTGGCAAGTACCAGCTTACCGACAAGGTAGACGGAGTACCCGTCAATGCCGGAAAGATGGTGCTGTCGCCCACCCGAACCTACGCCCCCGTCATCAAGAAGATACTGGACGGCCATCGGAGCGAGATTCACGGTATGGTACACTGCACGGGCGGCGCGCAGACCAAGGTACTGCACTTCGTGAGCGACAACTGCCGCGTAGTCAAGGACAATATGTTCGCCGTGCCCCCCTTGTTCAGGGCCATACACGACTGCTCGGGTACAGAGTGGAAAGAGATGTACCAAGTGTTCAACATGGGACATCGTATGGAGATATACGTAACACCCGACAAGGCCGATGAGATTATAGCGATAAGCAAGAGCTTCAATATAGATGCCCAGGTCATCGGGCACATAGAAAATGGCCCCAAGAGTCTTACCATCCACTCTGAATTTGGAACCTTCAACTATTAATTTATGGCTGAGAACAATATACTGGCAAAGCTGGACGGACTGGAAAGCCGCTACGAGGAGGTATCGACACTGATTACCGACCCCAACGTGATAGCCGACCAGGCAAGGTACGTAAAGCTGACCAAGGAGTACAAAGATCTGGGCGACATAATGACCGCCCGGAAAAAATACATAGACTGCCTGAACGCCATCAAGGAGGCCAAGGATATACTGGCCAACGAGAGCGACCCAGACATGAAGGAGATGGCCCGCGAGGAGCTCTCAGAGAACGAGGCACTACAGCCCAAGTTAGAGGAGGAGATAAAGATAGCCCTGGTGCCCAAGGATCCCGAGGACGCCAAGAACGTGCAGATGGAGATACGTGCCGGAACGGGCGGTGACGAGGCTGCCCTCTTCGCTGGCGACCTGTTCCAGATGTACAAGAAGTTCTGCGACTCCAAAGGTTGGACCCTCTCGGTAACCAGCGCTTCCGAGGGAGCTGTCGGTGGCTTCAAGGAAATAGACTTCGCAGTAAGCGGCGTAGATGTCTACGGCACCCTAAAGTACGAATCGGGTGTTCACCGCGTACAGCGCGTGCCAGCCACCGAGACACAGGGACGTATGCACACCAGCGCAGCCACGGTGGCCGTGCTGCCCGAGGCCGACAAGTTTGAGGTGAATATCAACGAGGGCGAAATCAAGTGGGATACATTCCGCTCAAGCGGCGCTGGCGGACAGAACGTGAACAAGGTAGAGTCGGGAGTACGCTTGCGCTACATGTGGAAGAACCCCAACACCGGCGAGACCGAGGAGATACTCATAGAGTGTACGGAGACGCGCGACCAGCCTAAGAACAAGGAGCGCGCACTGGCTCGCCTACGCACCTTTATCTACGACAAGGAGCACCAGAAGTACGTCGACGACATTGCCAACCGCCGCAAGTCGCTGGTGTCAACCGGCGACCGCAGCGCCAAGATACGTACCTACAATTTCCCTCAAGGCCGCGTTACCGATCACCGCATCGGCTACACCACCCACGACTTACAGGGATTTCTCAATGGCAACATCCAGGACATGATAGACGCGCTGACCGTGGCCGAAAACGCCGAGCGGTTGAAAGAGAGCGAACTCTAAGCCCAATAGGATACGCAACTCGCCCGGAGCCATCGATGGCTCCGTTCAGAGACCTGGGATATACATCCAGCAGTTTGCAACGCACATTCTAAGACTTGGGATGTACATTCTGCGACATCGGGCAAAGCCAAAAAGGAGCGTGGCCTAACAGTCTGTAACTAACAGATAACCTGTGGCAGTCAGCAGAGCGTATATAGCTGATAATTAGCTGATTACAACAATTAGCAGAATAGCTATAGTGATTGTCAGGAAACTGCCAACACGCATCCCACAGGCTATGACTATCAGAGCAAGACGGGACGCTGTGAACAGCAGAGGGGACACGATAATAAGAAACCATACCAGCATATAACAGACATACAACAATGAACAAGCAAGAACTGACAAACGAGATATTTAAGAAGAAAACATTCCTCTGTGTGGGTCTGGACACCGACCTCAAAAAGATACCTCAGCATCTGCTGACGGAGGAAGACCCTATATTCGCCTTCAACAAGGCCATCATCGATGCCACGGCCCCCTACTGCGTGGCCTATAAGCCCAATCTGGCTTTCTATGAAGCCTTTGGCGTCAAGGGCATAGTCGCCTTTGAGAAGACCATCCAGTACATTCAGGCTAAGTACCCCCACCATTTTATCATAGCCGATGCCAAGCGCGGCGACATAGGCAACACATCGGCCATGTACGCCCGCACATTCTTCGAGGAATACAACCTGGACGCCCTGACCGTGGCCCCATACATGGGCGAGGACAGCGTGACGCCCTTCTTAGGCTATGACGGCAAATGGGTCATCCTGTTAGCGCTAACGTCTAACAAGGGCTCGTTAGACTTCCAGATGACGGAAGACAAGAACGGAGTGAGACTCTTCGAGAAAGTTCTGAGCAAGAGCCAGGAATGGGGCAACAGCGAAAACATGATGTATGTAGTAGGCGCCACACAGGGCAGCATGTTCCAGGACATACGCCGCCTGGCCCCCGACCACTTCCTGCTGGTTCCCGGTGTGGGCGCCCAGGGCGGCAGCCTGCAGGAGGTGTGCAAGTATGGCATGACCCGCGACTGCGGCCTGCTCGTCAACTCCTCGCGCGGCATTATCTACGCCTCTGCAGGCACCGACTTTGCCGAAGCGGCCGCCCAGAAAGCCCAGGAGCTCCAGACACAGATGGCTCACGAATTGGACAGCATTGAACGATAGCAAAATCATAAGCGATCCGGTCTTCGGATTTATCAAGGTACCTCGGGGACTGCTGCTCAGCATCGTGCGTCATCCCCTGTTCCAACGCCTGACCAGAATCAAGCAGTTGGGACTCACCAACGTGGTCTATCCAGGCGCACAGCATACTCGCTTTCAACATTCGTTGGGTGCCTTTTACCTAACGAGCGAGGCTATCCTGTCGCTGACGCTCAAGGGCGTCTTCATCTTTGAGAGCGAGGCCGAGGCAGTGCAGGCGGCCATCCTCATGCACGACATTGGGCACGGGCCGTTCTCTCATGTGCTGGAGAACACCCTCATCCACGGCATATCGCACGAAGATATCTCGCTCATGATGATGAACCAGATAGACCACGACCTTGGCGGACAGTTAGCACTGGCTATCAGCATCTTCAAGGACGAATATCCCAAACGTTTTCTGCATCAGCTCATCAGCAGTCAGCTGGATATGGACCGGCTGGACTATCTGCGGCGCGACAGTTTCTTCACCGGCGTAACCGAAGGCAACATCGGATCGGCCCGCATCATCAAGATGCTCAATGTTGTGGACGACAATCTGGTGGTAGACTACAAGGGCATCTACTCGATAGAGAACTACCTCACCTCGCGACGGCTCATGTACTGGCAGGTGTACCTGCACAAGACCACGGTGGCGTGCGAGAAACAGCTGATAAGTCTGCTGTCGCGGGCCAAATACTTAGCCCGCCAGGGCGAACAACTCTTCGCCCCACCATCGCTCCGGTATTTTCTGTATAACGAGGTAGACCGCGAGCACTTCATGGCCAATGGCGATGCCCTGCACTACTATGAACTGCTCGATGACAACGATATATGGTCCAGCATGAAGGTATGGATGACCCACAGCGACCCCATCCTGTCGCTGCTGGCCCGCGACCTCATAGAGAGACGCATCTTCAAGGTAGAGGTTCGCAATGAACCCGTGGAAGAGGCCGAGGTGGCCGAAATACAGCACACCATAGCCACCCGGATGGGCACAACCTACGAGGAGGCAGCCTATCTGGTCAACGTAAGCACCGTCCAGAAAGACATGTACGACATCCACGACGACCACATCTCCATCCTGTACAAGGATGGTAGCATTAAAGACATTACGGAGGCATCAGAAATACTGAATATATCACTGCTATCTAAAAAAATACGTAAATATTACCTCTGTTATCAGAGATTCTGAATTATATTTAGTATTTTTGCAAAAATTAATCAACCCATTGGAAATGGAATTTACAGCAAAGCAAATAGCACAATTCATACAGGGAAAGGTAGAGGGAAACGAGGACGCTATCGTAACCACTTTCGCCAAGATAGAAGAGGGCGTGCCCGGAGCTATCTCTTTTTTAGCCAATCCCAAATACACTCATTACCTTTATACCACCCAGTCTTCGGTAGTGCTGGTAGATAACTCACTCCAGCTGGACAAGCCCGTGGCTGCCACCCTGATACGAGTAGACAACGCCAGGGACTGCGTGGCCAAACTGCTGCAACTCTACGAGAGCATGAAGCCCCGCAAGCAGGGTGTAGACAAGCTGGCCTTTATAGCCGCGTCGGCCAAGGTGGGTGCCAATGTGTACATCGGAGCCTTTGCCTATATCGGCGAGAACGCCGTGATAGGCGATGGCTGTCAGATATATCCCAACGCAACGATAGGCGACAACGTGGTACTGGGCAAGAACTGCATCATATATCCCAATGTAACCATCTACCACGACTGTAAGCTGGGCAACAACGACACCATACACGCCGGAAGCGTAGTAGGTGCCGACGGCTTCGGGTTTGCCCCTAACGCCGAGACCAACAGCTATGACAAGATACCACAGATAGGCAATGTGGTGCTTGAGGACGATGTGGAGATAGGCGCCAATACCTGTATAGACCGCTCGACCATGGGCAGCACTATAATAAGAAGAGGTGTAAAACTGGACAACCTGGTACAGATAGCCCACAACACAGACATAGGCGAAAACACCGTAATGAGTGCCCAGGTAGGTATCGCTGGCTCTACCAAGGTGGGCCAGTGGTGTATGTTTGGCGGTCAGGTGGGTATCGCCGGCCACATTACCATCGGTAACAAGGTGTTCTTAGGCGCCCAGTCGGGTGTTCCCGGCAGCCTGAAGGACAATCAGATACTGATAGGAACCCCGCCTATGGAGCAGCGTTCTTACTTCAAGTCGCAGGCCATCTTCCGCAAACTCCCCGAGATGTACCGACAGTTGAGCGAGCTACAGAAAGAGATAGCGGAACTAAAGAAACAGAAATAACAATAGTCGAAAACAATATATCTCCTATCAGGAGAACTAACGGTATAAATTATGGACACATCAAAGCAGAAAACCCTCAAAGGGAGCTTTTCACTCTTTGGAAAAGGATTGCACACGGGACTGAACCTGACCGTAACGTTCAATCCCGCGCCTGAGAACCATGGATACAAGATACAACGTATAGACCTGGAGAACCAGCCCATCATAGACGCGATAGCCGAGAAAGTTACCGACACCCAGCGCGGCACCGTACTGGCCAGTGGCGACATACGGGTAGGTACCATAGAGCATGGCATGGCAGCCCTGTATGCCCTCGGCATAGATAACTGTCTGATACAAGTCAACGGCCCAGAGTTCCCCATCCTCGACGGCTCGGCCATGAAGTATGTCGAGAAGATCAGAGAGGTAGGCATACAGGAACAGAACGCTCCCAAAAATTTCTATGTAATCCGTAAAAAAATAGAAATCAAGGACGACAAGAACGGTTCGTGTATCACCATTCTGCCCGATGAGCAGTTTAGCATCACCGCGATGTGCTCTTTCGAGTCCAAGTTTATCAATAGCCAATTTGCCACCCTCGACAACATCGACAACTTTGCCAAGGAGATAGCCCCGGCCCGCACATTCGTCTTCGTACGCGACATCGTGCCCCTGCTGGAAGCCAACCTGATTAAGGGTGGCGACCTGGACAACGCCATCGTCATCTATGAACGCGAGGTGGGCCAGGAGAAACTCGACCAGCTGGCCGATGTACTCAAGGTGCCCCATATGGATGCCAAGAAGATAGGTTATATACAGCACCGCCCATTGATGTGGGAGAACGAGTGTACCCGCCACAAGCTGTTGGACATCATCGGTGACATGGCTCTTATCGGCCGTCCCATCAAAGGTAGGATTATAGCCACGAGGCCAGGGCACACGGTGAACAACAAGTTTGCCCGGCTGATGCGCAAAGAAATCAAGCAGCACTCCGTTCAGGCCCCCATCTACGACCCGAATGAGGCCCCGGTTATGGACAATATCCGCATACGCGAACTGTTGCCCCACCGCTACCCCATGCAGCTGGTTGACAAGATAACTTCTATCGGCCCAACCAGCATTACCGGTGTAAAGAATGTGACCAGTAATGAGCCTTTCTTTACCGGCCACTTCCCACAGGAGCCCGTGATGCCAGGCGTATTACAGATAGAAGCCATGGCCCAGTGCGGCGGCCTGCTGGTTCTCAATCAGGTAAAAGAGCCCGAGAGATGGTCTACCTATTTCTTAGGCATTACGGATGTGAAGTTCCGCCAGAAAGTGGTTCCTGGCGATACGCTGCTCTTCCGCGTAGAACTGCTGCATCCGGTACGTCACGGCATAAGCTCCATGAAAGGCTATATGTTCGTGGGCGACCACGTAGTATCAGAGGCTACTTTCACAGCACAAATTGTAAAAAACAAATAGTATGAATAATATCAGCCCCTTAGCATTTGTCCACCCCGAAGCAAAGCTGGGAGACAATAATATCATCGGCCCATTCTGCTATATTGACAAGAACACGGTTCTGGGTGACAATAACGTTCTCCAGAACAGCGTTACCATCAATAGTGGTGCCCGTATAGGCAACAACAACGAAATTTTTCCCGGAGCCAGCCTCTCCACAAAGCCTCAGGATTTGAAGTACAAAGGTGAAGAGACTATTTGTGAGATTGGCGACAACAACAGCATACGCGAAAACGTTACTATATCCAAGGGAACAGCCTCAAAGGGCACCACCATCGTAGGCAATAACAACCTGCTGATGGAAAACATGCACGTGGCCCACGACTGTGTACTTGGAAACCATCTCATTATAGGCAACTCGACCAAGTTTGCCGGCGAGGTGGTCGTCGACGACAACGCCATCATCAGTGCCGAAGTGCTGTGTCACCAGTTCTGTAAGATAGGCGGCTATGTGATGATACAGGGTGGTACCCGTTTCAGTCAGGACATCCCCCCCTACGTTATAGCTGGTAAGGAGCCGGTAAGATACGCAGGCATCAACATTATCGGACTGCGTCGCCATGGTTTCAGCAACGAACTTATCGACCTCATTCACAATGCCTACCGCATACTCTACTCCAAGGGTATTATGAAAGAAGGCATTGAGGAAATCAAGAAACAGCTTCCCCTTACGCCGGAGATACAATATATTATTGACTTCGTAAGCACGTCCAAACGGGGAATAGTCAGGTAACATGGATACACTGGTTGTTGTTCTTGGGCCAACCTCAGTGGGAAAAACCGAGGCCAGCCTGCGCATAGCCGAGCATCTGGGCGTTCCCATCATCAATGCCGATTCCAGGCAAATCTTTGCTGAACTGCCCATCGGAACGGCTGCGCCAACCCCTGAACAACAACTCCGTGTACGCCATTACTTCGTAGGTACTTATCGGCTGACCGACTACTATAGTGCCTCGGTTTACGAGAGCGAGGTAATGACCCTGCTCGGCCAGCTATTTCAGACAAACCACGTGGCGCTGCTTGCTGGGGGAAGCATGATGTATATCGATGCCGTATGCAATGGTATCGATGAGATACCAACGGTAGACGATGCAACTCGCGCGCTGATGAAACAACGCCTGGAGACCGAGGGCCTGCCAGCCCTGGTCAACGAACTAAAAGAAATAGACCCCGAGCACTATGAAATAGTGGACAGGAATAACCCACGGCGCGTAATCCACGCCTTGGAGATATGCCACATGACTGGCAAGACCTACACCTCATTCCGAACCAACACCAAGAAACACCGCCCGTTCAACATACTAAAAATAGGACTCAACCGCGACCGCAGCGAACTGTATGACCGAATCAACCGAAGGGTCTTGGGGATGATGAGCCAAGGCTTAGAGAAAGAAGCCCGCAAGTGCTACCCGCTTAAAGGACTCAACTCGCTCAACACCGTAGGCTACAAAGAGTTGTTTGACTACTTCGACCAATCTATCTCAAAGGAAGAGGCCATCAGACGCATCCAGTCTAACACTCGCAGATACATGCGTAAGCAGCTCACTTGGTTCAAGAAAGACCCTGACATACACTGGTTCCACCCAGACGACATTACAGAAATCATCAATTATATCGATAACAACGTTTAGAGCAAACGTACCTATATACGGTTGCAGAACGATAACAACTCATATTATGAATAAAGTGAAGATACTCTACCAGTGGTGCAAGCAGAAAGGCGCAGCCTTCTGGACTTGGTATAAGAATTTATACATCGGTCAGCCCACCTGGCGCAAGGCCCTCGTCGGTTTTGCCTCTTGTATTGTTGCATTTTTCCTGTACTTAGGTGCCGTTGACATCAACTTCCTCTGGCTCTTTGGTAAGTCACCCGGTTATTTCTCTGGTATCTGCGATCCCCAGACCAGTCAGGCGTCCGAGATATACAGCGCTGATGGTGTTCTCATAGGCAAGTTCTTCAATGAGAACCGCAGCCCCGTGTCCTATGAGGAAGTCTGTCCCGATTTCTTCAAAGCCCTCATCGATACTGAGGACGAGCGCTTCTACAAACACTTCGGTATAGACCCCATTGGCCTGTTCGGTGCCGTAAAAGATGCCGTCATGCGCCATGAAGGACGTGGTGCCTCGACCATCACCCAACAATTGGCCAAGAATATGTTCCGCGTACGCTCACAGTACTCGACAGGCTTACTCGGCAAGGTACCCGGCCTGCGCATACTGATTGTCAAGAGCAAGGAGTGGATTATCGCCCTGAAGTTAGAGTCGGTTTACAGCAAGAAGGAGATACTTACCATGTATGCCAACACCGTCGACTTCGGTTCCAATGCCTACGGTATCAAGACTGCGGCCAAGACTTATTTCAACAAATCGCCCAAGCAGCTTACCACCGACCAGGCCGCTGTGCTTGTAGGTATGCTCAAGGCTACTACTTACTACAACCCCAAGAGCCATCCCGAGAACAGCCTGGCCCGCCGTAACACCGTGCTCAACAACATGGTTATCCACGGTGACCTGAGCCGTAGCCAGTACGAGGAATACAGCAAGCAACCCATCAAGCTGGACTATAAGGTAGAGGACAACTACGACGGACAGGCTACCTACTTCCGCAACGCGGTAGCCGAGGCTTGCGACAGCCTGCTGCGTGGTGGCGACGACGAGAAGGCACCCGATCTGTACACCAGTGGCCTGAAAATATACACTACTATTGACACGCGCATGCAGAAGTATGCCGAACAGGCTGCCATCAAGCAGATGCGCATAATCCAGCGCAACTTCAACAACCACTGGGGCAAGGAGGAGCCCTGGCAAGACGAACACCACAACGTTATCCCTGGCTTTATCGAGGGCATCGCTAAACGCCAGCCTTTCTACAAGGCTCTCGTCGACAAATATGGTGATAACGTAGACTCCATTAACTACTATCTCAACAAGCCGCACATGGTCAAACTATTTGATTATGAGAAGGGGGAGATTGAGAAGGAGATGTCCAGCCTCGACTCCATACGCTATATGGTCCGGTTCATGCACTGTGGCATGGTGGCCATGGAGCCCCAGACAGGCGCAGTCAAGGCGTGGGTCGGCGACATAGACTTTAAGCACTGGAAGTACGACAAGGTAGAGGCCGAGCGCCAGCCTGGCTCCACCTTTAAGCTCTTTGTCTACACCGAGGCCATGAACCAGGGACTCACTCCCTGCGATAAGCGCCGCGATGAGTTCTTCTCGATGGACGTGTTTGATAAGAAGAAGAACGAGATGGTTCGCTGGACACCCACTAATGCCAACGGAACATTCAGCGGCGACTCCATGCCACTGAAGAGTGCCTTTGCACGAAGCATCAACTCCGTAGCCGTACGGTTGGGCCAAGAGATGGGCATCAAGCGCATCATAGCCACAGCCCAGGCCATGGGTATTGTCAGCCCGCTGGACGACACACCCTCGCTGGCCCTCGGCTCAAGCGACGTCAAGTTGCTGGAACTGGTCAACGCCTACTGTACGGTAGCCGACAATGGCAAGCACCACCGCCCCATCCTCGTTACCCGCGTGGTAGACAAGAACGGCAAGGAAATCTATGACTGCGGTGAAAGCAGCGAGCAGGTTATTCCCACCAAGAGCGCTTTCTTCATGCAGCAACTCCTCCAGGGCGGCATGCGCGAACCCGGCGGCACCTCCCAACCCCTCTGGGGATACGTTGGCGATGTCCGCGACACCGAGTTTGGCGGCAAGACAGGAACCTCTAACAACCACTCCGATGCCTGGTTTGTCGGCGTAAGTCCTAAGTTGGTCGTCGGTGCCTGGGTAGGTGGCGAGTATCGCTGTATCCACTTCCGCACCGGAGCCCTGGGCCAAGGCAGCCGCACGGCCCTGCCCATCTGCGGTCTGTTCCTCCAGTCCGTGTTCAAAGACCCAGCCTTCCAGAAGTATCACGGCAAGTTCACCAAGCCTACAGATGCCGACATCACCCGCGACATGTACGAGTGTGCCAGCTACTACCAGAAAGCCAAGGTTGATACGCTGTCAAGAGACAGCCTGGAACTGAACAGCGAGGAGATAATCCTGGACGAGAACGGTGAGCCCGTGGTTCAAAAATCCGAGAAGACCGAGGAACACACGCCTGCCGATCCCAGTTCCAAGGAACATAAGCCCCATAAACCATCCGAACAGGCCATAAAGTTTGACGACCTATAATGGCCATGGCCCAACAAGAGTCCGTGGAAAGTATCAACACCGACAACCAGGAATTTCAGAACGCCCTTCAGATACTTAACTTTACCCATCGCTCGCTTTTCCTTACCGGAAAAGCGGGCACGGGTAAATCTACCTTTCTCCGTTACATCGCCGCCACTACCAAGAAGAAGCATATCGTGCTGGCTCCTACTGGTATCGCAGCCATTAACGCTGGCGGCTCCACCCTGCACAGCTTCTTCAAACTGCCCTTTCACCCCCTACTCCCCAATGATAGTCAGTACAGCATACGCAACCTGCGCAAGACTATGAAATACAATGGGGAAAAGTGCAAACTGCTGCGCGAGGTAGAACTCATTATCATCGACGAAATCAGTATGGTACGCGCTGACATCATCGACTTTATCGACAAGGTTCTGCGCGTGTACAACCGCAACATGCGAGAGCCCTTTGGCGGCAAGCAGATGCTCTTTGTGGGCGACATATACCAGTTGGAGCCCGTAGTACGCGACGAGGACCGCCAGCTGCTCCACCCCTTTTATCCATCAGCTTTCTTCTTCGACGCCAAGGTGTTCCAGCAGATGCAGCTGGTAAGCATAGAACTCACCAAGGTGTACCGCCAGAACGACCCCACCTTTATTGCGCTGTTAGACCACATCCGCACATCGGCCGTAACGGCCACCGACCTCTACACGCTCAACCACCAAGTGGGCGCGCAGATAGATACCGACACCAACGGCCTGGCCATAACCCTGTCGACACGCCGCGACACGGTAGACTATATCAACAGCACCCGGCTCAGGGAGCTGGAGGGCAAGGCCACCCTGTTTGAAGGGGTCATCGAGGGCGATTTCCCCGAAAACAACCTACCCTCGCCCCTGCACTTAGAACTGAAAGTAGGCGCACAGGTACTCTTTGTACGCAACGATAAGGAAAAGCGGTGGGTAAATGGCACCCTGGGTACCGTAACCGGATTTACCCAAAATGAGGAAGACACGCCCGGCACCATCCAGGTATGCACCGAGGACGGGGCCGAACTGGATGTAGAGCGCGAGATATGGGACAACATCAAATACAGCTTCAATGAGAAAGAGCAGAAGATAGAAGAGCAGACCATAGGTACCTTCAGACAGTTTCCGCTCCGTCTGGCCTGGGCCATCACGGTTCACAAGAGTCAGGGACTCACCTTCCGCTATGTCAAGATAGACTTTTCGGGCGGTGTCTTCGCCGGCGGGCAAACCTACGTGGCCCTTTCACGGTGTACCTCGCTCCAAGGAATCAGCCTGCAGAAACCTATACGGCCCGAGGACATCTTCATCAAGTCTGAGGTAATCCGCTTTGCCCATACCTACAATGACCAGCGCGTCATCCATAGCGCCCTGGAACAGAGACAGGCCGACAAGCAGTACTACGATACCGTGCAGGCATTTGACCGGGGCGACCTGCAAGCAGCCATCGACAACTTCTTCCTGGCCATCCACAGCCGCTACGACATAGAGAAGCCTGCCGCCAAGCGCCTCATCCGTCGCAAGCTCAGTATCATACAGCGCCAGAAGGCTGAGATAGACCGCCTCAACGAGGTTATCCACCAGAAAGAAGCGTATCTGAAGAAGTTGGCTGTAGAATACGTCATGATGGGACGCGAGTGTGAGAAAGAGGGATTTCGCGAAGCCGCCATCCGCAACTTCGAGAAGGCTCTCGAACTCTGCCCTAACATCCCGGAGGCTAAGCGCAGGCTCAAGAAACTAAACAAGAGTAACTCAGAAAAGTAAAAGAGTAAAAAAATAAAAGGTAAAAGGCACTCCCTGTACGTTGGCGCTGACTACGGCACTTGCCATTCACAGAATTAAATTCGCCACTACCCCTCATTATTATGAGAAGAGGCTCTATGATTTTTGCAGAATCGTGCCTTGCCCCCCAATGGCCATTTCTGAAAATGAGAAGACCTACCTTCAGCTGTCTAAAGACGGCCCCCAACACACTAATGACGGTTCCCAGCATCGTAAAGGTCGGTCTCCGCAAACAGGGTGATAAGTCCTATTATCCCCGAGTGGCTCTCAGCCCCCACGTCTCAGCCCATCGTTCTCACTTTAGAGGCAAAGGAGCCTGTGATATCTATGAATCCCCCCTTGATGTGAGAACTTAGGGGGCTTCAGGATGCCCACCAAATGCACAGGCCCCACTCCGATGCTCTCCTTAACGGGCATCAGAGTGGGGCCTGCTGTTAACAGCAGTATGATTACTGCAATATCTTGGTCATATTAAATGAACTTATCTTCTGGTCAGCACCTACCTTGGCCTTGATGAGGTACTTGGCGTGCTTCTCCTTGCTCGGGTCGGTACGCTCGATGTCCTGCAACACCGAGAACTGGACGGTGTACTCATACTGGTCATCGCCTACTTCCTTCTTGTCTATCTTAAAGTCGTTATTAAGGCGCCAGTTCATGTTGGTGATGTCGTCCTTGTAGATTTTCTTCATAAATGTAACCACATCCGACGGTGAAGCGTCGCTCTTGCCCAAGAATGAATCGATAAAGGCAGCTACGGTGCTCTTCAAGCCGTCCTCGTTCTTGGTGTTGATACTCTGGAAGAAATGGCGGAACAGCGTTACGATGAAATCTTTCTCCTGTGGCTGTACCGTGGTGGCCTGGGCCGACTTGAGTGCATCGTTGGCCTCATCCAAGTGCTCTCCGTTGGCATGCTCGTCTATATATGTCTGATAGGCCAGGGCCGTATTGGTCTTCTGAGCCGTGGCCCAGTCTATAGAGTCTATCTTGTGCAGGGCTGTCTGCTGATGTACGCTCTGAGGGTGACTGTCCAGGTAAGCCTGGAGGGCAGCCTTAGACCCACTGATGAGCGCATCACTCCATTCGGCATCAGCCATACGCAACTGTTCGAGGCGCGACTCGATAGAATCGCGGTGTTCCTCGGGCGCGCTGCCGTAAGTATCCAGATAACTCTGCAGCACGGTGGGGTCATCGCTGGTCATGGCGTAAGCATAAGCCTCCTGCTCCTTGTTGCCCTGGGTCTGGCTCCAGAAGAAGAGACCTCCGCCCACAATGATGATGGCCGCTATGATAGACACGATAAGCGTGGTGTGACTCTTCTTGGGCTGCGGCTGCTGCTCGGCAGACTGCTGCTGGGGCTGTCCTGCTGGCTGTGCCTGTACAGGGGCCTCGGCCTGCTGGGACCGATGGCAATGAGGACAGGCGGGCTGGTCGCTGAAGTAAGCCTCGCCACACTGGGGACAAATAACGATACGCCCTGCTATTTCAACGCCGCAGGAGGGGCACACGGGTGCTTTATCACTTACTGGGTGTCCGCACTCAGGACATTTGATGATTGCCATAATCTTTCTATTTATTATTATTTTATGATCTATTTATTATTATTTTATCGATGTCTGAAACGTATCTCGCGTAGCCGATGGTTGCCCATGAAACGGCTTTTGTCCACATGTCCATTCACGCCGTCTATATGGCCCCTGCCAGTGTACTGCCACATGGTAATGTCGCGACCGTCCTGCAGCACAGGCTCTCGGCGGGTGTACTGGGCTATCATAATCTTGTACTCGCCAAGCCGGTTCTGGAAGTTATGGTCGTAGAAGTTGGCGCCGGTATAGATAAGCGGCTTCTGATGGTAAGCACGCTCCACGAGCCTAAGAAACTTGAAGATGGAGTCTGCAAATTCCTCGGCGGGCAGGCCGCTACGGGTCTCGATGTCTATCATGGGCAACAGGTCTTGGTCAGCAGGCCGGCACTGAGCCATAAAATTGCGCAGCTGCACCTCCTGGGGAATCCGGGCACGGTAGAAGTGATACGAGCCCACCTTGAGGCCGTACTGATGAGCCAGTTCTATGTTGCGCTTGTACTTGCTGTCTATGTTGTCGCCCCCCTCGGTGGCCTTGAGATACACGTAAGCCATCTTGGCATTCTCGCCAATAGCCTCCCAGAACACATCGCCCTGATAGTGGCTCATATCTATACCGTGGATATGCGAACAGGTATCCTCGCACTCTACCTGGGCACTCGCAGTCAGGCCCGAGAGCAGGGCGAAGATGAATAATACGATACACTTCATAACTGCAAAGTTAGTGTAAGTCGGGATAAATACAAAATAAATTTATTTATTTTTTGCGGAAAACAAGCTACGCCTCAGCCATTCAGACGAGCCTGATGGCCGAGGTCTGCATCGTTTTTTTTTCAGCATGGACATGGGTAGCGCCGTGGTGCCCACTCACTTTGCCTTCAGTCTCACCACCCTTATGCCGGTCTGCGTGGGATGCTGGCGCATGTAGGCCCGCAGTGTCAGGGGTTCCTCTACCACCCGTCCGTGTATCTGCGAAGCGTTGAGCAGATGCAGCCCGTCGGTGTGCCAGACAGCTATGCCGATGTGCGAGGTGTCGAGGCCGCGCTTGGAGGTAAGTATGGCTATGATGTCGCCACTATGGATGGTAGCGCGCATCAGCCGGCTGTTCACTATCTTGTCCTTGGGGATATAGGGATAACGGCGGCCCGTAAGCTGGCGCTCCGTACGCGCTATCTGGTTTACCCAGTCGGCATGGCCACTAAGCATGGGATAGTACTGGGTATGGGTAGTCATATAGTTGACCGCCACCCGCTGTATAGCGGTAAAGGGCGGGTTGGGGGCACTTATCTCGCGCACGTAGCCCTTAGCCGTATTAGACTCTATCCACGACGTAAAGTAATGGAGCCGCCCCGGATAAGACACAGCCCCACGCTGATAGCGCAGCTGCTGCAGGTAATGGCAGAAAGCGTTAAAGGTGTAGCGACCGTGCGAGGCCGCGAGCGTAAGGGCGGTAACCGTCTCTACATACGTGGTGCAGTCCAACTGGCGCAGGTTGACCACCAGCCGCTCCGTGGCATTTACCTCCAAGGTCTTGGCCACGTATGGACGACCCGTCAGTTGTCGGGCAAAAAATATCATCAGGTCGGTTCCCGCTGGCAGCCGACGGGCCTTGGCGAGCAGACTTACCACCGCGGTGCTGTCAGTCTGAGTGTACTGCACCGTGGGGGCAGCTACGGACCGAAGGGCCATCAGTCCCACGGCAGAAATAAGGAGCATTAATCGTTTCATCGTCTGTCAAAGTTTAGTCCTACGTAGATATTGACGCTGCCGAAGGTGTTGTTCGTCGAGAACTGGCTCTTGCGGTAGTTGTATGAGTGAAAGATGGCATTGGCCCCGGCAAACCACCGGGTGTTATTCCACACCACGCCGACGCGGGTGATGCCATCCATGTTGAACTTGTTAAGCGATATGCTGCGAAACCAGTTGCCCGAGTTGCGGCTGTCGCCCTCGGTAACCTTGTAGGCCAGCGCCAACGAGAGCGAGGCGTCCAACAGCCAGTTGTGAGCAAACACCCAGTTGTAAGCGTAGCCTCCCGAGATGGAGTAGTCCGAGTATTTTACGCGAGAGAGCAACTGCTGCTGGGAGTCCATGCCGTCAAAGAGCCCGTGGCCAGTATGGCGCTCCACAAGCTGGCTCAGTTTCTGCCAATCCATGTTCAGACTGTGGCGCGTATAGCCTATGCCCGTAAGAAACGAGCCCGCGCTACGGCGTTGTACGGTACTCTGGCTGTAGGCGGCAGGATACGAGAACTTGCGGTGATTGAAGATATAGTACAGGTTGAAGCCCTTGATACTGGCCGAGATGCCGTCAAAGGGCTGGTTCTTCAGACTGGACGTATTGATGCCCTCGCCCAGGTCTATGGAGCGTATCTTGTAGTCGTCGCCGGTCTTACGGTAAAAGATGTCGACCCCTATCTGGTTAGAGTAGAGGCTCAGGTTGAGATCCTGCTTATGGTTGCTCTCGCGAAGATGCGATATATCGAATGTATAGCCCAAGAAAATCCAGCGCCAGCCAAAGTAAGGCCCCAGCTTGACGCTCGGCTTGGGCGAGAAGACAAAATCGTGCCCCAGGCCACTACGCATGCGGTACACCTCATAGGTATTGGTGTTCTGGGCCATCACTGCCAGGTTGTAGTGCTGTGGCTCCACATAAGCCGTATCTACCTGGCTAAACCCCTTGACAAAACTGTACAAGGCCGCCACTATCCCCCTGCGACGGGGAACTGAGTCGGCCGTGACCTGAGCCCTCATGGCCGACACGTGGGCCATAAGTAGCAGTAGGATGGTAAGACTACGGTAGTTCATAGATGACTATTGCGATAGCGGGTTACATCTTGCCCAGTATGCGGTCCATCACCCAGTTGGTGGGTGTGGCACTCACGCTGGTACAGGTACACACCCCGATGCCCTGCAGGTCCTCTATCACATTGCGGATGATGGGCAGTTGCACGTAAGGCGGGTTTTCGACCACTATGTTGGTGGTTCCGTCCGACGTTACCAGTCGTATAGGGTCGTAGTTGTACACCGAGAACGAGAGCATGCCCTTTTCGCCCACCACGTCGATACGGTCTTCCTTGGCACTCTGGTGGCCCACGAAGCACCAAGAGCCACTGCCCACCAGGCCGCTTTCAAAGCGGAAGCAGGCACTAATGGTGTCCTCGGCGGCATAGAGATGGGCGCGGTTGGTACAGTAACCGTGCGCCTTAACGATTACTCCAAAGAGGTCCTGGATAAGGTCAAGCTGGTGGGGAGCCAAGTCGTAGAAGTAGCCACCACCGGAGATGTCAGGCTGCAGTCTCCAGGGCAAATCCTTCTGTGAAGTATAGTCGAGTTCACGAGGGGGGACAGAGAAGCGCAGCTGTATATTGGTCACATTGCCAATAGTGCCACGGCCGATAATGTCGCGCACACGCTGGAAGTAAGGCAGGTACCTACGGTAGTAAGCTACATAGCAGGGTACGCCCGTCTGGGCGCTGATACGATTAATGCGCACACAGTCGTCGTAACTGGCCGCCAGTGGTTTCTCGACATATACCGGTTTGCCGGCCCGCATGGCCATGATGGCAAAGGTGGCATGGCTCGACGGAGGCGTAGCTATATAGATGGCATTGACATCGGCATCGTCTATGAGCTCTTGCGCGTCGGTGTACCACTTCCGTATATGATGGCGCTCGGCATATAGGCGGGCCTTGGCCCCACTACGGCTCATCACGGCCTCAACGTGCGAGCCCTCGACCTCTGCAAAGGCCGGGCCCGACTTCTTCTCAGTCACCTCGCCGCATCCTATAAATCCCCAACTTATCTTCTTCATCTCGCTGTCTGTGATTATCTTTGTGCAAAGGTAACGCAAACCGAAGACAATGCAAAGGAAAAACGATAGTTTTTACCGTTGGCATTGTTGAGGTGACGCCCACCCCACCCCCTCACGGCCCCGGCCTGCATGGCGAGGGCTGCGAGCTGCATCCAAAGACTGGGGATGTACATATCTAAGTTGCAGGCCGCCATCCGATGCCGCCGAACCGCCATCCGCAGACTTGGGATGTCCAGCGAAGCCTGCCAGGGGTAGTTACATCGGCCCTCGCAGCCAATTATCTGCCGCCATAGGCAAAAAAATGGGGGCAAGGGACTGACATGCCCATAATTTTGCGTAATTTTGTAAGCAAAAATATAAGAATAATGGAAATCAAGAACGCTCAGTTTGTAATATCTGCCCCCACGACAGACAAGTGCCCGCAAGACAACAAGTCCGAATATGCCTTTATAGGGCGCAGTAACGTGGGCAAATCGAGCCTCATCAACATGCTATGTAACCACAAGGGACTGGCCAAGACCAGTGCCACACCGGGCAAGACACTGCTCATAAACCACTTCATCATCAATGGTGAGTGGTATCTGGTAGACCTGCCCGGATATGGTTACGCCAAGCGCTCCAAGTCGGTTCAGGAGCAACTGCAACGCATGATTAGCAGTTACATACTGCAGCGCGAGCAGCTGGTCAACGTCTTTGTGCTGGTAGACATACGCCACAGCCAGCAGAAGATAGACCGCGAGTTTGTAGACTGGCTCGGCATGAGTGGCGTGCCGTTCAGCATAGTGTTCACCAAGGCCGATAAGTTAGGGCCGGTCAAGGCCAGACAGAACGCGCAGGCCTGGATGGACGCGCTGAGGGACACGTGGGAGACATTGCCCCCTTACTTCATTACCAGCAGCGAGAAGCACACCGGCCGCGAGGAACTGCTCGACTACATAGCATCTATCAACCAGCAGTTAAACGACAAGGAGGGCCGGTAAGCACATCATGGCAGCAGTAAACACGATACTTGACGTACAGGGACTGTCCAAGCGATTTGGGGCGAGGGTGCTCTTCAGCGACCTGTCGTTCTCTATAGCCGAGGGACAGAAAGTGGGACTCATAGCGCGTAACGGCACGGGCAAATCGACCCTACTCTCGCTACTTACCGGTCATGAGCAGCCCGACAGCGGACAGATAGTGTACCGTAATGGTGTGCGCGTGGGCTACCTGGAGCAACAGCCCAGCTACAATCCCGATGACACGGTCATAGATGCCTGCTCTAACCACCATGGCGACGAGACCCTCATCGTCAAGGCGCGACAGATACTCACACAGTTACAGATAACCGACCTGCAGCAGCCTATGGGCCAACTGAGCGGAGGACAGCGCAAACGGGTGGCGCTGGCCAACGTACTGATAGAGGAGCCCGACCTGCTGATACTGGACGAGCCCACCAACCACCTGGACATGGCCATGACCGAGTGGCTTGAGGGCTATCTGGCCCGAGCCACCCTAACGCTGCTCATGGTGACCCACGACCGCTACTTCCTGGACCACGTGTGTAGCGTGATACTGGAGATAGACGACCACACCATCTACTCGTACCGGGGCAACTACAGCTACTATCTGGCCAAGCGTCAGGAACGTATAGACACCCAGCGCGCCGAGCAGGCTCGGGCTGCCAACCTGTACCGCAAGGAACTGGAGTGGATGCGCCGTATGCCCCAGGCCCGCGGGCACAAGGCCCGCTATCGCGAGGAGGCTTTCTACGAACTGCAGGAGCGTGCCCACCGCCGCATAGAGGAGCGCCAGATGCGCCTCAAGGCCACCCAGGTCTACATCGGTTCCAAGATATTCGAGTTCGACGACGTGTGCAAGGCGTTTGGCTCCGATCACATCATCCTGAACCACTTCAGCTACCGCTTTGCCCGCTTCGAGAAGATGGGCATCGTGGGCCCCAACGGTACGGGCAAGTCTACCTTTATCAAACTGCTCCTCGGCTTGCAGCAAGTAGACAGCGGACAGATAGATGTGGGTCAGACGGTACGCTTCGGCTACTACTCGCAGGACGGGCTGCAGTTTGACGAGCACCAACGCGTCATCGACATCATTACCCAGCGTGCCGACTACGTAGACTTAGGCGGCGGCCAGCGCCTCTCGGCCTCGCAGCTGCTGCAGCGCTTCCTCTTCACCCCTGAAGAGCAGTACGACTATGTGTACAAGCTCAGTGGCGGTCAGCGCCGCAAGCTCTACCTGTGTACCGTACTCATGGAGAGCCCCAACTTCCTGGTTTTGGACGAGCCGACCAATGACCTGGACATACAGACGCTACAGGCACTGGAGGACTATCTGCAGGATTTTCCGGGATGTGTCATCGTGGTGAGCCACGACCGCTACTTTATGGACCGGGTGGTAGACCACATCCTGGTATTTGCCGGTCAGGGGGCAGTAACTGACTTCCCCGGCAACTATACGCAGTATCGCCAGTACTCGGCCCTGCAGTCCAAGGAGCAAGCTAAGGCTGAGAGCACGCAGCGCGAGAAGAAGGACTATCACAACAATACCCGCCGCCGACTCTCGTACAAGGAGAAACGCGAGCTGGAACAGTTGGAAAAGGATATAGATGCCCTGGAGAAACAGCAGCGACAGATAGAGGCCGAACTATGCAGCGGCACGCTTAGCGTGGAAGACCTGACAGAGAAGAGCCGGCTGCTACCCAAGCTCAAGGCCGAGGCCGACGCTAAATCGGAGCGGTGGTTGGAGCTCAGTGAGATAGAGGGCTGACACGCTACTGGATACCCGTACACGAACCGCCTATGTACACAGCTATAAGATATGCCCTGACCGTGGCCCTGTCACTCGCCGTGCTGAGCGCCATGGCCCGCAACAGCCACGACACGCCCATAGAGCGCGGGCTACACACCATCACCCAGGAGGTTGCTAAGGCCCATGTGGGGTTTCTGGCTCACGACCTGTTAGAGGGCCGCCATGCCGGCGAACGTGGGTCGCAGATAGCCCAACTCTATCTACAGACCCAAATGAGCCTGTTGGGGATACAGCCGTTCCTGCCATCGGGCTACCGCCAGCCATTTACGGCCATTGGAAGCCCAAGGCTACACCGCGAACCACGCTACTTCGTCGAGCCCGACTCGGTAGACTCGCTCCGCCGCCTCCCCCATTGTCAGCTGCCCATGGCCAACATCTTAGGCGTATTGCCCGGTACTCGGCCCGACGAGTATGTGGTCGTGGGTGCCCACCTGGACCACGAGGGCATGAACCCTCAGCTCAACGGTGACAAGATATACAACGGGGCCGACGACAATGCGTCGGGACTGAGCGCCGTATTGCAGATTATGGAGGCGCTGGTAACCGCTGGCCAGCAGCCACGGCGTACCATTATCTTTGCCTTTTGGGACGGCGAGGAGTTCGGACTGCTGGGCTCGCGCTACTTTGTCAGTCACTTTCAGGCTATGAACAAGGTACGGGGGTACCTCAACTTCGACATGGTCGGAGGCAACCATCTGCCCGACGACCCTTGGCATGTGGTCTACTTTTATAGTGCCAGCCACCCTCGGTTTGACCAATGGCTACGGAGCGATGTACGCCGCTATCAGCTGAGTCTGCATCCCGACTACCGGGCCTGGGACAACCCCGTAGGCGGAAGCGACCAGGGGGCTTTTGCCCGTCACGGCGTGCCCATCATCTGGTATCACACCGATGCTCAGCCCCACTACAACCAGCCCAGCGACGAGGCTCAGACGCTCAACTATCCCAAGCTGACGGACATTACGCGTGCCGCCTATCTCACGGTATGGCATCTGGCTAACGACGAGCTATAGCTCCCACCACCGGGGCTATCACTACCCTTTCCCGCATCGCCACCAGTCATCTACAGACCGTTGCCCCACAGCTCCCTCTGCCCATTCGGGTTACCGGAGTCACTATAATATAATAAGGTATAATAACAATGGCCAGGGATGTTTTTCTGAGTAAAAAGGAGATGGGTTTCATTTTTTTTACCTAATTTTGCCACTGATATGATAGTTAAGGTTAAAGACCAGGCGCTGGCTCAGGCAGCCACGCAAGGCATGGACGAATTTGTACAGGTAATAGTAGATGCCACGTATCAGGCGATAGGCGGCACTCTGAATGTTGAGACGATGCCCAAGCTCAATGCCGACCAGATAACGCTGCTGGGCTATGTGGCCCTGCGCGATGAACTTATGGACGGTGGCTTTGTACAGCTCATACACAATGGCTGGGGCGGTTTTATCTTCCACAATCCCTTTGACAAGGCTGTGCGCGGCTGGGGTATCCCTGCCCTGTGTAGCCTGATACGCCATGCCCACAAGTTCTATTCCAAATATCACGAGGATATAGAGCGCGACTGTAGTGACGAAGAGTTCATGGCCATGTTTGAGCGCTATCCCGAGTTCGATGACCTGGACGACCAGTTCGTCGAAGGCGAAGAAGGCTTCACCTCGGCTGTCGCCCACTACGTAGACGACCACCTGGACCGTTTCTGCGAGATAGAGCCTTAACCATACTATATATAACAAGGAGAGAAGCAACAATGAATAAGCAAGAACAGGATACACGCCGCAAGAGCCCTGTACAGATACGCAACAAGAAAGCCTCGTTTGAGTATTTCTTCGTGGACACCTATACTGCGGGGATGGTCCTTACCGGCACCGAGATAAAGTCTATACGCGCCGGAAAGGCTTCGCTGGTAGATACTTACTGCGTTATAGACCATGGCGAGATATGGGTTAAGGGCATGAACATATCGCCCTATTTCTACGGGTCGTTCTCTAACCACGAGGCAAGGGGCGACCGCAAGCTACTGCTGCACAAGCGCGAGATAAGGCATCTTGAGGCCGCGAGCAAAGACGTGGGCTTCACCATCGTGCCCGTACTTATCTTCATAGACGAGCACGGCCGCGCCAAAATGGACATCGCCTTAGCGCGTGGTAAGAAAGAGTACGACAAGCGCCAGACCCTAAAGGAGAAAGAAGACCGACGCGAGATGGACCGCGTACGCAAGCACTTCTGACACCACGCTTTCGGCCCTGCCACAAGACGCCACAAGACGAGCGCGAAAAAGAACTGGCTTTTTCTTGGTATTCTCTCCTTTTTGGAGTAATTTTGCAAAGTTTTTAATAGACCATTTGAGATATGTTTCAGAAGAAAAGACGCTGGCACTGTCTACCTGGACAGGAGCCCACAGAACTGGATCAGAAGGTAATGTACTGGGAGTCGAAAGGAAAAGAGGTGCCCACACGCGACCTCATCAAGACCCCCGAACAGATAGAGGGCATACGTCGCAGCGGCGTGGTCAACACAGGCTGCCTGGATGAAGTGGCCCGCCAGATACACGCTGGTATGAATACACAGCAAATAGACGACATCTGCATGCAGTACTGCAGGGAGCACAATGCTATTCCGGCCTGTCTGAACTATGAGGGCTATCCCAAGAGTGTATGCACGTCAATCAACGAAGTGGTATGCCACGGCATACCTAAGGTGGGGGATGTGCTGCAAGAGGGCGACATCGTCAACGTAGACATGACGACCATCGTAGACGGCTACTTTGCCGATGCCTCGCGTATGTTTATAATAGGTAAGACCACTCTGGAGAAAGAGCAGTTGGTGCGGGTGGCCAAGGAATGTCTGGAGATAGGCATGGAGGCCGCTCAGCCCTATAGTTTTGTCGGCGATATCGGTCATGCCATCCAGAAACATGCTGAGAAATACGGCTATGGCGTGGTTCGCGACCTGTGCGGCCATGGCGTAGGGGTAAAGTTCCATGAAGAGCCAGACGTTCTGCACTTCGGCCAACGGGGTACTGGCATGCTGTTGGTTCCCGGTATGGTATTCACCATTGAGCCTATGATTAACATGGGTACCTGGAAAGTATTTATCGACGCCGACGATCCCTATGGATGGGAGGTTATTTCCGGCGATGAGAAGCCCTCAGCACAATGGGAGCACACCCTGCTAATGACTGACCACGGAGTAGAGGTTCTTACATATTAATAAAAATGGGCGACATATATATATTAGGTATAGAGTCATCGTGTGACGACACATCGGCTGCCGTTCTTAAGAACGGTGTACTGCTGAGCAATGTAACTGCCTCGCAGGAGGTACACCGAGCCTACGGTGGCGTGGTGCCCGAATTGGCTTCGCGCGCGCATCAGCAGAACATCGTACCGGTAGTAGACCAGGCCATACAGCATGCCGGCATTACCAAAGAGCAGTTGTCGGCCATCGCTTTTACACGTGGCCCCGGACTGATGGGGTCGCTTTTGGTGGGTGTCAACTTTGCCAAGGGATTTTCACGGGCACTCGGCATTCCTCTGATAGATGTCAACCATCTTCAGGGACACGTCATGGCCCATTTTATCAAAGAGAGCGATGACGACACCGACCAACCTCCACTGCCCTTTATCTGTCTGCTCGTTTCGGGGGGCAACTCGCAGATAGTACGCGTCAATGCCTACAATGACATGGAGGTACTCGGACAGACCATCGACGATGCTGCCGGTGAGGCCATTGACAAATGTTCCAAGGTAATGGGTCTGGGCTATCCCGGTGGCCCTATTATAGACCGTTTGGCCCGTCAGGGCGACCCGCATGCTTATCATTTTTCAGAACCACACATCCCGGGACTCGACTATAGTTTCTCGGGACTGAAAACCTCGTTCCTTTATAATATGAGAGAGTGGGTGGCCGAAGACCCAGACTTTATCGAGCATCACAAGGAAGACATCGCGGCAAGTCTGGAGTACACCATCGTAGATATACTGATGAAGAAACTTCGGCTGGCCGTTAAGCAGACTGGCATAACCCATGTGGCTGTAGCCGGAGGAGTTTCGGCCAACAATGGGTTGCGCAACGCCTTTCGGGAGCATGCCAAGAAGTATGGATGGACAATTTACATTCCGAAGTTCAGTTATACCACGGACAACGCAGCCATGATTGCCTGCGTAGGCACGTTCAAATACCGCGACCATGACTTTGCCAGCATAGACCTGCCGGCTTTCAGTAAAGTTACATTCAAATAGAATACATTTTTATTAAACTCTTATATCAGTGGAATTAGAAAGCAAAATACTCAGCAAGGAGATTCTCCAGTATCTGTATGACAACGGCAAGACCCTGGCCACAGCCGAGAGCTGCACAGGAGGCCGCATAGCCGAAACAATTATAGCATCGCCAGGGGCATCTAACTACTTCAAAGGTGGTATAGTATCTTACAGCGATGACATCAAAGTATCTCTGTTAGGGGTTGATGCAGAAGTGATAGCCCAGCATACTGCCGTATGCGAGGAAGTAGCCATCCAGATGGTAAAGGGTGCTTGCAAAGCCCTGCAAGCCGACTATGCCATCTCAGCCACAGGCGTTGCCGGTCCCGGAGGAGCTACCCCTGACACCCCCGTAGGCACAATCTGGATAGGTTATGGCTCTGCCGATGATGTACACACGCTCAAATTGACTGAAGACAACGGCCGCGATCTCAACATCGCTCACGCCACCAATACAGCCTTGCGCCTATTCTTGGAATACTATCGCGAGAAAAACCCTGTACTATCTGACGATGAAGCGAGTAGCAAATAACAATAAAAAAAGCTAAAAAACGAATTCTTTTGCCATTTGTTTTGTTTTTTCCGAAAATATTCGTAATTTTGCAATCTGTTTGGAATAAGTATCTAATTTAGAATCAAAAAATTAAGGATAGTAATGTCTAAGATTTGTCAAATCACGGGTAAGAAGGCACAGTTAGGTTGCAATGTGTCTCACTCAAAACATCGCACAAAGCGCAGTTTTGATGTTAACCTCTTCAGCAAGAAATTCTTCTACGTTGAAGAGAATTGCTGGATTAGCCTGAAGATTAGTGCTGCTGGCCTGCGCCTTATTAACAAGGTGGGCTTGGACGCAGCCCTAAAGCAGGCTGTAGCCAAGGGTTACTGCGATTGGAAAGATATCAAGGTAATCGCTGATGGTAACAATGTTGATTAAATTAAGGTAAAGGAGATATAACAAAATGGCAAAGAAAGCTAAAGGTAACAGAGTTCAGGTCATTCTCGAATGTACCGAGATGAAGAACAGTGGTCTGCCAGGAACAAGCCGTTACGTGACTACCAAGAACCGTAAGAATACTCCTGAGCGCCTTGAATTGAAAAAGTATAATCCTATCCTGAAGAAGATGACACTTCACAAGGAGATAAAGTAATAAGGAGACATAGACAATGGCAAAAAAAGCGGTAGCTACCCTGCACGAAGGTTCAACCGACGGACGTGCATATACCAAGGTTATCAAGATGGTAAAGAGCCCCAAGACTGGTGCTTACGTCTTTGATGAGCAGATGGTTCCTAACGAGGCCGTTAAAGACTTCTTCAAGGACTAATTTTTCATAAAATATTGACACAATTATCATAGAGGGTTGTATGACTGAGATTCATACGACCCTTTTTGGTATTTATACGAAAGTAGGAACAACCCGACTACTAACAGGCACGGCAAGTACAGACCCCATCGCTATCTATGGCAACCCCATTACCTCATGGAACAAGAATTTGAAAACTACTGGAATCTGCATCGTAAACAACTGATAGATGCAGCACCTTCAAAATTGACAGAAGAGCGCAAACGTAGCTTAGGCTTAAACACAGCAGCCGACTGGTTGCTGATAGCCTTTCCTGTAATTGTTATGGTGGTGCTCATGGACTACGACTTTGTTAATAGCCCTATTATCAACTTCATCATAGTGCTAATCATTGGTGTTATAACTCTGGTTTTAGGCCAAATGATCAGCCCGTATGTAACAGGCAAACGGCGTATTACAGACATTGATAACGACATCAAGCAATACTACTATAACAAATACAAACGTACTGGGAAATTAGGTACCAACACAGGAACCCACGGTAACAGCAAGTAGAAATAGCCCGAAATTATCTATCATACTTTGGCCGTCCCTGTTTCCATCTACCTATATTATATACAAACTCGGAAACACCCACACCCATACCTGACATTCTAAAGATACCCTATATGTTAATGAATGAGACTACGCAAAAATATCTGGTACTCATGGGCATTATGTGTAAGATTTTCAGTAACTTTGCAGGCTGAAACAATAAAAAACAAGATAAATACTCTAAAAGATGATAACCCTTACCAATATCGCCGTACAATTCGGCAAACGCGTCCTGTATAAGGATGTCAACATCAAGTTTACCCCCGGAAATATATATGGTGTAATAGGTGCCAACGGAGCTGGAAAGTCCACCCTACTGCGTGCCATCAGCGGAGACTTGGAACCCAACAAGGGAACCATAGAGCTGGGCCCGGGTGAGCGGTTAAGCATATTGGAGCAGGACCACTTCAAGTATGACGACTACAGCGTGATGGACACCGTACTGATGGGCCATCAGCCCCTGTGGGAAAACATGAAAGAGCGGGAGCGCCTGTATGCTAAACCCGAGATGTCCGAGGAAGATGGCAACAAGGCCGCCGACCTGGAGCTCAAGTTCGCAGAGATGAACGGATGGGAAGCTGAGTCTGACGCAGCCCAACTCCTGCAGAACTTAGGTGTCAAGGAAGAATTACACCAAAAGCAGATGGGCGAGCTGGCCAACAATGAGAAGGTGCGCGTTATGCTTGCCAAAGCCCTCTTTGGCAAGCCCGAAAACCTGTTACTGGATGAGCCTACCAATGACCTCGACCTTGACACCGTGGAGTGGCTTGAGGACTACCTGAGCGAAATTGATGAGCGCCAAACCGTATTGGTGGTTTCGCACGACCGTCACTTCCTCGATTCTGTTTCTACCCAGACCATAGATATTGACTTCGGCAAGGTTACCGTGTTCGCCGGTAACTATAGTTTCTGGTACGAAAGTTCACAGTTGGCCCTACGCCAGGCCCAGAACCAGCGCATGAAGGCCGAGGAGAAGAAGAAGCAACTGGAGGAGTTTATCCGTCGCTTCTCCGCCAATGTGGCTAAGAGCAAACAGACCACCTCGCGCAAGAAGATGTTGGAGAAACTGAACGTAGAAGAAATCCGCCCCTCAAGCCGTAAGTATCCTGGTATCATTTTCCAGATGGACCGCGAACCAGGCAACCAGATTTTAGAGGTTGAAGGCCTGAAAGCCATCGATAATGAAGGCAACGTACTTTTTGATAACGTAAACTTCAATATCGAAAAAGGCCAGAAGGTAGTTTTCCTATCACACAATCCCAAGGCCATGACGGCCCTCTTCGAGATAATCAATGGCAACAAGGAAGCCGATGCCGGCACCTACAAATGGGGTGTAACCATTACTACTGCCTATCTGCCCCTGGACAACACCGCGTTTTTCCAGAGCGACATGAACCTGGTCGACTGGCTATCACAGTACGGCCCCGGCAACGAGGTGCAGATGAAAGCCTACCTGGGCCGCATGCTCTTCTCGGGCGAAGAAGTGATGAAGAAAGTCAACGTACTCTCTGGAGGTGAGAAGATGCGCTGCATGATAGCCCGTATGCAACTGCGCAACGCCAACTGCTTGATTCTGGATACCCCCACCAATCACTTGGACTTGGAGAGTATCCAGGCTTTCAACAACAACCTCATCTCTTTCAAGGGCAACATCCTGTTCAGCTCGCACGACCATGAGTTTATCGAGACTGTGGCCGACCGTATCATCGAACTTACCCCCCATGGCACCATCGACAAGCTGATGAGCTACGATGAGTACATACATGATGATCAAATCAAGGAGCAGAAAGCAAAAATGTACGGAGAATAATCTTTGGCATGTTTTTTGCTATTCTATAGATAAAAGACTATATTACTATGAGTAAAGAAAAAGAGATTAAAGTAAAAGGCGCAGCCGATGAGACCAAGTCGGTTAAGGCCCAAGCCAACGCCACGAAGGATACACATATAGAAAGCGAAGCCAAGACCAACACCGAAAGCAAGGAAGAGGACGAGGAGAATGCACTGGACAAGGCTAACAAAGAGCTGGCCGAGTTGAAAGACAAATATCTGCGCACCCTGGCCGAGTTTGATAACTTCAAGAAGCGCACGCTCAAAGAGAAGACCGACCTGATACTGAATGGTAGCGAAAAGACCATCGTGGCCATCCTGCCCGTACTGGATGACATGGAGCGAGCCATTGCCAATGCCGACAAGGCAGCCTCTAAGGAAGTACTGGAGGAAGGTTGGGAGCTTATCTGTAAAAAACTGCACAAGGCTCTTGAGAGCCTGGGCGTTAAACGCATCGACACCGATAACGCCAACTTCGATGTAGACTACCATGAGGCCATCGCCATGGTTCCTGGTATGGGCGACGAGAAGAAAGGTAAGGTAATAGATTGTACACAAGCTGGTTACACACTCAACGACAAAGTTATACGCCACGCAAAGGTAGCCGTGGGCCAATAATACATTTTTATATATAGGAAATCATGGCAAAGCGTGACTATTATGAAGTCTTAGGCGTAGACAAGACCGCTACAGAAAACGAAATAAAGATAGCTTACCGTAAGTTGGCTATCAAATATCACCCCGATAGAAACCCCGGCAATGCCGAGGCTGAAGAGAAATTCAAGGAAGCAGCCGAGGCATACGATGTACTGCACGACCCACAGAAGCGCCAGCAATACGACCAGTTTGGCTTCAATGCCCCCGGTGGTGGTTTCAGCGGTGGAGGCGGCTTCGGCGGCGGTTTCTCTATGGACGACATCTTCTCCATGTTCGGAGATGTCTTCGGGGGACACGGCGGAGGCTTTGGCGGCTTTAGTGGCTTTGGCGGTGGAACCCAGCATGCTCAGTACCGCGGCTCTGACCTCAGACTGAAGGTCAGACTTACCCTACAGGAAATAGCCACTGGCGTTACCAAGAAGTTCAAGGTCAAGAAAGACGTTCCCTGTAACCACTGCCACGGTAGCGGCTCTGAAGACGGCAGCGGAACCTCCACCTGCCCCACCTGTCAGGGGCGCGGCATAGTGGTAAAAACCGTCCACACCATGTTAGGCATGATGCAGACCCAGACCGAGTGTCCCACCTGTCATGGCGAAGGCACCATTATCAAGAACAAGTGCCACGAATGTGGCGGAACGGGTGTCACCAAAGGCGAAGAGGTCGTAGAAATCAAGATACCGGCCGGCGTAGCCGAAGGCATGATAGTCAACGTACCCGGGAAGGGAAATGCCGGACAGCACAAGGGTGTCAATGGCGACATACAGGTCTACATCGAAGAGATTGCGAGCGACACCTTCGTACGTGACGGCCAAGACGTTATCTACAACCTGCTCCTCGACTTTCCTACTGCAACCCTTGGCGGCGAGGTATCTATCCCCACCATTGACGGCAGCAAGGTCAAGGTCAAGATAGAACCCGGCACCCAGCCCGGCAAGACCCTGCGCTTGCGTGGCAAGGGTCTGCCACAAGTTCCCGGCTATGGTTCCGGACAGGGCGACCTCGTTGTCAACATCAGCGTGTACGTCCCCAAGGAACTGAGCAAGGAAGAGCGCAAAGCTATCGAAGAACTGCGCGACAGCGAGAACTTCAAGGGAGACACTACTACCAAGAAATCCATTTTTGAGAAGTTCAAGAACTATTTTAGTTAACAGCATGAATTACAAAGAGACTGTAAACTATCTATACAAATGCACCCCTGTTTTCGAACATGTGGGTGCATCTGCATATAAGGAGGGCCTGAGTAACACGATAGCCTTAGACCATCATTTCGGCCATCCCCACACGCTGTTCAGAACCATCCATGTAGCCGGAACCAACGGCAAGGGTTCCTGCTCGCACACCATAGCCGCCATACTGCAGGCCCAGGGTCTGAAGGTGGGTCTCTACACCTCGCCCCACTTAGTTGACTTCCGGGAGCGTATCAGGGTAAATGGCGAGATGATTTCACAGGACTACGTGGTTAGCTTTGTAGAGGCCGAGCGAGCCTTCTTCGAGCCCCTGCACCCCTCGTTTTTCGAGCTCACCACAGCCTTGGCTTTCAAGTATTTTGCTGAGCAACACGTAGACATCGCTGTTATCGAGGTAGGGTTAGGCGGACGGTTAGATTGTACCAATATCATCACCCCCATCCTCTCCATCATCACCAATATCAGCCTGGATCACACCCAGTTCTTAGGCAACACGGTAGCGAAGATAGCGGGCGAAAAGGCAGGCATCATCAAGCCTGGAGTGCCCGTGGTGATAGGCGAAGCCACCCCTGAGACACGTCCCGTCTTCCTACAGAAGGCAGCCGAGGAACACGCCCCCATCACCGTAGCCGAAGAGCAGCAAGAAATAGAGAGCCATGAGATTTTGCCCGATGGTCGCCTGCGCTACCACACACGCCATTTCGGCAACCTGACAGGCGAGTTAGGCGGCATCTACCAGTTGAAAAATGCCAGCACTATCCTCTGTGCTCTCCGCGTCCTCGGCCTGGACGACCACAATGCCATCCGGGAGGGGTTTGCCCATGTCAGTGAACTGACAGGACTGACCGGCCGCTGGCAGAACTTGCGCCAGCATCCCCATGTAGTCTGCGATACAGGCCATAACGTGGGCGGCTGGCAGTATCTGGCCCAACAGATTAAAAATCAGCCTTGCGACAAGCGCCACATTGTATTCGGCATGGTAGACGACAAAGACATCGACCACGTAATGGACTTGCTCCCAAAAGATGCTGTCTACTACTGGACTCAGGCCACCACCCACCGGGCCATCGACAAACATATAGTGGCCCAGAAAGGCCAAGTCCATCAGTTGCAAGGCACCACCTACGACACCGTGGCCACCGCCTACGAGGCTGCGATGACTGCCGCCCAACCCAATGACTTTGTCTTCATAGGCGGAAGCAGCTATGTAGTGGCCGACCTGCTCAGCTATCTGCAAACCACCCAAAAACAATAACCCCACAAGGGCTAAGGGATTAGCCAGCCACATCTCCACCCCACCCATCCGCCATGCAACTTATGCCATCACGGCCATAAGTTGCATGGCGTTCTTAGTTTAGCTCCCCCACCCACCCCACTACCAGAGGCCCTTCTATCCAACGGCCCACCCGGGCCGTCAACCGCGCGCGTTTAATGGTTTTTAACGCTACACAGCTGACATTTATTTGTTTCTGTTTTGTAACATTCATTTTTTTTTATTTACTTTGCAAGTACATAGAGTAACTAAAAACTTTTTATGATGAGCACAACAGAAACAGAAAACATCTGCGGTCTGAAGCGGGAAGACTTTCAGACCACAATCAATGGCAAAGAAACGGATTTGTATATCCTTAAAAATAAGCAAGGTAACGAAGTGGCTATCACCAACTATGGCGGCGCCATCGTAGCCATCATGGTGCCCGACCGCAACGGCAACTACGCCAATGTGATACAGGGCCACGACAACATCAAGGACGTAATAGAGAGCCCCGAGCCCTACCTCTCTACGCTGGTGGGCCGCTACGGCAACCGCATCTGCAAAGGCCGGTTCCAACTGCATGGCAAGGAGTACCAGTTGCCCATCAACAACGGCCCCAATTGTCTGCACGGTGGCAAGAAAGGCTTCAACGCCAAGGTATGGGACGCCCGCCAGATGAACGACCAGTCGCTGGTACTCGAATATATAAGCCCCTATGGCGAAGAGGGGTTCTCGGGCGAGGTAAAGACCACCATTGTATATAGCTTTACAGATGATAACGAGCTGGTTATCGACTACATGGCCACCACGAACAAACAGACGGTAATAAATCTTACCAGCCACGGATTTTTCTCATTAGCGGGCATAGCCAACCCCACCCCTACTATCGAAAATCTTATTTGCGAAATCAACGCCGACTACTATCTGCCCATCGACGATACCAGTATTCCCACCGGAGAGATACGTTTTGTAAAGGGAACCCCCTTTGACTTCCGCACCGCCAAGCCAGTAGGTCAGGACATAGACGCCGACGACGAGCAGATTAAGAATGGTGCCGGATATGACCACTGCTTCGTGCTCAACAAGAAAGAGGAAGGCGAGCTGAGTTTTGCCGCCAAAATTACTGATCCCGTGAGCGGACGCACCATGGAAGTGTACACCACCGAGCCCGGTGTACAGGTATATACCGACAACTGGGCCGATGGCTACAAGGGCCAGCATGGGGCCACTTTCCCCCGCCGCAGTGCTATCTGCTTTGAAGCACAGCACTTTCCAGACTCGCCTAACCACCCCTACTTTCCTTCAGTAGTACTCAAGCCGGAAGGCAAATATACCCAGAAGACCATCTACCGCTTCGGAGTAGAATAGGCATCCCCAGAAGCTATTAATACAAACAAATTCAATATTACTAACAATTAAAGAAATGGAAAACTCCACTAAAAAACAAGGAAGCATCATAGCCATACTGGCCATGATATTTCTCTTTGCTATGATTGCCTTTGTGACCAATCTTTGTTCGCCTATGGCCGTCATACTGAAAAACGCTTTTAACGTTTCTGAGACATTAGGACAGGTTGGTAACTACGGCAACTTCGGCGCCTATCTGCTCATGGGTATCCCCTCGGGTCTGCTCATCCAGAAGTTTGGCTACAAGAAGACTGCCTTAGCAGCCTTAGTTGTAGGTATCATCGGTCTGCTGGTCCAGTGGATCAGTGGCGAGATGGGCTTCATAATGTACCTCATCGGTGCTTTCATATCTGGTCTCTGCATGTGTATGCTCAATGCCGTGGTTAACCCCATGCTTAACCTGCTCGGTGGCGGTGGTAACACTGGTAACCAGCTGGTTCAGATTGGCGGTGTGTTCAACTCGGCCGCTGCCGTATGTGTGTACATCCTGATGGGAAGCCTCATCGGCGATGCTGCCAAGGCTAAGGTTTCTGACGCCACACCGGCCCTGTTCATCGCCCTGGCCATCTTCGTATTTGCCTTCATCGTCATCTTTTTCACCAAGATTAAGGAGCCTGAGCAGGGCAAGAAGACCGACAACACCAAGGACGAGCACAGCTGCTACTCTTTCCGTCACTTCAAGTTGGGTATGCTCGCCATAGGTATCTATGGTGCCGTAGAGGTATGTCCCCCTACCTATATTTTCTCATACCTCACCTCTTCGCCCGATGCCGCTAACCCCGGCTTAGGCATGGATGCCGGCTACTGCGGCACCTTAGGTGCTGTGTACTTCATCTTCATGCTCATCGGCCGTTTCGTAGGAGGCATGATTGGTGGCAAGGTATCGGCTAAGGCCATGATAACCACCGTAAGTACAGCCGCCATTATCCTTACCGCCGCCGGTATGCTGCTGCCCACCACCATGACCATCAGCTGCCCCGGTATCGACTACACCCACCTTACCCTGGTATGGGGCCAGATACCTGTAGGCATCTTCGCCTTCCTGCTCATCGGCCTCTGCGCATCGGTTATGTGGGGTGGCATCTTCAACCTGGCCACCGAGGGTCTGGGCAAGTACACCGCCGCTGCCTCGGGTGCCTTTATGATGATGGTGGCCGGCTTTGCCGTCATGATCTTCATCCAGGCCAAGGTGATAGACTTCACCCACAACTACATCAGCAGCTTTATCGTGGTATTGCTGAGCGCCGCTTACATTCTGTACTACGCCCTCTTCGGCTCTAAGAATGTTAACAAGGATATCCCTGTAGACTAAACTAAGAATAGACAAAACTAACCCTTAAAAACGAATTGATTATGGATATAGAAAAAGTAAGAAGCCGTTTTATTAAGCACTTTGACGGCAAGACAGGTAATATATATATGTCACCGGGCCGCATTAACCTGATAGGCGAGCACACCGACTACAACGGAGGTTTCGTGTTCCCCGGCGCAGTAGACAAGGGCATCATGGCCGAGGTTCGCCCCAACGGCACCGATACCGTGATGTGCTACTCGATAGACCTGAAGGACCGCGTAGAGTTCAAGGTGAACGACCCCGAGGGGCCGCGCGCCACATGGGCCCGCTATATTTACGGTATCGTACAGGAGATGAAAGCCCTGGGCGTAGATGTCAAAGGATTTAACACCGCCTTCTATGGCGATGTACCCCTCGGCGCCGGCATGTCTTCATCGGCTGCCTTAGAGAGCTGCTTCGCCTTTGCCCTGAACGACCTATTCGGCAACAACAAGGTGTCTAAGTGGGACTTAGCCTTGGCCGGCCAGGCCACCGAGCACAAGTATATCGGTGTTAACTGCGGTATCATGGACCAGTTTGCCAGCGTGTTTGGCAAGGAGGGCAAGCTGATGCGCCTGGACTGTCGCTCACGCGAGTTTGAGTACTACCCCTTCAACCCCGAAGGCTACAAGCTGGTTTTGCTCGACTCTAAGGTTAAGCATGAGCTGAAAGGCTCGCCCTACAACGACCGCCGCAACAGCTGCGAGAACGTGGTGAAGCACATAGCTGCCAAGCATCCCGAGGCTAAATTCGAGACGCTGCGCGACTGTACCTGGGAGCAGCTCGAAGAGGTCAAGGACGAGGTAGGCGTAGAGGACTACACCCGCGCTCACTTCGTACTGGGCGAGAAAGACCGTGTACTCGCTGTCTGCGAGGCGCTGCAGAAGGGCGACTACGAGACCGTAGGCCAGAAGATGTACGAGACCCACGAGGGCCTGAGCAAGAAGTACGAGGTGTCGTGTGTCGAACTGGACTACCTGAACGATCTCGCCAAGGCCAATGGCGTAACCGGCAGCCGTATCATGGGCGGTGGCTTCGGCGGCTGCACCATCAACCTGGTTAAGGACGACCTGTACGACAAGTTCATCGCCGATGCCAAGACTAAGTTTAATGAGAAATACGGCCACGAACCCGCTGTCTACGATGTAGTAATCAGCGAGGGGGCGCACAAGGTATGCTAAACCCTTAAGAAGCACCTACGCTCGGCCCGGGGACACCGCGGCCACGCCAATGACCATCATTAGACTTCTAATGACCGCCATTAGCATCCTAAAGACCATCATTAGCGCACTAATGATGGCCTTTTTTGTGTCCGCGATAAAAATAACGGAATAATATGCGTGTTCTTTGGAAAAAAAAAGGTAAATTTACAGCAGAATATGATAAACTCAAGAAATAAACTAATAAGAATTATGAAAAAGCTAACAAATCTTGTACTCAGCATGGGCGTGGCCATGGCCTTGTTCACAGCCTGCTCGGGCAACGGTCAGCTCACAGTATCCGGACTGAACCCAGCCAACTTTGACACTGTTATCAACAACAAGCCCGTAAAGCTCTACACCCTGTCTAACGACAACGGTATGGAGGTATGTATCACCAATTTCGGCGGTCGTATCGTCTCGCTCTGCGTCCCCGACAAGAACGGCAATCCCACCGATGTAGTACTCGGTTTTGACAATATCCGCCAGTATGCCGACTCAGCCCACACGCCCAGCGACTTCGGCGCTGCCATAGGCCGCTATGCTAACCGTATCAACAAGGGACAGATTGTGGTAGGCGGCAAGAAGATACAGCTGCCACGCAACAACTTTGGCCATTGTCTGCATGGAGGTCCATCGGGCTGGCAGTATCAAGTGTACGACGCCACACAGCTCAATGACACTACCCTGAACCTGACTCTCGTGTCGCCCGACGGCGACAACAATTTCCCCGGTACCGTAACAGCCAAGGTGACCTACACCGTGAAGAGCGACAACACCCTGGACATACAGTATGAGGCCACTACCGACAAGGAGACGGTTATTAACATGACCAACCACTCTTACTTTAACCTCACCGGTGACATGACCAAGCCCGGTACCAACATGGTGCTGTACATCAATGCCGAAAACTACACCCCAGCCGATTCTACCTTTATGACCACCGGGGCCATCAAGCCCGTGTACGGCACGCCACTCAACTTTAACAAGCGCCACCCACTCTATGAGACCATCGGCGACACCAGCTTTGACCAGATCAAGAACGCCCATGGCTACGACCACAACTGGTGTCTCAACACCTACACCAATGGTAAAGGCAACGACCGCATCGTAGCTGCCAGCCTCTATGCGCCTAACACCGGCATCTGCCTGGAGATGTTTACCACCGAACCAGGCGTACAGGTGTACACTGGTAACTTCCTGGACGGCACGGTAGCTGGCAAGCACGGCATACGTTACCCCAAGCAGGCATCGGTATGCCTTGAGAGCCAGAAATATCCCGACTCACCGAATAAGAAAAACTTCCCCTCACCCTATCTGAAGCCCGGCGAGAAATATACGAGCCACACCGCTTACAGATTTTCAGTAAAGTAAGCTGCCACGCAGCTATTAGGGGGAAAACCTTAGTTATTTATATATAATGACCGACAAACAGTTAATGAACCGGGCAGCCGACAATATCCGCATACTGGCTGCCTCTATGGTAGAAAAGGCAAACTCGGGACACCCCGGAGGTGCCATGGGCGGATCAGACTTTATCAACGTGCTCTTTGCAGAGTATATGGTGTACGACCCAGAGGATCCGACGTGGGGCGGGCGCGACCGTTTCTTCCTCGATCCAGGCCACATGTCGCCCATGCTCTACTCGGCCTTGGCCATGCAGGGCAAGTTCACGCTCGACGAGTTGCAGCAGTTCCGCCAGTGGGGATCCCCCACCCCTGGCCACCCCGAGCGCGATGTGCAGCGTGGCATAGAGAACACCTCGGGGCCCTTAGGACAGGGACATACCTTTGCCGCAGGAGCCGCCGTGGCAGAGAAGTTTCTGGCGGCACGGCTCGGACACACCGTAATGCAGCACAAGATATATGCCTATATATCTGATGGCGGCATCGAGGAAGAGATTTCGCAGGGCACGGGCCGTCTGGCCGGCATATTGGGGCTCAACAACCTCATCATGTTCTACGACTCTAACGACATACAGCTCTCTACCGAGTGCAAGGTGGTGATGCAGGAAGACACCGAGGCCAAGTACAAGGCTTGGGGATGGAATGTCATCAAGATTGACGGCAACGATGTAGACCAGATACGGCAGGCGCTCGACGCAGCCAATGCCGAGAAGCACCGCCCCACCCTGATTATCGGCAAGACCATCATGGGCAAGGGTGCCTTGAAAGCCGACGGTTCGAGCTACGAGCATACCATCAAGACCCACGGAGCGCCCCTCGGTGGCGAGGCTTATCGCAACACTATCGTACACCTGGGCGGCAATCCCGATGACCCATTCGTCATCTTTGACGATGTCAAGGAACTGTATGCCAACCGCCGCAACGAGCTGAAAGCCATCGTGGCCGACCGCCGTAAGGCCGAGGCCGAATGGGCCAAGGCCAACCCGGAGAAGGCGCAGCTGATGCAGACCTGGTTCTCGGGCAACGCGCCTAAGGTAGACTGGAGTACATTTGTCCAGAAACCAGACATCGCCACCCGTGCAGCCTCGGCGGCCTGCTTAGGCGTGCTGGCCGAGCAGGTGCCCAACATGGTATGCTCTTCGGCCGACCTCTCTAACTCGGACAAGACGGACGGGTTCCTGAAAAAGACCCACGACCTGAGCAAGGACGACTTTACCGGTGCTTTCTTCGAGGCAGGCGTAAGCGAGCTTACCATGGCCTGCATGTGCATAGGCATGTATCTGCACGGCGGTGTCATCCCGGCCTGCGCTACGTTCTTCGTATTTTCAGACTACATGAAGCCCGCCGTACGTCTGGCAGCCCTCATGGAGGTGCCCATCAAGTTTATCTGGACTCACGATGCGTTCCGCGTAGGCGAGGACGGCCCCACCCATGAGCCTGTAGAGCAGGAGGCACAGATACGACTGATGGAGAAGTTGAGAAACCATCATGGTAACGACTCGGTACGCGTATTCCGCCCGGCCGATGCCAACGAGGCTACCGTAGCCTGGCAGATGGCCATGGAGAACATGTCGACCCCGACAGCCCTCATCTTCTCGCGCCAGGGCATCAAGAACCTACCCGAAGGCAATGACTATCAGCAGGCCCGCAAGGGTGCCTACGTGGTGGCTGGCTCTGATGCCGACTTCGACGTAATACTGTTAGCTTCGGGCTCAGAGGTTTCTACCCTGGTAGCCGGAGCCGAACTGCTACGCCAGGACGGACTCAAGGTACGTATCGTAAGCGTTCCATCAGAGGGATTGTTCCGTCGCCAGAGTGCCGAGTATCAGGAGGAGGTTCTGCCAGCCGCTGCTAAGAAGTTCGGCCTTACCGCCGGTCTGCCCGTAACCCTTGAGGGACTGGTAGGAGCCAATGGCACCGTCTACGGACTCAACAGCTTCGGCTTCTCGGCTCCCTACAAAGTACTGGATGAGAAATTAGGCTTCACGGCCCAGAATGTATATAACCAAGTTAAACAACTTCTAAAACATTAAGACTATGGAAGTAAAGACTGTCGGACTGGCTTGCGATCACGCAGGCTTCCCCTTAAAACGATTCGTTATCGAATATCTTGAAAAGAAAGGGTATCCCTACAAAGACTATGGTACCTATAGCGACCAGAGTGTCGACTATCCTGACTTTGCCCATGCTCTTGCCACAGGTATTGAGAGTGGCGAAGTTTATCCGGGTATCGGCATCTGTGGCAGTGGCGAGGGTATGGCCATCTGCCTGAACAAGCACCAGGCTGTACGTGCCGGACTGGCTTGGAACAAAGAGATAGCCGGACTGATACGCCAGCACAACGATGCCAATGTGCTGGTCATGCCGGGCCGTTTCATCGACAACAAGACGGCCGAGACCATCATGGACGCTTTCTTTACCACTACCTTTGAGGGCGGTCGCCACGAACGCCGCGTAAAGAAGATACCCGTACAGGAGTAGTCACCTTTACATCCACTTATAACTAACGGAGCCAAGGTCATCATACTCTTGGTTCCGTTTTTTATTATCACGCGTAACCTACAACGGATTATAGCAGGCACGCAACATTCTATCAGACAACTATCCAGAAAACACATTTACAAAATTATTGCATAAAGATCAAATCATTACAAACTTATAGTTAGCTTTTACCGGATAGCAATAATAAAAATTCAGATTTGGACTACCCTTATTGCAAATCTGCTTTTAATGGTCATACAGAAGCGCATAAAACGCTCATGGAGTTTCTCTGGGCAGGCAACTATGGTAAGAATTATGCTCATGTACTATGTGAACTGCTATACTTTCCTTGAAGAACCGGAAAAAGACTGGGCGAAGATGATTGAAGAAGCAAGGGAGGGGCCTCCTAAGCCAACCTTATTTGACTAAGGGGGCTTACTTTTTCAAAAAATCATCCGCGATGCCTGCTTATGGGCATTGCGGATAGGAATTCTATGTTATTTTGAGTTTTAGCGGACAGCAATATATTTTTTTAGTTAGTCCTTAAAAAGTCAAATACTTCGCCACAAGAAATTTGCGTATGTCCGCAAATGTTAAGGTCTCGTCTAAATGTTCTGTCAATCCTGTATTTATTACGCCGACAAACGACTCCTTACGGTAGAAATTATCTCCCTCATTGAGTGAGGTTTCTATAGTTTGTGACTTTGCCATAAGACATACAAGTTGATAGTCTTTGTCTACCAGTTGTGTATTACCTTTAGGATGAGCTTTTTGCCTGTGCTGACTACTTGTCAACAAAATCAAGTTCTCATAATATGCTGCAATCGTAGGAAACTGTGATTTAGGGAATATATGGTGAACCTCTGTTGCTATGCCAGTAGCCAATTCGTCATGAACTTCACTTACATCTCCTTGCTGACGCTTAACGTTCTTAATAGCTTTATTGACCTGATAATCTATGTAGAAATTTATATTTATATCGTCAGTTTCATGTGCCTTAGCTTCATTTCGTGTTTGGATTTTCTCTTTCCCGGTATATTCATCACGCCAATTCATCTTGTTATACATCAAGTCTCCCCAGTCTTGCAGCTTGCAATTGCTTCCAGGTATCATTTCTGAATATGCAAACACATTCAGTACTTTGTGAAGCATTCTGGTAGTGTCAAGTTTTGACTTCGTAGGAGTGTTTGCACTAATGAAACGATGATACTTGTCATACAAAGTGTTCTTAGCCGCTCTGATTTCACCT
>JALEKD010000050.1 GCA_022769285.1 Prevotella sp.
GGCATATACAACCTGAACGGTCAGCAGGTAAGCCAGAAGCAGCCCGGCCAGGTGTACGTTATCAAGTACTCTGACGGCACTGCTGTCAAGGAGCTCAGCAAGTAACAGCCCACGGGCACTGACCCCATCTACAGCGGAGGAAGACCGTCTGTGCGCAGCCCGCGCGGATGTCTTTCTCCGCTTTGTCGTTTCACCCACCACAGCTAATCATCATTTCAGCCATGGATATTATCTTTTACATCGAGTATTACACCGCCACGGGCGAGCAGCTGGCCCTGCACATAGCCGAGACCCATCGCCCCGACAGCCCTCTGCACATCCTGATGACCACCGACGACAACGCCCACTGGCAGGGCGTGTGGCACGTACCCGCCCAGGCTCCCGGCGCCATAGACTACTACTTCAGCGTAGAGAGTGCCCATGGCACGCAGCGCCGCGAGTGGACTACCGTATGCCACCGGCTTGACCTGCCCACACGGCCACAGCCCGCCGTGCACGTGTACGGGCGATGGATAGACGTGCCACATGATACGTACCGCTACAGTTCGGCATTTACAGAGTGCTTACACCCCCACGCCCTGCAGCCACTACACTCGCCAGGAGACCGGTGTGCCCGACTGGTATGCCGGGCTCCACAGCTGCGGTCGGGACAGCGACTGGTACTCACGGGAGCCGAACGGGCCCTGGGCGAGTGGCACCCAGAACAGGGATTGCCCATGGCCGAGCACAACTACTGCGAGTGGGTGGCCGAGATACCCATCGACCTGCTCACGCAGACCACCATCGAGTTCAAGTTTGTCATCATCCACGATGGGGCCGACCCCTCGCCCATCTGGGAAGAGGGCATGAACCGCACCCTGACCCTTGCCGACGAACCCGGGCTACAGGTGTACGAGCTGGACCAGTCTTTCTACCCGCTGTGCGATGAGCGCGTGGCCGGCACGCTCGTCCCGGTGTTCTCCCTACGTACCGAGGGCAGTTTCGGAGTAGGCGATTTCGGCGACCTCATGGCCATGACCGACCTCATAGCCTCTACGGGGCAGCGCGTGCTCCAGGTACTGCCCATCAACGACACCACCGTGACCCACACCTGGACCGACAGCTATCCCTATAGCTGCATCAGCGTCTTTGCCCTGCATCCGCAGTATGCCGACCTGCGCCAGCTGCCGACTCTGAACGACTCTGGCCGTCGCCAGCACTATGCCCAGCTACAGCGCGAGCTCAACGCCCTGCCCCAGATAGACTACGAGCGCATGATGCAGGCCAAGGAGGCTTACCTGCACGAACTATACCAGCAGGAGGGCCGCAAGGCGATGGCCACCGACGACTTCGCCCGCTTCTTCAGCGACAACGGCCAGTGGTTAGTGCCCTACGCCCAGTACTGCTACCTGCGCGACACATACCGCACTACCGACTTTGCCCAGTGGCAGGGTCACGCCACCTGGAACGAAGCCGACCGCCCCGCGCTGAGCAACAGCCGCAGTCCGAAGTACCACCAGGTGGCCTATTACTATTATGTCCAGTACATCCTGCACTGCCAGATGACGGCTGCCCACGACCATGCCCGTCAGCGTGGCGTGGTACTCAAGGGCGACATACCCATCGGCGTTCACCGCCAGGGCTGCGACGTGTGGATGGAGCCACGCTACTTCTGCCTGGACGGCCAGGCCGGAGCTCCGCCCGACGATTTCGCCGCAGATGGCCAGAACTGGGGATTTCCCACGTACAACTGGGACGCCATGTTGGCCGACGGCTGCCAGTGGTGGAACCGCCGCTTCACCCACATGGCCCTCTACTTCGACGCTTACCGCATAGACCACATCCTGGGTTTCTTCCGCATCTGGGAAATACCTATCCAGGCTGTCCGCGGCCTGCTGGGCCAGTTTGCCCCTGCCCTCGCGCTCAGCCCCGACGACATGGCCGTCTACGGTCTGCACTTCGACCGTGCCATGACGCGTCCCTACATCACCGACAGCGTGGTCGGCGCCGTGGCTGGCCCCGAGGCGGCCTATCTGCGCCAACACTGCCTGTCGGCCCAGGCCGACGGCACCTACACCCTGCGCCCCGAGGTAGACAGCGAGCGCAAGGTGCAGGCCCTCGTCGATGCCCACCGGCTCAGCGAGGCTCAGGGCCGAGCTATCTGCGACCTCCTGACCGAGGTGCTCTTCCTCGAAGACCACCGCCACGCCGGCCTCTACCACCCACGCATCTCGGCCCAGCGCACCCATGCCTACCGCCATCTAAGCGAGGATGGGCAGCGCGCCTTTGACCGTCTCTATGAAGATTTCTACTACCACCGCAACAACGGTTACTGGTATGGCGAGGCGATGAAGAAACTGCCACCGCTGATAGAGGCCACCCGCATGCTGGCCTGTGCCGAGGACTTGGGCATGGTGCCGGCCTGTGTGGCGCCCGTGATGGAACAGCTGCGCGTGCTGAGCCTGGAGATACAGACCATGCCCAAAACGGCGTGCCGCTTTGCCGACCTACAGCACAACCCTTACCGCTCGGTGTGTACTATCTCGTCGCACGACATGGCTCCGCTCCGTCAGTGGTGGGACGAGGACAAGGGCCGTGCCCAGGACTACTACTCGTCCATGCTGCACCACGACGACCCGGCACCCCACCCTATGCCCGGCTGGCTGGCCGAGGACATTGTAGAGCGTCATCTGATGTCGCCGTCAATGCTGTGCATACTGAGCCTGCAAGACTGGCTGTCGATAGACGAGCAACTACGGCTGCCCAATGCCATGGGCGAGCGCATTAACATACCGGCCGACCCTCATCACTACTGGCGTTACCGCATGCACATCAGCATAGAGCAGATAGCCACTCACCGCGGCTACCGCCAGCGCATAGCCGACATGATAGAGCAGGCGGGTCGGCGCTAAGGGAAAATGATTAAACGGTAAAAGAATAAGAAGCTACGGCTGCGGGCCATGCGGCAGAAACCATGCCGATGCCCGCAGCCGTAGCCGTCTACGTCCGAAGACTTGGGATGTACATTCGGAACCTCCGGACATACATCCCAAACTTTAGAATGTACACCCCACATCTTCGGACGAAGCCGGCAGCGGTTCCCCGCGGGGGCGCGGCCAAGCGCCTTAAAGTCCCACACCATCAACAATAACACCGGCATTATAAACAAGCCACAATATGACAGGAGACATCATCGGTGACACCGCAGGCAGCGTCTACGATGTCACCTCCATCGTGGCCTTCATGGACGCTACCGATTTTGAGGATGCCATACGCAACGCCATCTCCATCGGGGGCGACAGCGACACCATAGGCTGCATCACCGGAAGCATAGCCGAGGCATACTATGGCGTGCCCGACAGTCTACGGGCCACGGCCATGACCTATCTGCCCGACAGTCTACGGGCCATCGTAGACGAATTTGAGAACAAGTACGGCAGTAAGCAAGCCACGGGGCGGGCACCCCATCAGCGGCGGTCCAGGCGGAGCACCCTGTCGCAGTACTTAACCACGGCCGGACGGTGGGTAATAAAGATAATGGTACGATGACGGGTGTCCAACAGGTTGGCGAGCAACTGCTGCTCGGTGGCGGGATCCAGGGCGCTGGTAGACTCGTCGAACAACATGACGGGCCGGTTGCGTAACAGGGCCCTGGCTATGGTAATGCGCTGCGCCTGACCCTCGCTCAGCCCTCCGCCCGCCTCGGAGCACGGCGTATCGAGCCCGGCCGGCAACTCGGACACAAAGTCAGCACACGCCTGGTGAAGCGCTTGCAGCATCTCCTCGTCAGAAGCATCGCGGCGGCCCAGGAGCAGGTTGTCGCGGATGGTGCCGCTCATCAGGGTATTGCCCTGGGGCACGTAGACAAAGTTGCAGCGCATACGGGGCGACAGGGGCAGGGCATGGCGGCTGTCGTAGAGTTCTACCTGCCCCTGCTGCGGACGTATCAGCGCTAAGATAAGTCGTATCAGGGTGGTCTTGCCAGCCCCCGTCTCGCCCAAGATGGCCGTACAGGTGCCCGGGCGGAAGTCGAACGTGAGGCGGTCTATCACCGGCGCGTCGGCCTCGTAGGCATACGTCACATCGGTGAACCTCACCCCACACGGCGCGTCAAACGCTATGGGCTCGCCCTGCTCCTCCAGGGGAGCCTCTTCTAACTCCATGAGTCGCTCGGCAGCCGTGAATACATTGACAAAGGCCGGGATAACTTTGCTCAGGCTCCGTGCCGGTGTCTGGATACGATTGACCAGTTGCAAGAAGGCTGTCATGCCGCCAAAGGTAAGCGTGTGCTGCGACATACGTACGGCGGCCCACAGGAAAGCCACCAGGTAACTGAAGGAGAAGCCAAAGTTGAGGATAAAGTTGGACAGCACGCTGAAGCGGGTACGCTGTAGCACGTGGTAGCGCAGCTGCTGCTGCGTGTGAGCCAACTTGCCGACCATAGCATCGTCGTCCTCTAACGTCTTGATGAGCAGCCTGTGCTGGATGGCCTCCTGGAGCACGCTCTGAACCTGCGAGTCAGAGTTGCGTACCATCCGGGTAAGGCTACGCATACGCCGCACGTAGAGCTTGCTTACCCCGATAAACAGGGGAAGGATGGCCACGGTGACAAAGGCCAGCAGGCGGTCCATGGAAAACAGGTATGAGAAAGCACCGATGAAGAGCAGCAGCACGCCGAGGGTGTTGGGCAGCGTCTCGGTAAGAAATGTCACCACATTGTTGACATCGGTCTCCAGACGGTTAATCACGTCGCCCGAGTGGCGCCTCTCCCGTCCCGCCCACTCGGCTCTAAGCAGTCGGTCGAGCATGCGCTGCTGCATACGGTTCTGCGCCCGTATGCCCAAGATGTTGCGCACCCACACCGAGGATATGTTAAGCCCGAAGTCGGTCAGTATGAGCAGTCCCATGACGGCCACGGCCCACAGCAGCGAGCCACCGGCACTGCCGGCAGCCACATCGATGGCCCGCTTGACGGCCCACACCTGGGCCAGGCTCACCGCCACCATCAGCACGCCTATCAGCGCGTTGAGCACGGCCTGCAGGCGGTTGCCCCGCCAGGCCGACCACAGCCAGCGCAGTATCTGCATGGACGAGTAAGAGGACGATGACGACGGGCGCCAGTGTAACAGCTGCATGGGAAATAACGGTTAGGGCATGGGGAGCTGTCAGCGCTGGTCGGCTCCCCACATCATTTTTTCGCGGAGCGTAGAGAAGTAACGCTGGCCACGGCGCTTGACAATCTTAATATAGTAAGGAGCCTTGCGGATGGTAAGGCGAGTACTCTCCAAGAGCTTCTCGGAGCGGCCGTCGATGGCCACTAAGAAGTTGTGCGACCTACTCTCGACCTCCAACCGTATCTCGCTGTCGTCATTGATAACTATGGGGCGTATGTTAAGGCTGTGGGGAGCCACCGGGGTAAGGCACAGGTTGCGGGCGGTGGGCACTATGATGGGGCCGCCGTTAGACAGACCGTAGGCGGTAGACCCCGTCGGCGTGGAGATGATGAGCCCGTCGGCCTGGTAGGTCACCAAGAAGTCGCCGTTGACACTGGTACGCACCGAGATCATGGCGGCGTTGTCGCGCTTCAGCACGGCGATGTCATTAAGGGCATAGGGACTGCCCTCGATGGGCTCGCCGTCGGCCTCGACCTGTATGACGGCATGCTCTTCGATGGCGTACTGGCCCGTCATCAACTCGGTCATAGCCGCGTCGAACTCGGAGGGCAGCACGTCGGCCAGGAAACCTAAGCGGCCCGTGTTGACACCCAAGATGGGGGTTCCCCTGGCACCCACCATACTGGCGGCATGCAGGAAAGTACCATCGCCACCGATGGAGATGACCACGTCGACATCAAAGTTATAGTTGTCGAACACGCCCTGTACGGGCACGTTGATAGCGAGTACCTCGGTAAGGTACTGGAAGAACGTTCGCTCTATATAGACCTCGGCCCCATGTCTGGTCAGGCTGTCCAGCACGGTGTGGATAGACGCCTGACGCTCGGCCTGGAACTCCTTGCCGAAGATAGCTATTCGCAGTACATTAGTAGCCATAATTTTATCTTTTTTAGTATCTTTCTTCGCCCTCGGTGCCCTTAAATGACAAACATTTCGTACATTTGCAAGTGCAAGAGGGTACAAACCGAGTGCCCAGAGCCTGCTCTGAAAGCCGAGGGGCTACCTATAATATATATAGGTGTAATCACCTTTTGCAAAGATAGTGCAAACCGAGCGCCATGAGCTTGCTCTGATGGCCGAGGTCAGCCTATCTTATGCAAAGATAGTGCAAACCGAGCGCCATGAGCTTGCTCTGATGGCCGAGGTGCAGCCTATCTTATGCAAAGATAGTGCAAACCGAGCGCCATGAGCTTGCTCTGATGGCCGAGGTCAGCCTATCTTATGCAAAGATAGTGCAAACCGAGCGCCATGAGCTTGCTCTGATGGCCGAGGTGCAGCCTATCTTTTGCAAAGATAGTGCAAACCGAGCGCCATGAGCTTGCTCTGATGGCCGAGGTGCAGCCTATCTTATGCAAAGATACGATAAAAAAACTGCTTTTCGTGGTAAAAACATCCAAAATAATGGCAAAAGTATATGAATTTCTGGCCGATGGCTTCGAGGAAGTAGAAGCCTTGGCTCCCGTGGACATCCTCCGTAGAGGGGGAATGGACGTTAAGACCGTCAGCATTACCGGTGACAACTTCGTAGAGACCTCGCACGGCATAACGATAAAGACTGACCTGAAGTTTGAGGACATTACCGACTTCGGAGATGTCGATGCCATGCTGCTGCCAGGCGGCCTGCCTGGCGCCACCAACCTGAACAAGCACAAGGGCCTGCGCGCGGCGCTGCTGGCCCAGTATGAGAGTGGCAAGTACGTGGCCGCCATCTGCGCAGCCCCCTTGGTGTTAGGGTCGATAGGCATCCTGCAAGGCAAGCGGGCCACCTGCTATCCCGGGTTCGAGAAACGCATGACCGGGGCCACCTATACCGAGGAACTGGTTACCATAGACGGCAACATCATAACCGGCAAGGGGCCCGGAGCCTCGTTTGCCTTCGGCTATGCCATCCTTGGCCAGTTTGTCAGCCCCGAGGCCGTACGCCAGCTGCAGCAACAGATGATGTACCTGCCCTCGCAGGGCGAATAAGGAGCCTCGCCATGGACTATATCATCATTGTAGCGGGTGGCAAGGGACTGCGGATGGGGGCCGAGGTGCCCAAGCAGTTTCTGCCCGTGGGCGGGGTGCCCGTGCTGATGCGCACCCTGAACCGGTTTCACGACAGCCGGCCCGATCTGAGTATCATCCTCGTGCTGCCCCATGAGCAGCAGGAGTACTGGAGCCAGCTGTGCCGCCAGCACCACTTCGATGTGCCCCACCGGGTGGTCGACGGCGGAGCTACCCGCTTCGACTCGTCGCGCCATGGCCTGAATGTCATCCCCGACGACTGCCAGGGCGTGGTGGGCATACACGACGGTGTGCGCCCCTTTGTCTCGGCCCAGGTCATAGACCGCTGCTACGACTGCGCCCGCCAGTGCGGGGCCGCCATCCCTGTGCTGCCCGTTACCGACACGCTGCGCCAGATAGACGGCAACGGCTCGGGCCACAACGTGCAGCGCTCCGGCTACCGCATCGTCCAGACCCCGCAGGTCTTTGACATCCAGCTCCTCAAGCGTGCTTTCCGCCAGCCTTACCGCGACCAGTTTACCGACGACGCCTCGGTCGTCGAGGCACTTGGCAGTAGCGTCGAGATGGTAGAAGGCAATCGCGAAAACATCAAACTGACCACTCCATTCGACCTGAAAGTAGCAGAAACGCTGTGTTAGACATCCTGGACCAAGACATCATGTACTTGCCGGGCGTGGGGCCCAAGAAGAGAGATATACTGAGCCACGAGCTGAACATAACGACGTGGCGTGGACTGCTGGAGCACTTCCCCTACAAGTACGTAGACCGCAGCCGCATCTACCTGATAAGCGAGATGACGGCCGACATGCCCTTTGTGCAGATAAAGGGTAAGATCCTGAGTTTCGACGAGTACAGTATGGGTGCCAGGAGAAAGCGCGTGGTGGCCCACTTTACCGATGGACACGGGGTGGTAGACTTGGTGTGGTTCCGGGGGGTTCAGTATGTCTACAAGACCTATCCCGTGGGGCGCGAGTTCATCGTTTTCGGCAAACCCACCGTCTTTGGCGGCCGGTATCAGTTCGCCCATCCCGACATAGACGACGCGGCATCGCTACAGCTTTCTCAGATGGGCATGCAGCCTTACTATATGACCACCGAGCGTATGAAGAAAGCGGGCATCACCTCAAGGGCCATCGAGAAGATGACCCAGACACTCATAGGGCGGCTGCCCGAGACCCTGCCCGAGACCCTGCCTACTTTTATCACGGCTCCGCTGCATCTCATCTCGCGTCGCGATGCCCTCCGCCAGATACACTATCCGCACAACGCACTCGAGATGCAGCAGGCCCGCTATCGCCTCAAGTTCGAGGAGCTGTTCTACGTACAGCTCAACATCCTGCGCTATACCAGCGACCATCGCCGTAAGTACCGTGGCTACATCTTCGAGCACGCGGGGGCTCCGCTCAACGATTTCTACCGTCACTATCTGCCCTTCGACCTCACTGGGGCCCAAAAAAGAGTGGTGCGCGAGATACGCAACGACATGGGCAGCGGCCGGCAGATGAACCGCCTGCTCCAGGGAGACGTGGGCTCAGGCAAAACGTTGGTGGCCCTGATGGCCATGCTTATCGCCATAGGCAACGGGTACCAAGCCTGCATCATGGCACCCACCGAGATACTGGCCGAGCAGCACTTGGCTACCCTGCGGGCTTTCCTGCCCGACGAGATGGGTATCAGGGTAGAACTGCTCACGGGCACCGTGCAGGGGCGGCAGCGCCAGACGGTGCTGGGAGCCCTGGCCGACGGCAGTATAAACATCCTGGTGGGCACCCATGCCGTGATAGAGGATCCCGTGGTGTTCGCCCGTCTGGGACTGGCCGTTGTAGACGAGCAGCACAGGTTCGGTGTGGCCCAGCGAGCCAAGTTGTGGAGCAAGAGTGCCATGCCCCCGCACATACTGGTAATGACGGCTACGCCCATACCGCGCACCCTGGCCATGACGCTTTACGGTGACCTCGACGTGAGTGTCATTGACGAGCTGCCGCCAGGCCGCAAACCCGTGCAGACCATCCACAAGTACGACTCGCAGATGACCAGCCTCTACGAGGGTATCCGCCAGCAGATAAATGCCGGCAGGCAGGTGTATATCGTGTTCCCCCTGATAGAGGAGAGTGCCAAGAGCGACCTGAAGAACTTAGAGGACGGATTTGCAGCCCTCAGGGAGATATTCCCGCAGTACAGCATGAGCAAGGTGCATGGCCGCATGAAACCCAAGGACAAGGATGCCGAGATGCAGCGGTTCGCCATGGGCGAGACTCAAATCTTAGTGGCCACCACGGTTATCGAGGTGGGTGTCAACGTGCCCAATGCCTCGGTCATGGTCATCCTCGACGCCCAGCGCTTCGGCCTGTCGCAGCTTCATCAGCTCCGCGGGCGCGTGGGCCGTGGTGCCGAGCAGAGCTACTGCATACTGGTAACCACCTGCAAGCTGAGCGAGGAGACACGGCGGCGTATCGACATCATGTGCGAGACCAACGATGGATTCAAAATAGCCGAGGCCGACCTGAAATTCCGTGGCCCCGGCGACCTGGAAGGTACTCAGCAGAGCGGCATAGCCTTTGACCTGAAGATAGCAGACATAGCCCGCGACGGCCAGATAGTACAGCAGGCCCGCGAACAGGCTCAGGCCATCGTGGACAACGACCCCGACTGCACGCGGAGTGACTATAAGATGCTGTGGGATAGGTTAAAAGATTTAAGAAAAACCAACATTAACTGGTCTGCCATCAGCTGAAGCTACTTTTTGGGCACATTCCCGTGTTTATCGGTAACAGACAGACATTATAAACGCACCTATTGTGTTAATAATGAAATAATTTCTGTTAAAAATCGCCTTTTTTACAAAAAAAATGACTACCTTTGTAATGTCCGAGTTACAAATCAGCCTTTTATCGGACACCACCAACCTGCTATTGGCGAATTCCTTTTGATTGTTCGCAAATGCAGCTGACCTAAAAATAACGAGTATGAAGCTAAGAAACATTATAAAGTCTATATCCGTATGTGCGTTGCTGTGGGTGGCCATCCCTACCGTAGCCCAAGACCTCATAGCCCGTCAGGCACCTGTAGACCGACGCATGAAGCGGGTAGACACCCTGGCCCTGCAGACCCTTATCAACCGTGAGAACGAGATGTCGCCATCGGCCGACCTCTACAACGAGTGGAGTAACAAGTACGCACACCGCGCCACTGAATTGCCCGACTCTTTCCGTATCGACCTGCGCCACTTCTGCATGCCCACGCCCAGCCGCATCATCACCTCCAACTTTGGCGCACGCTGGGGCCGTCAGCACAAGGGCTTAGACATCAAGGTTTACATCGGCGACACCATCCGCGCCGCTTTCTCGGGCAAGGTTCGCATCGTTAAATACGAGAAAGCAGGCTACGGCAAATATATCGTTATCCGCCACCCCAATGGACTTGAGACTATTTACGGCCATCTGTCCAAGCAGCTGGTTAAAGAGAACCAGAACGTACGCGCTGGCGAGGTTATCGGTCTCGGCGGTAGCACCGGCCGCAGTTCGGGCTCTCACCTGCACTTCGAGACACGCCTCTGCGGTGTGGCCCTCAACCCCGCCATCTTCTTTAACTTCCGCGAGCAGGATATAACGTGCGACAGCTACATGTTCCGCAAGGATACCTACGCTGACGATGGCGACGAGGCTACCCGTCTCCGTGGCAAATACAAGGATAGCTACACCCGCGCCGAGGTTAGGGGCGAAGCACCCTACGAAACAGAGCAAGCAATACACACAGGAGAGAAGTTGTATCACAAGGTGGCCAGGGGCGAGACGCTCTCTTCCATCGCTGCCAAACGCGGTGTCAGCATCGACGACCTGTGCCGCCTCAACCATGTACGCAAGAACACCCGTCTGCGTCCTGGACAGATACTCAGATATACATAACCAACTTTTATAGGAAACAGTTCATGCCAGCAGTGCCCATCGAGACCATCGGTCTTTGATGGGCACTTTGCTTTAGGACACCCACAAGGGTAGAAACAATCCCCTGAACCATGCGCAGGGAGACGAAAGCCATCATTAGCAGAAAAGGAAAAAAGGAAAAGAGGAAAAAGGTAGAAAACGTGGGGATGGGGAGCCACTCCACAACAGCGGGCGTTATCACCTATTTTGCAAAGACCGACCTGTACGATTCCCGGAGCCGCCTTTAGCGAGCTGGGAGCCGTCTTTAGACGGCCAAAGGTCGGTCTTTGCATTTCCCGTGGTCGACACGAGAAAATTCTCCATCATTTTGGACGCATTGGGAATACTCCTGCAAGCTGCGCGTTGCTTACATGGCCCTGCGCGCAGCCCTATTCATCGGCGCACTCACTGAGGGTGTACTGGCTACTGCCGTCAAAGCAATGGGTGCAGACCTGACACTTGGGCAGGCCGATGGCCTTGACCATCTGCTCGATGCTGTTGAACCGCAACGAGGTAAGTCCCAACTCCTGGGCGATGGCATCTACCATGCGGCGGTACTCCGGCGAGCCCGTGGTGGCATACTTCTTGATGTTCTTGTTGGCATCGCCCTCGAAGCGCTCTATGATGCGGCGCGTAATCAGCTCCATGTCGCTCTTGGAAGAGGTAAAGTTGATAAAGGGACAGCCATATACCAGTGGCGGACAGGCTATGCGCATGTGGCACTCACGCAATCCGGCGTCGAAAAGCACCCGTACGTTGTCGCGCAACTGAGTGCCACGCACGATGGAGTCGTCACAGAACAGCACACGCTTGCCACGGAGCATGGCCTGGTTGGGTATCAGTTTCATCTTGGCCACCAGCGAGCGCATGGCCTGGTTAGATGGCGTAAAGGAGCGGGGCCAGGTGGGCGTGTACTTGACTATGCAGCGCTGGTAGGGTATGCCCATGCCCGCAGCGTAGCCCATGGCCATGCCCGTGCCTGAGTCGGGGATGCCACTGCAGCAGTCTACCTCCACATCGTCGGTCTTGGCCATGCTGTAGCCGTTGGCGAAGCGCATCTCTTCTACATTCTTGCCCTCATAGGTCGACGTGGGGAAGCCATAGTACACCCACAGGAATGAGCAGACCTGCATCTTCTTGTTGGCAGGGCGCAGCTGCTCCATGCCGTCGGCCGTAAGCCTCACTATCTCGCCCGGCCCTACATTATAGACGGTCTCGAAGTCTAAGTTGGGGAACGAGGTCGACTCGCTCGATGCTGCGTAGGCTCCCTCCTTATGCCCTATGATGATGGGGGTACGCCCCCAGCTGTCGCGGGCGCATATCAGCTCATGGGTGGTAAGTATCAGCATGCTACACGAGCCCTTGACATGCCGGTACACGTTCTCGATGCCCTCAGTGAAGCTGTTAGCCTGTACCAGCAGCTGCGCCACCAGTTCGGTGGGGTTGGTACGGCCCATAGACATCTCGGAGAAACTCATGTTCTGGGCCAGCAGCTGGCGCGTCAGTTCGTCTATGTTGACTATCTTGGCCACCGTACAGATGGCGAACGCCCCCAAGTGCGAGTTGACTACCAATGGCTGTGCATCGGTATCGCTGATGACGCCGATGCCCGACTTACTGCCTTCGAAACGGTCGAGTGTAGACTCGAACTTGGTGCGAAAATAAGAGCTTTCGAGGTTGTGAATAGAGCGGACGAACCCTTTATCCTCACTGTAGGTTGCCATACCTCCCCGGCGGGTACCGAGGTGCGAGTTGTAGTCGGTCCCGTAAAACAAGTCGGCCACACAACTCTTCTTGGAAATTGTTCCGAAAATACCTCCCATAAGAATGTAGAATATATAGTGTCTGTTTGCTGTCAGCCCGACTGCGCCGGCCGGAACCGCTGTTCTTGGCGATAAGGGTATGGTAGGCTTGGGCCGCCACGGGCTTAACGCCTACAAAGTTACTGAAAATAGCGCACAGCCCCACACTATGGCCCGACTTTTTGCCATTATACGCAGTAACTTTTCTAAAATCACGGCAACAGGGCCCATGGCCTCAGCGCTTGACCACGCTACGTATGGCAAACCACACATGGCGGACCACGGTGGGCAACACGCCATAGTGAACACACATGACGCGGAAGCGCTCGCAGAGCGAGCGGCGGTGATAACGCGAGGTCATGCCGCCGTCCAGGAAGTGGGCCACCACCGTGTGGGTGTTTACCAGCGGAGCACCGGCGCGCTGCGCGGCTTTCATCACGCGTATACACCAGTCTACATCGGCCGAGTAACGGTAACGCAGGTCATACGGCTGGCCTTGTGCCAGGTCAGTACGGGCGTAGAAAGCCTGGTGACACACCAACATACCATGGCTGAACGAACGCCAGCTGAGGTGCTCGGGGGGCGACAGGCGGCGGTGGCGCACGAAATGGCCGTCGGCATCGACCACATCGGTATCGCCGTAGATGACACCGGGCAGCACGGGAGATGCCAGGGCGGCCTGGGCCACGGTGTTCAGCGTGGTGGGCGCGGCAAAGGTATCGCCCGCGTTCAGAAATACCAGGTAGATGCCCGTGGCACGAGCTATGCCCTTGTTCATGGCATCGTACAGGCCGCGGTCGGGTTCAGAGGTAACTACCACCTGGTGCCCGGCGGGGCGGTCGGTCCTGTCGGCATAAGCCCGGGCCATGGCCACGGTGCTGTCGGCCGACCGACCATCTATAATCAGATGCTCTATATCGGGGTGAGTCTGCCCGGCCACACTGGCCAGCGTGCGCTCTATCTCGCTCTCGGCATTATAGGTACAGGTAATAACCGTTATCTTCATCGTCTAAACCTCCAGATAGCCCTTGTTCAACACCTTATTATATATGTCTATATAGCGCATGGCCACCGTACGCTGGGCGTAGCAGCGAGCCACCTTCTTGACAGCCTCGGCAGCCAGCAGGGCGTGGTCGGCCTCGGCCAGCACCCAGTGTATACCCCGGGCCAGGTCGGCGGCATCCTTGTAGGCAGCCACGTAGCCATTGAGTTGGTGGTCTATCTCCTCGGCTATGCCCCCGACACGGAACCCGATGCAGGGAACGCCACAGGCCATGGCCTCCATGATGGTGTTAGGCAGATTCTCGGACAGCGAGGGTAGCACGAACAGGTCGGTGGCCTGGTAAGCTGCCACGATGCGTGCCGTGTCAGTCAGATAGCCCAGGGGGTAGGCCGGCAGCGCCAGGTGGGCCGTAACCTCCTCGGCATGGCCACCCAGTACGACCAAGGCGGTGTCGGCCCGCATCTCAGGATGCTGCTCGGCCAACAGGCGGCAGGCTTCGGCCAGATAGCCCATGCCCTTGTTAACATTGGTGGCCCGCTGCGAGGCGAAGAGTATCAGCCGGCGTCCCTGGGGCAGCCCCAACAGCTGTCGGGCCGCAGCCTTGTCGCCCGGCCGGAACACACGCGTGTCTATCGGATTGGGTATCGACACCACTGGCTGTCCCTCTAATAGTCGGCTCGACCGTGCCTCTGAAGCCAACCACTGGCTACAGGCCACGAAGTGTATCTGCCGTCCGCGCAGCAGCCGTTCCTTGCGCTGCCAGATGCGTGCGGCCAGGTCGTGCTCGGCATGGCCGGGCAGATAGGGGCAGTCGCCACACTGGGTGCGGAAGCGCTGGCAACCCAAGGTGAGGTGACAGATGGCCGTGGCTGGCCACATGTCGTGCATAGTCCACACCACGGGTTTGCCCGAGTCCATCATCTTGCGGATATTGTGGAGCGACAGCATGCCCTGGTTGACCCACGCCAGGTGGATAATGTCGGCCTCGGCAAATTCGGGCAGCTGGGTGATGTCCGTGCCGGCATTGGCCATATCTATCTCGAACAGATGGCGTTTGCTGAAGTGCAGATGGCAGAATAGGCACCACCGCTCCCACAGGAAGTGCCACCGCTGGCGCCACACATGGGGCAACTGGCATACCGATATGTGCTCAGTCTCCTTGTCGCGCACCAGCATCTTGGCCTTAACGCCACTGTTGTTGAGCGCCTCCATCAGTCGGCGGGCCGCCACAGCCGCTCCACCCGTGCGCTCGCTCGTGTTTACGATCAATATCCTCATACCTTAATAATATATATACAAAGGTAGTGCAAGGCGAAGACACTGCAAAGGAAAAAACGCAGTTTTTTAGATTTGCAGAGTTGAGCCGCAGCCTAACTTATATAAATGTGGGATATGGCGGAACCGTTGCCACAAAAAAAAGCGGCCTCATGGAGACCGCTATAAGCTACCAGGCCAGGAGCGAGCACAGGATACACAACATAAGGGGTAATAGGAATACTCTTCTCATAACGTTTATCAAATTAGTTTGGGTGCAAAGGTACGCAAAAGCCACCACTCCCCCCCGTAAAGGATTAAGGAATGTTAACAAGCGGTTATTCCATACCCTTGGAGGCTTCACTGGCGCCCCATAGCTCCTTAGGCAAGCAGCAGGCGTACTTCGCATCGGCCCCACTACTACCCAGACAAGATGCGGAGGCGCATCCACCTACTTATATCATAGTCCATAGAATAGTTAGAGCGTCCCCCCGCACAGCCGGCACCACCCACAGCCATACTGCAAGTACCCCAAAAGCAAAAAACATGCCTATCAGCCCCCTGACCGCCCATCAGCAGGCCGCAAACGGCCATATTGACAAGCACAGAAAGCATAACAAACTGACCAACAGCCACATACAGAAGTTTCGCCACAACCAACAAGACGACAAAAGACCCTCGCGGTTCTCGCTGTGTGCGCACACAGCACCTTGACATATGTCAAGAAAGAATATAATCGCCATAGAAAAAGGTCGTAAAGTATTGCACGAAGTGCGAAATCGTCGTAACTTTGCATCGTCAAAAGGTTAATAGATTGTTTAGGTTAGTAGTAATAGATTTAGGTTTTTAGTTATTAGGTTTTTAAGGTAGATTGACAGATTGTTTAACGAGGATGACAATGGAGGCCGTGAGGCTTTCATTCATTTTGAAAGATTTTAAGTTAAACATAGTTTTACGCTGAAGCTCGTTGATGAGTATCAGCGTATTTTTTTTGTCTATTAGCCAGACTACTACAGAAGTTCCCCAGGCCACAAAAAAGGCTACAAAGATAATAATATAAAAGAATAAAGCTGCAAGAAGCGCTGCTTACATACTGCCACTGGCTCCCGAACTACAGATAATGGTTACAGGAAATGAGAAGCAAGAAAGTTAGAAGATAAATGGGGACGAAACGCAGCCTAAGACTGCCACTAACGTGCCAATGGCCAGCGGCGCGCACTAGAAAGGCCGGCCTTTAGCTTTCTAATGACGGCTCCCAGCATCGTAAAGGTCGGCCTCCACGACTGGCATGACAGCATCTGGCGTTGCCAGAACAATCTATGCCCCTGCTATTTTTATCTTCTTCATTCTTTTAATTTTCACCCCTCCTCTGCAAGCCATCAGTGGCTAAAAGGGAAAGATGAGGGGCAGCACCCCGACCATGACCAGGCCCATGATGACCTGCAGGGGCAAGCCCACGCGTACATAGTCCATAAAGGTGTAGCGCCCGGCCTGCATAACCAGGGCATTGGGCGGTGTGGAGAAAGGTGAGGCAAAACACATGCTGGCTGCCACTGCTACCGCGAAGAGAAAGGGATAGGGACTGAGCCCCAATTCGGCTGCCGAAGCCATGGCAATGGGGGCCATGAGCACAGCCGTGGCGGTATTGCTAATAAACATGGTGAGCAGCGAGGTGGCAAAGTAGATGCCGGCCAACAGGGGCAAGGGACCCATATCGCCCAGCGACTGAACCAGCCCGTGCGAGAGCAGCGACGAGGCCCCGGTCTTCTCCAGGGCCACCGACATGGGCATCATGGCGGCTATGAGCACGATGCTCTCCCAGTTGATGGTCTTATAGGCTGCCTCGACATTCTTAAAGCAACCCGTGAGCACCATGAGCACGGCAGCCAGCATGACGGCGGTAACCGGGGCCACGGGGATGAAGTCGAACACCATGAGAGCTATCATAAGCAGCATGACACAGGCAGCCACGGGCGCCTTGTAGTCCAGGGTTACACGGGCAGCCTCGGCCGCGGGCTGGCCTAACACCACCCAGCGGTCTTCATCGTTGCCCAACCTACCGACATTGTCCCACGTGCCCTGCACCAGGAGTACATCGCCGGCGTGCAAGCGGGTCTGGGCCAATCCCTCCATAAGGTACTCGCCCCGCCGACGTATGCCCACCACGTTAATGTGGTACTGGGCGCGGAGAGGAGTATCGCTGAGCAACCGGTTGACAAAACGGGACGAGGGCAAGAGCACCAGTTCGGCCAGGCCGATGTCATAGAAAGCCATGCCGCCATCCTCGGCCGAGCCGGCAGCCGACAGGGGCGTAAGACCGTAGTCGGCCACGAAGCGGGCCGTATCTTCCTCGGTTCCAGAGAGGTAAAGCATGTCGCCCGCCCGCAGCCGGGTGCCGGGCCCAGGTACCCGCTGCTCTACCTGCTTGAGCAGTCCTTTCTTGTGGCCACGCTCGCGACGCAGCTCCAGCAGACTGAGGCCATAACGGTGATGGAGGTCTATGTCGCCGATGGTACGGCCAGCTAACGGCGAGTGGGGAGCCACCTGGTAGCAGGCCAGTCGGTCGGCCAGGCGATACTCGCTGACCAACTGGCGGGGCGACTTGCCCCGGCGACCACCCCTACCATCCTCGACGGGACGGCGCCCCAAGAGCCAGCGACTCAACGGCAACAGTACCACGATGCCCACGGCTATACACACCACGCCGACAGGCAGAAAGGAGAAGAAGCCGAGCGGCTGGTGGCCACTCTCTACGAGGGCATCCTGTATCACCAGGTTGGGTGGTGTACCGATGAGGGTGAGCATGCCCCCCATACTGCTGGCAAAGGCCAACGGCATGAGCAGGCGCGCGGCCGGTATGCGCGCGCTGGCGGCCAGGCTCACCACGATGGGGAGCATGAGGGCCACGGTACCCGTGTTACTGACAAAGGCACCGATAACGGATGTTACAACTATAATAAGGAGAAAGAGGGCCAGTTCGCTGGTGCCGGCCAGGCGCATGATGCGCCCGCTAATCATCTTGGCCAGACCAGTCTGGAAGATGGCACCGCCCACTACGAACAGCCCCACCATCATAATAACCACCTGGTTAGAAAAACCAGCCAGCGCCTCGGCCGGGGTGAGGATACCGAAGAGCAACAAGAGGATGAGTGAGCACAGCGCCACCACATCAGAGCGTATCTTGCCGATGGCGAAAAAGAGGGCCGTAAGGGCCAGTATCGTCAGGGTTATAATCATAGCGTCAGAGGTACTGCATTTACGGAATAGGGATGCGGGTGACAGGAGCCATGACGGCTCAGGCCCGCTCTATGAGAGCTACGGCATAGGCACTGATGCCCTCCTCGCGACCCGTAAAGCCCAGCCGCTCGGTGGTGGTGGCCTTGACGGACACGTCGTCCTCGCCTATCCCCATTACCTGGGCCAGACAGGACTTCATGGCCGGCACATGAGGATTGATTTTGGGGCGTTCGGCACACACGGTGGCGTCGATATTGCCCACCCGGTAGCCGCGGGTAGCCAGGAGGTCGACAGTCTTGCGCAGCAGTATCTTGCTGTCCACGTTGAGGGTGTCGGCCGACGTGTCGGGGAAGTGATAGCCTATGTCGCGCATATTGGCAGCCCCCAGGAGGGCATCGCAGATGGCGTGTATGAGCACGTCGGCATCGCTGTGACCCAAGAGGCCCAGCGTATGGGGGATGCGGATGCCGCCGAGCCAGAGCTCGCGGTCGGCCACGAGCCTGTGTACGTCGTAGCCCATTCCAACTCGTATCTTTGTCATAACTTCTGGATTAGCGGCGGCGGAAGATGTCCCTGATACCGTCCATGTCAAAACTGAGGGTGAAGCGCAGGGTCTGGTCAAGGGGGTTGCTCTTGGCCGTGGCGACAACGTAGCCGGCGTCGAGAGAGAAGACCTTCATCTTGAAGCCTGCTCCCACGGTGAAGTACTTACGGTTACCCTTGTTCTCGCTCTCGTGGTGATAGCCGGCACGCAGGAAAAACTTGTCGTTGTACTCGTACTCGGCACCTACGCTCCAGTTAACCTCCTGCAACTCCTCGGAGAAACCATTGGGGGCATCGCTGAAACTCTTGAAGATGCCACTGATAGACGACACATTCCAGTATTCGTCCTCCATGCGGCGCTGGTAGTCCTCGGTAGACTCGCCATCGCGCTGCTTGGGGTAAGTAGGCACCAGCAGCTTATTGGCATCAGCGGCAATGGTTACACGGTTGTACTCGTCGACAGGAATCTTGAGCGAGGCACCAAGGCGCAGGTTGGTGGGGATAAAGTAGCTGTGGTCGTCGCCGCCAAAGGTAATCTTGCTACCCACATTAGAGATGTTGAGACCCAGACCGAGCTGGCACTCGCGCTGGCCTATGTTGAGATAGTCCTGATAGTAAGCCGCCAGGTCGGCCGCAAAGGCTGAGCCAGGGGCCGTGTCGTCGGAAAAGTTGAACGTGAGGTCTGAGTAAATCCACCGTACACCGGCCGCGATAGAGAACTTCTCGCTGAGCATAAGCGAGTAAGCGACATCGAGCGACATCTCGTACGGACTGATGGTCATAGAGTTGTCATCGGTATGCCCGTCCATATAAACCTCGCCCATGGAGAAGTAGCGCATGGACGCTGACACCGCGCTGTAGTCTCCTATGCGGTAATAGCCGGCCAGGTAGGCCACATCCATATCGTTGACCAGCTGGCGGAGCCACGGGGTGTAGTTGAGAGCCACTCCGGCACGCGAGATGGCAAAGGGGTACTTAGCCGGGTTCCAGTACTGCGAGTTAACGTCGGCATCGGTGGCCGCGCCCACATCGCCCATACCGGCAGCACGGGCATCGGGAGCTATGGTCTGCGAGGTTACCGAGCTGTTGACCGGGTTAAACATGTTCTTCTTATCCTGGGCGTTCAGGGGAACTGCCACCAAGACCAGGAGCAGCCCGAGTAGGCTACGGGTGATATTGTTTATGCTCATATCTATGTTTTCTACGCTATAAATAACGGCTATGGGGGTCTATTTATTGCCTATTACGATAAGTTTCTTGGCCTTGGAAGCTTTCTTGCTACCATCTGAGCCGGCGCGGACGCGGTATAGATACACGCCAGTCTGCAGCCGGGCGCCACTGTCGAGCGTGAGATCCCAGTCTACGGTATAGGCCCCCGTAGTGGGCACTCCGGTCTCGTGGTGAGTCCACAGCAGGCGGCCGCTCATGTCGAACACTTCGATGTCTATGTCCATATCGCTTCCCGTGCGGTCGTGGTTCACTATAAAGGTAGTAGAGGTGGTGGCTGGGTTCTTGCTCAGATCTACACTGAAAATGGTGGGCTCCAGCCCCTGTACCACGGTGAAGTCCAGGCGGGTGGTGGTGGCGTTGTTAAGCACGTCCCACACGCGGAATACCAAAGTATGGGGGCCGGGAGCCAGCGTGGGTATATTATAATAGGTGGTACCGCGGGTGTAGGTACCGAAGTCGAAGACAAAGTTGTCATTGAGGGTGTAGGTGCGGGTCATGTCGCCATCGACAACCAGCTGCATGCCGTGGCCGATGCCTCCGTCGGATACGTTGATACCGTCCTCATCGGTAATCTCGGCTACGAAATAGGGGGTGGTATTGACCCGTCCGCCATTGACAAACTGGGGCGAGTTGAGGTAGCAGTACACCGATGGGCCGATGGAGTCGGTGGACAGGGTTCCGCTTCCGCCTACGGTAAAGTTGTCATAGGCACCATTGGCGATACACGTATGGGTATGGTCTACGGCATAGAGGTTGATAAGGGCCGTGGCGTCGGAGTAGGAGATGTCGCGCGGCACGGCAAAGGTAAGGGTAAAGCGGCCCTGGCGCACACTGTCGGAGCCCTGGTATATCACGTTGCGCCGGTCGTTGTACGTAAAGGGTTCCAAGGTTGCCTGCGGGTCGTTGACGCGGCACGTTATCTGCTCGCTGACATCGCGCACCACGCCTGTGACCACTCCGTCAAAGTCGGCCGCACCCTCGATATGCCCGCAGACACGTGCCACGCGACCCGCCTGTAGGGCTGCGCGTCCGGCCGATGTGGGCCGACCGTCTATGCTGTCGACTACCACCTGCAGGGTAGGCAGGTGAAGTGCCAGGGCGGGGTCGCCAAGCAGGGAGTACTGCAACTTGTTGGCTGTATTGTCTTGTCCAGTGGTAATCATCTCGTTCTTGGCCAGGCGCTGGGCCTCGCCTATCGGCATGGGTATCCCCCCAGGGGTAGAGAGTACATGCCGCAGAAAAGCCATGTTGATATTGCGGTTATAGAAGGTCTGCACAGTACGGGTGGTACCCCAGAAAGCCACTGCGCCGCCCCGGCTGTTGAGCACGGTCGTCTCGCCTAAGGTGGGGGTGACTCCGTCGAAAGCCATAATGTCGCACGAGGCAGTAATCCACAGGGGCTGATTGGCATTGGTAAACTGCTCAAAGTCGGAGATGCGCAGTACAGCTTCGTGCGACAGCTGCTCGGCCCTGCCATGGCCGCTATAGTCCATCACTAAGGCACCGGTATTCATCTGACGCTTGATGTCGCGGGTGGCCTCGGGGTACGTATGGCCTGTGGCCGAGGACTCGCGCACGTAGGCGTCCCACATTACTTTTTTAATCTGGAACCCGGGATGCAGGCGGGCGGTCTGCTCGGCCGCCGCGTCGACATCTTCCATGTGTATGTTGTTGTTGCCATCGTCGCCCATGAACATGAGCACATTCTGCCAGGCTCCGGCATTGGCATTGTTGGCATAGGCAATGGTCTTGTCTACCATGGCGCGGGCCTCTTCGGCCGTTGTCACGGGGAAACGCCCCACTGCCACGTCGCCCTTATCGCTACTGAGCAGGTCGGCGCCCTCGCCATCGTCCAGGAGAGTGTAGTAGCCGTCGTCGACATAGCAGTACAGCTCGCTGAAGGAGTTCTCACTCTCGTAGCAGAGCAGGTAGTCGTCGGGATTCAGCCTGCGGGTGGCGCTGGAGAGCATGCGGTTGTCCCACACGCCATCGCCGAAGAGCAGCAGATAGCGGGGCAGGTCGCTATCGGTAGCGGCCCGGTCATAGAGCATCTTCAGGTAACGGCGGTAGGCGCTGGCGTCGGGCGTACCGCTGGAAAACTCGTTGTAGAGCTCATCGGCAGGCACGATGCGCACACGCAGGGAGTCGTGCTGTTCATGATGCTGGGCCAGGCGCTGGGCCTGAGCCAGGAGTTTCTGGCTGGTAGGGATGACGATGACCATGTCGCAGGGGCTGTCGGCGTGGTGGTTCTGATTGGTGATGTTATAGACATACTCGGGCTCATCGCTGATGGTGCTCAGACGGGGGGCCTCACGGGGCTGGTCGTAAGCCAGCGAGATATAGTCAAGGCGGGCGGGGCCGCCTGTTATCGTCTTGATGGTGAGGTGGTCGTTTATGGTATCGGCCGGGGCTATGTCTATGACGCGTAGGGCACTGGCACCCTTGGAGTAACTGTCGGGGGCCAGATCCATAGTGCCTAACAGGGTGCCGTTACGCAGTATCTGCACCGAGGTAGCCACACCGGCCGAGACGCATACCGACAGGCGCGCCCGATGCTGATGGGCGGCAAAGCCGGGGAGTGCGTAGTCGTGCTGGGAGCCGGCGTTAATGGGGGTGTCTTCATAGAGATTGCGCCCACCATGGTACCAGGCGTAGTTGTCTACCTCATGGAGCCAGTGGGTGTCGGCCGACGAGGGGTAGATGCCACTGACAAACTGGGCAGAGTCTAACGTAGCCGTGGGCTCGTCGGCCTGGGTGATAAAATAGTAACCATACTGAGAATAGGGATTGCGTGTACGGACTGTGGCCCTGTCAGACGACCAGCTTACGGGGCCCTGGGCGTGGAAGAAGCGCTTGCCACCCACCGCGCAGATAGGCACTTCGCGCAGGTCGTCGTGGGCCTGGAGGTCGGCACCATCAAGCTGTTCCTGAAGCAGGGCTCCACCATAGCCATAGACCCGCACCCGGGAGAGGTCGGTAAACCCGGCCTTACGGATGAGCGTCTCGGTAAGTTGGTAGACACCTGTCTCGGGCACCCTCACCTTGGCCCATCGGCCCGTGGCCAGCACCGAGTTGGCGGCGTAGCGCTCGGCGGGCGACGCGGTGGCAGCACGCTGACGGCGGGCAGCACGCGACTTGGGGCGAGCCTGCACATCGAGCATAAAACTCACCAGCACCTGATAATGTCCGTCTCGCAGTACCACGGGGCAAAAGGTTACTTCCAAACTGGCCCTCCGGCGACTGGTAACGATACGCTGCGTAATCAGGGGGAGTGCATCGAAATGGGCACCGGGCATCGACTTGCACCGGGCCACATCGGCGGCGGTCATGTCGATAAACTCTGGATAGGATATGCTTACCGTGTAGATGCTATCGGCATAAGCCCCACTCAGCGGAAGGGCATAGCTGAACTGCGGCAGCACGCTGTCTACCTTCACGTCGGCCGCGGTAAGATTAAAGAACCGCTGCGCTGGCACCTGCGTGGCACACAGCAGGAGCAGGACCGTCCATATATATTTCAGTGTCTTCAGTGTCGTCTGTCTGTTAATGTATAGCCAATTATTACTTACAGTTAAATTCCAGCACCTTGCTTTCCTCGAGATAACCCTCGATGTGGTCGTCGATATGGACAGGGCCAACGCCTACGGGAGTGCCGGTAAAGATGAGGTCGCCCGTCTTGAGGGTAAAATAGCGGCTGATGTAAGCCACGATGTGGTCAACGGAAAAGAGCATGTCGCCCGTGTACCCCTCCTGCACCGTCTGACCATTGATATTAAGGTGGAAGCGCAGGGACTGGACATCGAGAAAACGCTCCTTGCCCACCCAGTCGCCAATGGCGGCCGAACCGTCGAAGCCCTTGCTCAGTTCCCAGGGCTGGCCGGCTGCCCGGAGACGCTGCTGGACATCGCGGGCCGTAAAGTCAATACCCACGGTAACCGCATCATAATAGCGGTGGGCAAAGCGTTCAGGAATGGTCTTACCCAGACGGCAGATACGCACCACCAACTCGGTCTCGTAGTCTATGCGGCCCATGAAGTCGGGCACAAAGAATGGCTTGTGAGCCTTCAAGAGGGCCGAGTCGGCCTTGGTGAATATCACAGGTTCCTCTGGAGTATATAACGCGCCATCCAGCTCTTTATTGTGCTGGATATAGTTCATTCCGACGGCAAAAATCTTCATTATCGGTAACTTTCTGTTAATCTATGGTGACAAAGTTAGCACAATTAATCGAGATAAAGGGGCTGCGATACTGACAAAATGGGTTCACAAAAGTACAAAATAGACTTGCAGAGGTATAAAATAGACTCGCAGGGATATAAAAAGGGCCGTACCTCATACAGGCACGGCCCCTACTATCCTTATTTAGGCTATTGCCAAATTAGTCAGCTGACAGGCTGAAGCGCTTGTAGTCGACGATGTTGAGGTCGCCATGCTTCTTCAGCCAATCCTTTACAGAAATCTTGCCGTCTTCGTCAGCAAACTGGAATTCCTGGTCAACCAGACAGTTCTCCTTGAAGAATTTGGCCATACGGCCCTTGGCTATATTCTGTATCATCTGCTCGTTGAGGTTGGCAGCCTTCTCGGCGCTCACGGTCTTCTTGATTTCGCGAGCCTTGTCGGCCTCCTCCTGTGTAAGCCAGCCCTTAGCCATGTTAGACTCGATGTGGTCATCGCTGTCTACCAGGTTGGGGTTGATGCCAGCTTTCTTGATGGCAGCGTTAACGGCTTTCTCGACCTGCTCTTCCTTGGTTTTCTCGATAGCCACCTTCAGTTCCTCGTCCTTAACGGCCTGGGGAACAGAAGCCTCGTCCAGGGCAACAGGCTTCATAGCGGCTACCTGCATGGCAACCTTGTGTGCAGCCTCCTCGTTGTCCTTGTCTATCTGAACCATGGTGGCCAGCATGTGGCGACCCATGTGATCGTAAACCGAGATGTTGTCGCCTACGAGGTAGTTGTAACCATCAAGCTCCATTTTCTCACCAGTAACACCCGAACGCTGCTGAACAGCAGTAGCGGCATCGTCACCATTAGCAAGCTTCAGGGCCTTAACCTCATCCAGGTTGGTACACTTAGCAGCGATAGCGGCATCCAGAATCTCAGCTACAAGAGCGATGAAATCCTTACCGGCAGCCACGAAGTCGGTCTCGCACTTTACAGCTACCATAGCGGCAAAGCCGGGAACTTTCTTAACCAGCACGCAACCATTTGATGTCTCGCGGTCAGAGCGCTTGGCAGCGATAGCCAGACCACGCTCACGGAGAAGTTCCTTAGCCTTGTCGAAGTCGCCCTGAGCCTCGTTCAGCGCGTTCTTAACATCAGCCAGACCTGCACCGGTCATAGCGCGGAGCTTCTTGATATCTTCTATTGTAACAGCCATAACTATTATATAATATCTATTGTTTGTTATATCGTTTGATTACTCGGCAGCCTCAGCTGTAGTCTCTGTTGCAGCCCCAGCAGCGGGAGTTTCCTCTTTGCGGGCCTTGCGTGCGCGGCGGGGCTTAGCCTCAGCCACTTCCTCAGCCTGCTCTGCGGCAGCTTTCTCGTCGGCCTTCTCTGCCTTGCGCTCCTCCAGTCCCTCGGCGATGGCGCCACAGCAGGCGTTCAGGATAACCTCGATAGAGTCCTTAGCATCGTCGTTGGCAGGAATCAGATAGTCTACCGGCTTGGGGTCAGAGTTGGTATCCACGATAGCGAACACGGGAATGCCCAGACGCTGTGCCTCCTTAACGGCGATATGCTCCTTCATTACGTCTACCACGAAGAGGGCAGAGGGAAGGCGTGTCAGATCGGCTATTGAGCCCAGGTTCTTCTCCAGTTTGGCACGCTGACGGGTTACCTGCAGCAGCTCACGCTTTGAAAGGTTAGCGAATGTTCCGTCATTCATCAGTTTGTCTATGTTTGCCATTTTCTTAACAGCCTTGCGGATGGTCGGGAAGTTGGTAAGCATACCACCGGGCCAACGCTCGATAACGTAAGGCATGTTAACTGATGCAGCCTTCTCGGCTACGATATCCTTTGCCTGTTTTTTAGTAGCGACAAACAAGATTTTCTTGCCTGACTTGGCGATACCCTTCAGTGCTTCTGCTGCCTCGTCAATCTTAGCAACAGTCTTGTTGAGGTCTATAATATGAATACCATTGCGCTCCATGAAAATATAAGGAGCCATAGCGGGATTCCACTTGCGACGGAGGTGGCCAAAGTGGCAACCTGCCTGGAGTAACTGGTCAAAATTAGTTCTTGACATTTCTTTTTCTGCTTTAATTGTTTACTTTCTTTTTAATTCTATTATGCTTAGAACCAACCCATGGGTAATTGCCGCAGCAAGTCGCATGAGTTTAGATACTAAACTGCTCAGTATATTAACGCTTACTGAACTGGAAGCGACGGCGAGCCTTGGGCTGACCGGGTTTCTTACGCTCAACAGCACGAGAGTCGCGTGTGAGGAAGCCCTGGTCCTTGAGAGCCTTCTTGTCCTCGGCATTGATCTTCACGAGGGCGCGGGCAATGGCGAGGCGCAGGGCCTGGCTCTGACCAGTGAATCCACCACCATCAAGGTTAGCCTTTATATCATACTTCTCAGCAACTTCCAGGAGTGCCAGTGGCTGCTTAACCACATACTGAAGGATAGCTGATGGGAAGAAGTCCTTCAAATCTTTCTTATTGATTGTGATCTTGCCGGTACCCTCAGTAAGGTAAACACGAGCGACAGCGCTCTTACGGCGACCGATAGCATTAATCATTTCCATCTTTGTTCCTATTATTTATACTGGTTAATATCGATTGACTTTGGCTTCTGAGCCTCGTGCTTGTGCTCAGTTCCCTCGTACACGTAGAGGTTATCCATGAGCGAGCGACCAAGGGGGCCCTTAGGGAGCATACCCTTAACAGCGTGGCGAACCATCTTGTCGACACCGTTCTTGCGAGTACGGAGCTCGGCAGGTGTATTAAAGCGCTGGCCACCGGGATAACCAGTATAACGGGTGTAAACCTTGTCAGTCTCCTTCTTACCAGTGAAGCGAACCTTAGCGGCGTTGATGATAATGACGTTGTCACCGCAGTCCACATGAGGAGTGAAGTTGGGCTTGTACTTTCCGCGGAGCAGCTTTGCTACTTTAGAGCAAAGACGACCTACAATCTGGTCGGTAGCGTCTACTACGACCCACTCCTTGGTAGCTGTTTCCTTGTTAACGGAAATAGTCTTGTAACTTAAAGTGTTCATTTTAAAATTTAATTTTACTACTAAAAAACGTTTTTATTTCTCTTGATGTGCCACAGATTCACTAACCATGACGCTCGGCCAAAAGCGCCACTATTAACACGGCGACACGGGGGACTCTAAGTGTGTCCCCGAAATAATCGGCGTGCAAAAGTACACATTATTTTTATACTGGCAATATCCGCAGGGGTCGCAAGGATAAAGATTTACGTTTTTTTAACTTCCGGAGCAGTCGCGGTGACCTGCGTAACCATGGTGACGACACGCGAGACCGACCTTTGCGATGCTGGGAGCTAACTTTAGTGCGCTGGGAGCCATCTTTAGAAAGCTAAAGACAGGTCTTTAAGAAACAGGGGGCGGTCTTCGGAATATTGAATGCCGCCCCTTGAAACAGGATGGCTACACCTGCTTACCCATCTCATAAGCGCGGGCCAACGCCTCGTGACCAGCTATCTCGCCGCCGTCACGCACGCCTCCGGCAAAGACGGTGCCAGCCAGATGGGCATTCGCATAGCAGGCTACCCAGCCGCCCAAGCCGCTCTCTGCACGCTCGGGCACAGAAGGGGCATCCTCAGCCGCCGTAGTGAGCAGGTAGATGTCATGGAAATGATAATCAGAATAGAAGAGCGAATTGCTACGGTCCAGCAGGGTCTTCATCTGGCCACTCATCTCATAATAATAAATAGGTGTAGCGAAGCAGATAACATCGGCATCGTGCATGGCGGCTGCTATGGCGGTGGCATCGTCCTGGATGACGCAACGCCCCAGCTTGCCACAAGTCAGACAGCCACGACAGAAGGCCATCTGCTTATCCCTCAGGGTTATCTTCTCTACCTCGTGGCAAGCCTCCCTGGCGCCACGGGCAAACTCGTCGGCCAACACGTCGCTATTGCTGTGAGCGCGTAGGCTCGTGGATATTACCAATACTTTACTCATAATGTTTTATTGTTGTTTGGATTATGGCGGGGACAGCATGCCCCGACAGCTACAAAGTTACGACAAATGACGGCTACGGCCAATACCTACCTCAAGTTTTTCCATAGCTTTTTTGCAGATAATGCCCACACCAGAGCCGTCCTCGCCCAGCCCACCGTGGCAGCCATTCCGGCCATAGCCGTAATCACCTATGAGACCAACGGCAAGAGTGGCAGCAGGCCGACACCATCGGCCCCGCTGTCTACCCTCTGCGTTAGGGCGACGACTTACTCGCCCACCTTGCCCAGTATGCGCTCCAGGGCTATCACGGCCTGGTTGTAGTCGTTGATGGCCGCGGCGCGCTTCAGACAGGTATTGACATTCTCCTGAAGCACATTGACATACTCCGTATAAGTCATCTCACCATTATCGTACTCAGCCTTGCTCAGCGTGCCCATCTCGGCTACGCGCTTCATGGCGTCGCCCTCATAGAAACGCATCCGCTCGGCAGCTATCCGCAGCCTGTTCTGGCAGGCGGCATACTCCTGCAGGCCCTGCTGGCGACTCTGGTTCATCTCTAACTCGGCTATCTCGCGGTCTTTCTTGGCCGCCTTGACCCGAGCCTTGGTGGCTCCGTAGAAGAGGGGCACCCCTACGCCCACCTCGAAGCCCATGAAGTTGCCCGCGTCGAACCGCGCGCGATTGACATTGTACGGGTTCCACGAGCCGATGACCAACTGCTGGCGCAGAGCTACCGAGAGTGTCGGCGCGTACCCATTCTTGGCCACCGTGATGGCCCGCTCGGCCGCAGTGAGCTTGTCCTGAGCATAGCGGCCCTCTGCCGTCTGTGCAAACCCGTATGCCGCGTAAGGCACGCTGAGCGCCTGCAGTCCCGTCTCGGCCGGCATAACCGTCTCGGTGGTATTGAGTAGCGTGCTGAGTTGCAACTGCAGTGTAGACAGTTCGCCCCGTGCCGACTGCAGTGCCAGCTGGTTCTCCCGATAGGCTTTCTCAGCCAGCAGTTGCTCCATACGGCGGGTGGCACCGGCTTCGTGCAACTTGGCCGTATGGCGGTTGCACTGGCCGAGCAGACTGTCCTGACGCTGGAGCAAGCGCACACACTCAGCCTGATAAGCCAACTGATAGTAGGTAGCCGCTACATCGGCACGGAGCTGTGCCCGCACCACGTCGGCACGGCTCCGCTCGGCCTGGGTCTCGGCCTTGAGCTGGCGATGGCGGGCAGCATAGACCGTGGGAAACTCTATCGACTGGCTAAAGGTAAGCGCGTTGTCCGGATTGCCGCCTGCCGTAGGGTCCTGGCCAAGCGTTACGTCGGTCTTGTCTATGTCCCAGGCCGTGCCCTGCATGGTGCGGGCCCGTTCTATGCTCTTGTTGGCCGCCTGGACATCATAGTTGGCAGCCAGGGCCCTATCCATACATTGCTTCAGTGTAAGCCGCCGGACAGCGTCCTGCCCCTGGGCTGTAGCAGCCGTCGCGGCCAGCGCCATTACGGCTGCTACTAATACGTAGTTTCTCTTTCTCATTATATATATACTATCCTATATCATACCAAGTACCTCTGTCCAGACAGCCTCCACGACTACCAGGGCAGAGACACGCCCCTACCGACGGGTAAACATCTTGTAGATGGCCGGCAGCACCAACAGCGTGAGCAGGGTCGACGTGACAAGACCGCCGATAACCACCGTGGCCAGCGGACGCTGCACCTCGGCGCCATCGCCCTGCGAGAGCGCCATAGGCAGAAATCCCATCGATGCCACGAGGGCCGTCATCAGCACGGGGCGCAACCGCAGCATACAGCTGTCCACGATGCGGCGATGAATGTCGGCCACCCCATCGCGCGCCATCTGGTTCATCTGCCCTATGAGCACGATGCCGTTGAGCACAGCCACACCGAAGAGGGCTATGAAGCCCACGCCGGCCGAGATGGAGAACGGCATGCCGCGCAACCACAGCGCCCACACACCGCCGATGGTGGCCAGCGGTATGGCGCTGAACACGAAGAGCGACTCGCGTACACTCTTCACCGTAGCGTAAAGCAGCAGCAGGATGACGATGAGCGCCACCGGTACCACGACCAGCAAGCGCGACACGGCACTCTGAAGGTTTTGGAACTCGCCGCCGTAGCTGTAGTAGTAGCCGTCGGGCAGACGGAGCTGCGAGTCGAGCAGCTGCTGTATATCCTTGACCGTGCTCTGCACATCGCGGCCCTTGACGTTGAAGCCCACGTAGATGCGGCGCGCACCGTCCTCGTGCGACACCTGGGCAGGGGCCGGCCGGTACGCCACGTCGGCTATCTGCGACAGGGGGACAAAACCGCCACCGCTCAGGGGTACCGACAGGTTGCGCAGGGCGGCCACGTTGCGGTCGGCGTCATTGATGCGCAGCACGATGTCAAACTTCTTCTCGCCCTCGTAGACCGCGCCGGCCACCGCACCGGCAAAGGTAGTTTCCAGGACGCGGTTCACATCGTCCACGCTTACCCCGTACTGCGCCATGCGCCTGTGGTGGTAAGCCACCTGTATCTGGGGCAGTCCAGACACCTCCTCGACATAAGCCCCGCTTACGCCCCGCACACCACTGATAAGCCGTCGCACACGGGCAGCCTGCTGGGCCAGCACGCTCAGGTCGTCGCCGAATATCTTGATGGCCACATCCTGCTTAATGCCTGTAAGCAGCTCGTTGTTGCGCATCTGGATGGGCTGCGACACCTCGGCCTCTAAGCCTGGAATGGCCTGCAGCGTCTGCTCCATCTGCTCCATGAGCTGCTCGGTGGTGGCGGCCGACGTCCACTGGGCCTTGGGCTTGAGGGCCACCATGATGTCGGCCCGCTCTACAGGCATGGGGTCGGTGGGTATCTCGGCGCTGCCTATGCGGCTTACCACCTGTCGTATCTCGGGGTACTTGGCGCGGAGCAACTGCTCTGCCTTGGTACAGGTGGCCACCATCTGCGACAGCGAGGTACCCTGGGCCATGCTCATCTCCACTGCGAAGTCGCCCTCGTCCAGACTGGGAATAAACTCGCCGCCCAGGAAACTGAACGCCACCACACTTACGCTGAACAGGGTCACTGCCAGAGTCACTACGTTCTTATACCGCGCCAGCGTCCAGTCCAGTACGGGTCTGTACCAGGCTTGCAGCCGGGCCATCATACGATCCGAGAAGGTGGGGGCGGTGTGTACCCTCTTACTGAGGAACACGCAGCTGGCCATGGGTACATAGGTGAGCGAGAGGATGAACGCGCCGAGAATGGCGAAGAACACGGTGAGCGCCATGGGGCGGAACATCTTGCCCTCGATACCCGTCAGGGTCATCAGCGGCACGTACACTATCATAATCATAATCTCGCCAAAGGCGGCGCTCTGCCTGATACGCGAGGCTGAGTACTTCACCTCGGCATCCATGTCCTGCTGACTTAGGCGCATGGTGGGAAACTTGTCCCGGCTGCCGTTGATGTGGGTCACCACAGCCTCGACGATGATGACGGCCGAGTCTACTATCATACCAAAGTCTATGGCACCCAGGCTCATCAGGTTGCCGTCGACCCCAAAGGCCCGCATCATGCCAAAGGCGAAGAGCATGCTCAGGGGGATGACGCTGGCCACCACCAGGCCGGCCCGACAGTTGCCCAAGAAGACTATGAGCACCAGGATGACGATGAGCCCGCCCTCTATGAGGTTGTGGGCGATGGTACTCTCGACCCTGTCTACCAGGTTGGTACGGTCTATGAACGGCTCGATGACCACGCCCTCGGGCAGGCTCTTCTGTATCTGTGCCATGCGGGCCTTGACGTTGCGGATGACCTGCTGGAAGTTCTCGCCCTTGAGCATGATGGCTATGCCGGCCACCACCTCGCCCTCGCCGTTACGCGTCACGGCGCCAAAGCGGGTGGCGTGACAGGGCTGAACCACCGCCACGTCGCCTATGCGTACGGGGGTGCCGCCCACGGTCTTTATGGGTATGTTGGCGATGTCGTCGACCGACCTCACCACGCCTATTCCGCGTATGTAGTACTGACTGGCGTTTTCCTCAATATAGCTTCCGCCAGTGTTGGCGTTGTTCTTCTGCAGGGCATCGTACACCTCGGCCACGGTGAGGCCGTTGGCGTTGAGCTGATCGGTACGCACCGCCACCTCGTACTGCTTGACGTAGCCGCCCCAGCCGCTCACCTCGGCCACGCCGGGTGTGCCCGAGAGCTGCTTGCGCACTATCCAGTCCTGGATGGTACGCAGGTCGGCCAGCGAGTAGCGGTTCTCGTAGCCGGGCTTGGCCCGAACGGTGTAGTGATATATCTCGCCCAGGCCCGTGGCTATGGGCCCCATCTCCGTGGTGGTGTTCTGGGGCAGGTCGGCCACTGCCTCGCCGAGCATCTGGCTCACCTGCGAGCGGGCCCAGTATATGTCGGCTCCATCGTCAAACACCAGCGTGATAACAGACAGCCCGCTGCGCGAGATGCTGCGCCGCTCAGTCAGGCGGGGTATGTTGGCCAGCGCCATCTCTATCGGGGTGGTAATATACTGTTCTACCTCCTGTGCGCCCAGGGCCGGGGCCTGTGTGATGACCTGCACCTGGTTGTTGGTGATGTCGGGGGTAGAGTCAAAGGGCAGGTTGGCCAGCGACCAGACGCCCCATGCCGCCAGGGCGAGGGTCAGCACGCCCACCACGAGCTTGTGGTGTATCGAGTAGTCTATGAGTTTCTGAAACATGGCGGTCGCGGTATTAGTGGGCGTGCTCACCATGTTCGCCGGTGAGCGAAGCCAGATAGAAGGCGTTATCGGTAACCACCTGCTGACCGGGACGGAGTGGACGGCTGAAGCGCACCTCGGTATAGCCGCCCTGGCTGACACCAGGGGTGACCTCGTGGCGCGAGAACTCGTAGCGCCCGCCGCGTGGGTGGCCGTTGAGGGCAAAGACGTAGTGGTGGCCGTCGGCGCTCACGATGGCCTGGGTGGGCAGGGCGTCGCACTCGCGGCTGCCGGTGGCTATCAGGCCCGACACGTACATGCCGTCGAAGAGGCGGGCGCCCTGTGCGGCGTCGAGCCTGACGTGTACGGCCACCGCCTTGGTACCGTCGTTGAAGTACTGGTTCATGCCGTACACGCGGCCAGTCACCGTTACACCGGGCTGGTTGGTCAGGGCGAGCACCACGCGGGCTCCCACCCTGACGCGGGCTATGTCGCGCTCAAATACATTGAGGTCGCACTCCACCGCGCTGTTGTTGCGTATCCTCATCAGGGGCGTCTGCATGTCGGCGTAGCTCCCTATGCTGGCCGCGAGCTGACTGACGGTTCCGGCGATGGGCGCGCGCAGGGGGAACACGGTGGTAAACTGGCCGCGGGCCACCCGGGCCACGCTGATGCCCATCTGGCTGAGTTGGCGGGCCATGCCCACCATGTTGGCGTGGGCTATACGGCTGTCGCGCCGGGCTTGCTGCAGGTTCTTGCGCACGCCGGCACCGGCCGTGGCCAACTGCTCCTGCCGGGCCATCTCCTGCCGGGCACCCTCGCTCTCCTTGCAGGCTGTATAGTACTCGCGCTGTAGCGTCACCACATCGGTATTCTCGATGGTGGCCACCACCTGGCCGCGGCTCACGGCCTGGCCGTCGCGCACCAGCACACGGCGCACCACGCCGCCCATAAGGGGCGTTACGTCGCCTATGTTCTGCGCGCGCAGCACCAACACGCCGTCGGCGCGGAGCATGGCATCGAGCCTGCGGCGGGTCACGGTGCCCAGGCGCAGGCCCACGGTGTTAACCTGCTGCTGCGTGAGGGGTATGTGGTCCATCTCTACAGCGCCAGCGTGTTCCTCGGCCTCATCATGGGAGTGCCCGGCTTCACCGTGCGACTGCCAGAGAGTAAAGGCAGCCACGGCCACTACCGTAACGGCTACCACTATCAACACACGTTTAATCATTATACCTTATTATATATATGTCAGTTTCCTCGGGGGATGGCCGACAGCCCCGCAGCGGGGGCCAGCCATCTCTCCGGGTGCAAAGGTAGCACTTTAGGAACGCAACCGGGTTGCATTTATGGTGGTTAGGGCTATTATAGCAGCTGATAAGGGATTGGCGTCGCTGACTGTCTACCTGTCGGAGTCCATGGCCTGGTCTATGTCGGCCGTCGAGCAGGTAAACACGTGGTTGAGCAGACCCACGGACACGGTCTTGGTGGTATCCCCGAGGGTTATCTGGCCCACGCTGACCACCAGGTAGTTGTGTACCTGAAGCTTGGCATCTAAGAAGGCATCGATAAATGGGCCGGAGAGCACCGACCCTATCAGGCCGAACACGCCCGAGGAGTCCTGGGTACGCTCGGCGACCGAGTTCTCTACGCAGCTGGCAACCACAGCCTTCAGCGTGTCCTGGTGAGCCTGCCTGTCGGGACAGGTTGTCACCAGCAGGGCGAAGACGAAGAGCCCCACTATCAGGGCTATCACTTTCTTATTCATACAGTATGGTTTAAGTCGAGTACACACCACGCGCCCCGCCACAGGGGCGGCTCGCGCTATCGTAGTACAATATTCGGAAAAAAACGAGAGAAATCCAAACAAAAACGCAAATAATTGCTAAAAGCGCCCCAATTACTCCACGCAGGGCAGGGGCGACTTAGGGCGCAGCAGCCATGAGCGGGCGAATAACCGTCGCCCTCGGGGGTGCGCCAACGGACTATGCACGATGCGGAAAGACCGGTCTTTAGCTTTCTAAAGACGGCTCCCAGCTCGGTAAAGACGGCTCCTGGAGACCAAGAAACCGGTCTCCCGGATTTCCGCGACTGCCATTGGCGTACCGAGAACTATCACCCGTGTGCAGGAAACTCTTTTTACTTTCTTACTCTTTTACTTTCTTACTTTTCCAACATCGCCAGGTAGTCGTAATGACTACCCTGGAGCACCAGCGAGCAGTGCAGGCCACTCTTGGCTGCCGCTGCGCAGAGGAGCTGATAGTCGGCATAGAGCCAGTCGAATGGCTCGCCTACTACCTGGCCATAGACCATCTGATAATCGACCTCGCCATAGTAGGCACCGTTCAGGTTGATGTCCATGCTGCCGTCCTCGTTCTCGTAGATGTAGCGCAGGTCCGACGAGTCGATGAGCACCCGTCCACCCGCGTTCAGCAGTTGGCGCAGACGGGCCATCAGCAGCGGCAGCCGAGCTGCCCGTCCGGCTATACCCGTACCGTTCATCAGCATGAGGATGGTATCGTAGCCCGCGGTGAGGGCTGGGTCAAACAGGTTGACACATGCCACATGGGCCACGCCCCTGAGCCGCATGGCCTCACAGCTCAGCGGCGATATGTCTATGGCCGTCACCTCGGCCCCCAGTTGCTGGAGCGCCAGCGCGTGGCACCCGGCGCCAGCCCCTACATCGAGTATCCGCCCGCGGGCCATCTGCAGGGCACGGCGTTCTATGGGCGGCATGTCGCCGACGGCACGGAAGAGGTGGGGCACGGGCATCTCATCATCGTCAAACATCGACGACTTCACCCAGAGCCTTCCTGCCCGCCCCGTGGCCTGATAGTCCATGATGGCAGCGCCCATGGGGTCGCGGGCAGGGGCGAGTACGTGTGTATCTGTATACATTATTTATATAGGGATAGGTATCGGCCGCGAAACCGGTGCTTACAGGATGCGGCCCACCAACTTGAAGGTCATCACGGGATAAACCGTTACCTTGCTGAGCACCTCGAGCACCGCACCGGCATCGCTGTTGGTCGTAGTCTTGCTCAGCTCGTTGTCGCGAAGCCACACCTTGGGCTCGCCCCACATCTGCACACCCAGATTGAAGTTGAACGCGAAGCGGTGCTTGGCTGGCACAGGACGGCCGAAGCCCAGCCCGACGTAGGGACGGAACGCGGCTACCCTGAGGGTGGCATCTACATTGCCCCTGTCATCGGGGGTGAGGAAAAAGTCGCCCAGGTCCACTCCAACCATATTCTCGTGGGTGGTGGGGTTAGCTATGCCCTGCTGGATGAGCTTCTGGTTAATCTCGTTGACCACTCGGAGCGAGCCTTCTTCGGCATTACGCACGCTAACTATCTTAGACCCACCGAAGTAGGCACCCACGGTGAGGTGGAAGGCACTCTTCTTAAATGGGAACACATCAAACAGCAGATGGCCCGTGGTCATTGAGGGCTTGCCCTCGACCTTTATCGAGGGGGGAATACGCTGCTGATCCTCCGAGGGTATCTGCGAACCGTTTACCTCGATGTCCAGGTCGGTCTTGGCCTTGATGGTAGGAAAGATGTCGACACCGCCGCGCACGGCTACATAAGGTGTTAGCGGGGCGGCCACTTCCAGGGTCACGCCAGGGGTTCCCACACCTACGCCTACGCCTACATGATTAAAAACTCCGAGATCGTCAGCACTCTTGACCTGTGCCGTAATGTGCCCGGCGCTCAGTAGAGCCATCGCAACAAGCAGCATCGTTTTCTTCATAATAATTACTATAAAAATGGTTAATAAAATTATTGTAATTGCAAATTTAATCAAAAATATTGACCATCCAAACGATTATGGCAAGTAATTGTAAAAAAAACACATATAACTTACGGTAGTCCGTAGATCCTCGCCCTGCTCCAGGTGGCCATCGCACGGTGCGAGATGGGCGCCAGCCGCCCCACAGTCCTCATCTTCTGGCAGATAGTCGGCACCACGCCCTACCTACTAACGATAGGGGCCAGCCCAGTAGACGTTCCGTCTGTCTGGGTTGGCCCCTGCGCTATGGTGCTGTCTGCCGCCTACTTAGCGGCAGCCGTCTCCCTATTCTTGTCCAGCACCTCGTAGTGCGAGTTCTTGCTGATATACTCGGGCACTATCTCCTTCATCTTAGCCACGGTGGCCATGTCGTCGTAGTGGGCGGCTACGTCGCGCAGCTCCTCTATCTGCCGCTCGGCATCGGTGTACTCGTAACTCCGCACCATGGCTATGCGTATCTTCTTGTGGAACGAGGGCAGCGTATTCTCGTTCTCTGAGAGCACCTCTTCGTACAGCTTCTCGCCCTTGCGTAGCCCGGTGAACTTA
>JALEKD010000002.1 GCA_022769285.1 Prevotella sp.
ACACACAACTGCTGCTGCTCGCCAGGACAGATACAGCGCTACATGAACAAAATCTCAGGTCCGCTGCTCGACCGCATAGACATACAGTGCGAGATAAGCCCCGTGCCGTTCAAAGACATATCAAAGGCGGCGCCAGGCGAGGCGAGCGCCATCATACGCCAGCGCGTCATCAAGGCACGCGACATACAGGCGGAGCGATATCGCACACACAAGGGCATACACTGCAACGCGCAGATGACGGAACGCATGATTCACCAATACGCCGAACCCGACAACGCCGGCATGGAGCTCCTACGTATGGCGATGGAGCGCTTCTCACTGTCGGCACGCGCCTACAGTCGCATACTGAAGGTGGCGCGCACCATCGCCGACCTCGACGCCAGCGCCAGCGTGCAGCCACACCACCTCGCCGAGGCCATAGGCTACCGCAACCTCGACCGTGGCGACTGGGCGGAGAGGTAGTCAGCCGAACCTTAAGGACCTCACGAACGTGCGTCCCCCCCAAAAAAAAACATGGTGATGCCACGATGCTTCCCTTAGCGAGGATAAAGAATAATCACTATAAAATAGTAAAATTTACAAATCAAACGAGAATGATAGCCAAAAGGTGTTTGAACTGACTATATTGGGAGTTATTGCTGTCCGGTAAAATGACTATCTTTGCTCATGGTTATATTTTATTTTCTCAAAAACAAAGATAACCAAAAGGGTTGATACCTCGTGAGAAGTGTCAGCCCTAATTTATTTTCTTTGCAAAAGTTTTACCGGACAGCAATAATATAGAATGGAAGGTCTGAGCCTGGGTGGGGCTATTGTAACCTGCGACTTGGAACTATGTGACAGCAAGCGTGGCGAAGGGGTGAAATGTGTGAAAATAAGTACAGATGGGCTGTCGGGTGAGTACAGTCTGGTCGGCACCATTACCTTTGTAGACCCGTTGGGCTGTAAGCACAAGGAATATGTAAACCGGCAATTCAGACTGGCTAATGGGCATGTCGGCACGCCCTGACAGGCTGTGGGCACATGGGTGCCAAGACATGGACAGAAGCCTGGATAACCTGTAGTCTATATTACCTCTGGCCTAAGTACAGTAAAGAGCCATGTTCTCTCGGAAGTAGAGGGGAATATGGCTCTTCCTGGTATGTGTAAGTTACAGGTCGCAGTTTCGGGCTTGGGCTATAGGTGGATGCTTGCTCCGGCCATGAGCCACAGTCCCGGTTGGCGCACGCCGCCTAAGTCGTAGTAGCGGTGGGCGGTAAGGTTGTCGGCCTTGACAAACAGCTCGTAGTGGCGGTCTGTCCACATCACCTTGCCGTCTATCTTGGTATAGGGGGTATATCCGTTCATACGATACTGCCACCGCATGGCCCACGAGGCCGACAGATGGCTCCATATACGATGGCTCAGCGAGAGTGTCAACTTGTTGCGCAAATATTCGAGGGCGTAGAGCGACCGGTAGATGGGCTGCTGGGTCTCGTGGCGCTGGTGTATCTGGGCGTAGCCTATACGGATGTTGGTTACCAGGGCACCCCGCCACCACTCGGTGGGCACTATGTTTACCTCGGCGTTGTACCCCATGTTATCCAGTTTGCCTATGTTCATCGCCTGATACTTGCTACTCTCGGCGGTGGCATACACCCAGTCTATCATGTCGCGGCCTACGCTGTAGAAAGCGCTCGCCGTGGCCTCCACGCCCCGTGTGCGATAGGTGGCGCCTGCCTTGTAGGTCTGGTTGCGTTCAGGGCGCAGATCCTTGTCGCCCTGCTGCACGCTGTTGGCCGTGTACAGGTCGGTATAGGTCGGCATGCGCAGTGCCTTGTTCCACGACAGATACAATTTCCAGTGGCTCGACGGACGGTAACTCATGTCTACGCCGGGGTAGAAGCGCAGGCGGTGATCCAAGCCGGTATTCTGGTTGGCCAATACACCGGCCGACAGTGTAAAGGTGCCGATGATGAAATTGTGCTCGGCAAATATTGAGGTGTTGGTACGCTCTCCCCGGTGGTCATACTGGCGCTGCGATCCATGTATGTCTTTCCACTGGTTCTCGGCCAGCGGCTCGCCATAGGCCGTGCTCAGTATATGCTCCCTGCGCAGGTCTGCTCCGATGGCCGTCTTGCCCAACAACCAGTCTATATGGCTGTTGACCGAGGCTCCGTAGACATCCATGTTGTGGTAGTTCTCGCCGGCCTTGGCCCCCTCGGCCCCACGGGTGAGCTGGTAGTGGTCGTAAAACTTGTTCCAGTATATCACTGGCATTATCTCCATCTTGTTGGGCAGACCCTTGATACGCGCTGAGACAGAGCCTATCAAGTGCGCGGTTTTTTCCCACTGATTATCAAATCGCGCCGAGTAGAACGTGTTGGCGCCATAGTCCTGCAAACTCATTCCTACTTGCCAGCCTAATGATACGTGGCGGGTGTCCCAACTTCCCTCGTAGTAGGCCCGGCCCTTGCCAAAGTCACTGTTGTGCGTGCCACCGTCTGACCGCGCGTAGCCGCCGCTCACATGGTTGCGCACCGCCGTGCTGGCTAATGTTACTCCGGCCTCGGCCTCTACCGTACCATACGATCCCGCCTGCACCGTGGCCCTCGCCTCTCTCTGGTGAGCACTGCGCGTCACGATGTTGATGGCTCCGCTGAAGGCCGACGTGCCAAACACGCGAGCCGCAGCGCCTTCGAGCACCTCGATGCGTTCTATGTCTGAGAGAGCAACTGGGAAATCGGCTGCGTTGTGACCTGTTTGAGGGTTTGAAATGTTAACCCCGTTGAGCAGAATAGTAATCTGGTCAAACGTGCCGCCATTGATGGAAATGTCCGTCTGTACACCAAAGCCACCGCGCTGACGGACATCCACGCCCGTGGCTAATTTTAATACATCATTAACGGTCTGCACCGCCGCACGATGTATATCGTCGCTTGTGAAGACCTTCACAATCTTGGCCGACTGCATCGCAGTCAGCGGCGCCCTTGATCCGGTGATCACCACCTCGTCTATCTTCATCTCCTTGCGGGCCAGTGTGTCGCTGGCGGCCTGCACGTGTGTGGCCAGAGTACCTGCCTTGGCATGGGCGAGCGTGGGTACGCTCAGCACTCCTACCAGCACCACCTTGTTGAGGCACGCGAAGAGCGAGTAGCCCTTGTTGGAGAATCTCTTAAACCGTAAGGTAAGGCGCTTGTTAAACAAAATTTTTTCCATAATCGGGTGCAAAGGTAGTGAAAGCCGCGAGAAATACAAAATAAATTCCATTTATCTTTATTTCCGAGGCGCCGCTTACCTTCATGGTGGTGAGCCGTAATGGGGAAGTTGTTAGGCAGGGCGAGGGAGGAGTACCGAGCTTTTGGGTGAGGGTTACTCAGAGCGGGGCGGCCATACATTTTATGTTTTTCTCCAGTTGGGTGGTCGAGCTGGCACCTACCAGCACACTGGTCACGCCTTTCTGTTGTAGTATCCAGGTCAGCGCCATTTCAGCCAACGTCTTGCCCTGTGACAGGGCGGTGTCATTGTACTGGCGGAGGGTGGTCAGCAACTGAGGCGTGAGAACCGAGTGCTTGAGAAAGTGCTCCTTGGCCATGCGGCTGTCGGTTGGTATGCCGTTTAAGTAGCGGTCTGTGAGTAGTCCTTGCGCCAATGGCGAGAAGGAAATGAAGCCAATGCCGTGCTCGGCACAGTAATCAGTAATGCCATCCTCCTGTGGCGCACGGTCCAGAAGGTTCAGCCGACCCTGGTAGATGAGCAGGGGCACATCGCGCTCACGTAGATAGCTGTCGGCAAACCGCAACGCCTCCAGTGGCCAGCGGCTTATGCCAAGATACAGAGCCTTGCCTGCGCGCACGATGTCTACCATGGCCTGCAGAGTTTCCTCCAGCGGTGTGTCGGGGTCATAGCGGTGGCTGTAGAAGAGGTCGACATAGTCGAGGTGCATACGCCGGAGACTCTGGTCGAGGCTGGCCATAAGATATTTGCGCGAGCCCCAGTTGCCGTAAGGCCCCGGCCACATGTCGTAGCCCGCTTTGGTGGCTATGAATAGCTCATCGCGGTATGGGCGGAAATCATCGTCCATCAGTCGGCCGAAAGTTTCCTCGGCACTGCCGTAAGGCGGACCGTAGTTGTTAGCCAGGTCGAAGTGGGTAATGCCGTGGTCGAAGGCATAGTGGGTGATGGCCCTGCTGCGCTCGTAGGGGTCGTCGCTGCCGAAGTTGTGCCAGAAGCCCAGGCTTATCTTGGGCAGAAGGATGCCACTCCTGCCGCAGCGCCGGTATATATCCTGGCAGCTGTAGCAGTCGGGGTTAGCCGTATAAGTTCCTTTCAGTTCCATAGTGTATGTTGCTTATATTCTAATGCAAAAATATAACATTCTGCTTTACCGCTTGGCTAACAGAATGTTAAATTAGTGGAAATACCGGATATATTCCGATACTTCAGAGAACTTCCACAGAAAAATTAGCGGGTCGCGGCACTGGCCTGTCTACAGCAGTTTCTCGAAGGCGATGCGGCTGCCCTGCGGGTAGAATATGTTGCCGCAGTGGCTGAAGCCCATTTTATCCAACACGCGCAGCATGCGGGTGTTGTCGTGATTGGTGTCTACCTTGAAACTGTGTATGCCGGCCGCGACAGCTATGCGCTCTACCTCCTGCATGAACTGCACACCGAAGCCATGGCCTTTAATGGCCTCGCTCACGGCCAGCCGGTGCAACACTACGTAGGGCTGTTCTGAGAGCCAGTGACCCTCTATCACGTCGTAGGCAGGTTCGCCCGTGAGGACGACAGCCCCGTAAGCCACTGGCCGGCCATCGTGAGCCATTACGTAGCCGTTGCCAGCCAGTATGTCGGTCTCTATATGCTGCTGGGTGGGATAGCTGTCGTCCCACTGATGCTTGCCCTCGCGGCTCATCTGTTCCTTGGCCTCCTGGATGATATCCATGATGGTACCGAGGTCAGCAGCCGTAGCTTTTCTGAATGTATATTGCATAAATGGTGTTGTCTGAGGGTGCCCCCTGTCTGTAATTGCCCTTATGGTGATTGTCAAAGGCCCTTGGGGAATAGACCACAAAGAATGTGCGACTGCTCCCCGCTGTTTTATAGGCTGTGTGGGCTACCTGATACTGACATTGTCTACCAGGTAGAGGGCAGGCTGGATGCGTTCGTCGCAGCCAGGCAGGGGCGGCGCAGGGTCCTGGTTGGGTGTCTGACGGTTGGGCAGGTCGCGGTACTGGCCTGTACGGATGCTAAGGCGCTCAGGGTTCTGTGCCGTGTGCAGGGCAGCCACCTCGTGGTCGCATACCGATACACGCCCATGGTCTATGGTTATGCTGAGGCGCTGCCACTGGCCCTGGGTGTAGCTGCCTATCTGCTTACCATCGGCACTGATGAGGCCGCGGTGCAGGCGTACGCAGACGATGCGCTCGCCGTGGCGGTCGGTAACGTCTATCTCCATGGGGTCGTCGTTCTCGGCAGCCACCTGCATATCCAGTGCTATGTCTGTGCGTGGCTTGGCCTCGAACACCCGTATGGCCCGCGCATAGTCGTAGCGGTCAGAGTCGGTGAGGCACAGCTGGTGAGCATCGTTGACATACACCCGGGCCCAGCGCGGACTGTATATGTTCCAGTTGGCGGTGGCCCCGCCCGGCTGTAGGTCGTCAAAGTTGTCGCTCACAGGCCCCGTCCAGGTGGTGCGGATGGGCGTGGGCACGCGCGACACCCATATATCTTCCTTGTTGACCGAGTAGGCCAGCCACATAGACTGTCCCGGTGGGGTGGCCTCGCCCTCGGTGATGCCCCGCACGTAGCAAGGGCCGAAGTCCTTGTTCTCGCCCATGAACCGGCGGGGCGGAACCTCGCCGTGAACCACGCACATAGAGTCGAAGGTGATGCCATCGTCGCTGCTGATGGCCACGAGCGGATATCGGTAAGGCTGAGTCTCGATGGGGTTGTAGCAGATGGCGTAGCGGCCGTCGGGAGTGCGCTGGCCCCACTGCTTGCCACCGGCCATAATGAGCGTGGGCACCCTTACAGGCGTGCTCCACGACAGACCATTGTCGGGCGACAGGGCTGCATACGACCACTTCCACAGGGCCACGGTCTGGCCGTCACGACGGTGGTAGTACGAGGTGGCCTGCACGCGGTTGATGGAGTCCTTGAGAGTGTAGAACCCGTCGAGCCCGCGATCCTCATCTATCCACTGGAGGGTCTTCAGCTTGTCGGCTAACAGGGCCTGGCAGGCCGCGCGGAAGCCCTTGTCGCGACTCGCGGTATAGAATGGATAAGCCGTGTTGGTGGCGTTCCACTTAGTGTGCGACGAGTAGCGTATAAAGTAGATGGGCCCCATGGTGCCGTCGGCCTTGATCTCGCGCGCCACGCGCCCTATGCCGCCCTCCTTGAATGGGTTATAACTGTGGCCATAGAAAGCCACCAGCAGCAGACGGCCGTTGGGGGCCGTGTAGAAGCCCATGCGCTGGTGCATGATGTAGCCGTAGTAAGGTTTGGGTATGGTTACGCCGGCCGGAGCCTTATAGGGTGGGAAGGCCACAATGGGCTTGGTCCAGTGGCGGCCGTCGGCCGATGTTACTAACAATGTCTGGCCTGGTGGCTGCTGTTCGTCTACGGGGTTAGACAGATATTCGAGGTAGAAACGGCCACGCCAGTAGGTGATGTTGGCTGCGTGGTTGTAGGTCCAGCCGTAGTCCTCGGCCTCGTTGGGGTGTGTGCGGTTGGCGCGCATCACCTGGATGTTCTCGGTGCCTATGGCGTAGCGCAGTCCGCCATCGTGCAGACGAGGGTTGCATATCTCACCCCCGATGTAGTTGACCGGCTCGCTGGCCGTGCCCGTCTGGGCACTGGCTCCGCAGGCACATAGCGCCATGGTGAGCATGAGTAGAAGTCTATTAGCCATAGTTGTGTTGTGTTGAGTTGTCATTATTTAGGATAGAGACAAAGTTACTAAAAAATGGGCAGAAAGCCCGCGTCTCCTGTGCGTTTTTTTGTTGTGCCCCGCCCATTACGTGCTCGATCGGCAGGGTCGCCGCGCGGGTGGGCCTCTCTTAGGAACTCAGGACGGTTATCTTCAGCCTTACCCAGGCACTTGCTGACCCGTTGTCCGTATCGGCCCGTTTGCGGGCGATGATGGCGGGTGCTGTTCAGAGTAGGCGGACGACTATCCGGAACCTATGGACGGCCGTCCGCAGGGTCGGGATGTACATTCCAAGTCTTCAGACGAAGCCACAGACCCTGGTATGCCTGTAGTAGTTCATGGCCATAATGGCCGAGAGCATGATGACCACGCTGGCTATCAGCAACGGGCTGATGGATTTGCCTAATACCAGGTGGGCGCAGTGGTACACATGGTTCTCTCTCTCATGGATTAATGCGCAATAGGTATGTGCCAGGGCTTGATTGACTGATCGTCAGGCTACGGGCGGTGGCGTATGGGCCGTAAAACCGTGATACATCATGTTGTAATAATCGTAAAAGCGATACAAGGGTACACGTTGTTATATAACAAAGACCGTGCTGGTGCCTATATTTCTCAGTCTTTCGTTTTTCCGTGGATGTGGGTAGGGGTGGGGCAGATACAACAAGAGAGCGAGCCCTCGGCTGTGGCCGTCAGGTTCGCTCTCTTCAATAGTGGGGCCGTGGTGTCCCTATGCTTTCTGCTTCATCAGCCTGCGCCAGCGCATGTAGCCGGCTATGGCGATGACGACATACAGGCCGTAGAGACTGGCCTTGAAAGGTATATCCTTGTAGAAGTAGAGACAGCATGTCACCACGTCTACGACAATCCATATCAGCCACTGCTCCAGGAACTTGCGGGCCAGGGCCCAGATGCCCACGATGCTCAGTGCAGTGGTAAAACTGTCGGCCACGGGTACACGCGAGTCGGTGTGGTACGCTAACAGGTACCATATCGATGCCCACAGTACAGCGGTTATGAGCGTCCATGGCAGCACCAGCCGTCGGTCAAAGTGGGTGATGGGCCTGTCTTTGCCCTGGGCGGGCTGCTGGCTGTCCTGTCGGTGGCCGCGCGTCCAGGCGTAGAAGCCATAGCACGTCATGCCGATGTAGTAGAGCTCCATGCCGCAGTCGGCGTAGAGTCCCTTCTCGTAGTAGAGTACTATGCCCAGGACCTGCATCACAAAGCCCACGGGCCAGAGCCACACCGAGGCGTGATACTCTAACAGAATGTAGGCCAGCCCCAACAGGGTGGTGGTGATGTCGAGCCAGTGGTCTATGAGAAATGCTTCCATGCTGTCGGTCTACGGTTTAGAAACGCAGGGTTACGGTACCCATCATCGTAAATCCGGCCATAGGCATGTAGCCCAACTGGGTGTAAGGCTTGTCGGTGGTGTAGGTACCATAGCCTACAGCATTGTAGACCCAGCCAGAGGCGGCATAGTGACGGTCGAAGATGTTGTACAGGTTGAGCCCTAACACAGCCTCCTTGACTCCGGCTATCTTGTTGAGGGTATAGCTCAGGTTAACGTTGGTCTGCGAGTAGCAGGGCAGCGAGCGCAGAGCAGTCTCGGTATTGTCCAGATACTGGCGGCTCACGAAGTTGGTGTGCCATACGGCCTGGAAACCGCCCTTGTGTATGGTTACGAATCCGTTAAGCAGTGTCGAGGGCGAGAAAGCCAGTGTCGACTTGTCGTAGTGTACCTTGGCAGGCTTGGTCTCATCGTCCCAGTTCTCGTAGTACTGGTCAAAGTTCTTCAGACGGTTAACCGACAGGGCGGCGTTACCGGCCACGTTGAGCCAAGACAGCGGCGACCAGTCGGCATTGAGTTCGACACCGGCGCGGTAACTCTTGTCTATGTTGGTGGTAAGGCTCTCGCCTATATCGCTCTGGGCACCCGTCTGTACAAACTGGTCCTTGTAGTTCATGTAGTAGAGGTTCAGACCAGCGTTCCAGTTGGCTGCGCTGTAGCTGTAACCCAACTCGAAGTCGGTGAGATGCTCGGCGCTGGGAGCAGCGTAGCTACCGTTGTCGGTAAAATTGTTGCGCTCGGGCTCGCGGCTGGCGTAGGCTACTGAGAAGTAAGCCTTGTGGCCATCCTGGTGGAAGCTGATACCAGCCTTGGGGTTCACAAAGTTGTAGTTGGCGTTGATGTCCAGCATCTGGTTCTTGTAGGTGCCGTCGGCCTGGGCGTAAAACTTGTCGTTCTTGCCATCGGTCTTATAGCCCACGTGGCGATACTGTACATCACCAAAGACATCCCAGGACTGACTGAGGTGCAGGGTAGCCTTGAGGAACGCCGAGTAATCGTCCTTACGGGCTTTAGAATCGTAGTACTGGTAGTCACCGTTGGCGCGATACTTGGCGTTAGCGTCCTCGTTAGCTATGTAGGTGAGGTAGCCGAAGTGGCTGCCGCGGAACTGCTGCAGGTTAAGGCCGCCTACAACGTCCCACTCGTCGTCCTTATAGTTGGCGTTGTACACTAAGCCATAGGTGTTTTGCGCGAGACCCTTCTTGCGGATAAAGTCAGAACGCTTAACAAAGTTGCCGTCGCGGTCGTAGTAGGTAAGTCCGAACTTGCTGAACTTGCAGTTGGGCTTCAGCTCGGCATAGTAGCCATATCCGTAGGTGTAGTGCAGAGCCACGTGGTGGCTCCAGTGGGCCGAGGGGGTAAATACGGCCGAGAGGATGTTGTGGCTCTGATAGAAGTTGTCGGTAGTGCGGTCCCACAGACTGCCGTTGTTCATCTTGTAACGATAGGTCTGGTAGTTGCCGTTGGCATCCTTGGGGAATGTATAGGCATCATCATCGAACACCAGGCCCTCGTAGAGATAGTTGTAGCGGCCCAGGCCGTGCTTGTACATATCCTTATAGGTATAGATGCCGTCGGCTACCAGTGTGGCGTCGTCGTTGCCACCCGTGGCACCGCTCCAGGCCTGACCGGTCTTCTCAAAGTTGCCGATATTCTTGTAACTCAGAGTGAACTTGTCGCCATAGTAGGTGAGCGCACCTAAATACGAGCCCGAGCGGCCAGCTGTGCCGTGCATGAAACCATCGGTGCGGCTCTCGTGATAAGCGCCGTTGAACACCAGGCGGTTCCAGAGCAGGCCCGAAGAGAAGTTCATGCCCACGTTGTACGAGTTGTAGGTGCCGTAGCCACCGTTGACCTCGAGCGATGGAGTCAGGCTGGGAGCAGCCGTGGCCAGTGAGATGGTTCCGCCAAAGGCGCCGTCGCCATTGGTAGACGTACCTACGCCACGCTGTATCTGTGCCGAGCCCATCAGGCTGGCGTACGAGTTCATGTTGGCCCAGAATACGCACTCGTCCTCGGGCGAGTTGAGGGCCACGCCATCCAGCGTCACGTTGATACGGCTGTCGGCAGCGCCACGTATGCGTATGTGGCTGGTACCTATGCCTGTACCATTCTCGCTCCAGGCCAGTACGCCCGGTGTGTTGGCGAAGAGGAAGGGCAGCTCTCTGCCCGTTTTGCCGAAGCTACTGAGCTCGGCCTTCTTGATGTTAGCTACTGCGAAGGGTGCGTTCTTCTGCGCACGCACACCCTTTACCACCACCTCCTGCAACTTAAAAAGTCGCAGCGAGTCGGTCTGTACCTGTGCATAAGCGCCGACTGTGCCCAAGCACACGGCCACCATGCAAACAATCTTTTTCATTGTCCTTACAGTTGTTGTTAAATACTTAAAAGGGGATAGTTCCCTGCGTCGGCATTACCCGTTTCAGGTTCGATGGGTATAATCTCAGCCGGAGCAATAGGCTCCAGCACCCCTTAGAATACACCTTGTATTCCGGGTGCAAAGTTAGATAAAACCATAGACGTGGCAAAATATTTATTAAAAAAATAGGGCGGCGGGCGTTGCCGGTGTTGAAAAAGTCGCTATATTTGCAAAATAATTTGTAATATATATTTATAACTAAAAACTGTATTTATGAAAAAAAGTTTTTTGTTTGTCATTTCCTCGTTTATGTTGATAGCTATAATAGTTAGTTGTCAACATGAGGGTTGTGAAAAGATTTCTTCTGAAATCGAGTTTCTTACAATTAATCACGACATTACTGGAACTACACTCACAACATCAGAAAAAAGCATTTTGCAGAAGGCACTTTTAAGATTGGATTTTGTAAAGGGTGAAAATGGAAGTTATAGTATAGTTCAAAAAAGTGGAAAGGAAGTGAGAATATCAGAACCAATATATAACTTTTTCAAAAATATATTTGAAAAATCAGCAAAGAAAAACCTTATAACGAGGATGATGATTGATGAGGATACTATTGGGGAAACAGAAGACGGTAGAACTGGTGATGATGATTGTGTGATATATACAATTGTAGCTATCTTGCATGATATGAATGAAAAACAATATGATGCTCAAAAAGTTAGGAAAGAACTGGAAATGGCAGGTTATTATATTCCAGGAAAAGGTACTAGATTAGGCTCATTGAAAGAAGCCTTAAGCTTATTCTTTAATGTTTATTCAGTAGATCCAGAAGACTATGCTGATGTGAACCCATCACAGGATTTTTATTTTGTCGTAAAGCAGACAAGAATGATTAATGGACAATATAGTTACCATGCAGAAACTGTACAACTTAATGGAAACGGAGGGTTTATGTGTAGGGATGATCAAGCTGTGGCTATGGAAGATACTACAAGTTTTGATTTTTTTGTTTATGAGGATGTCTGTTCGTTATTTAGATTAAAAATCAGATAGCTCTGTAATATGAGAATGTTCGTTTTGTTCTTGTTGGCCATGCCCCATGCCGTCGGAGTCTTTGCTGCGGGCAATACGCTCTTTGAAAAGATAGGGGCTATATCGGAGACGTGTTATGGAGTGCGCCAGCAGGTGCCCCGGGGATACTATCGTGACGGTCTGCAACAACCGATGATAGTGGCTCTCAACTGCCATCGTGAGCAGATAAGTAATGGCATGCGCCATATTGGCTTTGCCTACTATGAAAGTGCTATCAGCCGCGATGGCGAGAGCAAGCTGCTTTATCCTTACTTCCCCCTTTCTGGTCACAGCCTGTCGTCTTTTCCTTTCAGCAAGGCAGGGCAGTCGGCTGCCTATGCACGCTCGTGTTGCGCGGGCGAGCTGCAGACCGCTCGTTATGGTGGAGTGCCCTACGACAAGCCTCGGTTGCCGGCAAGCTACTGGGAGAGCCAGGACAGCATGACTTCCCTGGGTGGCACCGAGGCGCACAAGTGGGGACGGGCTGACTCGGTATTTATTGCCGATGTTCCTCTGAACAACAGGTTTCAGACCCGTTATACCCACTGTATCGCCATATACATGGCCCGCGAGGGCTATGTGCCGCTGTATGTCAAACTGATGCTTACTGATAAGGGCTATGCCGACAGATCCAGGCGCCTCAAGGGCATAAAGGGATGCCTGTCGTATGTCAGCACGCCCTGGCAATTTGACGCCGAGGCTGTGCGGACGGCTATCCTGCAGGGATAGAGCGGTCTCGCCTGTTACTTGAGATAAAAAAGCACAGGCCTCCTCTATCTGCGCTGCGCCATGAGGCGCTCTATGAGCAGGTCTACTAACCGCGGCAGGGCGTAGCCCTCTATCTCCAGAGGCGTGGCCCAGTGATAGCGCTCGCCGAGAGTGCCCAATGAGGGCAGGTCGTAGGGTAGGGGGGCATCGGCCGGCATGTCCGAGGCATCTATAGGTACCATGCGCGCATAGAGTGTCTGGTGGGTTAGCACATGTTTCACCGCATCGGGCGCCTGGGCTATGGTCTTGTCGGTGTTCTCTATGACTACGGGTTCCCACAGTCCTTGCCATATATCACCGGCTGGCCGTCGGTGGAAGAGCACACGCTCCGCGCGCATTATATAATAATAGGTGAGATAGCGCGTGCGACGCTTTAGCTTCAGCTCCTTCACAGGATAAGTCTCTGGATGGCCACTGCGGTAAGCCTCGCACGTCTCGGCCAGCGGGCAGGTGTTGCAGGCTGGACTCTGGGGCGTACACTGTAGCGCTCCAAAGTCCATCATTGCCTGGTTCCAGGTGCCTGCCTGGTGTGGCGGACACAACTGGTTGGCCAAGAGCTGGAACTGATGTTTACCCTTGGTGGTGTTAATAGGCGTGTCGATGGCATAGTAGCGTGCCAGCACGCGATACACGTTGCCGTCGACGGCCGCATAGGGCAGTCCGAAAGCCATCGAGGCTATGGCCGCTGCTGTATAGTCGCCCACGCCCTTGAGCTGCCTTATTTTCTCATAGGTGTCTGGGAAGCCCCCCATAGCCACTATACTCTTGGCCGCGGCATGCAGGTTTCGGGCACGCGAGTAGTAGCCTAACCCCTGCCACAGTTTGAGTACCTCGTCCTCGGTGGCGGCAGCCAGGCTCTCTACCGTGGGATAGGCCGACATGAACCGGTGCCAGTAGGCAGTGCCCTGGCTGATGCGCGTCTGTTGCAGTATGATTTCTGATAGCCAGATGGCGTAGGGGTCGCCGATGCCGCGCCAGGGCAGCTCGCGCCCGTTGTGGGCAAACCAAGCCAAGATGGCCGATGTAAAACCTGTGTTGTCCATACAGGGGGCAAAATTACGCATTTTTTCACCGAAAGGTGCTTTATTCTCAGCTTTTCTGCCTATCTTCGCAGATAAAATAATCTATTTTATGATACCTTTTCCCTTTTACCGTAGAACAATGGGAGTACTGGCAGCCCTTGTGCTGATATTCTCCTTGGACGCTTGCCATCAGAAGAAGCCTGCGGCCGTTATCGCCCAGCAGGAGGAACAGCAGGAGGCCGCGATCCGCCTCGCCAAGGCCGCTACCCCTGCTGAGACCAAGATGAAGTGTATCTCCATAGATCGCGCCATAGACATGGCTCGCATGGTCGAGACCGACAAGGGCATCATTACCGGTCTGCACGATGCTGGCGATATAGACCGAATGATGCGCCGCATGGGCTATAGTCGTAGCAGTCGCGAGGGCATCTATCAACAGGGTCGTGCCGTGATGTACACACAGGGATGCGATGTCGACGATATGGGTAGCATCGTGGCTCAGGCCTCGCCCAAGGCCACCCTGGTGACGATAGCCGGCGAGGGCCAGCCCGCCACCTCGGCCCTAGTGAGCATCTCGATGACCGATGAGGGTGTTTACAACCAGCTCCGGCAGGAGATGGCTCAGAAGGGCTTCGTAGGCCCTGGCCCCGAGCTCACCAATGGTTCTGGCTACAAGCTTTTTGCCGACCAGTTCCTAAGCGGCACCGGCTACATCATCCAAATTAGCCGCGAGTAGAGTCTCCAGGGTGATAGGGCCGTGTTACGGTACTGCCCGCAAGGCAAAAAAACAGGAAGAAGAGCGATATGTCTTCTTCCTATTTTTGTTATTGTCAATGCCTACTGGCCTTAGTCTTTCTTGCAGTGGCAGGGAGTCCAGGGCTTGAGCTGCTTGAAGAAGTCGTTGCCCTTGTCGTCTACCAGAATAAAGGCGGGGAAGTCCTCTACCTTGATCTTCCAGATAGCCTCCATGCCCAGTTCGGGGTACTCTACGCACTCGATGCTCTTGATGCAGCTCTGCGAGAGAACGGCGGCTACACCGCCTATGGTACCGAGGTAGAAACCGCCATGCTTCTTACAGGCATCGGTCACTACCTGGGTGCGGTTGCCCTTGGCTATCATGACCAGGCTGGCGCCATGGTCCTGGAACTCGTCTACGTAGGGATCCATACGGTTGGCCGTGGTGGGCCCCATGCTGCCACAGGGATAGCCTGCGGGGGTTTTGGCCGGCCCAGCGTAGAGTATGGGGTGATCCTTGAAGTACTGCGGCATGTCCTTGCCGGCATCCAGGCGGGCCTTGAGCTTGGCGTGGGCTATGTCGCGAGCCACGATGATGGTTCCCTTGAGGTTTACGCGGGTTGAAACAGGATACTTGGTGAGCTCGGCGCGTACGGCGTCGATGCCCTTGTCCAGGTCTATCTCAATGCCCTTGGCTCCCTCGCCTGGTCGACGATACTCCTCGGGTATCAACTCAGATGGATTGGTGTCCATCTTCTCCAGCCAGATGCCATCGCGGTTAATCTTGGCCTTGATATTGCGGTCGGCCGAACAGCTTACGCCCATGCCAATGGGGCAACTGGCACCATGGCGGGGCAGACGTATCACGCGGATGTCGTGGGCGAAGGCCTTGCCGCCAAACTGGGCACCCAGGCCTATTTTGTGGGCCTCGTCCAGTAGCTTCTGCTCCAGGTCTACGTCACGGAAAGCGCGACCGGTCTCATCGCCGGTGGTGGGCAGGGCATCATAGTATTTGATGCTGGCCAGCTTGACGGTGAGCAGGTTTTTCTCGGCCGATGTGCCACCGATGACGAAGGCGATATGGTAGGGCGGGCAGGCTGCGGTGCCCAGGCTTTTCATCTTCTCTACGAGGAAAGGCAGCAGAGTGCCTTCGTTCTGTATGGTAGCCTTGGTCATAGGGTAGAAGTAGGTCTTGTTGGCAGAGCCACCGCCCTTTGCAACCATTACAAAGCGATATTCCTCGCCCTCTACGGCCTCGATATCTATCTGTGCCGGCAGGTTGCAGCGGGTGTTAACCTCGTCGTACATGTTGAGCGGAGCGTTCTGCGAGTAGCGCAGGTTGTCCTCGGTGAATGTATTGTACACGCCGCGGCTCAGCGCCTCTTCGTCCTCGAAGCCAGTCCATACCTGCTGACCCTTTTCGCCATGGATGATGGCGGTGCCGGTGTCCTGGCAGAAGGGCAGAATGCCCTTGACGGCCGTCTCGGCATTGCGCAGAAACTGCAGGGCCACATACTTGTCGTTCTCCGAGGCCTCGGGGTCGCGCAGGATGGCGGCCACTTGCTCGTTGTGCTCACGGCGCAGCGTAAACTCTACATCGTGGAAAGCCTGCTGGGCCAGCAGGGTGAGTGCTTCCTTACTTACTTTCAGGATCTCTTTTCCCTCAAAATCGCCAGAGCTCACACCTTCCTTGCTGAGCAGACGGTACTCCGTAGTGTCCGGGCCGAGCTGGAACATAGGAGCGTACTTGAAATCTGGAGTTGCCATGTTGTTTTATATATTTAATAATGTGATAATTTCCATCACAAAGGTAGTGCAAACCGCGAGAAATACAAAATAAATTCCATTTATTTTTATTTCCGAGGTGCAGCCTACTTTCACAGCAGAGCGTAGAGGTAGGCAAATCGCGAGAAATACCACATTTCCTTTCTTCCCTGCTATTTGCTCAACCTGCGGCCTATCCATTGGTAGGTGTTCTGGCCGAGGGCGCGGAAGACCTCACGGTCGAAGGCTGCTTGGCTGCCTATCTTCTTAGTGGTGAGGCGGTGTAGCAGACCGAAAAAAGCCTTGTCGCCGATGCGCTGCTGCAGGTCGTAGAGCAGAATAGCACCCTTGTGGTAGAAAGTGTGCTGCGAGCCTTCGGCCTGGCGGGCCAGGCCCTTGATGGGACAGGCTGTGCGTGCCCACTCGCGGTAGGCCTCGACATAGTCGGTCAGCACCGCTGTACCCAGGTGGTGGCCTATGGCACAGAGCGAACTATACTCGGCAAAACTCTCGTTGAGCCAGTCTTCCCACCGGTCGGTGGGTGCCGACCGCCACCAGAAGTGGCCTATCTCGTGGGCAAGTAGCTGGTAGAGCCACTCGTCGTAGTGTCCGCAGCAACATACGATGAAGTTTCGGCGACTAAAGGCACCTTGGCCATCTGCCGGGAAGAGGAAGATGCGCAGCTGGCGACTGTCAGGAGAATGGCGGAAGAGGCGGGTGTAGAGGTCGTAGATGTCGGCACTGTTGTGTGCCACCGAATCGGCCTCGGCTTCGGGGAACTTCAGACTCACCACCTCGATGGTGCGTCCGTTGCGGGTGATGGCTTGCTGCCTGAGAGATGGCGAGGCGATGATGGTATAGTCTGACTGCTGCCAGGGCTGGCTCATGTGCCAGGTGCCCTTTTTGCCGGCTATGATGCCCGAGCCAGTTACAGGCCAGTCGGGGGTGACGTGTATGTCTATGTCGGCCGTCGACAGGTCGTGGTTGATGTCTACGGGATACCAGCCCATGTAGTAGGTAAGCATCACCATGCCGCTGTCACAGGCGGCAAAGCTGTCATCGGGTATGCTGTCGAGCCGTCCGTTATAGGCGGTAGTGATGCGTGCGTGGCCCTGGGCGTTGCCGGCATAGATGCGCAGCCGCCCCGAGTCGCTTATCCACGGTGCCTGGATGTTTGGGGCGAACTCGTAGCGTGCTGGCTCGTTGCCGAGGGTCAGCTTGTCTATCTGTGTGTGTCGCCAGAGGTACAGGTCGGCATAGCCCTGTCCGCGGAAGTCGAGGTCTATGTCGGCTCGCACGCTGAAGCGCTTGGTTGCCACATCGATGGTCAGGTCTATATCGTAGTGGCTCACGATGGGCGTGTTATCGGTCTTGGCTGCGGTGTCGGTCTGGCAGGTTCGCTGCCGACTGTCCTCGGATACATGCTTGGCCATACGGTAACGGGCCATGCAGGCAGCCCAGCGGGCATCATTGTGGTAGGGGCGTAGCCGAGTCTCGAGGAGCAGTTCGGGGTAGAGGTCAAGGTCGTGGCTACCATAGAGGGTGGCCATGCTGTCCAGATAGCAGAACACGCTGTCGGCAATGCCCTGGCGGGCATAGCTCAGAACACGCCCATAGAGGCGGCCCTCGTTCTGGGCGCAGAGGGTGGTGGCCTGCAGGCAGGCTATGCTAAGGATGATAAGTTTGGTCTTCATGCTATGTGTAGAAAATAATAAGGGGGAGAGCGTCTTGCCCCCCCCTTATAGATGTTATAATGGTGTTATCAGTAACCGAAGATGTCCTCGGTAGACAGCTTGCGAATAGGGCCAATCTTCTCGAGGGCCTTTATGTCGAGGTTCTTCTCATCGCCGAGAATGAGGTAGCGCCACGGCTTGCGAGCCATATTCTCGTTTTCGAACTTCACGATGTCTTCGAGAGTCAATGTAGGCAGCTGCTCGTATACCTTGCGACGCAAGTCGTAGTCGATGCCACGCTGCTTGGCTGCGAGATACGAGTAGATGATGTCGTCCTTGGTGATACGCTCTGAAGCGATGCGCTTTATTGTAGCCTGCTTTGCCAGTTCGAAGGCAGCTGGAGTCTGCGGCAGAGTGTCGAGAATGTTGCTGAACACGCGGATGCAGTCCATCATCTTGTCGTTTTGTGAGATGATGTAGGTGAAAGCGTAGTTAGGATTGCCCTTGCGACGTGGTGTGGCGTAGTTGGCAAATGCGCTATAGGCAAGTCCGCGGCTTTCGCGCAACTCCTGGAATACCACTCCGTTCATGCCACCACCGAAGTACTCGTTGAACACTTCAATCTTGGCTTCATCCTCCGGGTTCCACTTCTGTCCCTCGTTGTGATACTGCACCATATATATGTTCTTTGCCTCGTAGGGTGCAATCCATATCTCGTTGGTCGGGGTCTGCTGCATAGTGTAGGGACGACCAGCAGGAACATCAGCCGGCGACTTAGCCACAGCATGATTCTTGTCGATAGTGGCTACGAGCTGCTTCTCGCTCAGCGGACCGTAGTAAACGATACTGTGCTTGTAGTTCTTCAGATTGCCAATCATGTCGACGAGAGTCTGCGGATTGGTATTTACCAATTCGTCGCTGTCGGGTATGTTGCGGAATGAGTTGTAAGCACCGAATTCGCCATACTGCTGCAGAGCACGGAAGTTGGCCTTCTGGCTGAACTTGTTGTCGCGACGCGACTTGAGTTCCTGCTCAACAAACTTGCGGTAAGCGTCGCGGTCGACCTTGGCGTGGTTGATGACGCTCTCCATAAGGGTCATAGCCTCCTGCATATTGTCGCCCAAACCACGGAGCGAGATGACCATATTGCTATTGCTTACGCTAATGTTGTACTCGCATGCCAGCTGATAGAAACGCTCCTGCACCTGCTTAGCCGACAGCTTGTCGGTGCCGAGATAGTCGAAGTAGTTCTTGGCATAAGGCAGCCACTTGTTGGCTTCTTCGCCCATCTCGAAGTAGTAGGCAAGATTGAACAGCTGGTTCTGCTTGTTCTGAATGTAGTAAACGGGCAGCGCACGTTTGGTCTTGGTCTGTGTGAAGTCGGTCTTGAAGTCGAGGAATCGCGGCTGGATAGGCTCCACCTTCGAGTCCTTTATCTCCTTCACGAATGCGCTCTGCATGTCGCGGTTGGTAGGAATGGCTGTGATTGATGGCTTGTTAATCTTCTTCTGCGAGGCGTCTTCGCCCTGCTTCTTGTACACGATGGCGTAGCCGTCAGTAAAGTGGCGGCGTGCGAAGTCTACAATCTGCTGCTTGGTCATAGCGGCAATGCGGTCGAACTTCTTTACCTCAGTCTGCCAGTCGCGTCCGTTGATGAATGTGTTGACGTAAGCGTCGGCACGCTTTTCGTTATCATCGAGCGAGCGTAGGAAATCGAGCTTCATGTTGTTGACGATAGCAGGCAGCAGCTTGTCGCTGAATTCTCCCTTCTTCAGCTTCTCTATTTCGGCAAGGATGAGGCTCTTCACTTCGTCAAGGCTCTGACCCTCGTTAGGCATTCCGACGATGATGAACTGCGAGTAGTCGCGCATGGCATAGTTGAAAGCCTGGGCAGCCTGGCAACGCATGGGCTGATTGATGTTAAGGTCGAGCAATCCAGCCTTGCCGTTGTTCAGAATAGACGAAATCACCTCAAGCGTATCGTTC
>JALEKD010000023.1 GCA_022769285.1 Prevotella sp.
AGCGATTAGATTATCTCGCTCCAGTCTTCCTGAGTCTTGCGTACATAGCTACGGTAACGCAGCTTGGCCATACGCTCGGCCTGGGTGAAGAGCTCCTCGGCCTCGTTAGGATAAGCCTTCTGAACGCTGAGGTAACGTACCTCACCGAGGAGGAAGTCACGGAAGTTGGCCCAGTTAGGCTCCTTCGAGTCGAGTGAGAACGGGTTCTTGCCCTCGTCTGCCAGCTGCGGGTTGAAACGCCACAGATGCCAGTAACCACACTCTACGGCCAGTTTCTCCTCGTTCTGGCTACGGCCCATACCGCCCTTGCGCTTCAGACCGTGGTTGATACAGGGAGCATAGGCTATGATGAGCGATGGGCCTGGATAAGCCTCGGCCTCACGGATAGCCTTCAGTGTCTGAGCATTGTCGGCACCCATGGCTACCTGGGCTACATAGATGTAACCGTAAGTGGTCTGCATCAGACCCAAGTCTTTCTTGCGGATACGCTTACCCTGGGCAGCAAACTGAGCGATGGCACCCAGAGGAGTAGACTTAGAGCTCTGACCACCGGTGTTAGAGTAAACCTCGGTATCGAGAACCAGGATATTTACATCCTCGCCAGAAGCCAGCACGTGGTCGAGACCGCCGTAACCGATATCGTAAGAAGCACCGTCGCCACCGATTATCCACTGGCTACGCTTAACCAGGTAGTGATCCAGTGTCTTCAGCTCGGCGCATACGGGACAGCCAGCCTCGGCACCAGCAGCGATAAACGGCTTCAGCTTGGCAGCAGCAACCTTAGAAGCGTCGGCATCGTCCTTAGCGGCTATCCACTCCTTAGCAGCGGCCTTGTACTCTTCAGAAGCCTTGTCGCCATTGATAACCTCGTCGAGCAGATGGCAGATACGCTCCTTCATCTTCTTGTTGCCGAGAGCCATACCCAGGCCAAACTCGCAGAAGTCCTCGAACAGAGAGTTATCAAAGGCAGGGCCCTGGCCCTTAGCATTGGTAGTATAAGGAGTAGAGGGGATAGAAGCCGAGTAGATAGACGAGCAACCAGTGGCGTTGGCTATCATCTGACGGTCGCCGAAGAGCTGAGAGATGAGCTTTACGTAAGGGGTCTCACCACAACCAGAGCAAGCGCCAGAGAACTCGAACAGGGGCTGAGCGAACTGAGAATTCTTCGGGCTCTGCTTGATGTCTATCAAATCCTGCTTAGAGGCAACCTTGTGTACCAGGTATTCCCAGTTCTTGGCCTCGGCTACCATATCGGGAGCATCTACGTTGAAGGGAACCATCTTCAGAGCCTTCTCCAGCTCGCCGGTTTCCTTGTTCTTCTTACCAGGACATACGTCGGCACAGTTGCCGCAGCCCAGACAGTCGAGTACCGAAGTCTCGATGCGGAAGTGCATACCAGCCAAAGCCTTGGGAGCCTTAACCTCCTGAGTAGCCAGGCCGGGGATGCCAGCCAGTTCGTCATCGGTAAGAACGAACGGACGGATGGCAGCATGAGGACATACGAAAGAACACTTATTACACTGGATACAGTTCTCTACATTCCATACTGGAACGAAAGCCTCTACACCGCGCTTCTCAAAGGCAGCAGTGCCATTCTCCCAAGTGCCGTCTACGGTGTTGTGCTTTACAAAGTCGGAAACCTTGAGCAGGTCACCAGCCTGGCCGTTGATAGGACGAACCAGTTCCTTTACAAATGCAGGAGCGTCATCGGTCTTGGTCTCATCGTCAGTCAGGTTAGCCCATGCTGGGTCTACGGTAAGTTCCTTGTACTCGCCACCGCGGTCTACGGCGCCGAAGTTCTTGTCTACCACATCCTGACCCTTTTTAGAGTAAGACTTCACGATAAAAGCCTTCATCTGCTCTACGGCCAGATCCAATGGGATAACCTCCGTGATACGGAAGAAAGCTGACTGCAGGATGGTGTTGGTACGGTTGCCCAGACCTATCTCCTGTGCTATCTTGGTAGCATTGATGTAGTAAACCTTGATATTGTTCTTGGCAAAGTAGCGCTTAACCTTATTAGGAATAAAGTTAACCAGCTCCTCGCTGTCAAAGATGGTATTCAGCAGGAAAGTACCATTCTTACGCAGACCACGGGTCACATCATACATGTGCAGATAAGCCTGAACGTGGCAAGCTACGAAGTTAGGCGTATTTACCTGATAAGCGCTGTGGATGGGGCTGTCGCCGAAACGCAGGTGAGAGCAAGTGAAACCACCCGATTTCTTAGAGTCGTATGAGAAGTAAGCCTGGCAGTACTTATTGGTGTTATTACCAATAATCTGTACAGAGTTCTTATTGGCACCTACGGTACCATCGGCACCCAGGCCATAAAATTTAGCTTCGAACAGGTCGTCGCCACCCATGGGGATTTCCTCCTCCTCAGGTAGTGATGTAAAGGTTACATCGTCTACGATACCCACGGTGAAGTGGTTCTTAGGCTGTGGGAGCTCCAGGTTCTTGAATACGGCAACAATCTTGGCTGGAGTAGTATCCGAAGAGCCCAGTCCGTAACGGCCACCTACGATGAGCGGGTTGCGCTCGTCACCGTAGAGGGCGCTCTTTACATCCAGATACAGAGGCTCACCCTCTGCTCCTGGCTCCTTGGTACGGTCGAGCACAGCGATACGCTTAACGGTAGCGGGGAGTGTCTTCTTCAAGAAGTCTACAGAGAATGGACGGTACAGGTGTACAGCTACCATACCCACCTTCTTGCCCTGCTTGTTCAGGTAGTCGATGGCCTCGCGGGCAGGCTCTGTTGCCGAACCCATCAGAATGATAACGTTCTCAGCATCCTCGGCACCATAGTAGTTGAACAGGTGATACTCACGGCCGGTAATCTTCGAGATTTCGCCGCAGTACTTCTCTACTACCTCTGGTATCTTGTCATAGTACTCGTTGCATGCCTCACGGTGTGTGAAGAATGTCTCGGGGTTCTCAGCAGTACCGCGTGTAACAGGGCGCTCTGGTGTAAGGGCACGGTCGCGGAAATGCTTGATGTATTCGGTGTTAACCAGCGGGCGGATATCCTCCATATCCATCTCCTCAATTTTGTGGTACTCGTGCGAAGTACGGAAACCATCGAAGAAGTTGATGAATGGAACAGATGTCTCAAGTGTAGCCAGATGAGGAACAGCAGAGAGATCCATAACCTCCTGAACAGAACCTGAGCAGAACATGGCAAAACCTGTCTGGCGGCAGGCCATTACATCCTGGTGGTCGCCGAAGATACACAGAGAATGCGAGGCCAGTGTACGGGCCGATACGTTGAATACGCAGGGCAGCAGCTCGCCAGCAATCTTGTACATATTAGGTATCATCAGCAACAGTCCCTGAGAGGCAGTATAGGTAGAGGTCAACGCACCAGCCTGGAGCGAACCATGAACGGCACCAGCGGCACCGCCCTCAGACTCCATTTCCTGGATGGTCACCTTCTGACCGAAAAGGTTCTTGCGGCCCTTAGCGGCCCATTCGTCCACATGCTCAGCCATCGGAGATGACGGAGTAATGGGGTAGATGGCTGCAACCTCGGTAAACATATAGCTTACATGAGCGGCTGCGGTGTTACCATCACACGTGATAAACTTTTTTTCTTTAGCCATTTTTCTAAATATTAATGAAAGTTTGTGTATATTGTTGTTTATATTGTCATCGCTATACCTTATTATATTAATAGAGGAAGCCCAACAGCCAGAGCGGTATCTGGTTGTCCTTGCCTACCTCGGTGTTGTAGCGGGCATAGATGGTATCGGGTGCATAACGTATTTTCTGCTCGCCGTGGGCGTTACATATCCTGAACTTGCGCTCGCCGTCTACCGTGTAATAGTGTTCCTTGCTGGCCTGGTTAACCAGATGGTCTTTCCACAGTGAGTTGACGAAGAAAGTCTCCATCAGTTCTTGGTCGTGTACCGTGATGGGGTATATGGCGTACATCAGGTTGCTGTTGTGCATCATCACCTTGGTGGGCTTCTTCGGAAACTCCTCGCCCACAGGATATATAATGTTGATAAGGCGGGCATCGGCCAGATACTTGATATAGTTCATCACCGTGGCACGACTGGTCTGTATCTCATCAGCCAAGCTACTGATATTGGGGGCCTTGGGGCCCTCTACGGCCAGCAAGTAGAACAACTTCTTGATTTTGGTAAGGTATTTGAGCTCTATCTTCTTGATGAGCAGTATATCTACCTCGGTCATCATGTTCATGGTCTTCAGCAGATTCTCCGAGAAGTTGCGGTGCTCCAGGAAGAACGGGTAGAAACCGTGGTGTATGTACTCGTGGAAGTATTTCGACGGACTCGCCTTGGGCAGTATCTGCTTGATGATGTGCTCATGGTCGCGCAGTATCTCGTCCAGCGTATAGGGGCGAAAGTGGTTGCCCGTCTGCAGGTTGATGTATTCGCGGAGCGAGAACCCGCGCAGGTTGTAGCTCTTCACGATGCCGTTGAGTTCGGGATTTTCCTCCTTCAGGCGCATCACACTGGAGCCGGTAAATACTATCTTGAGGTTAGGGTAGCGGTCATAGCACTTGCGCAGTTCGCTACTCCAGTCGGGCTGCTTGAACACCTGGTCTATAAGCAGTACCCGGCCACCGTTACTCACAAAGTCGCGTGCAAACTCAGCTATGCCCAATCCCTGAAAGTAGAAATTGTTCATGTTAACATAGAGGCAGCTACGGTCATTGGAACCAAACTTCTCCTTGGCATACTGCAGTAGGAAAGTGGTTTTGCCAACGCCACGAGTGCCCTTGATACCTATCAAGCGGTCGTTCCAGTCAATCTCATCCATCAGATTGCGACGCACTGGGGCATGGGTATGTTCTACCAGGTAAGTATGGGTATGGAAAAAGGCTTCCTCCATATTAGCATTGATTATTGATGCAAAGGTAATATATATTTTCAAAATTGCAAACTCAACTTTACAAAAAGTTTTTATTTTTGCAATTTTTATTCCCGCACGCGCCGTGGGTGCAATAAACTTCGTAATTTTGCAGACTAAAATACTGACAATGATGAAACTGCATATATTCAACCCCGAGCACGATACAGCCCTTGCCTCTAACCAGTTCAACTTTGTCGCCCCGCACGCGGGCAGGGAGATGAGGGCCGACTTAGGTTTTCTGCCAGCCCTATGGGCCGACGATGGCGACCTGGTCTTAGTGGGCGATGTAGCGGCAGCCCTCGAACGGATGCGTCATCTGCGCCGTTACTGTGCCGAGGTGGTCTTCGTAACACCGGCCGACTTACCCCATCTGCCCCAACACTGCGAACTGAGTCCATGGGGCTGGGATCGTGCCCTACGGTTTCAGTTGCAGAGCAGCCATATCCCTTCCGGTTTGCTTCCTGATGACACCCAGTTGGACACCATACGCCAGCTGAGCCACCGCTATTGGGCAGCCACCCATCTGCTGCATCCACTGGTTCAAGATAATAATGAGCGGGTAGGGCAGTCATCACTGATAACCAGTATAGAACAACTTACGTCATCGTCATCGCCCTACGTGCTCAAAGCACCATGGAGCAGTAGCGGTCGCGGCATACGTTATGTCGATACGCTGACAGCCCACCAGCGTGGATGGGCCACTAATGTTATAGCCCGGCAAGGTGCGCTCACCATGGAGCCTTACTACCATAAGATAAAGGATTTCGCGGCCGAGTTTGTGGCCGATGGCACTACCGTACGGTATGTGGGCCTGTCGGTATTCCAATCTGTTAACGGGGCCTATGCCGGAAACGTCATCGCCTCAGAGGCCGACAAGCGCGACATGATAGCCCGCTATCTGCCATTTGAGGTGGTAGAGCGAGCCATTGATGACATCTGCCATATCCTGCAGCCCCTTATGGCTGGGCGATACACAGGGCCATTCGGAGTCGACATGATGGTGATCAACGAGAATGGCCCTAAGTTGCACCCGTGCGTAGAACTGAACCTGCGGCGTACCATGGGTCATGTGGCCCTGTCTTTCGATGCCCAGGGTACCGAGCCACATCGGCTTATGACCATTAGCTATAATGGCAGCTACCACTTTCGCATTATCACCACAGCCGGAAATTGCTTCTCTACCGTCTGGTAGGTTCTTATAAGAGGCGACCACGGTACGGTATACTCCACCCGCGATTTCATCGGGACTATGGTACCCACTCATGTCGTTTTTTCCCATTTCATCGCTATCGCCCCATATCTCTTGACTATTTTCTTTCCGTTCAAAAAAACTATGTATAATACAAGGTATGTGTGTGCGTACCTTATAATATTATATTACAATCCATCGGCAGGATAGATTTATTTATACTTAGTTTTTCTCAGGTGGCTATTGAAGCCATTTACTTATGTATAAAGCTCGCATCTGTTGCTGCCACTGTTGCTTGTCTGGCAGAACCGCTGGTGAGGGCGGAATGGGCACGCATAGTAAAGCACAACATGTTCTCCGCCTTTATGGTATCTGTTGTCCTGTTATCACCTACTTAGCCCTTTTTATCCTGGTAATAACCATATTGTGAAGTTTCACGCCATTCTGTTATTTATCCCTACTAAATTTCTACTGAGCCAGGAAAAGCTATGCGTATAGCCTTTTTTTTGATTTGGCTGGGAGCCGAAATTTAGTATCCTGTCTTCGCCGCCATTACCCTATTATCATCTGTTCTACTTCTTTCTTTGCATTTTCCAATATCTGATTGCCTTCTGCTTGTAACCCCTTGGCACGCTGCCGTAAATTAGATATATGGTCGGCTATCTCTTGTTGTTTTGCAAGAGGAGGAAGGGGGATTGGCATGCTTCTGAACTCTTGGGCGTTGATATTAGCTTGTACTGCGGGTCTTTGTATCGTATTTACCCAATATTTGTAAAGTTTGCTATTGCAATAATAAAACAAATAATCTGCATTAATTCTGTTTGTGTTAAGAACAAACCTAATTAAGTATCCTGCAAATATTGCTGGGGCTGTCATATCCTTGTGAATATAACATCTCCCGACAGAGCCACTCCTTGCAAACAATATATCATCCTTATGTAACATATAAGAACTATCTATATATTCTGCAGTTTTCATGTCAGATTCTTTTAAGTTCCCAAGTTCACCAATATCTGTAATACGTATATATCTTACGTCGCCTTTTTGATAATCTTTTGCTTTTTCGTTAGCTCCATATTGTCCATTGTCTATTGTAACATCATCAAGCGAAATCCACGGATAAGCACAGCTTAAATCCCTTATATATGCTATGTCTTTATTGAATTTCGGATCAAATCGGTCTTCAAACATTCTTCTGTTTACAACGAAAATTCTGCTATCCAAGTCGGTTCTTATTACAGGTAAGGATATGCCAAGCTCATCAAGTATATATGTATCGATGCTGTCCAATAGCTGTTGGGCCTCGGATTCTTTTCTGAGTTTTTCATTTATTCCAATTTGAAGCGTATCAACAACTTTTTGTTGGGTCTTGTCGTCAACTAAAGGAATAGGTAAAGCGCCAACTTCTTCTATATTAAGGTTAGCTCTGGCGACGGGCCTTTTTACACGTTCTATTATCTTTTGCCCTATACTTGTTTGATAAAAAGCCTGGACATATAGTGGATTTATATTTCTCTTCAACCTTACAGCACAGATAGCTTGATTTATGTTTGCCTCTTTGTCATATTGATAAACACCTATTTTTCCAATCGTAGCACCTACTATTGCGACAAGCAGATCATTCTTTCTTAATTTTGAGGCAGACATGATACCATTGTGTATTTCTGGTTTTATATGCAATGTCTCTGAGAAATCAATTTGATTGGTGTCAGAAAAATCACCACTCCTGACAAATGGTATGGCGTTGGAATCCGAGCAATAAGCCTCACCGCCACTTTTAGGGGTTGTTCCAGAAAATATGGTGATGCTTTCTTGTCTTAGTGAAGACAATTCACAAGGCAAAGATCCTAAAGTGCCAAACAATTCTCTATATTCTGACATATTGTAATGCGCATCTAAACGACTTCCTATCTCCGACCTCTGTACGATGAAGATTTTAGGCGTGGTGATATTTTGAGATACTTGGTACATTATGACAAACTATCAATGAATTTCTTTAATTCTTTTTCTATCACATCTAACTCGTTCACGGCAGTTTTCTTGCCAGTCGCGTCATATCCTATTTCTTCTGCTATGGCCATAAAGATAGGGTAGTCAGGCAATTCTTTTTGCTTGCTTTGCTGATACTCATCTGTAAGTTTCGACTTTAATTCATCAACTTTACGAGCGTAGTCTGCTAATAGTTCGGTGTTCCACGTTTTGTATGCTTCTGTCTGTTTTATAGCTGTTACCGAAGTCAATGTCCGGCTCTTTAGTGAGGCGGCTTTTTCTTTCTGCTTTTGCTTTATTTCCTTGTCCCACTGCTCACGTTTGGCAATATAGTCTTCCTTCTTTAAAAGATGCTCCTCAATAGATTTCTTTTTGGCAAAGAGTTTCTCTGTATGCTTTTTAGGCCACTTTTGCAAGAACATGACAGAACTTTTTACCCCAGCGCCATTCGCTGTAAAAGCCGTCTGTGGCATACTGATGACGGCAATAATGCGAAACCACTCTTCTATCTGTGTGCGCACATACTGCATACTGCTATTCGTGAGTATGCCATCGGGTAAGACGATGGCCAACATGCCACCTTCCTTTAAGAAATGGTAGTCTTGCTCGATAAAAAGCACCTCGCTCTGCTGCCCGTCACGAGTGTTACTGCCAACTTTTTGTTTCACGGCAAGCCAGTCTTCCTCTTTCTTCCCCAACTGATACGTTTTAAGGTAAGCCTGCTCCGTCTGGCGGATATTGCTGCCAAACGGAGGGTTCGTTATAACAAAGTCGAACGTCCCATATTCAAAGCCCTTGTTGCCGGTACACTCTTTGATTACGGTATCAGAAACAAGACCATCGGATGTAATAACATTAGTATGCCCATCGTCATGGATAATCATATTCATCTTAGCAGCACGCGAAATTTGCTCATTGATTTCTATTCCGAAAAGGTTCTTTTCGGCAAAGTCGTGCCAATAGGGAAACCATTTGGCATACTGTCTTGAATCGTTTTTATAGTTAGGATAATACTCTGTAGCCTTGTCCCTTACCTTGTTGAGGGCATAAAGCAGGAAGCCACCGCTGCCGCATGATGTATCAAGGACTTTAGAATCGTGGGTTATAGGGAGCACGTCAACTATGAACTTCACGATTTCGCGCGGCGTGAAATATTGTCCGAAATTGCCACGAAAGAAAGACCCCATGAATGTCTCAAACGCGCGCCCTTTGCTATCAAGGTCTGTCTCGCTAAGGTTTACACTTTCCAGATAGCTGACAACGGTTCTGATTTTTTCCGGGGTCAAACGGATGTTGTCACGGAATACTTCCTCATCACGTTTCCTGTCCTCCTCGTATAATGCTTTTATTCTGTTGCAGAGATTCTCGTTCTCGATGAGCCTGCGCTTTCTTTCATCTTTTTCTTCTTTCTTTGAAACGGTAATAATCTGAAAGTCGTAAGGTTCGCCGACCTTTCTGGGTCTGCGTTCATCCCATATCTTGCAGAAGATAAGTTTGTCCAGTTCATCAAATGCTTCCGATGGATTAAGCTGGCCACTAGCCCAAAGTGCTTCATGGGCTAACATGAAGCGGCGGGTCAGGTCAGACTGGTCTATAATCGAAAGGTCAAAGAAACATTGCTTGCCATCTTCCTTTTGGAGATATTCTGCCCGTAAACATATTTTAGCTTGCCACTTCCTGCACTCCAAATTGGGGAATGTCTGGAAGCTGGTTGCGAGTGTCCTGCGATTTATCTACTTCAAAATAGTCATTCTTTATGCCAGATGTAACCCAAACGTACTTTACATCTCCAGGTAGTGCAAAGGCGTAGCTATATGCTTGGTTTATGGCCTGCTGAAATTCAGCTTCACTGACCTCCTGCTTCTTACATTCAACCAGAATAAGGGGCCTTACACACAATTCATCAGCGAAAACAACGATATCAGCTTCCTTGACTTCACTACCCATTGTCACTGGCTCAAACTGGTGGATTTGCTTTTCGGGATAGTTGTAATCCAGTATCAACTGAAGAAACGTCAACGCCTGGACTTTTTCCTCAGGATTATTATAATTGCGCTCTTTGTTCTGCCAGTTGTATCTTATTCTCGTATTGTCATCATTGAAGGAGATAAGTCCCCGGTCAATGCCTATCTGTATATAATCTGTCATTTCTGTTGCCTTTTGTTGTAATCGTGATTTTTATGGCCATGGCATCCCAATATATTCCTACCTACGCCATAATATAGAGCGAGTATTTTCGTTGCCATTTTTGGTCAAAATATTTTAGAAAACAAACTGTCATTTTTTCGCCATATTCCGGGTTACGCGCAAACGAAAAGAAGCAGTCAAGATTACTCTTAACTGCTTCATTCTTAGTGTGGTACCACCAGGAATCGAACCGGGGACACAAGGATTTTCAGTCCTTTGCTCTACCAACTGAGCTATGGCACCAACATTGTTTCTTGTTTGCGGTTGCAAAGGTACGACTTTTTCCCGAAACACAAGCGAAAAGCAGTAAGAAAGTTCTTTTGTTTAATATCTGTTAACTTTTACGCGTGCAGAGATGGTTCCGGAGGCGCTAAATGTGAATTATTGTTTAAGCGGGTTCCATCCCTGAGCTGTAATGGTAAACTCGTTGCCATCGCGGGTGACCAGCATTGTACCCAGAGTCTCGCGGGTAATGTAGCCTATTTGTTTTACTCCGTCCATGGCGCTTATCTTCTCATGGTCGCCTATGGGTACGGTGAAGAGCAGTTCATAGTCCTCGCCCCCATTCATAGCACAGGTAGTAACGTTCATGTTGAGCTCCTCGGCCATTACCGCTGTCTGATAGTCTATCGGCATCTTGTTCTCGTACACACGGCAGCCACAGTGGCTCTGCTTGCAGATGTGCAGCAGTTCGCTACTCAGTCCGTCCGAGATGTCCATCATGGCCGTAGGGCGTACGTTGGCCTGGCGCAATTGAGCTATGATGTCGCCCCGCGCCTCGGGCTTGAGCTGTCGGTCTATGAGATATTCCTTTCCCCCGAAGTCTGGCTGGAAGTCGCGCAGCGCCACGAGGTCGTTTTCCAACGCCTTCAGCGCGTCGCTGTCGCCACTTTCCTTGGCCTGCTTGACCTTGCGGGTCAGCGCATCGTACTGCTCGTAGTAGATGTTCTTCTCGCGTTCGAGCAGTTGCAGACCCATGTAGGCTGCACCCAGGTCACCACTCACGCAGATGATGTCGGTCTCGTGGGCCCCGTTACGATACACGATGTCGGAGGCTTTGGCCTGACCGATACAGGTAATGCTGATGGCCAGTCCGGTACGCGAAGAGGTGGTGTCGCCACCAACGATGTCAACTTGCCATTTATCGCAGGCACGGCGCACACCGCTGTAAAACTCTTCGATGCTCTCTACGTCGAAGCGCTTGTCAATGGCCAGACTTATGAGCAGCTGCTGGGGGGTGCCGTTCATGGCAAAAACATCGCTGATGTTGACCATGGCCGACTTGTAGCCCAGTTGCTCCATAGTAATATAGGTGAGGTCGAAGTGAACGCCCTCCATGAGCATATCGGTCGTGGTGAGTACTTCGTGGTCAGTATAGTGTAGTACGGCGCAGTCATCGCCTACACCATAAACGGTCGATGTGTTTACGGGCTTGATGCCTTTTGTTATCTGGTTTATCAGCCCGAACTCACCCAGTTTAGAAATATCTGTCATAGTGGTTTATGGTTTCTTTATCATTTCATATATTATCCTTGAAGCTGATGGTGTGGGGCTTGGCCACACCCTGCTTGGTTCCTTTGGGCTTGTGCTCGCCCTTGGTTTTAACCTGCTTGTAGCTTCGGGAGTTCTTGCGTATATAGCCGAGTATTTTATGGTTGAACTTATCGCCCTGTCCCTGCATGAAAGTCACGTGGATAGGCAGCGTGTAGATATGCTCCTTGGCCTCTGGACTCAGTCCGTCGCGCTCCATGAGCCGTGTAGCATCTTTCTCGGTCGTCAGAATTATCCTGTTGCCCTCTGTGCTGGCATATAGTTCGTTGATGCGCGTTATATCAGCCTGGGTAAAGGCATGGTGGTCGCCATAGGTAATGGGAACGATACCGGTACATAGCGGGGCTATGTCTGTCATTATTTGCTTAGGCGAGGCAATGCCCGTAAGCAGTAGCACCCGCTTGTCAGCCAGTTCGGTCAGCTCCATGGTGTGCCCCGTGAATAGTCCCTGAAGCCTGTCGTACACGATGGTGGTAAAGTATAGCTCCTGAAAGGGGTAGAGGGCCATAGCCTTGGTAAGCACCCTAAATTCCATAGGCTTCAAGTCCTTCGGGCACTTGGTCACTATCACTATGTCGGCCCTGCTCTTACCCGAGGCAGGCTCGCGTAGGCGTCCGGCAGGTAATAGTTTGTCGTACATGATAAGTCGATGGTAGTCTACCAGCAGTATATTGACCCCCGGTTTGACATAGCGGTGCTGAAAGGCGTCGTCCAGCAGAATGGCTCCCACATCGCTGGTAGCCCGGTCGCCTATTAGGTGCTCTATACCGCGTGTGCGCTTGGCATCGACAGCCACATAAGCCTTGGGGAACTTGTGTTTCATCTGGAAGGGTTCATCGCCTATCTCGCTCATGGTAGAGTGGGCATCGGATAGACGGTAGCCGCGCGTCTTGCGCTTGTATCCACGCGACAGCACAGCTACCTGGGTGTGGTTCTGCAGCAGCCGGATGAGATACTCTACATGCGGTGTCTTGCCCGATCCCCCCACGGTGATGTTACCGACGGAGATGACTGGCGTAGAGTACGACTTGGATTTCAGTATACCCGTGTCGAACAGCAGGTTGCGCAACTTTACGCCCAACCCGTACAGCCAACTGAGCGGTAGCAGCCACTCATTAATTTTGATGAAGTCACCCTCGGTGCGCATCTTGTTATCTCAGGTTCATAAAGAATGGTACACGTGCCTGTATGGCATCTATTTGGTTCAGGCTACGAAGCAGTTTGAAAGGCTCGTAGTACATGCCTAAGGTGGCGCGCATCTGCTCGTCCAGATAGTTGCCGTTCTGCATGGTGCCCATTATGCTGTCCCACAATCCCGGCTCACCCGGATAGCTGTAGGTGTAGTATTCGTCTACTTTAGCCAGCTTGGCCGCGCGGGCCACGGCCTGGTCTATGCCACCCAACTCGTCTACCAGCTTCAGTTTGATGGCATCCTGTCCCAGGAATACATGTCCTTGGGCCACGGCCTCTACCTGGGCCACCGACAGGTGGCGTCCGTCGGCCACACGCTGGCGGAAGAGTGAGTAGCCACGGTTGATGTAGGCCCCTAAGTAAGCCAACTCCTCAGCGTTCATAGGACGCGAGCTGGTGCCAAAGGTAGCGTTGCTGTTGGTCTTTACCTCATCAAACTTGATACCCAGCTTCTGTGTGAGTAGCTGGCTCCTGTCTGGTATTACCCCGAAGATACCTATGCTACCCGTTAGGGTAGTGGGCTGAGCCACTATCCAGTTGGCGTTACAGCTCATGTAGTAGCCGCCCGAGGCAGCCATGCCGCCCATCGACACCACTACAGGCTTTTTCTTCTTGAGCATCTCTATCTGGTGCCATATCTGCTCCGAGGCGTAGGCCGAACCTCCGCCCGAGTTGATGCGTATCACCACGGCCTTAACGTCATCGTTGTCGGCCAGACTGGCCAAGTCCTTGCATACCTCGGTGGCCACGATGTAGTGACTGTTGCCCAACAGTCCGCCCGTGGCTTCAAGCGGTGTAGTCACTATGTCGCCATAGGCATAGTACACGGCTATCTCGTCGCCATCGGTCTGGCCGTCCTTCACATTGGCCATGTCGGCCACGCTTACCTGGCTAATGGGCTCATCGGCATCCAGCTTGAGCAGCTTCTTTACCTCGCCCTTAACCTGATCGGTGTACAGCAGTCCGTCTACTATCCGTCGCCTTATCAGTGAGCGCTGGTCGTCAAAGGTCATCAGACTGTCGGCATAGGTATTGAGTTGAGCCACACTGATGTGGCGGCTCTCGGCCACACCCTGGCACACATTCTGCCACAGCCCGTTTATATAAGCCTGAACCTGCTCACGGTTGGCCTCACTCATGTGATCCTCGGTAAACATCTCGGTAGCGCTCTTGTACTTACCCACCTTAATCACCTGCATGCGTATGCCAAACTTGGCCAGCAGATCCTTGACAAATATCGGCTCCGAGGCTATTCCGTGCCAGTCTACCTGGCCCTGTGGGTTCAGATACACCTTGTTGGCTGCCGAGGCGATGTAGTAGGTGCCTTGGGTGTAGGTGTCGGCATAAGCCACTATCCACTTACCGCTCTTTCGGAAGTCTATCAGCGCCTTGCGCAGTTCCTGCATCGAGGCAAAATCGCTGCTGAACAGCCCTGCCTCGATATAGATACCCTTGATGTGGTCATTGGTACGGGCCTTCTTGATGGCCTGGAGCGTATTCTCCAGTCCTGGGTTGTTGGTCGTGTTGCCCCCCAGCATACTGAGCAGGTTGTCTTGTGTGCGCTCATCCATCGTGCCCGACAGGTTGAGCACCAGTACAGAGTTGTCGTCCACATTCTTGGTGGCCTGGCTCGATGCCACCATGCCCACCAGGCTCATGGCGCCTAAGGCTCCTGTTATGATAATAAAAAAGAGGATGCCCACTACGGTGGCCAGGGCCTGTTTGATAAAGCTGTTCATCTGTCTGTGTCTATTATACTTTATTATATATGTGAATGGTAGTGCAAAAATAGTGGAAATAGCTTGAAAAAACAAATTATCTTTACTTTTTCTCCGTTGGTACATCTATTTTTATTAATTTTGCTCTGATGAAAAAAGCAATCATAGTCGGCGCTTCGTCCGGAATAGGCTTGGAGGTAGCCCGGTGCCTGATGGCCGATGGCTGGGCCGTAGGACTGATGGCCAGGCGTACCTCCCTGTTAGAGGCCATACGCAGCGAGCATCCATCGGCCGTATGGGTACAGCCCTGCGATGTGTGCAGCACCACAGCCGTACAGGCCCTGGAGCAGCTGGTCGACCGTATGGGTGGGGTAGACCTCTACTTCCACGCCGCGGGCATCGGCCGGCAGAACATGCCCCTCGATGCTACCACCGAGCTGGCTACCTTAGACACTAATGTCATGGGCTTTTCCCGCATGGTTGGCGCGGCCTTTCGCTATATGGCAGCCCATGGTGGCGGGCACATCGCCGTCATTTCCTCGATAGCCGGTGTCAAGGGGCTGGGGCCCGCCCCGTCATATAGTGCCTCCAAGGCATTCCAGAATGTCTACATCCAGGCGCTCGAACAGCTGGCCCATACCCGCGCGCTTCCCATCCGCTTTACTGACATACGTCCGGGATTTGTCCATACAGCCCTTATCCAGGGGGCGCACTTCCCCCTACAGATGACTGCCCCCTATGTGGCCCGCCAGATAGTAACTGCCTTACGCCGGGGGCACCATGTAGTGGTGGTAGACTGGCGCTACCGTTTGCTTGTATTCTTCTGGCGACTGCTGCCCGCTGCCCTGTGGCGGCGCATAGCCATCAAGGCCCGCTGAGCCCTGCCGATAGAGGGCGTTGCCATAGATAGTAAGATGGTGTACTGCTATTGCAATACCTGCTGATACTCATAAGATAATAGAGTAAACGATAAACCAAATTATAACATACATAACAAAATGAAAAGAAAGTCTTTGGTATTTACCTTAATCCTTTTAGCCATGTCGGCGATGGCTCAGGCAGCTGGCCGGCAGTTTGTCATTCCCGTAAGTGCCGATGGCAAGGCTACGCTGACCTGTTTTCTACCCTCGGCCGATAAGGCTACTGGCCGCGCCATCGTGATTTGTCCCGGCGGAGCCTACTGGATAGTAGCCATGCAGCACGAGGGAACCGACTGGGGAGAGTATTTCAGCAAGCAGGGCATCGCCAGCTTCGTACTCAATTACCGCATGCCTCACGGTGACCGCTCGCTGCCCATCAGCGATGCTATGAACGCCATGAAGATGGTGCGCGACTCGGCCCAAGCCTGGAACGTCAACCCCTATGACGTGGGCATCATGGGCTCGTCGGCTGGCGGACACTTAGCGTCTACCGTCTGCACCCACGCAGACTTTGCCCACCGTCCCAACTTTGCCATCCTCTTCTACCCGGTTATCTCCATGGACGAGCGGATGGGTCACGCTGGTTCAGCGAAGAACTTGTTAGGTCGCGAGTGGCACGATGCTCAGCTCGTAGCTGAGTATAGCAACCAGCTGCATGTGGCCCGCCACATCACTCCGCCCACGCTGCTGCTCCTTACCAACGATGACGATGTGGTGCCCCCCGTTACCAACGCCGTGGCTTACTATACTGCCATGCGGAACAAGGGCAACCGTTGCGCCATGTACATTTACCCCTCTGGAGGCCACGGCTTCGGTTTCAGAACCTCCTTTAAGTATCACGATGAGATGCTTACCAACATCAACTCATGGTTGGGACAGCTGCCAGCCCCTCGCCGCGATGCCGTGCGTGTGGCTTGTATCGGCAACAGCATCACCGACGGCGCAGGCATAGACTTGTCCGAACAGCGGGGCTATCCCGCGCAGCTCCAGGCCCTGCTTGGCAATGGGTACAACGTGCGCAACTATGGCGTGAGTGCCCGTACACTGCTCAACAAGGGCAATATGCCCTACATGGCCGAGCTGGCGTGGCGCGAGGCGCTCGACTTCAATCCCAATATAGCCGTCATCAAACTGGGAACCAATGATTCTAAAGCCATCAACTGGAAGTACGGCAGCGAGTTTGCCCACGACTTGCAGCTGATGATAGATAGCCTGAAAGCGCTACCTGCGCGCCCCAAGATATACCTGGCCTATCCGCTGGTGGCCACCAATGTGGTTAAGCGCGACAACAGTATTAATAACGAGGTTATCGAGAAAGACATCATGCCCATCATCCGCAAGGTAGCTAAGAAGAATAAGTGTGGGCTGATAGACATGCGCGAGCGGCTGAACCAGAAGGAACTTATGCAGCGCGACGGCATACATCCCACGGCTAAGGGCGCTGGCGAAATGGCTAAGGCCATAGCCGAGGTGATAACTCAGAAATAGTCAATTACCGACCTTCATTAACGCGACGGGGACTGTACCTATGCTGGTGCAGTCCCCGTCGTGCGTCCTAAACTTTAGGATGTATATTTAGAGGCTTCGGATGTGTGTGTCCGATTTTCGGATGTACATCCATAGTCCCTGGATGAAGCCCATAATGGTTGATGGGGGCGTAGGGATGATTAGGGATGGGGTAGGTTAGGCCCCGGGCTTGTCGGCCACTGCCGGCCGGCGTACTATCTTGTAGTTGAGCGCTGCGATAAGTACACTCATCAGGGGCGAGATAATGTTAAACAGGCAGTAAGGCAGATAGGTAAACGTAGACACGCCAAGTACCGTGCTCTGGGTCATGCCGCAGGTGTTCCAGGGTACCAGTACCGAGGTAACCGTTACGCTGTCTTCCGTGGTACGGCTCAGCAGCCGTCGCTCGTAGCCCTCCTTGTCGTAGATGTCCTTGAACATGTTGCCCGTAAGCAGAATACAGAGGTACTGGTCGGCCACGGCTATATTCATCATAACCCCCGTGGCGGCGGTGGCCCCTACCAGCGACTTGCGGCCACGTATCAGATGGATAAACAGCCGCGTAATGCCGCCAACAAAACCTCCGGCCGACATGGTGCCGCCAAAGCACATGGCACAGATGATGAGCCATATAGTACTCATCATGCCGGCCATGCCGCGGGTCGAAATCAGTTCGGCCAGCATGTCATTGTCCGACGGCAGCGTGGTACTGCCGTACACGGTCTTCATCACGGCCCTGAAGAGCGATGCGTCTACCTCGTTCAGTACCCCCTGCTGCCATATACAGCCCGCCCCTACCGCCATCAGGGTAGACAGGAACAGCGTAATGGCTGGTGGGGTGCGCCGGGCTATGAGCACCCCGGTAAGCAGGGGCACCAGAAGCAGCCACGGGGTGATGACAAACCGCTCGCGCAGGGCCTCGGAGAAAGCACTTGCGCTCTGTGCGCTGTCTGTCTGACTTATCAGTCCAGCCACGGCAAACACCGCTATGGCCAGCAGTATCGAGGGGATGGTGGTAATGAGCATGTAGCGTATATGCTTGAACAGGGGCACCCCAATGGCGCCCGAGGCCAGCACGGTGGTATCAGACAGGGGCGAAATCTTGTCGCCGAAATAGGCACCCGATATGATGGCACCGGCTATCCATCCGTCTGTGAAGCCCTGGGCCCGTCCTATGCCCATAAGCGCTATGCCTATGGTGGCTATGGTGGTCCACGAGCTACCCGTCATAATGCTGACCAGTGCACAGATGATGCAGGTAGAAGCCAAGAACACGTCGGGATGTATAATCTGTAGCCCGTAATATATCAGGGTGGGCACCACGCCACTCAACATCCACGCGCCACTCAGCGCGCCTATGAAGAGCAGTATGATGAGGGCACTGGCCACGCTGGCCACGTTCTTGGTGATGTTCTTCTCAAAGGTGGCCCACGGAATGTGCAGGTATGCCATGCCCACGAGTACACAGAAAGCCGAGACGCAGAGCAGCGTAACCTGGCTGGCCCCACTGAGCGAGTCGCTGCCAAAGGCGCGTATGGTAATGGTAAGCAGTATGACCAGCACGGCCAGCGGTGCCACGGACAGCAGGGCCGACGGCCGTCGGCGCAGGGGTTCCGTATGTTTGTTATGTCCTTTCATCGGTTTGCTCTGTTAGTCATGGTGGTGCCGTCAGCCACGGGCCAGCACCTCGCGTAAGTACTTAGGGGTGTAACCCAGCTTGCTCTGAGCCACCTGTTCGGGAGTACCAGTGGCCAGCACCTGTCCGCCGTTGCGCCCACCCTCGGGGCCTATGTCAATGATGTAGTCGGCCAACTTAATCACGTCCAGGTTGTGCTCTATGATGATGACGGTATTGCCCTTATCTACCAGCTTCTGGAGCACATCCATCAGGATGCGTATATCCTCGAAGTGCAGTCCCGTGGTGGGCTCGTCCAGTATGTACAGGGTCTTTCCCGTGTCGCGTTTGGCCAGTTCGGTAGCCAGCTTGACCCTCTGGCTCTCGCCGCCAGACAGCGTGGTGCTCGACTGGCCTAACTTGATGTAGTCCAAGCCCACCTCCTGCAGCGTCTTGATTTTGGGCAGGATAGAGGGAACGTTCTCGAAGAACTCTACTGCCTGTCCGATGGTCATGTCCAGTACATCGGCTATCGACTTGCCCTTGTATCGTACCTCTAATGTCTCTCTATTGTAGCGCTTGCCGTGGCAAACCTCGCAGGGAACCATTACATCGGGCAGAAAATTCATCTCTATAGTCTTGTAGCCATTGCCTCCGCATGCCTCGCAGCGGCCTCCCTTGACGTTAAAGGAGAATCGGCCAGGCTTGTAACCCCTTATCTTGGCCTCGGGCAGGCCGACAAACAGCGCGCGTATGTCAGAGAATACCCCGGTGTAAGTAGCCGGGTTGCTGCGGGGGGTGCGGCCTATGGGGCTCTGGTCTACAGTTACCACCTTGTCTATGTTGTCTATGCCGTCGATACCGGTGTAGGGCATGGGCTTCTTGAGAGCCCGGTAGAAGTGGTGGGCCAGGATGGGCTGCAGTGTCTCGTTGATGAGGGTACTCTTGCCAGATCCGCTGACACCCGTTACAACGATGAGTCGGCCCAGCGGAAAGTCTACGTCAATGCCTTTCAGATTGTTGCCACTGCATCCGTGTAGCGTAATCTTCTTGCCGTTGCCCTCGCGGCGCACTTGGGGAATGGCTATCTTCTGGACACCGTTCAGGTAGTTAGCTGTAACCGTGTGGTGAGTAAGCATGTCGGCCGGGGTGCCCTGGAAAACCACCTCGCCGCCCTTGCGGCCAGCCTTGGGGCCTATGTCTACTATCCAGTCGGCTGCGCGCATCATGTCCTCGTCGTGCTCGACCACGATAACGGTGTTACCCAGGTCGCGCAGTTCCTTGAGCGAGTTGATGAGGCGCTGGTTGTCGCGCTGGTGCAGTCCTATGCTGGGCTCATCCAGGATGTATAGCACGTTAACTAACTGTGTGCCTATCTGGGTAGCCAACCTGATGCGCTGGCTCTCGCCTCCCGACAGCGTGGCCGACTGCCTGTTGAGCGACAGGTAGTCCAGTCCCACCTCCAAGAGGAACCGCACGCGGGTGCGAAGTTCCTTGACTATCTCCTCGGCTATCTTCTGCTGGTTGGCGTCCATGTGCTCCTCTACATGAGCCAGCCATTCGGCCAGCTCGGCCAAGTCCAGGTTGGCCACTTCCGTGATATTCTTATCCCAGACCCTGTATGCCAGCGCCTCGCGTTTCAGCCGCATGCCCTTGCACTCTGGGCACACCGCCGTGGCCATGAACTGCTCGGCCCACTTCTGTCCGGCCGATGTATCGTCGCTCTCCATGATGTCCTTGAGGTACTTGATGATACCGTCGAACGTAACGAAATAGTCGCTCGATGTGTGTACCAGCTCCTTGGATATGCGCAGGTTTTCCATGGTACCATATAGTATCTCCTCGATGGCTTCCTGGGGCACATCATTGACAGGAGTCTTCAGTGTGCAGTCGTATTTTTGCAGGATGGCGGCTATCTGCCAGAAAACCATTTGGTTTTTGTACTTGCCAAGGGGCGCTATGGCTCCCGCATGAATACTTAGCTTGTCATCGGGTATCACCTTGTGTATATCTATCTCGTCGACCACGCCCAAGCCCTTACAGTGGGGGCAGGCGCCCTCTGGCGAGTTAAAGGAGAATATGTTTGGCGCTGGGTCACCGTACGATAGACCCGTGGCAGGGTCCATCAGCCGCTTGGAGTAGTTGCGTATCGTGCCGTCCTGGTCGTCTAACACCATCAGGGTACCGTCGCCCTGGCGCATGGCCACCTGTACACTCTTCTTGAGCCGCTCATCGTCCTTGCTCTGTACCCTGAGCTTGTCTATCACCACCTCTATGTTGTGGTTCTTGTACCTGTCTACCTTCATGCCCCTCACTATCTCCTTAATCTCACCGTCTACGCGGATATAGAGGTACCCCTTGCGGCGCATGCTTTCAAACAGCTCGCGGTAGTGGCCCTTGCGCTGCCTTACCAGGGGCGCCAGGATGTATATGCGGTGCTCTACGTAGTGGTCGAGTATCATGGCGAGCACCTTTTCCTCTGTGTACTTCACCATCTTTTCTCCCGACAGGTAGCTATAGGCCGTTCCGGCCCTGGCGTACAGCAGACGCAGGTAATCGTATATCTCGGTAGTGGTGCCCACGGTAGAGCGGGGATTCTTGTTGGTAGTTTTCTGCTCTATGCTGATAACGGGGCTCAGGCCGGTTATCTTGTCAACATCCGGACGTTCTATATTGCCCAGAAAGTTACGCGCGTAGGCCGAAAAGGTTTCTATATAGCGTCTCTGGCCCTCTGCGTAGATGGTGTCAAAGGCCAGCGACGACTTGCCCGAGCCCGATAGGCCGGTAATTACAGTAAGCGAGTTGCGGGGTATGGTAACGTCTACGTTCTTCAGGTTATGTACGCGTGCGCCCCATACCTTTATCTCTTCATCTTCTTTTTTCATGTTATTTCTGTTAGTCCCTGTGATGCCCGTTGTTATCCCTACGGGTTCTGAGTCTCTGTATAGTCGCGCATCAGATTCACATCTTTCTTTATATTGAACTTGCGGCCATCGGCGCCACGCGCCTTGACCAGGCAATAGTAAGTGCCCACTTTGACATCCTTGCCCCGGTAGGTGCCGTCCCATCCTCCAGCGGGGTCGGACCACTCATAGAGTTTCTGGCCCCAACGGTTAAATATCGTGGCCTTGAACTCGATGATGCTCTGATAGCCAGGCTTGGCACGGTAGATGTCATTAATGCCATCGCCATTAGGGGAAAAAGCGTTGGGGAACTCGAGCTTACTCTCGTAGATAGTTACAGCGAAGCGCATGTCGCGCCAGTAATCTTGCTGATAAGCTACAGTGTCTGTGCCTTGGACAAAGGTAGTGTAGCACACCACATAATTGACACCCGACTCGTTAAAGGTGTACTCGGTGTTCTCTTCGTAACGTACCAGGTAAGGGTCGTCTTCCTTGCCCTCCTTATAAAAACGCCATTCGTAATGAGGGGTCCACCCCTGATAGTTGGCAGGGTTGAGGTGGAACGCGGCCGTGACGGGGGCCGACCCGGAAAACTGCGCGTCAGTACTCTCGTTGCCCTCGGCATCTGTAAAAGTTACTGTGGGAGATATTGTGGGTGTCTGCGCCCATGCCACCGATGTGGCCAAGGCCCCCACAAAGAGGATGAGAAGTCGGATTAATGCTATCTTCATAATGGACAACTTCGCAAATTAATAACAATCCAATAGCCCTGACACCCGTGGATGCACGGATGATAGGCTGCGATTATGCAAAGTTAACAAAAAGTTTAGAGTTAGCCCTGTGGAGCTACACTTTTTTTTATAAATAGCAGGCTAATGGTTATCTTTGTGGTAGCCAGAGGGGCCGTTGGACTTTCAGCAGTGGCTGCTGGGCGAGCCGTTGCCGTCAGGACTATTAGCCTGATGGGTAGGGCTGTACTTCTGATGGGTCTATCGGCCTTTTCTGATACAATCTGTACTGCCTGCGGCTCTCGTTGGGGTCAGCGAGATACCTTTTGGCCCTGCAACGTGTAAAAAAGTTCGGCTTTTACTTTGCTCTGTCTTCGGTTTGCACTACCTTTGCAAATAGAAATAACATAATGTAAATGACAAAGACCATCTTACGATACTTTTTGCTATTCGTGTTGGTGCTGGCAGGTATTACGGCCGCTGCCCAGACAGCCAACTGGAAAGACGTGTACAAGGCTAAGAAGAAAGATACTGTTTTCGGTATTGCCAGGAAATACGGCATCACCTTACAGCAACTCATGGATGCTAACCCGACCATGAAGACTGATGGGTATCAGCTGAAGAAGGGCGACATGATATACATTCCTAATGTGGTGGCCCCTAGTACCAATGCACAGACGGTTGCCCCGACGGCCATGGCTAAGGAGGCGGCCAAGAAGAAAGACGCTGACATACGCAACCGGGCCATCAGGGTGGGCGTGATGCTTCCGCTGCATCTACAGGACGGCGATGGGCAGCGGATGGTAGAGTATTACCGCGGTATGCTGTTGGCTACAGATGTATTGAAGAAGCAGAAAATCTCTGTTGACATCCATGCGTGGAACGTAGCAGCCGATGCTGACATCAGACAGGTGCTTTTGGATAACAGCGCTGAGCGCTGCGACATTATCTTTGGTCCGCTCTACACCCGTCAGGTCAAGCCGCTTGCCAACTTTTGCAAGACTTACGGTATCCGTATGGTTATACCTTTTTCTATTAATGGCGACGAGGTGGCTCACAATTCTCAGGTGTTCCAGGTCTATCAGTCGGCCGACCAACTTAACCAGAAAGCCATCCATGCTTTCTTGGAGCGTTTTCCCCATCATCATCCCATCTTTATTGACTGCAACGATACCACCAGCCGTAAAGGCCTTTTCACCTTTGGCCTGCGTAAGCAGCTGGATGCTAAGGGCGTCAAGTACAGCATTACCAACCTGCGTTCTTCGGAGGACATGTTCGCCAAAGCTTTCAGTCGCAAGGAGCCTAATGTGGTGGTGCTTAACAGTGGCCGTTCTCCCGAGCTGAATATAGCTTTCGCCAAACTCAACAGTCTCAAGACTTCGCAGCCTGGAGTAAGCATCTCGCTCTTTGGTTATACTGAGTGGCTCATGTACACTAAGTACAATTTGGCTGACTACTACAAGTTTGACACGTATATACCGTCAACCTTTTATTACAACCCCCTCTCGTCGGCCACGCAGCAAGTAGAAGCAGCCTATCGGCGGTGGTTCCGTACAGAGCCGCAGCCATCACTCCCGCGATTTGTACTGGTGGGTTACGACCATGCCCTGTTTTTCCTCCAGGGACTGCATCGGTATGGTGCAGGGTTTACAGGTTCGCGTACCGAGACGGTCACGGCCCCCTTGCAGTCGCCCTTGTACTTCAGGCAGATAGCCGGGGGCGGTCTGCAGAACGAGATATTCCAGTTAATACACTATAAGTCCAATCAGACTATTGACTCCGTAACTTATTAATGAGACGACTACTAATACTAATAGCCCTTATAGCCATGGGGCAGACAGCCCTACAGGCACAGATAGGCGAACACCGCAACGACTTGTCGGTGGGTGTAAATGGGGGATACGTGATGAGCAACGTAAAATTTAGCCCCAAGGTGCAGCAAGGCCAACATGGAGGCATAACGGGTGGTTTGGCCATGCGCTATGTATGCGAGAAATATTTCAAGACCATCGCCTCGGTCTACGCAGAGGTCAACTACGCCTCATTGGGATGGAAGGAGAAAATACTGGACCGCTCCAATCAGCCCGTGATAAACAAGGTGACTGGGCTGCCCGAAGACTATAGCCGTACGATTAACTATATCCAGGTGCCTGTCATGGCCCACCTGGCCTGGGGTCGTGAGCATAAGGGCCTCAACTTCTTTGTAAACCTTGGGCCGCAGTTCGGAGTGTATATGAGTGAGTCTACAAAGACCAATTTCAACCTCGCCGACCGCAACACTGACGACCGCGTGTCTACCGTGGTGGCTCAGGACACCATGGCGGTTCAGAATAAGTTTGACTACGGTATCGCCGTAGGTCTGGGAGCTGAGTATAGTATTCCCAAAGCTGGCCATATCTTGGTAGAAGCCCGCTACTACTATGGGCTGGGTAACATTTACGGCGACTCGAAGCGAGATTTTTTCGGCAGCTCCAACTTTGGAAACATCGTGATTAAGGCGGCTTATCTATTTGACATCACTAAAACCAAAAAATAAGTAATTATGTTTGAAGGACAACCCAAAGGTCTTTATGCGTTGGCTCTGGCCAACACAGGTGAGCGTTTTGGTTATTATACCATGCTTGCCATCTTTACGCTGTTCATGCAGGCTAAGTTCGGATGGACTGAGTCGCAGGCGGGACAGGTGTATGCCATTTTCCTGGCAGTAGTTTATTTTGCCCCGCTCTTTGGCGGTATGCTGGCCGATAAGATTGGTTATGGCAAGTGTGTCACTATCGGCTTCGCCACCATGTTCTTAGGCTATCTGGGCCTCGCCATACCTACCAATCCCGACGTGGTAGGCAAGGTGTCCATGTTTGCCGGTCTGGCCTGTGTCTCGCTGGGTACGGGCCTGTTTAAGGGTAATCTGCAAGTACTGGTGGGCAATCTGTATGACAGTCCCAAGTATGCCGCGCGTCGCGATGCAGCTTTCAGCCTGTTCTATATGGCCATCAACATAGGCGCCATGTTTGCCCCGTCTATGGCTAAGTGGATTACTAACCTCTATCTGGGTCAGTTTGGCTTCCAGTATGATGCCGCCTGTACCAGTCCCGACTACCTGTCAGCCCTCTACGGCGCTTATGGTCTGTGTTTCGGAGTGGCCTGTGTGTCGCTTGTCATCTCGGCCATTATCTATTTCGTCTGCCGAAGCTGGTTTAAGCATGCCGACATCACTGCCAAGCAAGCCAAGGAGCAGGCGGTCGAGGTAGAGCAGCTCACCCCGAAGCAGACTAAGGACCGCATCGTAGCCCTGCTGCTCGTTTTTGCCGTGGTGATATTCTTCTGGATGGCTTTCCATCAGAATGGCTCCGCCCTGACGTTCTTTGCTAAGAAGTACACCGACCTTACCGTGTCGGGGTCCATGCGTATTAGCTTCAACATATTCAGCTTGGCGCTCATAGCCATCGCGGTATATACCGGTTTTGCCACTTTCCAGTCTAAGCATATCAAGAGCCGTGTCATTTGCGGCGTGGTAACCGTGCTGTTACTCTCTGGTGCCTACGCGCTTTATGCAACGATGGCCAATCCCACCTATGCGCAGCCATCAGACTTCCAGCAGTTTAACCCGTTCTTCGTTGTGGCGCTCACACCGTTCAGTATGGTGTTCTTTGGTGCCCTGGCCAACAAGGGCAAGGAAGTGAGTGCGCCCACCCGTATCGCCTGGGGTATGCTGGTAGCCGCCCTGGGCTTCGGAGTCATCACCTTAGCCTCTACGAACCTCATCTCGCCGATGGATTTGGGCGATAAGACACAGAGTATCCTCTCGCCGGGCTGGCTTATATCTACCTACTTTACCCTGACGCTGGCCGAGCTGCTGCTGTCGCCTATGGGTATCTCATTTGTATCCAAGGTGGCTCCCCCTAAGTACAAGGGACTTATGATGGGCGGCTGGTTTGTAGCCACAGCCATCGGCAATTATCTGAGTTCCATCCCCTCGATGCTGTGGAACCGCATCCCACTGATGTACAATTGGGGCATACTTATAGCCCTGTGCTTGATAAGTGCCGTAGTTATGTTTGCCCTGCTCAAGAAGCTGAAGACTATGACCGAGTAAGTTCTGACGGTTGTATATATAAATAAGGTGAGCCCCGGAAGCAAGTTTATGTTTCCGGGGCTCATTGTATGATGACCCATCACCATGGATGGACAGCGGGGGAGTGGTCGGCCTACTTACGCAGCAGGTATCTGATAACCAGGTAACCGCCCACTATCTGCAGGGCCATACCTGGTAGCCCGATGCGCATGTCCTGGAGGGCTGCCGCCATACTGCCTGTGTAGCCCCATTCGGCCACCGAGCCCATCAGCTGATAGAACAGCACTACGCCGGCTAACGTGGTTATGCTGACGGTCTGGAATCGCTTAGCCGCATAACCTCCGGCCAGTGCCAAGAGTACCGATTTGGTAAGAATGACTGGCAACATGGCCACAGGAGGCATGCCGAACAGCAGGTGGTTTATCACGGGCGAGGCCACGGCCGTGAGCAGTCCTACGCGCCAGCCATATTTATAAGCCCCGATGAGCGTGAAGAAGTAAATGGGTAACCATATCATGCCACCCATGTGTACGGTGTGTGCCAACTGGGGTAGCAGGATATTGCCCACTACAAAGAGCGCCGCCGTGATGTAGGTTTTAGCTTCCTTGTAGCCATACTGATATAGATTGATGGTTTGCTGTGTCATAACGATTATTCTTATGATGATTGATGTGTATCTATTATTTGTTTCCTCTCATTTCGGCCAGTTTGGCACGTATCTTGGCGATGCTGTCAGCCGCTGTGGGCGACTCAAAGCATACCTGCTCCATGGGGCACCAGTCCGTTAGGTCGCGGTTCATAATGTGGTCTACCACCGTGGCATACGTTACCGATACCGGGGTGGTTGCCCCATCCGCAGTAGCGGTTGCCGATTGGGCAAAGAGCGCCAGGGCCGACAGGCTGATGGTTCCGGCCCATACCGTGTGTACCCCAGCCTGTATCAGCAAAGCCGTGGCAGCCTTGCCCACTACCTTGTCGGCTATGGTGGCCCCTTGCAGCAGGGCCGGAGCCGTATCGCTAAGTCGCAACAGGTCGCTTACGCCCCGTCCGTCGAACGCCCATACGCCAGCAGCTATCCGGTTGTCGGCCAACAGGTCGGCCACCTCGCCAGAAGTATTCTCTACCACCAACGAGTGGCCCCCTGTCATCAGCGTGTCTATGAGTTGTGCTATCTCCATATCCTCGGCGTTAGTAAGTGTCACTACTCAGCTTCAGTTCCTCAACAAAGGCATCTATCTTAGCCAGTTCGTCAGGTATCTGGATGCGTTGGGGACAGTGGGTGACACACTTGCCACACTGGACACAATGACTGGCCTGGCGCAACTTTGGGACACGTCGGTCGTAGCCTATCAAGAAAGCACGGCGAGCCCTGCGGTAGTCTGGATCCTGTTCGCCCTTGTTGGGCAGATTACCCTCCTTGATACATCGGTTGTAATGGGCAAATATGGCAGGGATATTAAGTCCGTAGGGACATGGCATACAGTAGTTGCACTCATTGCAGGGAATGGTATTGAGGTTGTAGATGTCCTTGGCGATGTCCATAAGAAACTGGTCTTCCTCTTTGGTGAGCGGCTGGAGTGGCGAGTAAGTACACAGGTTCTCTTTGAGATTCTCCATGTAGCTCATACCACTCAGCACACACAGAACACCCTTGGGGGAGCCAGCGAAGCGGAAGGCCCAGCTTGCTACGCTCTTCTCGGGTTCACGGGCTTTCATCTTGGCGACTATGTTATCGGGCACATTGGCCAGGCGGCCACCTAAGAGAGGCTCCATGATGATGGCGGGGATGCCGCGCTTGTGCAGCTCGCCATAGAGATACACGGCATCGGTGTTGCGGTCGTTTATCTCATCAGCGTAGTTCCAGTCCAGATAGTTGAGCTCTATCTGTACGAAGTCCCAGTGATAGCGGCCTTCATCGTGCCACTTGAGGGCCAGGTCAAAGACCTTGACATCGCCATGGTACGAGAAGCCCAGGTTACGTATGCGCCCGCGCTTCTTCTGTTCGACCAGCCAGTCGAGTATCCCATTGTCTATATAGCGGCTGTAGAACTCGCCCATGCCGTCATCGCCCATGCCGATGGCGTGAAGCAGCAGGTAGTCGACGTAGCTGACCTGCAATTCCTTGAGCGAATTTTCAAACATAGCCTTAGATGCCTGCGTGCTCCATGTCTCCGGAGCAAAGTTGGACAGCTTGGTGGCCACCAGGTAGTCCTTACGGTTGTGCCTGTGCAGTGCTATGCCTGTGGCAGCCTCCGACTTGCCCTGGCAGTAGGCTGGCGATGTGTCAAAGTAGTTCACCCCATGTTCCAGGGCATAGTCTATCTGTCGGTTCACCATCTCCTGGTCTATCTCTGCATCCGGGTTCTCGCGGCCCATACCTCCGCCTTTCACCGGAAGTCTCATCATGCCGTAGCCCAGTATCGATACGCGGTCATGGGTATTGGAGTTAACCCGGTAGGTCATCTTGCCTATCGGTGGGTCTTGATAGGTGCCGCTGGCAGTGGCTTCGTCGCGCTTACCCTTGCACGCGGTGAGCAGCCCCGTGGCTGCTATGGCGCCCGCGCCCAACGACTGGATAAACTGACGTCTATTTAGTTCTTTCTTCATCGTGAATACAACTTTATAGTAGTAGTCTAAATATACTTGTGTACCTCATGGCCCTCAACGTGTATAGCGCTGAACGGCTGGGCAGGGCAAACGTTCTCGCAGGCACCGCAGCCGATGCAGCGCGACAGGTTGACAGCTGGAAACAGTGGGCTGTTGGCGTCCTTGTCATCGGTCGGCACCATCATAATGGCCCCCGACGGACAGTGACGGGCACAGTTGCCACACGCCACGCCCTCTGTAAATACGATACAGTTCTTCTTGGTCCATACCGCGTGGCCTATCTGTATGGCCGACTTGTCTTCGGCCTTGATGGGCTTGATGGCGCCCGTCGGGCAGACCTCGCTACAACGATGGCACTCTGGTCGGCAGTAGCCCCGCTCATACGATAAGGTGGGCTGCATGAATGTCTGTAACTGGGTCGATGGTCGCAGCACGTCGTTAGGACACTCGGCCACGCACAGCTGGCATGCCGTGCAGTGCTGCGCCATGTTCTGTGCCGACAGCGACCCCGGCGGGGTGATGGGTGTCTGGCGGTGGGGGGGATCCTTCTGCTCTACGGCAGCCAAGCCACCGTCTATCTTCTTCTTTTCCTGCGCCATGACAGCGGTCGTGGTGGCCACGGCTGCTGCCAATAGGAATGAGCGGCGCGAGGTGTCTACCTCGGCTTGGGTGGCAGAGGTTCTGGGAGTGCTGGCAGCCGTCTCTGGCGTGCTGGTTGCGGTCGTTGTTACCAGCTTGACCGGTCGCCCATATCGCAGGGCACCCTTGTGGCAGTGACCCAGGCAGTCGCCACAGGTCACGCAGCGCGAGTAGTCTATATGGTGGTTCTTGGCATCTATACAGGCAGCCTTGCAGCTCTTGGCGCAGATCCCACAGCTTATGCACTGGTGCTCATCTATACGCACCCGGAACCAGGCAAAGCGGGCCACGGCCCCTAACACGGTGCCCACGGGGCATATCGTGTTGCAGTAGGTACGTCCGTTGCGCCACGCCAGTACACCTATTATTAATAAGGTGGCCACGGCTACCGCCAGGGTACCCACTGAGCGCACCCACACATCGCGCTCGTAGAACGCGTAGCTGTCTATCCGCGTAGCGATATATGCCAGCCCGTTGTTGACCATCAGGTAGATGGGCTGCAGTACATTCTGAGCTATGCGGCCGTACGCGCTGTACGGCGCAAGCAGTGTGAAGAGCGAGCCTACGCCTGCCACTAACAGGATGACGAACACAGCCAGCATGATGTACCGCAGCCACGACCGTGCGGGCGAATAGGAGAAACGCAGCCGCTTACGCCGCTTGTTGCGCAGGCCACTTAGCCAGGATATGATGTCCTGCATGACACCCAAGGGACATATCACCGAACAGTAGATACGGCCAAACAGGAGTGTGAGAACCAGCAGGCCAATCACCACGCCCACATGGAGCGCCAGTACGGCCGGCAGAAACTGTACCTTGGCCATCCATCCTAACCAGACGTGTACCGTTCCGGTAAAGTCGAGGAACAGTAGCGTAATAAGGCTGAAGAATATGACGGCCAGTGTTAACCTAATCTTTCTAATCATAATGTGCAAATTTACAAAAAATGCTCATAATCAGCTGCTATAAGCTCCGGGAAAATTATCCATTGTTCTATTTTTCCGCCCGATGGCTATTGGCGGTCGTCTTTGGGCTACGTGCGCCTTACCCCACGTACAGCTTGCGCCTCCAAGGGATTGTCGGGCCAGTAATGCTTAGGATAGCGCCGGCGGAGCTCCTTGCGCACCTCGAAATAAGTGTTCTGCCAGAAGCTCTGCAGGTCCTGGGTCATCTGCACAGGCTTAAAACCGGGCGAGAGCAGTTCCATGAGCACTGGCCGGTGGCCGTTGTCGACACAGGGAGTACGTTCCAGTCCGAAACACTCCTGTAGGCGCACGCTCAGCACTGGCGCCTCGGCGCCCCGACGGTAGTCTACCCGTATCTGGCTACCCGTGGGCACCTGGATGTGACTGGGAGCCAGCCGGTCGATGTCTTGCTGCAACTCGTAAGATATCAGGGCCCACAGCACCTCACTGAGGTTGATGCGCTTCAGGTCGCCAAGGGTACAGAGCAGGCGGCCGCCCTGCTCCAGATAGAACGGTAGCCAACTGTCGGCCGTGGCCAGCAGATGGTCGGTGGTCAGACAGGGTATGGCTAACTCCGGATGCCAGGCCGAAACGGCTGCTACCCGGCGCTGGAGCTGGCTCACGCGGTCGTTCCAGTCCAGCAGGCTGAGCCCCTCGTGTTTAACAGCCTCGCACACCACGCGGATAACCTCCTGCGGGTCTACATCGGTCAGCGGCTTGCTGTCTATCAGCAGCTGGCCGATACGCCACTCGCGCCGGGCCACCACTCCGTTTTGCTTGCTGTTCCACGACAGGTTGCTGTGCTCTGTAACCAGTGAGGTGCCCATCAGCTTGCCAGGTTCTAAGGGCGCTGCTAAGAACACCCGACCATCGCCCTGTCCTGTATGGAGCGACGCGATGGACAGCCAGGTGTGGGCCGACATGCTGTCGGTATGGTCTATCCGCACCGTCTGCCCTCCTGCCAGTCGGTAGGTACCTATCCCATCGGTAGCCATGGCTATGCGCTCAGGGTAGGCATAGGCCACTAACAGGCCCACCTCCTGCGGGTCTACGGCCGTGTTATCTTCGACCACATGGGCCATGCACCGGTACTCGTGGGCAATCTGCCCGATGCGCGCCCACCGTCCCGTCAGACTGCGGGCCCGCTTGCCACGCAGGACGCTTATGCGCAGGGGAAGGTCGGTACCCGCCTCGTCGCCCATGGGGTCTTTCTCTTCGAGCAGCGCCGCTATGTCGCAGGCCAACGCCTTCAGCTGAGCCGTGGCACCGCCCAGTATCATGCGGGCGATACGCGGATGACAGGGTAGGACAGCCATGGCCCGTCCCTGAGGGGTGATGGTGCCCTGGGTGTCTATGGCGCCCAACAGCCTGAGCAACTGCTGGGCGCGGGCTATATTGCCCATGGGTGGCGGGGTTATCCAGGGTAGCGCCGCAATCTGCGACTCGCCAAAGGCGGCTACGTCCAGCACCATGGGAGCCAGGTCGGCTTCTTCAATCTCGGGCTTGCGGTGAGCCTCCATCAGGTGCTCTGATGCCTTGGCCCACATCCTGTAGCACACGCCGGCTGCTACACGCCCCGCACGTCCCGCCCGCTGCATGGCCATGTCCAGGCTGATACGGGTGGTGGCCAGGTGCGACAGGCCGGTACGCGGGTCGAACACCAAGGCCCTGCACAGCCCCGAGTCGACCACGATGCGTACTCCCTCGATGGTGATAGAGGTCTCGGCGATGGGCGTGGCTAACACCACCTTGCGTCGGCCGGGAGGCGATGGCGCTATGGCGCGCCGCTGCAGTTCGGGCGACAGTTGCCCATATAGTGGATATACCTCTGTCGGTGCCAGTGTGTCGGCCAGTAGTTGCGCGCACTGGTTTATCTCGGCCTGCCCAGGCAGAAAAGCCAGGATGTCGCCCTCGTGCTGGCGGTGGGCACGGGCCACGGTGGCTGCTACGGCCTGCGCCATGTCGCGGGGGGCGGTGTCGTGGTCAGCATAGTAGGTCTGTACATCGTACATACGTCCCTGGCAACTGATGAGCGGTGCCTGTAGGGTGTGACAGAGGGTGGTAGTATCGATGGTGGCCGACATGATGACGATGCGCAGGTCTGGGCGTATAATCTGCTGAGCCGCACGGGTTAGCGCCAACGCTAAGTCGGTATTGATGCTACGCTCGTGAAACTCGTCGAAGATAACCACGCTCACCCCGTCGAGGGTAGCGTCGGCCACCAGCATACGGGTGAGTATACCCTCGGTAAGCACCTCTATCCGGGTGGCTGCCGAGACCCGCTTATCAAACCGCACGCGGTACCCCACGGTCTGGCCCACAGGCTCGGCTAACAGGGTGGCCATACGCTCGGCTATCTGGCGGGCTGCCAGTCGGCGGGGCTCTAACATCAGCACCCGTCCGCCCTCCTTGAGGGCATTCAGGATGGTCAGGGGCAACAGGGTCGATTTGCCGGCTCCTGGCGGAGCCGTTACGACCAACTGGGTATGGGTGCTTAGCGCCTCGTTGACCGCCTCGGCTATGTCGGCGGCCGGCAGATGGGTGGTGTGTAGTATGTCTGTAATGTTCATTGAGGGTTGCGTTGTAGTTGGCGTTCTATCCAGGCCATCAATACGCTTACGGCATACTGCTGTTCGGCCTGGGTAAGCGTGTGGCCGGGCGCTATGTGGTGCCAGCGGTACAGACAGCCACGACAGCAACAGCCAGTGGCGTGCTGGCCCACGAAGACAGGATGCCCGCGCATGGGAGTCTGCCGTCCGTCGTTGGCTATGACGGCCGGGGCCAGTCGCTGGGCCACAAAGGTGGCGGCATGCTGGCGGATGGTGGCCAGCCCGCGCGACTGGATGTAGGCTCGGTCGGCTGCCGAGAGGTGAAAGCGGCTGCGAAAGGCCGACTGGGCTAAGCGCTCGAACAACTTGGTGTGGTCGTAGACAGGGGATAGGGTGCTGTCGGCCTCTTCCTCATCGTTAAACAGAGACAGCTGGCGTACAGATGGTTTCCGCATATTGCTCAATCGTTACTGCTGCGCCAGAAATGGGTCTAAGGTAGCTCGTAAATCGGGCAATGACAGATAGCCCGACTGCCGCCAGAGCTGTCGCCCTTGCCTGAACAGCATCAGTGTGGGCACCGACCGTACCTGGAACCGTGCCGCGGTATCGGTATGCTGGTCTATATTGATTTTGAGGATGCGCAGCCGGTCACTCAGTTGTGCTTTGAGTTCGGCAAGTACAGGGTGCTGCATCTGGCAGGGCTGGCACCAGGTAGCATAAAAGTCTACCAGTACCAGGCGGTTGTCATTTATGGCGTTATCAAATGTTTCCATAAGGCTATATATTAAGAGTTGTTGTTCGGTTGATAATGGGACGCTATACATTGAGGGTCACGCTCTTTCCAAAGGGCGACAGGGCCAGTCCCGCCATCTTGAAGTGTTGCAGGGCGAAAGGCAGCCCGATGATGGTGACGGTCAATAGTACTCCGTAGATGACATGCAGGGCGCAAATGACTATGCCGCCAAAGAGGAGCCATGCTACATCGAGCGGAATACGCATGCATCCGGTTGGAACGTGGGTCTGTGTAATGGTGGAGCCAAATGGCCAGAGGCAAAGAAGCCCCAATTTCAGCGTCTGCTTGGCTGCGGGAAGCCCCACAATGGTAATGGCCAATAGCAGGCTACCGAAAAAATACATCGTGGCTATATTCAGTCCGCCAAAGATGAGCCAGAGTATATTGGCAAGTATTTTCATTCTTGTATATTGTATAGTTGTGAGCAGGACCATATTGCCTGCCTTATGCAAAGTTACATTTATTCTCCCGCAAATTATCATAAATGGGCTGAAAATGTTTCCCATTGCGCGCGCGTATATATAATAAGGTATAGGGAGAGCTTTTGAAAGGTAAAAAAGTACTCGGAAAAGTAAAAAAGGTGAAAGAGTAAAAAGTAAAAAGCGCTTCCTGTGTGCTGGTGATAATTTTCTGCACACCTATGGATGACACGGCAAAGGGAATGGTTGGTTTTTAGAATGAAAGGTAAAAAGTGAAAAGGTAAAAGGGTAAAAAGTGCAGCCCAAAAACAGCTCTTGTTAGGCCAACAACCATCACAGGAAACGAAAAAGACGACCTTTGGACTTCTAAAGATGGCTCCCAGTGTGCTAATGATGGCTCCCACGATTGCAAAGGTCGGTCTCTGCGATTTTCGCGACTGCCTCTCCTGTTGCCAGGGTGGTCGCAGGTGGGCAGATTGTGGCCGAGGCACTTGGGGAGTGGGCTGTGGCGGGTGCCCAAATAAATATAATATTTTATTTTGTATTTACCTCACTTTGCACTACCTTTGCATAAGGTCGGTTGCGGCTCAGCAATTCGAACGAGTTCGATTGCGCTCGCCTTGCGCGCCCTTGCGTAATCCCCAGCGGGCTACGGCAGTCATTGTACCGCCATCGGCCGGAACCTATGAGACACGTTAGTATAACAGACAATAACTTTTATGGCAGAAAGAAGTAACACAACACGGCGCAAATCATCTTCGGCGCCTATAGACATATCGTATGGACACCTGCAGCCCCAGGCGCTGGACATAGAGAAACTGGTGCTGGGCGCGCTGATGATAGATAAAGACGCTTTCTCGGTCGTCTCTGAATTTCTGAAGCCTCAGACATTCTACGAGCCACGCAACCAGAAGCTATATCAGGCCATCCAGACGCTCAACATGGACGAGCACCCCGTAGACATATCGACGGTGATAGAGGAGCTCAAGCGCGAGGGTACCCTGGACGATGTGGGCGGTCCCATGTACGTGATCGAGCTGAGCCACGACGTGGCCTCATCGGCCCACATTGAGTACCACGCTCGTATCTTGGCTCAGAAGTTCCTGGCCCGCCAACTCATCTCGTACGCGAGCGGCATTGAGACCAAGGCTTTTGATGAATCCATCGACGTTAACGAACTCATGCAGGAAGCTGAGGGCAAGCTGTTCGAGCTCTCGCAGCACAACATGAAGAAAGACTATGTCCAGGTGGATCCCGTCATCAACCAGGCTATCAACATCCTGCAAAAGGCATCGGCTAACAGTGGCGGCCTGACGGGTGTGCCCACCGGCTACCGTAAACTGGATGAGAAAACCAGCGGATGGCAGGCTTCTGACTTGGTAATCATAGCTGGACGACCCGCCATGGGTAAGACCTCGTTTGCCCTGTCGCTGGCCAAGAACATAGCCGTGGATCACAACATTCCAATAGCCTTCTTCTCGCTCGAAATGAACAACGTGCAGTTGGTAAACCGACTCATTTCCAACGTATGTTCTATCCCGGGTAACAAGATGCTTAACGGACAGCTGTCCAAGGACGAGTGGGAGCGGCTGGATAAGAATATCACCAATCTGCAGGGTGCTCCCCTGTATATAGACGATACCCCCGGCCTGTCTATCTTTGAGCTCCGTACCAAGGCCCGCCGTCTGGTGCGCGAGAAACAGGTCAAGGTTATTATGATAGACTACCTGCAGCTGATGAACGCTACTGGCATGAATTTTGGAAGTCGGCAGGAAGAGGTGTCCAAGATATCGCAGTCGCTCAAGGGACTGGCTAAGGAACTGGACATACCTATCTTGGCGCTGTCGCAGCTCAACCGTGGTGTTGAGGGCCGTGAGGGCCTGGAGGGCAAACGCCCTCAGCTGAGCGACCTTCGTGAGTCTGGTGCCATTGAGCAGGACGCCGACATGGTTATGTTCGTCCACCGTCCCGAGTACTACCGTATCTTCCAGGACGAACAGGGCCACGACCTCCACGGCATGGCTCAGATTATCATTGCCAAGCACCGTAAGGGCGCCACGGGCGACGTACTCCTCACCTTCAAGGGCGAGTACACCCGTTTCCAGGATCCCGAAGACTCGCCGGCACCTCCCGTCGATGCCAATGGCGGTGAGTTTATCAGCAGTCGCATGAATGACCCCTATGCCGACCCGCTGCCGCCGCAGAGCGACCAGGTACCGTTCTGACGCGACGGCTGCCCGCGCTGCGATGATGGCAGAAAACAAAAAAATAACAATAACGGTGCTGGAAATGGAGAAATGTAAGTTTTTGGAAGAAAAAAGTAATATTTTGTTTGTCTGGTTGGCAATTTCTTTATAACTTTGCATTAACCAAATGATAGCAAAGATGATTGTAACCAGTAATATACAGAATGGCATTATCCTAAAGATTCGACTGCGCGGCGTAGTTGGAAGTGTTAGGCATGTCAGTATGTACAGATGAATAGAGGATAATACTAAGCCTTTCCACTTCCACAGGTGCGAAAGGCTTTTTGTTTATAATATAATGTATAGAAAAATATGAGTGAAAGGCTTTTTATATTCGACACGACGCTCAGGGACGGCGAGCAGGTACCTGGCTGCCAGTTGAATACGGTAGAGAAAATTCAGGTGGCAAAACAATTAGAGCAGTTGGGTGTCGATGTGATAGAGGCAGGCTTCCCTATCTCGTCGCCGGGCGACTTCAATTCAGTCATAGAAATCAGCAAGGCCGTAACGTGGCCCACCATCTGTGCCCTGACCCGAGCCGTGGAGAAGGACATAGACGTGGCAGCCGAGTCATTGAAGTATGCCAAGCACAAGCGCATCCATACGGGTATAGGAACCAGCGACTCGCATATTAAATATAAGTTTAACTCGACCCGCGAACAGATAATAGAGCGCGCTGTGGCCGCCGTGAAGTACGCCAAGCGCTACGTGGAGGATGTAGAGTTCTATGCCGAGGATGCCGGGCGTACCGACAATGAGTATCTGGCCCGCGTGATAGAGGCCGTCATCAAGGCGGGTGCAACGGTGGTTAACATTCCGGACACCACGGGTTACTGTCTGCCCACGGAGTATGCTGCCAAGATTAAGTATCTGAAGGAGAATGTTGCCAATATAGACCAGGCAGTCATATCTACCCACTGCCATAACGACCTGGGCATGGCCACGGCCAACACGCTAAGCGGCGTGCTGAGCGGAGCCCGCCAGGTAGAGGTAACTATCAACGGCATAGGAGAGCGGGCCGGCAACACGTCGCTCGAGGAGATAGCCATGATACTGAAGTGCCACAAGCATCTGGACATAGACACCAATATCAACACCACGAAGATATATCCCACGTCGCGCATGGTCTCTAGCCTGATGAATATGCCCGTACAGCCCAACAAAGCCATCGTGGGCCGCAACGCGTTTGCCCATTCGAGCGGTATTCATCAGGATGGCGTGCTGAAGAACGTTCAGACCTACGAGATAATGAATCCCACGGATGTGGGACTGGAGGACAACTCTATTGTGCTTACCGCCCGTTCGGGCCGGGCCGCCCTGAAGTACAGGCTGCATGTCAATGGTGTCGATGTGTCTGACGAGGCCAAACTGGACAGCATCTACAAGGAGTTCCTGAAGCTGGCCGACAAGAAGAAGGAGATAAGCGACGCCGACGTGCTGGTTCTGGCTGGTGCCGACCGCTCGGAAAACCACGCCGTGAAGCTCGACTACTTACAGGTAACCACCGGCAAGGGTGTAAAGAGCGTGGCCAGCATAGGGCTGGACATCAGCGGGCAGAAGTTCGAGGACGCCTCGTCGGGCAATGGCCCTGTTGACGCTGCCATCAAGGCTCTCAAGAAGATAATAACCAAGCAGATGACGCTCAAGGAGTTCACTATACAAGCCATCAGCAAGGGCTCAGACGACGTGGGTAAAGTTCACATGCAGGTGGAGTACGATGGAAACGTATATTATGGCTTTGGCGCCAATACGGATATAGTTACGGCCTCGGTAGAGGCTTACATAGATTGTATAAATAAGTTTAGAAAATGAATACACTCTTCGACAAAATCTGGGACAAGCATACGGTTCAGGTAGTAGACGACGGTCCCACTCAGTTATATATTGACCGACTTTATTGTCACGAAGTGACCTCGCCGCAGGCGTTCGCAGGCATGCGGGCACGTGGGCTGCGGTGCTTCAGGCCAGGACAGATATTCTGTATGCCCGACCACAATATTCCCACGCACGACCAGGACAAGCCCATAGCCGACCCCGTGGGTCGCAAGCAGGTAGATACGCTCGACAAGAACTGCGCAGAGTTTGGGCTGACGGAGTTTAAGATGAACACCGCGGACAATGGCATCATACACGTGGTGGGCCCGGAGAAGGGGTTGTCCTTGCCGGGTATGACCATCGTCTGTGGCGACTCGCACACCTCTACCCATGGTGCTATGGGTGCCGTGGCTTTCGGCATCGGTACCAGCGAGGTCGAAATGGTGATGGCCTCGCAGTGTATATTGCAACAGAAACCTAAGTCGATGCGCATTAGCATTAACGGAACGCTGGGCCCGGGCGTAACACCCAAGGATGTGGCCCTATACCTGATGGCCCAGATTACCACGTCGGGTGCCACGGGCTACTTTGTAGAGTATGCAGGCGACGTGGTACGCAATATGTCTATGGAGGGCCGCCTTACACTCTGCAACCTGTCTATTGAGATGGGCGCGCGCGGTGGCTTTGTCGCCCCAGATGCCACTACGTTTGCCTACATCAAGGGCAGAGAGTACGCGCCTACCGGGGCCGACTGGGACAAGGCTGTGGCTTACTGGCAGACCCTCAGGAGCGGCGACGATGCCGTGTTTGACAAGGAACTGACATTCGACGCGGCCGACATTGAGCCTCGCATAACGTATGGGACCAACCCGGGTATGGGCATCGGTATCACAGAGGCCATACCCACGCTGGAGAGCATGGCCGGGGTAGACGAGGCTGGTAAGGCCTCGTACCTGAAGTCGCTCGAGTACATGGGCTTCAAGCCCGGAGAGAAGTTGATAGGTCACCCGGTAGACTATGTCTTCTTGGGAGCCTGCACCAACGGTCGTATAGAGGATTTTAGGGCTTTCGCGGCTCTGGTGAAAGGCAAAAAAAAGGCCGACCGCATCACCGCGTGGCTGGTACCTGGCTCTTGGGCGGTAGACCGGCAGATACGGGCCGAGGGCTTGGATCGCGTGTTGGCCGATGCGGGCTTCGTTATCCGTCAGCCGGGTTGCTCGGCTTGTCTGGCCATGAATGATGATAAGGTTCCGGCCGGTAAGTACTGCGTGTCGACCAGTAACCGCAACTTCGAGGGTCGTCAGGGACCTGGGGCACGCACCATACTGGCATCGCCACTGGTAGCGGCAGCCGCTGCGGTAACTGGTGTAATAAGCGACCCACGCACGTTGTAATCCACTATTAACATCTTCACAATGAAACAGAAATTTGATACTATCATAAGTACATGTGTACCCCTCCCCCTGGAGAATGTAGATACCGACCAGATTATACCGGCCCGCTTCCTGAAGGCTACTGACAAGGAGGGCTTTGGCGACAACCTCTTCCGCGACTGGCGTTACCACAAGGACGGTACTCCTGTCAAGGACTTTGTGCTGAATGACCCGTCGTATTCGGGCTGCATACTGGTCGCCGGTAAGAACTTTGGCTCTGGCTCCAGCAGGGAGCATGCCGCCTGGGCCATAGCGGGCTACGGCTTCAGGGTAGTGGTAAGCTCGTTCTTTGCCGATATACACAAGAACAATGAGCTGAACAACTTTGTACTGCCCGTGGTGGTCTCTGAGCAGTTCCTGCAGCACTTGTTCGACAGCATCAGTGCCGACCACCAGACCCAGGTCAAGGTTGATTTGCCCAAGCAGACCATTACTAACCTGAAGACCGGTGAGAGCGAACACTTTGACATCAACGGCTACAAGAAGCACTGTCTGATGGAGGGCTTGGACGACATCGACTTCCTGGTTCAGAACCAGCACCTGATAGAACAATGGGAGAAAAAGAACAGTTGACGGCCTACCGACATATAGCGCCTGCCATAGAGATTATGGACAGTACCCTGCGCGATGGCGAGCAGACCAGCGGTGTGTCGTTTCTTCCCCATGAGAAGCTGATGATAGCTCGCAAGCTGCTGCTGGATGTCGGGGTAGACAGGGTAGAGGTGGCCTCGGCACGGGTGTCAGACGGTGAGCGCGACGCAGTAAGGATGATTTGCAACTTTGCCGAGCGTAGCGGACTGCTGGACCACATTGAGGTGTTAGGGTTTGTCGATGGCTGTCAGTCGGTCGACTGGATTAGCGATTGTGGCGGCAAGGTCATCAACCTGTTGGCCAAGGGATCTCACCGTCATTGTGAGCAGCAACTTGGCAAACCTCTGCAGGAGCACATCGACGATATCTTGCGGGTGGTAGACTATGCCGACAAACGTGGCATGCAGGTTAATCTCTACTTAGAGGACTGGAGCAACGGTATGAAGGATAGTCCGCAATATGTTTACCAACTGATGAGCCGCCTGAGCGACACTCCCATTCGCCGCTACATGCTGCCTGACACCCTGGGCATCCTCAATCCGCTGCAGTGTGTGGAGTACATGCGCAAGATGCTGCGCCACTTTCCCCATGCTCATTTCGACTTTCATGCCCACAACGACTACGACCTGGCTGTGTCCAACTCCTTGGCTGCGGTACTCTGCGGCTGCCGTGGCCTGCATGTTACGGTCAACGGACTGGGCGAGCGTTGCGGCAACGCACCTCTTGCCAGTGTCCAGGCTATCCTGAAGGATCACTTCCACGCCCGTACCCATATCAATGAGAGCCAGCTCAACGAGGTGAGCCGTCTGGTCGAGGGCTATAGCGGCATCGCCATCGCTTCCAACCAGCCTATCGTGGGCGAAAACGTGTTTACCCAGGTGGCCGGAGTACATGCCGACGGTGATAATAAGAACAACCTGTACTGTAATGAGCTTGTCCCGGAGCGTTTTGGCCGGAAACGGGAATACGCGTTGGGGAAGAACAGCGGTAAGGCGAATATCGCCAAGAACCTGGAGGAACTGGGCTTGGAGCTAACGCCTGAACAGACGCGCATAGTGACCCGCCGCATCACCGAGCTGGGCGACAAGAAAGAGCTGGTGACCCAAGATGACCTGCCCTACATCGTGAGTGATGTGCTGAAGCATAGCGTTGCGGAGGACAAAGTCAAGTTGTTGAGTTACATGGTATGCACCAGCTATGGGCTGAAGCCTTTGGCCAGTATCAAGGTCGAGATTAACGGTCAGCAATACGAGGCCGACAGTACGGGCGATGGTCAGTACGATGCCTTTGTCAAGGCTATGCGCAAGATTTATCGTGAAAAACTGAACCGGACGTTCCCTATACTGGCCAACTATACGGTAACCATTCCGCCCGGAGGCCGTACTGATGCCCTGGTGCAGACCGTGGTGACGTGGCATAGCGACGACCGCGACTTCAAGACCAAGGGCCTGGACGCCGACCAAACCGAGGCGGCCATCAAAGCAACCATTAAAATGTTGAATATAATAGAATAGAGTAGTATGAGAATGAATATCGCAGTCCTGGCCGGTGATGGAATCGGCCCGGAAATCATGAAACAAGGAGTAGCGGTCATGGATGCCATAGCCGCCAAGTTTGGCCATCAGGTAGAATACCATGAGGCGCTGTGTGGGGCCCACGCCATCGACGCTGTGGGCGACCCGTTCCCCGAAGCCACTTTCAAGACGTGTATGGATGCCGATGCCGTGCTCTTTGCCGCCGTGGGCGACCCCAAGTACGACAATGACCCTACAGCTAAGGTCCGCCCTGAGCAGGGACTGCTGGCCATGCGCAAGAAGTTGGGTCTCTATGCCAATATCCGCCCCGTGCAGACTTTCAGTTGCCTGCTCCACAAGTCTCCTCTCAAAGAGGAGCTGATTAAAGGGGCCGACTTCGTATGTATCCGTGAGCTTACCGGCGGTATGTACTTCGGCGAGAAGTACCAGGACAACGACAAGGCTTACGATACCAATATCTATACCCGTCCTGAGATAGAGCGCATCCTCAAGGTGGGCTTCGAGTATGCCCGTAAGCGTCACCACCATCTCACAGTGGTCGACAAGGCCAACGTTCTGGCCTCTTCGCGCCTCTGGCGACAGATAGCCAAGGAGATGGAGCCGCAGTATCCGGACGTAACGGTCGACTACATGTTTGTAGACAATGCCGCCATGCGCATGATATCAGCCCCCCGCTTCTTTGATGTCATGGTTACCGAAAATACCTTTGGTGATATACTTACCGATGAGGGCAGCTGCATCAGCGGTTCAATGGGCCTGTTGCCCTCTGCTTCTACTGGCGAGCATACTCCAGTCTTCGAGCCCGTTCATGGTAGCTGGCCGCAGGCTGCGGGCCAGAACCTGGCTAACCCCATCGCTCAAATACTGTCTGTAGCAATGCTGCTCGAGTACTTTGACCTCAAGGACGAGGGTGCTCTTATCCGTCAGGCAGTTAATGCAAGCCTGGAGGCCAATGTACGTACGCCCGAGATACAGGTTGAGGGTGGAAAATATGGTACTAAGGAAGTCGGTGAATGGATAGTCAACTATATCAAGCAGGCGTAATGGCTGTGCGAAAGGTGCTGGCGGTGGCCCTAATGCTACTGGCCAGCGCCCCGGCCGTGGCGCAAAAGGGCAACGCGCTGCGCGACAGCCTGAAAGCAGCCATGCAGGACTTGGCCTTTCACCCAGACTCCGTGGATCTGCTGCTGAAGAAGGCGGCGTGGAACGTAGAGCTCGGCGAGTGGAGCTATGCCAAGGATACGTACGACAAGGTACTCGCCCTGTCGCCCAAGAACGTGGCGGGACTCTACTACAGGGCTTATGTCAACGAGAAGATGAGCCGCTACAGCTTTGCGAGGCTGGACTACGAGAACCTGTTGACCATTATCCCCGGAAACTTCGAGGCCCAGCTTGGTCTGGCACTCCTCAACCAGAAGGATAACCGCTACACGCAGGCTCTCGACCAGATTAACCGGCTTATCAGCCAGTACCCTGACAGTGCCATAGCCTATGCGGCCCGTGGGGGGATGGAGAAGGAACGCAAGATGTACGAGCTGGCGGCCTACGACTACAGCGAGGCCATCCGCCGTGACGACGGCAACATGGACTACCGGCTTAACCGGATAGAGCTGTACATCCTGCTCCGCCGGTTCAAGTCGGCACGCGAGGAACTGGACCTGCTGGTAAGGCGCGGGGTGCCCCGGAGCTCGCTATCCGACCTCTATCAACGCATTAAGTGATATATAGAATTGGCTCTGCATCAACGTGGTTGACAGCAGAGCCAATTCTGTATGTGGGGGAACCGTGAGCCGGCTACTCGCGTATCTTAATCTCGCAGTTGTCGAGCGACTCTATGATGGAGAGGCTCTCGCAGCGTATGCCGGCAGCCTCGATAACATCGCGCCCGTGCTGGAAGGCTTTCTCAATGATAAAGCCCATACCTACCAGTTCGCAGCCAGCCTGGCGGCACAGGTCGATAATGCCCTTGGCAGCGTTGCCGTTGGCCAGGAAGTCATCGATGAACAGCACCTTGTCCTTGGGGGTAAGGTACTCGTTAGAGATAATGACATTGTACTCGCGCTTCTTGGTGAACGAGAATACCGTGGTTGACAGCAAGCCCTCCATGGTGGCCGGTTTCTTCTTCTTGGCAAACACCACGGGCAGGTCGAGGAGAAATCCCATCATAATGGCTGGCGCTATGCCCGACGCCTCGATGGTAATGATCTTGTTTATCTCTGTCGAGGCGTACCGTCTGATCAGCTCGACCGCTATTTGCTTCATCAAGTTTGGGTCCATCTGATGGTTGATAAACTTGTCTACTTTCAAGATACCTCCTGGAAAACACTTCCCGTCTTTCTTAATTCTGTCTATTAGAGCTTTCATTGTGTGTGGTTTATATACAGAGGCCGTGTGGTCTCGGGTTTAACTATAGGAGGTCAGGGTTAGCGCCCTGTGGTGTGTGGCTTGGTTTTGAGCCAGTTGTCTATGAGCTGGCGGGCCAGGGAGAGTTTCTCGGGGATAGTGGGCAACTGGTCGTAGCGGAACCAGGCACCCTTACTGAGCTCAGAGAACTGGAGCTTGAGCTCGCCCGACTCGTACTCGGCATAGAAACCTACCATAAGGCCGCAAGGGTAGGGCCAGGGCTGCGAAGCCCAGTAGCTGAGGTTGCGTATGCGCAGCCCGGTCTCCTCCATCACCTCGCGGTTGACGGCCTCCTCCAGGGTCTCACCGGTCTCGACAAAGCCAGCCACCAGTCCGTAGAAATCGCTCTTGAAGTTCTTGGCGTGTACCAACAGCACCTCGTCGCCCCGATGTATCAGTACGATGATGGCAGTGGCCAACTGGGGCCACACTTCTTTGCCACACTGAGTGCAGCGCTTAGAGATATCGGTGTGCATGACCATGGGAGCACCGCAGCAGCCGCAGTAGCGGGTGTTCTTGTCCCAGTAGAGCAGCTCGTGGCACTTGCCGGCTTTGAGGTAGAACTCCATCGGTAGCTTGTAGTATGACTTACGCAGGCCGCACATCTCGTAGCGCCCGTCTGGGTTGGTGATAGGCTGGTCGATGTAGCAAGCCTTGACCTCGGCACCATCGTCAAAGGGGGCGATATTGAGCACATGGGTCCACTCCTGTATCTGTACAGGGCTCTCGGCGGCCTGGGGTATGCTGTATGTACCATCGGGATGGCGCTCCAGCAGCAGGCTATCGCTGCAGAATATGAACCAATACTTATTTTTCATCATTATTATGTTTGCGGAATAACAGGTCGTAGTCGCGCTTGGCAGCAGGGACTACGTAGTTGTCAGGGACAAAGCGCCAGTTGTTATTGGGCTTGGGGTCGAGTATGCCCTGCTTCTCTATCTCGCGCATAAGATAGTAGCGCTGGTCTTTCTCGCTGCGCCATACGATGCGGCTCTCCAGGCTGTCGCGGTCTATGCCGGCACCACGTGTGAGTAGCTCACCGCCGCCATTGCCCCGGTAGCTGTTAACGGCCACCGTGTACCAGCGAGTGGGCTCGAAGGGCTGCCCGTTGGTCATGCGCAGTATGCGAACCTTCTGCCCATTGGGCTTGGTTACGTCTACCTCGTAGTCGATGCCCGCCGCACTGTCAAAGTTGAACGAGAAATTCTTGAAGCCCAGTCGCTGCTGGTCGTTCTGCGTTGACTCGTTGAGCAGGAGCAGGTGGTCTTGGGGCGATTTCATGGTATTTACCCACAGGTCGTAGCTCATTTCGAGCGCCCCGCGTATCTCCTCGCCGGTAAGGCGCATGGTGTAGAGCAGGTTCTCGTACTTGTAGAGCTTAAACATGTCACTTACATATACGTCGCCCTTGTTTATCGTGGCATCGAACATGAGGGGAGCGTTAAAGGCTATGTCGGCCCCCGTTATCTGTAGCTCCAGGTTGAGTACAAGGTCGTTGAAGGCGCTCGAACCGAAGTAGCAATCGCGCGTGGAGATGTCGTGGGCAAAGGTGCCAATCTTCTTGCTGACAAAACTGTCGACCTGGGCGTACACGCCCTTGAAGTGGGCCATGTAGTCGGGGTCTACCTCAAGGTTGCGCACATCTACCAGGGTGCCTGTGGCGGCCACGTCGGTATGGCCCTTGCTCCGGGTAACGGTGATGGTGGCTTCGGCCACGCGCCGGGCCGCATTGGCCGGATCCAGACACACCACGGCGCGCCCCTCGCTGTTAGTTACCACGCTGGAGTAGGGCGTGTGGTCGTGGCCGAAGAACACGGCATCGAAGCCAGGTACTTCGCGGGCCACGCGGATTGACGCATCTTCCTCGTAGGTGGCTGTCTTGATGCCCCCGTCGCGTCCGCTGTGAAACAAGCCTATCACCACGTCGGGCTTCTCATGCTTGCGGATGTAGGCCATCCACTTGCGGGCGGTAGAGACCATCTCGGTAAATGCCAGGCCGCTCCAGATGTTGTGGGGCAGCCAGTTGGGGATGGCCGGGGTTATCATGCCTAAGATGGCCACGCGCACCCCACCGCGGCTGACGATGGTATAAGGTTTCAGGTAAGGCTTTCCGCTCTTGGTGTCTATGATATTGGCGCCCAACATGGGACATTTCACCTCGCGTATCCACTTATCGTACACCGCATGGCCCGTCTCCACATCGTGGTTGCCCATAGTCTGGGCGTCGTAGCCCATGTAGTTGATGACCGAGGCTGCTATATTCTCCTCCTGGGGTACTATGTAGTTATAATAATAAGAGGTGGGCTGTCCCTGCAGTATATCACCGTTGTCTATTAGTATGACGCGGTCGCCATATTCGCTCCGTAGCTGCCGTACGTAACTGCTTACGCGGGCCATGGAGCCTGCCACGGGCTTGCGGTTGATGAAGTCGTAGGGAAAGAAACTCCCGTGTACGTCACTTGTTTCAACTATCTTCAGAGTTACTGTATTAGTCTGTCCCATCGCTGTCAATCCGAAACCCAGCGACAAGACTATTGCCGCGATGATCTGCTTCATAAAATCAGGAATTGTCTATTTCTGTACAAAAGTACAAAATAATCATGAGTAAGGCACGGTTTTTGCAAGAAAGTTTGTAAAAAGAAATAGGAGGAATAACAGATATGGCATTTATAGATTACTATAAGATTTTGGGAGTAGATAAGAGCATACCACAGAGCGAGGTTCAGGCTGCTTACCGTAAGCGTGTAAAACAGTTTCACCCTGACCTGCACCCTAATGACCCCAAGGCCAAGGCTAAGTTCCAAGCCTTGAACGAGGCTTACCAGGTTATCAGTGACCCTGAGAAGCGCAAGAAGTACGATCAGTACGGCGAGCACTGGCAGGATGCTGGCAATTTTGGCGGAGCACAGGCTCAGGGCAGCTGGGGTGGCCAGGGCGGCGGCTCGCCGTTCGAGGGGTTCGACTTCAGCGGCTTCTCGGGTGGCGGTGGGTTCTCCAGCTTCTTCCAGGACCTCTTCGGTGGCGGTATGCACGGCACACGGCGTACAGCGCAGCGGCAGCGCCCAGTGCCCGACATGGAGGCCCGCGTGGGCATAGACATGTACACGGCTCTGCTGGGCGGCGAGGTGATGATACAGCTGGGCAATGGCTCGCGCATCAAGCTCAAGGTAAAACCCGAAACGCAGAATGGTACCAAGGTAAGACTGCGTGGCAAGGGACACGACCTGGGCAACGGTCAGCGCAGCGACCTTATCATCACTTACGACGTACAGTTGCCTACCCACCTCAGCGACCGGCAGAAAGACCTGCTCCGGCAGATGCAGCAAGGCTAACCCCGTACCAGGCCGAGTTGCTACTATACACACAGACTCCGCTCAACTTGCTTCTGACAGGTTGGGCGGAGTCTGTTGTTTGTAGCCCTGGGTGGCGTATCACTTAATCTTGTCAAATCCCTCGCCAAACACGCCATGGCAGAAGGTCTGCGATATGAGCGCATCGGGGTCTATCTCCTTGATATAGTTGAACACGTCTTGCGACTCGTACTTTCGCGCCAGCACCACCAGTATCTGCACGTCTTGCTTGGAGTACCATCCGGTGCCCTGGATAAGTGTTACGCCTCGGTTCACATCGTGGTTGATGGTGTCGGCTATCTTCTGGTAGTGTTTGGATATGATGAGAAACTGCACGGTCTGTCTGGTACCGTTAATGACATAGTCGCAGGTAATACTGGCTATCAGCGTAAAGGCTATGCCGTAAATGATAATCTCCGTGCTATGAAACAGCAGGTACGAGGAGCTGATGATGGTAATATCGATAAACTGCATGGCGCGGCCGAAGCTCAGCCTGAAGTGCTTGTTAAGCCATACCACGATAATGTCGGTTCCGCCGGTCGATCCGTTATGGCTGAACACCAGGCCAAGCCCTGCGCCGCTGAGCATGCCCCCTATGAGCACGTGCATGAACTTGTCCTCGCCTATGGTGATGACGGGGTGAGCCTCGAAGAATGGCTGCATGGAGCCTATGAGTACCGACATGATGGTTACGCCCACGATGGTACGTATGGTAAACTGCTTGTTCAGCGCGCGAAAGGCTATGATGAGCAGGGTGAAGTTGAGCACCCAGATGGAGATGGCTGGCGGTACCTTGATGGCATAGAAGAGCAGAGCCGAGATACCCGACACACCACCCATGACCACGTGCTCGGGCAGCACAAAGGCTGTGAAACCTACGGCGTAAAGCGATATGCCAAAGGTGATGAACAGTAAATCCCTGATTTGCCGCGACTTGTTGGCCTGGTGTGGATTGAGCGTAGTCGAAAAGTTCATATTCGTATGCTGTTAATAGTTTGGTGAGTAATGTCTGTAGCCATGGGGGTAGGGGCTTGTGGCCGCCAGCAGCCACGGAGCCTCGTCCCATGTGTGCAAAGTTACTAAATAAAAACAACATAGCCCCTTTCTCGCCCCAACAATCTTCTTGCGGTGCCCCCGTCGACCGTTTTTGAAATCGTGGCGACCGACTTTCTCAATCGTGCGAGCCGTCATTAGCGAGTTGGGAGCCATCTTTAGCGAGCTAAAGACCGGTCTTTTCATCGCCAACGGCACTACGGGCGTTGCGTGGATGTCCCAATAGGCAACGCCCGTAGCTCCCACGGGGCGGCTATCGGGTACCACATGGGAACTGGCGACATATTCTTCGCGCGCGTATATATATTAATAAGGTGTAGCAGGGGTGGCGGCAGCGCTTCTGAATACAAATAGACAGCGCGTGGGCCCCTTACATCCCTGCGCGCACGCTGAAAACACAGCAAAAAGCGAGAATTTACCCCCCCCGAACGAAAAAAACAAGTCTGAAAGTTTAGTCTTGTCCTAATAAAAGGCTACCTTTGCACGGTTATAAGAGACTATCTATATGTACAACAATATCAATTGGGGCCTTAATGGCCATCACCATCACCACCATAAGGAACATCTGGACGACGCTGAAATCTTTAAGCGGCGTACACTGAACGCTGCACGCCGACGTAAGCTGATAGGCAAAGTGCTCTTTGCCGTGTTGAGCGTCGTGGCCATAGTTATTGTGCTCTTTGTGGCTTATCTCTATTTATAATCAAGGTACTATTGGGGGCCGGTCGGTCGTCGTGTAGTGTTGCCCTTATGGTTATGGACAATCGGGGAGTGATTGGCTATGTTTTTTTTCGTAGCTTTTTGAGATGATGTTGTGGTTGCGTCATTCTTGGTGATTATTGCTTATTTTTCAAGATGTTGCATGCTGTTTGTGCAAGTAATGGATAATGTCGCCGTGAACTCCGCTGAAAAATAATATCACAATCTTTTGGCGACTATCAGTTTATGTGCTATTTTTGTACCATTATCACATAAAAACCTACCATTATGAAAAATTACATCTATGAGTCTGCCATGGTAGCCATAGCCATTGTGCTGCTTGGCCTGTGTATCAAGTGGGGTATAGACGACTTTGCCAACAAGGACCGAAAGGTAACGGTCAAGGGACTGGCCGAAAGAGAGGTCGAGGCCGATAAAGTTACGTGGCCCATTGTGTTTAAGGAGATGGGAAACGACCTTCCCACGCTGTACGATGACATAAAGGTGAAGCAGACCAAAATCAAGGCGTTTCTGCTGAAGCACGGGGTGAAGGCCGATGAGCTGACCGTTAATGCCTCGAAGGTGGTAGACATGGCAGCCAACCAGTATTCTAACAACAACAAGGCTTACCGATATAATATTACGGCCATTATGACCGTAACGTCGCACAATGTAAAACTGGTGCGCTCCATTATCAATCAGCAGGGCGAGTTGCTGCGCCAGGGAATAGCCATCGTGGGCGACGAGTACGAAAGCCCGATAGTATATGAGTACGTGTCGTTTACATCAATGAAGCCCAAGATGATGGAAGAGGCCATACAGAACGCCGAGAAGACTGCCAATCAGTTTGCCGCCACCAGCCACTCTACACTGAACAAGATAGTGAGTGCCGACCAAGGCCAGTTCAGCATAGAGGACCGCGATGCCAACACGCCGTGGATTAAAAAGGTCAGGGTGGTTACTACGATAACTTTTTCGCTCAAGGATTAGGCAATTAATCGCGTTTATTGCACACTGAATAATCATGTGCGCATCTATGGGGGCTGTTAGTTTTAAAATTTTTTAAATCATTAGACCCTTGGTGACGTTTCCCCTATTATTTAAGTATATTTGCAATAAAATAATTTATACAAAACGATGTTTGAGAACTTAAGTGACAGATTAGAACGCTCATTTAAAATATTAAAAGGTGAGGGAAAAATCACCGAAATCAATGTAGCGGAAACTCTCAAGGACGTGCGCCGTGCGCTGCTTGATGCCGATGTTAACTACAAGGTGGCTAAGCAGTTTACCGATACCGTTAAGCAGAAAGCCCTGGGTATGAACGTGCTTACAGCCGTAAAGCCTGGCCAGCTGATGGTAAAGATAGTGCACGACGAGCTGGCTGCCCTGATGGGTGGCGATGCCGTGGAGCTGAGTCTTACCGGCAAACCGGCTATTATATTAATGTCGGGCTTGCAAGGTTCGGGTAAAACGACCTTTACTGGTAAACTCGCCAACCGCCTCAAGACCCAGAATGGCAAAAAACCGCTGCTAGTGGCCTGCGACGTGTACCGTCCGGCAGCCATAGAGCAGCTCAAGGTGGTGGCCGCGCAGGTGGGCGTACCTGTATATACAGAGGAGGGCAACAAGGACGTGGTTCAGATAGCCCAGCATGCCATCCAGGAAGCCAAGGCCAAGGGCAATGATGTGGTCATCGTCGATACGGCCGGACGTCTGGCTGTCGACGAGGAGATGATGGACGAGATTTCGCGTCTGAAGCAGGCCATCAATCCCGATGAGACCCTCTTCGTGGTCGACTCTATGACCGGTCAGGATGCCGTGAATACGGCTAAAGAGTTTAATGACCGACTGGATTTTAACGGAGTGGTTCTCACTAAGTTGGATGGCGATACGCGCGGTGGCGCTGCTCTCAGCATACGCACCGTGGTAACCAAGCCTATCATGTTCATAGGTACAGGCGAGAAGATGGAAGCCATTGACGTGTTCTACCCCGAGCGTATGGCCGACCGAATACTCGGTATGGGTGATGTGGTCAGCCTGGTGGAACGCGCCCAGCAGCAGTATGACGAGGAAGAGGCCAAGCGCTTGCAGAAGAAGATACAGAAAAACCAGTTTGACTTCGAGGACTTCCTTAATCAGATACATCAGATTAAGAAAATGGGTAACCTGAAGGATCTGGCCAGCATGATTCCGGGTGTGGGCAAGGCTATCCGTGACATAGATATAGACGATAACGCCTTTAAGGGCATCGAGGCCATCATATACAGTATGACCCCAGATGAGCGGCATAACCCGGGACTGCTGAACAGCAGCCGGCGCCAGCGCATAGCCAAAGGCTCGGGCACCACGATACAGGAGGTAAACCGGCTGATAAAGCAGTTTGACCAAACTCGTAAGATGATGAAGATGGTGACCGGCGGTGGCATGAAGGGAATGATGGGCCGCATGGCCGGGATGCCTGGCATGCCCAAACTCTAAACAGATAAGAATACTATGGAATATCAATTAATAGACGGAAAGGCCACGGCTACTGCCATTAAGCAGGAAATAGCAGCCGAGGTCAGCAATATAGTGGCCAGAGGGGGCAAACAGCCTCATCTGGCAGCCGTATTGGTGGGCCATGACGGTGGCTCGGAAACTTATGTAAAGAACAAGGTGATAGCTTGTGAACAATGTGGATTTAAGTCGACGTTAATACGGTTTGAAGACACGGTAACTGAGGAGGAACTGTTAGCCTGTGTAGACAGGCTTAACCGCGATGACGATGTAGACGGCTTCATTGTTCAGCTGCCGCTGCCCAGGCATATCGACGAGCAGAAGATTATCATGGCCATCGACTACCGCAAGGATGTCGACGGTTTCCACCCCATCAACGTGGGCCGTATGGCTATTGGCTTGCCGTGCTTCGTGTCGGCCACGCCGTTAGGAATACTCACACTGTTACGCCATTACCATATCGAGACATCGGGTAAAAAGTGCGTGGTACTGGGTCGCAGCAATATCGTGGGTAAGCCCATGGCCCAGCTGATGCTTCAGAAGCAATACGGTGACTGCACGGTGACGGTATGTCACTCTCACTCTAAGAACTTGAAGGACGAGTGCCGTGCGGCCGACATCATTATAGCCGCCATAGGCCGCCCCGATTTTGTCACAGCCGACATGGTCAAGGAGGGAGCCGTTGTCATAGACGTGGGAACCACCCGCGTACCCGATGCCACCCGCAAAAGTGGCTTCAGGCTTAACGGCGATGTGAAGTTTGCCGAGGTGGCTCCCCGCTGTTCGTACATTACGCCCGTACCAGGCGGCGTAGGCCCTATGACCATCTGCTCCCTGATGAAGAATACCCTCTCGGCCGGTAAAAAGGAATTTTATCAATGACTGCTGAGGAGTATTACCAGCAGGGCAACGAGTACAGGCGTCAGGGCGACTGGCAACACGCCATAAATTGCTATATGGAGGCGACTGCCATAGACCCCCACTCACCAGCCCGGGAAGCCCAGAAGATGCTGGAGGATATATTGAACTTTTATAATAAGGATGCTTACAATCCATAAATTATCAGTACTATTACTATGAGCAAGATAAAAGGTGCTATCGTAGTCAATACAGACCGGTGCAAGGGATGCCAGTTGTGCATCGTGGCTTGCCCGAAGAGCGTTATTGCATTGGCTCAGAAAAAAGTAAACGTACACGGCTATCCGTACGTCGAGGCCATTCACCCCGACGACTGCATAGGGTGTGCAAGTTGTGGAATAGTCTGTCCTGATGGTTGTATAACTGTCTATAAGAAAAAGATGGAGGATTAAACAATGGCTGAACAGGAAGTAAAACTGATGAAGGGTAACGAGGCCATCGCCCATGCCGCCATACGGTGCGGAGCCGATGGTTTCTTCGGTTATCCCATAACTCCCCAGACGGAGATTATCGAGACGCTGTCGCTTCTGAAGCCTTGGGAGACTACCGGCATGGTGGTACTTCAGGCCGAGAGCGAGGTGGCCTCTATTAATATGGTATATGGTGGTGCCGGCGCGGGCAAGCGCGTGTTCACCACCTCGTCATCGCCCGGCGTGTCGCTCATGCAGGAGGGCATCAGTTATATGGCAGGTGCCGAGATACCTGGCGTGATAGTCAACGTGCAGCGCGGAGGCCCAGGCCTGGGCACCATTCAGCCCAGCCAGAGCGACTACTTTCAGGCTACGCGTGGCGGAGGTAACGGCGACTACTACGTGATAGTCTTGGCGCCCAACTCGGTACAGGAAATGGCTGACTTTATGGACTTGGCCTTTGAGTTGGCTTTCAAGTACCGCAACCCAGCTATGATTTTGTCTGACGGAGTCATCGGCCAGATGATGGAGAAAGTGGTGCTTCCGCCCATGAAGCCTCGCCGCACCGAGGAAGAAATCAGGCGCGAGTGCCCGTGGGCCACTATTGGCCGCACCATCGACCGTTCGCCCAATATTCTGACCTCGTTGGAACTGCAGTCGGAAGTGATGGAGCAGCGCAATCTGCAGTTACAGCAGAAATATGCCGACATCAAGGCTAACGAGGTACGCTATGAAGAGCAGCAGATGGACGATGCCGACTATGTGATAGTGGCCTTTGGCAGTATAGCCCGTATTTCGGAAAAGGCTGTCGAGTTGGCTCGCGAGGAAGGCATCAAGGTGGGGCTGTTCCGTCCCATCACGCTGTGGCCGTTCCCCGAGAAGCAGATAGCCGAGCTCGCACGTACAAAGAAAGGATTTCTGGTGGCCGAAATCAATGCCGGGCAGATGATAGAGGATGTACGCCTCGCTGTCAACGGCCAGACCAAGGTGGCCCATTTCGGTCGTCTCGGCGGTATGGTTCCCGACCCCGAGGAGATAGTTAACGCTTTAAAGGAGGAAATGCTATGAGTAATGATATAATAACCCCCGAGAACTTGGTGTACAAGAAGCCGGGGTTGATGAACGATACCACTATGCACTATTGTCCGGGCTGCTCGCACGGCGTGGTACACAAGCTGGTAGCCGAGGTGATAGAGGAGATGGGAATGGCTGACAAGACTGTCGGCGTGTGCCCTGTGGGCTGTGCCGTGTTTGCTTATCGTTATCTCGACATCGACTGGCAGGAAGCTGCCCATGGCCGCGCTCCCGCTGTAGCTACCGGTATCAAGCGCCTGTGGCCCGACCGCTTGGTCTTTACGTATCAAGGTGATGGCGATTTGGCATGTATAGGTACCTGCGAGACCATCCATGCGTTGAACCGAGGCGAGAATATACCTCTCATATTTATCAATAACGCCATTTATGGTATGACAGGCGGTCAGATGGCCCCTACCACGCTGATAGGACAGAAGACCAGTACCTGTCCTTACGGTCGCGACCCTCAGCTACACGGCTGGCCGCTCAATATAGCAGAACTGGCCTCTCATCTGAAAGGCACCTGCTATGTTACCTGTCAGAGTGTAGAGAGCGTGGCGTCAATCCGCAAGGCCAAGGCAGCCATCCGCAAGGCTTTCGAGTCGTCTATGAAGGGACTGGGCTCATCCTTGGTAGAGATAGTGTCTACCTGCAACAGCGGGTGGAAACTCTCGCCAGTCAAGGCCAATGAATGGATGAAAGAGAATATGTTTGCCAACTATCCTAAGGGCGATCTGAAGGACACGACAAACCTTTAGCGAATTAAGGAGGACATAACTATGAAGACAGAGATAATAATAAGTGGTTTCGGAGGCCAGGGCGTGTTGTCAATGGGCAAGATTCTGGCCTATTCGGGCTTGATGGAAGACAAGGAGATTACCTGGATGCCGGCATACGGCCCTGAGCAGCGTGGCGGAACGGCCAATGTGACCGTAATCGTGAGCGATGAGCGTATCTCGTCGCCCATTCTCAGCAAGTATGATGTGGCTATCGTGCTCAATCAGCCTTCGCTCGACAAGTTCTTGCCCAAGGTGAAGCCCGGAGGTATCTTGATTTATGATGGGTTTGGCATTGCTACTCCCCCGGTACGCGATGACATCCAAATCTACCGTATTGACGCCATGGACAAGGCTGCGGAGATGAAGAACACCAAGGTTTTCAACATGATAGTACTGGGCGGATTGCTCAAGGTTTGTCCCGTGGTGAGCACTGAGGGTCTTAACAAGGCGCTCTATAAGAGTTTGCCCGAGCGCCACCACAAACTCATCCCCTTGAACATGCAGGCCGTTTCCGAAGGTATGAAAATCATTCAGAAGCAGTCATCAAGGACTGAATAGTAATAATGATTATAAAAACAAGGCAGGTTGCCCGTAGGCAGCTTGCCTTTTTTCTTTTTTTAACCACAATCACTACATTAAGAGCGATTTTATCGCTAACTTTGCAGAAAACAAATAGAATAAAAACTAAAGTCAATAAATGGAAAGAACTTGGAGATGGTTTGGTAAGAATGACAAAATCACTCTTGCCATGTTAAAACAGATTGGTGTCGAGGGCATCGTTACCGCCCTGCACGACGTCCCAAACGGTGAAGTATGGACACGCGAGAAAATCCATGACCTTAAATCTTATATCGAGAGCTATGGTATGAGGTGGAGTGTCGTTGAGAGTCTTCCTGTCTCTGAAAGCATCAAATATGCTGGCCCCGACCGCGACCAACTTATCGAGAATTACAAGGTGAGCCTGCGCAACCTCTCAGCTGAGGGCATCCACACCATCTGTTATAACTTCATGCCTGTCCTGGACTGGGCCCGTACCGACTTGAGCCACCCCAATCCTAATGGCACTACCAACCTGTATTTTTCTCACGCTCAGTTTGCTTACTTCGACATCTGTATCTTGAAGCGCGATGGTGCCGAGAAAGATTACCCACAGGACGTGCTCGCCCAAGTTGATGAGCTGAAGAAGACTATGACCGCCGAGGACAACCATAACCTCGTCGAGAATATTATTGTAAAGACTCAGGGATTTGTCTCTGGCAATATCTCAGAGGGCGACGAACACCCTGTCGAGCTCTTCCGTGATTTGCTCGATTTATACAAGGGTATCACCAAGGAAGAGCTGCGCGAGAACATGCGTTACTTCCTCAGCGCTATTATGCCAGTCTGCAACGAGTGCGACATGTACATGTGTGTACATCCTGATGACCCCCCATTCCCCATCCTTGGCTTACCCCGTATTGTCACTAACCGCGAGGACATAGAATGGTTCCTCAAGGCTGTAGATGACCCTCATAACGGACTTACTTTCTGTGCTGGCAGTCTCTCTGCTGGTGCCCACAATAATGTAGTTGACATGGCCCGCGAGTTCTGCCACCGCACATGGTTTGTTCACCTGCGTTCTTGCCACGTCTTCCCCAACGGCGACTTTACTGAGGCCAGTCACTTAGGTGGCCGTGCTGATATCATCGAGTTAGCACGTATCTTCGAGAAGGCTAACCCCAACCTACCTATGCGCGTTGACCATGGCATGACTATGTTGGGCGACGAGAACCGTGGCTACAATGCCGGTTACAGTTTCCTTGGCCGTATGTTTGCCATGGGACAGGTTCAGGGCATTTTAGCTACTGTTGACCGCGAGTTAGGTATCGAGTACAAACAACCTGGTTTCTTTGATTGATATGAAGAACTTATTTGATATTAAAAACTACGTAGTAGTAATTACCGGTGGTACTGGCGTACTTGGCCGGTGTATTGGCAAGTATCTGGCGCTTAACGGTGCCAAAGTTATTCTGCTTGGCAGAAGAGGGGATATAGGCGCCGCTGTGGTGGCCGATATCAAGAAAGCTGGTGGAGAGGCTGAGTTTATGAAGTGTGATGTGATGGAGCAGACCATGGTACAGGCTACCTGCGATGCCATCGTAGCTAAGTATGGCAAGGTAGACACCCTGCTCAACGCAGCCGGCGGCAACCAGAAGGGAGCCACCATTGGCCCTGACCAGAACTTCTTCGACTTAGACCCAGAACAGTTCCAGAAGGTACTTAACCTGAACCTGGTCGGAACGGTTATCCCCACGCAGGTATTCCTTAAACCTATGGTTGAGCAGGGCAAGGGCTCAATCATAAACTTCTCCTCTATGGCCGCTTTCCGTCCTCTGACACGTGTGTGTGGTTACGCTGCAGCCAAGGCAGGCATCTCTAACTTTACAGAGTATATGGCCCACGAGTGTGCCAAGAAGTTTGGTGAGGGCATCCGTGTCAACGCCATAGCCCCCGGTTTCTTCATTACCGACCAGAACCGTGCGCTGCTGACTAATCCTGATGGCTCGTACACTGAGCGTGGCAAGGACGTAGTCCGTCAGACTCCTTTCGGCCGTATGGGCAAGCCCGAGGAACTCTGTGGCACCATCCACTACCTTATGAGCGATGCCAGCAGCTTTGTAACAGGCACCGTGGCCGTGGTTGATGGTGGCTTTAACATCTACGCAATGTAATAAGAACTATATGCCATCCCCCTACGTCGCTACTGATTATCGGCTGTAGGGGGATGGCTTTTTCTATGTTTTTCTGAATAATACCAGCCATAACCGAGATGACCATTGACCCCATAGCCATATTTCGCTCACCCTTTAAGTCCAAGTTTGGAGTGCCCAAGCAGAGTGGCTTGGTAGCCGAGTTAGAGGGCGAGATAGTATTTGTACCCGCCTATCGCAATGCAGATGCCCTGCGTGGGCTGGAAGAGTTTGATTATCTCTGGCTGATATGGGAATTTTCGGTCAATAGCCACTCGGCTAACAGCTTGGTGGTTCGCCCACCTCTGTTGGGAGGTAATGAGAAGATGGGCGTATTTGCCACGCGTTCGCCGTTCCGCCCTAATCCATTGGGATTGTCGTCTGTGCGTATCAGCCATATTGATTGGGACGACAGTCGTGGTCCCGTTATCCATGTTCAGGGTGCCGACCTGATGGATGGCACTCCCATTTATGACATTAAGCCCTACGTGCCCTATGCCGACAGCCACCCCGAGGCCCGAGGCGGTTTTACTGATACCCATGTGCTGAAACGGCTGAACGTGGAGATACCCTCAAAGGTGCGTCGGCTGTTTACAGGCCAACAAGTGTTGGCCCTTACTAAAATACTGGAACTGGACCCACGGCCACACTACCACAAGGACAACCAGAAGACCTACGGCATGCCCTACGGAGGCTACGATATACATTTCCGTGTAGCCAATGGAAGGGTAGAGGTAACCGATGCTACCCGCGAAGCATAGCCGTAAGTGGCTGTGTCAGTTGATGACACGCTTAGTATGGGCCACGATGATGATGCTTACCTCGTAGAGCAGCCAGATGGGGAGCGCCACGATAGACATGGTAAACGCATCGGAAGTGGGGGTGATGACTGCGGCTATAATGAGTATCACCACAAACGCATTTTTACGATACTGGCGCATCCACTGAGCCTTTAGCAGTCCGAACATGGCCAGCAGCCAACTAATAATAGGTATCTCGAACACCACGCCAAACACAAAAGTCATAGTCATCAGTGTGTCCATGTACGACTGGAGCGATAGCATGTTGCCCACGCTTTCGCTAACTTGGTAGTTGCCTAAGAAGCGCACCGTGAGTGGGAATATCACGCAGTAGTTGACCAGCACACCCACCATGAACATGACGTAGCCGCCCCCCACGATGCGCATGGCGTAGCGACGCTCATTCTGATAGAGCGCAGGCGACACAAACTTGTATAAGAGGTATAGTATGTATGGCGAAGCTACCAGAATGCCGAAGCAGAAAGCCGTCTTCATGTGAATCATAAACTGCTCGGTCAGGCCGATATTCACCAGCTTAATATCGAATGGCTCTCCACCCAGTAACTTGTATATGAAGAAGTTGGAGTTACGCGGGGCGAGTACTATGCTAAACAGCTCATCCTTGAAGCAAAAAGCCACCAGCGCCGTGATGACCGATACCAGTACAATGCGTATCAAGCTGCCTCGCAATACGTCAAGGTGCTCCCAGAAGGTAAGCTCATTGTTCGACTCCATGTCCATTTCTGTTAAGTAGTTACCTGTTGTTTATGTGTTAAGCATTACAAAAATACGAAGTTTTTTCCATTTACAGGCCCGTTGTACCCGAAAATATCACCGCCATACCAGCCAGGCGGGTAGGGCAGATAGTAAAAAAGCTGGCAGGAACCTGTCTCTGCCAGCTTTATGGTGATAAATAGCGTAGTAGCTTACTTGATGATGCCCAGTTCCTGGAATGACTTCTTCAGAATCTGCACGCCACGCTCCACCTGCTCCTGTGAGTGGGTAGCCATAAGGGCGAACCGCACCAGCGTGTCCTGTGGGGCACAGGCAGGGGGGATTACGGGGTTAATGAATACTCCGTTCTCGAAAGCCAGCTTGGTTACGAGGAAAGTCTTGTCTATATCGCGTACATAGAGCGGTATGATGGGGCTCTCGGTATCTCCTATCTCAAAGCCCTCTTCCTTGAAGCGCTTCAAGGCGTAGTGGGTGATGTTCCACAGATGCTCCAGGCGCTCAGGCTCCTGCTGTATGATGTGCAGAGCCTCTAAGGCAGCAGCCGTAGCGGCAGGTGTATCGCTCGCACTGAAGATATAGGTACGGCAGGTATGGCGCAGATAGTTGATGGTATCCTTGTCTCCTGCGATGACACCACGGATAGACGCCAGGCTCTTAGAGAAAGTACCCATGATAAGGTCTATCTCGTCAGTGAGCCCGAAGTGGTCGCACACGCCCCGTCCCTGCTTGCCGAAGACACCCAGTCCGTGAGCCTCGTCTACCATGACAGAGCAGTTGTACCTGTGCTTCAGCTCCACGATTTCCGGCAGCTTAGCCAAGTCGCCCTCCATCGAGAATACACCGTCTACCACTATCAGCTTGACGGCCTCCTGAGGCAGTTTCTGGAGCACCCGCTCCAGGTCTTCCATATCATTGTGCTTGTAGTGCAGCTGCGTGGCAAACGACAGACGGCGGCCGTCTACGATACTGGCGTGGTCGCGGTCGTCACAGATGATGTAGTCACCCCGGCCCACCACCATGGCGATAACGCCAGCATTAACGGAGAAGCCTGTTGCAAAGCAGAGTGCATCGTCTTTATGTTCAAATTTTGCGAGTTCTTTCTCTAACTGTACGTGGATGTCAAGCGTACCATTGAGGAAGCGGCTTCCAGCACATCCAGAGCCATACTTGTCCAGCGCCTTGTGTGCCGCAGCGATAACTCTCTCATCGCCTGTTAGGCCAGTGTAAGCATTAGAGCCGAACATGAGCACCTTGTGACCGTCCATCTCAACTTCAGGACCCTGTTTGCTGGTTATCGCTCTGAAATAAGGGTACACTCCTGCATCCATATATTTCTGCGGCTCGCGGTATTTTTTATACCTTTCTTGTAATTGTCCCATTTTAAACTCTTGGTTTTAGTCAAAATTTTCTGCAAAGGTACAAAAAAAACTCTAAAAATGGCGTTTCTTTATAAGAAATAACGTGTTTGGCAAAAATAATTGGGTCATTCGGGGGCTAATGGATTGGTTTTTCGTATTTTTGCACAAAGATTAATTGCATGAAGAAGCAAATATTATTCATAATGAACCCTATATCAGGCACATCCAGTAAAGAGGCTGTGCCCGAGCTTGTGGATAGATATATCGACACCGGCAAGTTCAGCTATGAAATCCGCCATACGGAGTATGCTGGCCATGCAGAGAAAATGGCCCGTCAGGCGGCTGCCGATGGGGTAGATATATGCGTGGCCGTAGGAGGCGACGGCACGGTCAACGAGGTGGCCCGGGCCATCGTACATACGCCGACCGCGCTGGGCATCATACCCTGTGGGTCGGGCAACGGACTGGCCCGCCATCTGATGATACCCCTCAATGTGCGCAAGGCAATAGAACTGATAAATATCTGTGAGGTACGCGACCTGGACTACGGCGTTATCAACGGTTACCCGTTCTTCTGCACCTGCGGCATGGGCTTCGATGCCTATGTGAGCCAGAAGTTTGCCGAGGCTGGCAAGCGCGGCCCCATTACCTATGTGCAGAAGGTGCTGGAAGAGGGTCTGAAGTATCAGCCCGAGACCTACGAGCTGCGCGATGACAAGGGGACGGCCACCTACAAGGCGTTCCTGGTGTCGTGCGCCAATGCCTCGCAGTATGGCAACAACTGCTATATAGCTCCCCAGGCATCTATGAGCGATGGACTGATGGACGTTATCATCATGGAGCCGTTCGACCTGTTGGAGGCACCGCAGATTAGCATCGACATGTTTAACAAGACGCTCGACAAGAGCTCCAAGATAAAGACATTCCGTACCAAACGGCTCTTTATACACCGCAGCAAGCCTGGGGTGATACACTATGACGGCGACCCGGTGATGACGGATGCCGATGTAGAGGTCAAGCTGATGGAAAAGGGCATACGTATCATCGTAAACCCTTATGCCGACAAGCGCAACCGTATGCCCAATATGTTGCAGAGTGCTGCCGCCGAACTTTTTAACGAGATTAGTATCGTGCGCGAGGATATTACCAAGCAGGGACGTAATGTGCTGGCACTGAGCAAGGTGCTGCAGCGCAAGCTGAACCTGTAAACACCGCGGTAACGACGGCCGCTGCGGGACTATAGGTATAGGTCGGCTGTGAGGGCGTGGTACCACTCACTCTTCTGCTGTCCGTAGAAGAGCACCTGCTCGGTGTCGGTACGCACCGTGCTGCTCTTCTTGGTAAAACTGAGCAGCAACCGCTTGGCCGCCTTGCGCTCGGTGGTCTTAATCCTTACCCTGCCTTTCTCGAAGAATCCCGCTATGATGCTCTCGGCCACAAACCCGTCGGCCTGGTCGGTGGGTATGATGAGGGCAAGCGTCCCCCCGTCGGCAAGCAGCCGATAGGCATGTGCAAAGAGGTCACGCGGCGACAGCGTATCGGTGTGGCGGGCCATGGTACGCTTGCTGTTTGGACACCTGAGGGCGTTGACAAAAAATGGCGGATTACATACAATGGCATCGTAGGGTTTCGGGGAGCAGAAATGCTGTAAGTCGCTCTGCCATACGTGTATGCGAGTTGGAAATGGGCTGGCGGCCACGTTCTGCCGGGCCTGTTCACAGGCATCAGCGTCTATATCTATCGCGTCTATCATGCTCCCACCGAAGCGCTGAGCCATGATGAGGGCTATCAGCCCCGTCCCTGTCCCTATATCCAGTATGCGCGTCCCTCCTGGAGCCCATGCGCCCAGCAGCACGCCGTCGGTTCCCACCTTCATGGCACACTTATCCTGTCGTATGCTGAACGCGCGAAATGTAAAACAGTCTTTCTCCATACCCATATAACGCTCCCATACTCCGTTTTATTGCCCTACGCCAAGGCTAAAGTGACCACTGGCTATGCAAAGGCCGACCTTCATAAATCTACTTTTTACCATTAATCTGCCACTCGGTATCGTAAATATTTTTCTAATAATGTATAGATATACACTTCAGGCGCTCCAATGTCGGGCGTGAGTTTTTCTGTCGTCTATAATTCGTCTGCACACTCACCGAGATGGCTTCGGTGAAAAAATGCTCATTTTCCGACCGTCTGAAAGCCGTCATTTTTTCGCTCGCGATGGTCATTAGAATTGTAATGACCATCGCGGCAACCTTAAAAAACATTCTCGTGAGAGCCGAAAATAAGGGCGAAAAAGCTGTTAAATACCGCCGTTTTTGTAAAGCGTTATCACTTTTACAGCTTTTGCGATATCCCAAAGGGCCTCCGAAAGTCCCCAAAGTCGTCCTGGCCCGTTGATTTTTTTTAAAAGTCATGCCCCGCTAAATAGCCGTTACGACGGTATAATTATACATTGTCGCCATTTGCTTTGCATAAATATTCAGTAACATGTAAAGTTTTTTTACAGTTTTTGCCATGGCAATAACATTGATGGCGTCTATGCTGTTTCCACTGGCGGCCACGGCCTCATGTCCGTGTGAGTCACGCGTGCTGAAAGCGCAGCCGGTATAGATCTTGGGACAATGTCCTGGATACACAACTATCAAACCACCTGCGCTCTGTAGGCGCAAAAACAGTGCAAGCCGAGTGCCACGAACTTGCTCTGATGGCCGAGGCGCAGCCTGTTTTCTACAAAAGTAGCCGAGGACATCACTCCTGCAACGCTATAAACAGCCTGCTTTCACCTTATTTATATAAAATAAGTGACTCCAAGCCCCGGTAATTGGATAAAAATAAGTACCTTTGCAGTTGATTGCGCCCATTCGGCCGTTAGGGCAAGCTGCCCGGCCGTGAAAGGGGCCATTTTTTGTGTCTTATAACGATTAGAAAGATAATGGAAGATAGAACTAAAGCATCCATACAGATGATAGCAGAGTACGATGGCGACATAAGCACCCTATACGGCAACAGCCCCGAGGGCGAGGTGCCCATTCTGGCCACGCGCAACATGGTGGTGTTTCCCGCGGTCATCTCGCCTATCCTGGTGGGTCGCGAGCAGAGCGTCAAGTTGCTCAGCTATCTGGAGAAGCACCCTGGGCAGCAGATAGCCATCTTCGCCCAGGTGTCGCCCGAGGTAGAGCATCCGGAGGAGGCCGACCTGCACAAGTATGGCTGTTATGCCAAGCTGGTACGTCGTATCGACCTGCCCGGCAGCGAGAACAGCACGGCCATTTTCCAGATACTCGGCCGCTGCCATCTGGACAGCCTCACCAAGACCCGCCCCTATCTATGCGGCCAGGTGTCTGAGCGGGCCGAGATAATGCCGGCTCCCAATGACAAGGCGTTCAACACGGCCATGGTAGACCTGGTGGCTGCTTCCAAGGAGTTCATTCATAAGAACGAGGACTTGGCCGATGAGATGGTGTTCTCTATCGACAACATCAAGAATCCGGTCGTCAACCTTAATTTCCTTTGCACCACACTTCCTTTTGCCGTCAAGGACAAGATGGCGCTGCTCCAGGAAACCAACGTGATGGACCGCGCACTCAACATGTTAAGGTTGCTCAACCGCGAGCTGCAGTTCTTGCAGCTGCGAACGCAGATTAGGATGAAAACACGTGAAGAGCTGGACGAGCAGCAGCGCGAATACTTCCTGCAACAGCAGATTAAGAATATAAAGGAGGAACTGGGACGCGGCGAGGGCTCTCCCGAGAAGAAAGAGCTGGCCGAGAAAGCTGCCACGAAGAAGTGGACGCCCGAGGTGGCCAAAATATTTGACCGCGAGCTCGAGAAACTCGACACACTCAACCCTCAGAGCCCTGACTATAGCGTTCAGCTCAATTACCTGCAGACTTACGTGTCGCTCCCTTGGGGCGAGTACACCCAGGACGACTTAGACTTGAAGCGTGCCCGCCGCATACTGGATCACGACCACTACGGCATGGAGAAGGTTAAGGAGCGCATCCTCGAATACATATCCGTCCTCAAACTCCGTGGCGACCTCAAGTCACCTATCATCTGTCTTTACGGCCCTCCCGGTGTGGGCAAGACCAGCCTGGGCAAGAGTATCGCCGCCGCCCTGCGTCGCAAGTATGTGCGCATGTCCCTGGGTGGTCTCCATGACGAGTCTGAGATACGTGGTCACCGCCGTACCTACATCGGAGCTATGCCCGGCCGTATCATCAAGGGCATCCAGAAGGCTGGCTCTTCTAACCCCGTGTTTATCCTTGACGAGATAGACAAGATAACACAGAATACGCTCAACGGCGACCCTTCCTCGGCGCTTCTTGAGGTGCTCGACCCCGAGCAGAACAACGCCTTCCACGACAACTACCTCGACGTGGACTACGACTTGTCCAAGGCCATGTTCATAGCCACTGCCAACGAGCTCAACACCATTCCCAGGCCGCTGCTTGACCGCATGGAGATTATAGAGGTCAGTGGCTACATCACCGAGGAGAAAATAGAGATAGCCAAGCGCCACTTGGTGCCACGCGAGTTAGAGAATAATGGATTTACCACCGTCGGCGAGAAACCCACCTTTACCAAGGCGGCGCTGGAGACCATTATAGAAAGGTACACGCGCGAGAGTGGCGTCCGGCAATTGGAGAAACAGATCAACAAGGCACTTCGCAAGATGGCCTATCAGATGGCCAAGGACGCCAAGTTGCCCTTGAAGAAAATTGCGCCCAAGGATTTGGAGAGTCTCTTGGGCAAACCACCTTTCTATCGCGACATTTACCAAGGCAATGACTATGCCGGTGTGGTTACCGGCCTGGCCTGGACCAGCGTGGGTGGCGAGATTCTGTTTATTGAGACCTCGCTGAGCAAGGGCCGTGCTGGCAAGCTCACCCTCACGGGCAACCTGGGTGACGTAATGAAGGAAAGCGCTGTTATAGCATTGGAGTACGTCAAGGCTCATGCTGACCGGCTCAACATAGACTATCGCATTTTTGACCAGTACAACATCCACATCCATGTGCCAGAAGGGGCGGTACCCAAGGATGGCCCGTCGGCAGGCATTACCATAGCCACCTCGATAGCCTCGGCCATCACCCAGCGCAAGGTGCGTAAGAATACGGCCATGACGGGCGAGATTACGCTGCGCGGAAAGGTTCTCCCCGTAGGCGGCATCAAGGAGAAAATCCTGGCAGCCAAGCGCGCCGGTATCACGGACATCGTGATGTGTGCCGAGAACCGCAAGGACATCGAGGAGATACCTGCTATGTACCTGGAGGGCGTTACATTCCACTATGTAGAGAACATCCAGGATGTATGGGATTTTGCCCTACTCGATGAGCTGGTGCCCCATCCCGTAAAGTTTGACATAGATACAGATACGAAGAACAACGGCTGATATGACATTCCAACTGCAACATACCGATACGGCAAGTGATGCCCGTACGGGTATCATCACTACCGCCCATGGTCAGATTAAGACGCCCATATTCATGCCTGTAGGTACCTGTGGTACCGTTAAGGGCGTACACTTCAGCGAACTGCGCGAGCAGGTCAAGGCCCAGATTATACTGGGCAACACCTATCATCTATACCTGCGTCCGGGCTTGGAGGTGCTACGTGCGGCGGGTGGCCTGCATGGCTTTAACGGCTGGGAGCGACCCATTCTGACTGACAGTGGGGGCTTTCAGGTCTTCTCGTTGACCGGCATCCGCAAGTTGCGTGAAGAGGGCTGCGAGTTCAGGTCTCACATAGATGGCTCTAAGCACTTCTTCACTCCCGAGAATGTCATGGATACCGAGCGTATCATCGGGGCCGACATCATGATGGCTCTTGACGAGTGCCCGCCGGGCAAGAGCGACTACGCATATGCCAAGAAGAGTCTGGGGCTTACCCAGCGGTGGCTGGACAGATGCATTAAGCGGTTCAATGAAACTGAGCCGTTGTACGGGTACGAGCAGAGCCTGTTCCCGATAGTCCAGGGCTGTACCTATAAGGACTTGCGTACCGAGGCGGCTAAGTTTGTGGCCGACAAGGGAGCCGATGGCAACGCCATTGGCGGCCTGGCAGTTGGCGAGCCCAAGGAGGTGATGTACGAGATGATTGAGGTAGTCAACGACATACTTCCCAAGGACAAGCCGCGTTACCTGATGGGCGTGGGAACCCCCGAGAACATACTGGAGGCCATCGCCCGGGGTGTAGACATGTTCGACTGTGTCATGCCGACTCGCAATGGACGCAACGCCATGCTCTTTACCTATCAAGGTACCATGAACATGCGCAACAAGAAGTGGGAGATGGACTTCTCGCCCATCGACCCAGATGGGTGCGAGGTCGATACCATCTATACGAAGGCTTACCTGCATCACCTGTTCAAGGCCCAGGAGCTGTTGGCCATGCAGATAGCCAGCATCCATAACCTCGCCTTCTACCTGCGCCTCGTTTCTGATTCCCGCGCCCACATTGAGCAGGGCGACTTTGCCCATTGGAAGGACAGCGTTATCGACCAATTAGGAAGGAGAATATAGTATGGTGGATTATAGACAACTGCGGCAACACCGCCAGCGTTACCGGATAGAGCGGTGGCTGAGCAGGCATCCGGTATGGCTCCATGTGCTGTTGGCATGGCTGTTCCGGCATACCGCCCGGCTGCGTAAGGGTGCCCGGTGGGTAGCCCGGCGGTTGGGCTGGCTACGTATATTGGCCCCCTCGCGCTATCTAAAACGGTTGGATCGCTATATTATCGTCAAGTTCATTGGCACGTATGTCTTCGCCATCATGCTTATCATCTCGCTGGCCATCGTGTTTGATGTCAACGAGAACCTGAACAAGTTCGCCGAATACCACGCGCCACTGCGAGCCATCGTCTTTGACTACTATGCCAACTTTGTACCCTATTTCTCCAACTTGTTCAGTCCGCTGTTTGTCTTTATAGCCGTCATCTTCTTCACTTCTAAGCTGGCGGGCAACTCTGAGATAGTGGCCATGCTGGCTGCGGGTGTATCGTTCAAGCGGCTGCTCCGCCCGTACATGTTCTCGTGCGTGCTGATAGCCATGCTCTCTTACTACCTCAGTGCCTATGTCATTCCCCATGGCACCGTGATTCGCCAGAACTTCGAGGTCAAGTACAAGAACAAGACTAATATCACCTCTGCTGAGAATGTGCAGCTCCAAGTGGGCAAGGGCATCATTGCCTACATCCAGCACTACGATAATAATATGAAGAAGGGCTACGGCTTCTCTCTTGACAAGTTTGAGAACAAGAAGCTCGTAAGCCACATGACCGCCATGGAGATTCAGTATGACACTATTTCGGATACTAAGTATCATTGGACTGTGCGCAACTGGAAGATACGTCGCCTGAAGGGTCTTCGGGAGCATATAGAGAGCGGCGTCAAGTGCGACACCATCATCCAGATGGAGCCTACAGACTTGGTGTACTCCCGCGGACAGCAGGAGACATTTACCAGTCCTGAACTCAAGGACTATATCTCCAAGCAGATAAACCGTGGTAGCAGCAACGTGGTCCAGTACCAGGTCGAGTATCACAAACGTATCGCCTCGTCGTTTGCCTCGTTCATTCTTACCATTATCGGCTTCTCTCTCTCCTCACGCAAGCGCAAGGGCGGCATGGGCCTGTATCTCGGTATCGGCCTGGCACTCAGTTTTACCTACATTATGCTACAGACAGTCTCATCGACGTTTGCTATCAATGCAGGCTTTCCACCTATGCTGGCTGCATGGGTACCCAATATACTTTTTGCCCTCGTGGCTTATTTCTGTTACAGGCAGGCGCCCAATTAGAGTGATGACTGCGGCGCTGCCCAAAAGTGTAGAATTATGTATTTTGACGAATTAGATTTAAACAACAACGTGTTGGATGCACTCTATGATATGCATTTTGAAGAGTGTACACCTGTTCAGGAAAAATGTATCCCTGAAATTTTAAGTGGGAAGGACGTGCTGGGCGTGGCTCAGACTGGAACCGGTAAGACTGCTGCTTACCTGCTGCCTATCCTTTCCAAACTCGATGACGGAGGTTATCCAGAGGACTCTATTAACTGTCTTATCATGTCGCCCACACGCGAACTGGCCCAGCAGATTGACCAGGCGTTTCAGGGCTTTGGCTACTATCTCAACGGAGTGAGCAGCGTGGCCGTTTATGGTGGCAACGACGGTAACCGCTTTGACCAGGAGACTAAGGGACTGCGTATGGGTGCCGACGTGGTGATAGCCACCCCGGGGCGCTTCATAAGCCATATTAATATAGGTAATGTAGACCTGAGCCGTACGTCGTTCTTCGTACTTGACGAGGCCGACCGCATGCTCGACATGGGCTTCTCTGAGGACATACTCTCCATCGCCAAACTGCTCCCAGCCAACTGCCAGGTGGTCATGTTCTCGGCTACCATGCCCAATAAGATAGAGGAGTTGGCCAAGTCGCTCCTTAAAGCCCCCGTGGTCATCAAGTTGGCTGTCAGCAAGCCTGCCGAGAAGATTAAGCAGAGTGCCTATGTGTGCTACGAGCCACAGAAGTTAGGCATAATCAAGGCCATGTTCAAGAAAGATGAGCTCAAGCGCGTCATCATCTTCTGTGGCAAGAAGACCAAGGTCAAGGAGGTGAGCCGCGCGCTGTCCAAGGCCAAGGTATCTGTCGGTGAAATGCACTCTGACCTGTCTCAGGCCGAGCGCGATGACATCATGTTCAAGTTTAAGAGCGGGCAGATAGATGTGCTGGTGGCTACCGACATCGTGGCCCGAGGCATAGACATTGATGACATAGCTATGGTTATCAACTACGATGTACCTCACGACTCCGAGGACTACGTTCACCGCATCGGCCGAACCGCTCGTGCCGACCGCGATGGTGTGGCCGTTACCTTAGTGAGCGAGTTGGATATAGCCGCCTTTAAGGATATAGAGAAATTCCTCGGTAAGGAGATACCTAAGAACCCCATGCCCGAGGGTATGACCGATGGCCCTGAGTACAAGGTGGGTCGCCCCAAGGCCAAGTCTATCCGCCGTAAGGATCGCGATACCAATGCGCATCGCCGCAAGCCTCGCAAAGAGACGGCCGATAATCAGCCCGCTAAAATTAATGATAACGCTCAGTCTCAAGCTGACAATAAGGGCGACAAGCCCCGTAGACCCAAGCGTCAGGGCCAGCGTGGCGGCCGCAAACCAGCCGAACGGCAGGAGGGCGACACACCCAAACAGCCCACTGACGGCAAGCTGCCAGAGCGTAAGGGTGGCGATGGCAAGCCCAAGCACCGCAACAAGCCTCGCCACAACCGCCGTCCAGAGGGTGGCGTCGATGGCAAGCGCGAAGCAGCCAAGGTGAAGACTTCGCAGGCTGCCCCCAAGCGCGATGGCAAGAAGCCGGAGCCCCGGAATGACAATAATGGAATAGGGGCTATCCTCAAGAAGCCGCTCAAGTGGCTCAAGTCGATAGGCAAGAAGTAAATACAGGATACAAGAAAGCCGCTTCGCCCGTCAGGGTACCGAAGCGGCTTTCTGTTACTATGTTTCTGTTACTCAGCCGGATGCTTGCGGCTGTAGATGGCTATGTTGTCAGAGCACTTGAAGACCACCTTGTCGTGAGCCTCTATCTCTATCTTTTCGCCAGTGGCTGGGTTGACACCCGTGCGGGCTGGCACATTCTTAACGTAGAACCGGCCGAAGTCGGGGATGGCCACCTCGCCGTCGCCATCACAGATATTGTCGGCTATGGTTCCCAGTACGGCATTGACGTACGCACTGGCCTGAGCCTTGGTGGCACCGGTCTTCTCGGCCACCAGCGCTGTAAGTTGAGTTCTATTCATTTCACAGTCTCCTTACTTCTTCTTGACCAGTAATATCACTTCCTTGCCCTGCGCATTGGTCAGCAGCAGATTGCCCTTGGCATCTATCTCGTAGCCCTTTACCTTGCCCAGCGCTTCAAGCACCTTGCGCTCGTTGGTCATATCGGCGCACATCATCCGTGTACTGCCCATGTTGTCCAGGTTTATCTTGCCATTGTCAGCCTTCAACTCGCCAGTCAGGCTGTTGCATCCGGTGTTGCCATAGATACGCTTCGCTGTGGTGTCAAAGCCCATAAACGGTACTTCGTCGCCGGCTTTCTTGTCAATGGCATTTCCGTCAATTTTTTCGATAGTCCACTCACCGGCAAGCGATGTCAAAGGGGCTATAGTCTTGCTTGAGCTGCAGCCTGTTAACATGGCGGCTGCAACCAGTGTAGCAAATGTGATAGTTTTCATTATGTTAATATATTATAGTTTTATGACTGCAAAGTTACGCAAAATCAGAGGTATTCTGAAATAAACCGCTGCCTTTTTTGTCATTGTGACGCAAAAGAGGATTGCCATCAGCCAGAGAGCCCTGCGCATGAGGGCAGGTTGGGGAGTCCGCTCCTGCCGTTAAGAGTAAGAAAATAAAAGAGTAAAAAGGTAAGCAGCGCAGCTTGTGGTCTCTCTTCTTCGGGTTAAAGGGAAACGTGGGAAATAAAAAGACCGGCCTTTGCATCGAAAAGTAAAAAATTGAAAAGGTAAAAGAGTAAAAAGTGCAGTCCAAAAACAGCCCTTGTTAGGTCAACAGCCATCGCAGGAAACGAAAATGATGACCTTTAGACTTCTAAAGATGGTTCCCAGTGTGCTAAAGATGGCTCCCACGTTTGAAAAGGCCGGTCTCCACAAATTGGGTGATAATTCCAATTATCGTGGAGTAGCTCGCCGCCCCCGCGCTTTTTACCCTTTTACCTTTCCACTTTTTTACTTTTAAATGGGGCGACCGCTCCCACACCCTACATGATAGTAGCCAGCTACGAAAAAGCCCCATGCCCGAGATGGGCATGAGGCTTGGTGTTTGTGGGAGCGGCGATGGCTGATGGCGACTGTAACCGGGCCATGCCATGCGGCACCTCTGTATTATTTCTTGTTGTAGTGCTGACGGCCCTGCATCTTCTGGCTGTCGGCGTTGAACTGCTTCAGCTGTTCCTCGCTCAGGATAGACTTCAGCTCGTTAACATAGGCCTCGCGCTTAGCCTTCATCTCCTGGAAGCGCTTCTGTCTTTCTGCTTTCTGCTCCTCTGTAAGTTTGGGGCGCTTCTTAGCTTGAGATTGGTTGTCACCTGCCTTCTGAGCCTTGCAACAGCTTTTCTCCTTAGTGGCCTTGCCCTTTTCGCAGTTGGCACAGCCGGGTTTCTGCTGTTTGCAGCACCCCATCTGCTGAGCACCTGGCCTGTGGCCGCGCATAGGGCCAAACTGGTTGGCATACTTGGTGTTAAGTTCCAGCAGCTTAGCTTTCTGGTTGTCATCCAGATTGTATTTCTTGGCCATCATCTCGGTGCGGTGCTTGGCCATATCTGCCTTAGAGGGCATCTGTTTGTTAACCTTAGTGTCCTGTGCCATGGCTGCATTGGCTACCAGCAGCATGGCTGCGAGTGTCATCAATAACTTTCTCATACTTTTCTTGTCTTTTAAAGGGTATAAAAATTTTGCTTCTGTTTACTTATAGGACGCAGGCAGCCGGCTTAGGTTTAACGCGGAACGTATTTTTTTTATTGTCCGATGGCCTTTGGCCTCCCCGCATACCTTGTCGCCCCACTCCGGGTACCGCCCACACCTACAGATGGAAGCGGTACTTCTTAGTAGCCCGTTGCGGCTCTAACGAACCATATGCACCCTTAAAGGTACTCACGCTGGCCGAACCGCGGTATTGGGCCCAGCGGGCGTGGATACGCTCTACATAGTCTACGGTCTCGCCGCCACGCATGTAGCCATACTTCACGATGGGGTCAGTGTAGTAACGCGGGTCGCGCAAGCCCAGAACGTAGCCCGATACATCGCGCCAGCTGTGCTGGTTGCGCCCATACTTGTGCGTCAGGGCCATGGCGTCGCGTATGTGATGGTAGCCACCGTTGTAGCTGGCCAGTACAAAACTGATACGCTCCATCTTGTCGGGCACGTCACGGAACCGGCTGCTCAGTTGATCTATGTATTTGGCCGCCGCGGCTATGTTGGCTTCCGGCTCGTACAGCTGCGCACGCGAAACGCCTATGTGGTCGGCCGTCTCGGGCATTATCTGCATCAGGCCGCAGGCTCCTGCCCATGAGCGAGCCCTCGGGTCAAACGTAGACTCCTGATAACATTGTGCCGCCATGAGCCGCCAGTCCACGCGAGCCACCGGGGCATATTTCTGGAACAGGTGGTCGTATTTAGAGATGATGCCGGCCCGACTGTCGAGCATGGGCGAATATACATGGCGAGTGATACTGCGGGTAGAGAGTACAAACTCTTGCTCCTTGGCTATCTGGGTGATGAGCGCAGGCCTGAACCACTTGTTCAGCGTGTCGGCCAGGGCCGTGTTGCTCTCCTCTACAGCCCAGCTGGTCTGTTCCTTCGGATACCGCACTCCACAGAATTTTACGCCGCGGGTAAAGTGGGGTAGCGGCAGGGCTGCAATGTCGCCCTCGCCATTACGCAGGCGCTTGACGAGTTCTGCTGTGTCGCGACAGACCTCAACGCGGAGAGATACGCCGATTGATTGGGCAAATTTCTCACAGAGGAGGTACTGCGTACCCAGGCCCCGGCCGTGGTACTCGTAGTAAGTCTGTGGCCCGGAGAGTGTAAGCATGATGATTTCGCCATTATTAAGGATGTCGTTGAATGTATAGTCGGTCGACACAGAGTCGGCGCTGGCCTGGAGCGTGCTGCCCCATGGCGTGAGCTCTTGTTTCTTCTCGCCCTGACAACTAACCAGAACGCATGCAAGAAAACAGTATAAATATTTGTATGCTCCCATAAGTGATACAAAGTTACTACATAATTTGCACACATGGAACATTTTTCATACTTTTGCATTACAATTTTTATGATAGTCAATATATACCATTATACTTATGTTACGAATTGCAGTTCAGTCCAAAGGTCGTCTATACGATGATACTATGTTCCTATTGGCCGAGGCCGACATCAAGATAAGTGCCACCAAGCGTACCCTGTTGGTTCAGGCGTCCAATTTTCCCGTCGAAGTGTTGTACCTGCGCGACGATGACATTCCGCAGAGCGTGGCCAGCGGTGTAGCCGACCTTGGAGTAGTGGGCGAGAACGAGTTTGTAGAGCGTGGCGAGAGCGCCGACATCATCTCCCGCTTAGGTTTCAGTAAGTGCCGGCTGTCGTTAGCCATCCCCAAGGACATTGACTATCCAGGGCTCACCTGGTTTAACGGCAAGAAGATAGCCACCTCATATCCCATCATATTAGAGAAGTTCCTGGCCGACAACCATATACAGGCCGAGATACACGTTATTACCGGCAGTGTCGAGATTTCGCCGGGAATAGGTCTGGCCGATGCCATCTTTGACATCGTGAGCAGTGGGTCTACCCTCGTGAGCAACAACCTGCGTGAAGTGGAGGTTGTCATGAAGAGCGAGGCACTGCTGATAGGTAACAAGGGCATGGACGCCGATAAGCGCAAGGTACTGCAGGAGATGCTTTTCCGCTTCGCGGCCGTTAAGAACGCCGAGGACAAGAAGTATGTCCGTATGAATGTACCCAAGGAGCGGCTGGACGACATCATCAGTGTGCTGCCGGGCCTGAAGAGTCCCACCATCATTCCCTTGGCCGACCAGGCTTGGTGTTCGGTACACACCGTGCTGGACCAGAAGCGTTTCTGGGAGATTATCGGCAAACTGAAGGAACTGGGCGCACAGGGCATCCTGGTCACCCCGATAGAGAAGATGATTTTGTGATTGATAGAATTAACATATATATAAATGAGTGATGCGATGAGTTTTGGCGAGCTATACAGCTATCCCGCCCAGGCCGATTGGGCTAAGATAGTGGTACGCCCGCATCTTGACACGATGCAGCTGGCCCATACAGTCAGCACTGTTTTAGACGATGTAAAGACTCATGGCGACGAGGCAGTACGCCGCTACGAGCTGCAGTTTGACCACGCACAGATAGACAGCCTCCGCGTATCGGACCAGGAGATGGCCGAGGCCGAGGCTATGGTCGACGAGAGTCTGAAGAAGGCTCTCCGCCTGGCTTACCATAATATATATACCTTTCATGCAGCACAGCGATTTTCCTCACAGCAGGTAGAAACCTGCCCTGGGGTAACCTGTTGGCAGAAGAGCATACCCATTGACAAGGTGGGACTGTACATCCCAGGTGGCACAGCCCCCTTGTTCTCTACCGTGCTCATGCTGGCCACGCCAGCCGTCATAGCGGGGTGCAGGGAGATAGTACTCTGTACGCCCCCCAATCGCGAGGGAAAGGTAAACCCCGTGATACTGATGGCCGCCAAGATAGTGGGTGTTACGCAGATATACAAGATAGGCGGCGTGCAGGCCATAGGCGCTATGGCGTACGGTACGGAGAGTGTGCCCAAGGTCTATAAGATTTTCGGGCCAGGCAACCAGTATGTCATGGCGGCCAAACAGCAGGTGTCGCTTACCGATGTGGCCATCGACATGCCTGCCGGACCTTCAGAGGTATGCGTCATAGCCGACGCGCACAGCAACCCTGTCTTTGTGGCGGCCGACCTGTTGTCGCAGGCCGAGCATGGCGTAGACTCGCAGGTTATCCTCATCACCACGTCGGCCGACATGCTTTGCGAGGTCAACGCCGAACTAACTAAGCAGGTGGCTGTACTTCCCCGTAAGGAGATAGCCTTGGCGGCGCTGGCCAACAGCAAGTTTGTATTGGTACACGATACAGCCGAGGCCATAGCCCTAAGCAATGCCTATGCTCCCGAGCACCTGATTTTGGCTACCGAGGACTACGAGCAGTTAGCTGCCCGCGTGGTCAATGCCGGCAGTGTGTTCTTGGGCCCATTGGCCTGCGAGAGTGCTGGCGACTATGCGAGTGGCACTAACCATACGCTGCCCACCCACGGCTATGCCATGGCCTACAATGGCGTCAACCTGGACAGCTATTGTCGCAAGGTAACCTTCCAACACCTTACCGCCGAGGGAATAGACTCTATCGGCAAAGCCGTGGTTACCATGGCGACCAACGAACAATTAGAGGCACACGCCAATGCTATGCGGGTGCGTCTGCAAAACGTGAAGAAATGAAACCACTGGAGCAATTAGTACGTAAGAATATATGGAACCTGGCGCCATACAGCAGTGCGCGCAATGAGTATTCCGGTCATGCCGCCCACGTCTTCCTCGATGCCAACGAGAATCCATACAACAAGCCGCTTAACCGTTACCCAGACCCTCTTCAGGAGGATGTCAAGGCGCGCCTGGCTACCGTCAAGGGCGTTGGTGCTGATCACATCTTCCTGGGTAATGGTTCCGACGAAGCCATCGACCTCTGCTACCGCATTTTCTGTAACCCGCAGGTAGACAATGTGGTGGCCATCGAACCTACTTACGGTATGTACCAGGTCTGTGCTGACATCAACGATGTAGAATACCGTCGGGTGCTGTTAGACAGCCACTTCCAGATTACGGCCGACAAACTCCTTGTGGCCTGTGACGACCATACTAAACTTATCTGGATTTGCAGCCCCAATAACCCTACCGGCAACGACATCAACCGTCAGGAGATAGAACGCGTATTGCAGCGTTTCGAGGGCATCGTGGTGGTCGACGAGGCTTACAGTGACTTCTCGGCGGCCAAGCCGTTCCGCACGGAGATAGCCAAGTATCCCAACCTGATAGTGCTGAACACCATGAGCAAGGCATGGGGCTGCGCGGCCATCCGGCTGGGCATGGCCTTTGCCAGCAAGGACATCATCGGGCTGTTTAATAAGGTCAAGTATCCGTATAATATTAACTACCTGACTCAGCAGAAGGCACTTGACATGCTGGCCGACCCCTACGCCGTAGACCAGTGGGTTCGCATCCTGCTGGCCGAGCGTACGCAGTTGGCAAATGCTTTCAGCGAGTTGCCCTGCTGTATCGGTGTTTATCCTACTGATGCCAACTTCTTCTTAGCTAAGGTCACCGATGCCCAAGCCATCTACGACTACCTGGTGCGCGAGGGCATCATCGTGCGCAACCGTACCAAGGTGAGCCTGTGTGGCAACTGCCTGCGCATCACTGTGGGCACCAAGAATGAAAACAATGAACTGCTGGGTGCCCTGCGTAAGTACTCAGGAGTGTAGTGTCAGCGATTACGTTTGAGTACCAGCGTGTCTGTGATACATGCGGGTAACTCGTCATCATAGTGAGTAACCATTATCAACGTCTTATTGCTACGTAGGCAGAAGGCGTTGATAATTTCTTTTACCATCTGGCTGTTCTGCTCGTCCAGTCCATGCAGCGGCTCATCTAATATCAGTAATTCTGGGTCTTTGACAAATGCCCGTGCCAGCAGCACCAGCCGCTGCTGTCCGCTTGACAGCGACATAAACGACCGTTCGGCCAACGAGCCTATCCCGAACAGCTCCATCCACCACCGGCATTGGCCGTACTCGCTCTCCTTGGGTGCTGTGTACAGCCCGATGGAGTCTTTGAGACCGCTGGCCACAATACGGATGGCGGCCATGTCGCGCTGGTAGGCACGGTGCATCTCGGGCGACACGTAGCCGATGTGTTTCTTGATTTCCCAAATGCTCTCGCCCGAACCGCGCTGCCTGCCAAAGAGGGCTATGTCGCAGGCATAGCTCTGGGGATTGTCGGCATACACGATGGAGAGTAGCGTACTTTTGCCCGCGCCGTTCTCGCCGCGCAGGGCCCAGCGCTCCCTGTTGCGCACCACCCACGACAGGTCTTTCAGAATGGTTCGGGTGCCATAGCGTATGCTTACCCGGTTGAGCCTGACCACCTCGGTGGCATGGTAGTCGATGGTGCGGGGTGGCAGGTCTATCAGGGCCTGGCGCTTGACTGGGCTCAGCACAGGAGGAGCTATCGGTGTATGGGCCGATAGGTACTCGGCCCGCGTCAGCGTGGGCATCACCGTACCCTCGCGCACCTCTACGACATGGGTGATAAAATCGGGTATATCGGCTGCCTTGGCCAGCACCAATATCAGCATGAGCCCTGTCTGGCTGACCATGGTACGCAGGAGTGTGGCCAGTAGCTGGCGGCTCTCGGCATCGAGCCCGATGAAGGGATTGTCTATTATGAGCACCTTGGACTGCTTGAACAGGGCCTTGATTAATATAAACTTACGCAGTTCGCCACTGGACAGCAGTATAACGTACTTGTCCAACAGCGGTTGCATTTGGAACAGGTCGTACAACTGGTTTCGTAGTTGGACGCGTTCCTCTGTGGGCTGGCCCGAGGCTGCAAAGGCCCGGTCAAGCAGGTCGCCCACCGTAGGGGTGTCAGGGTCTATCTCCTGCGAGTTCCAGCGCTGGTCCATATAGTAGTTACGGTCGGCGCTGCCATACGAGTCTCTGAAGGCGATGTACTGGATGTTGTCGGCCACGTACTCCTTAGCATCGGGGCCGAAGTCATAGTAAGGCTGGGGTATCTGCAGGCTACGACGGCCACGCAGAATGTCTACTAACAGCGACTTACCGGCACCATTGCGGCCCACGATGGCATACTGGCAGCCATCATACAGGCTGAGCGAGAAAGGGCTGTGCAGCCTGCACGGACTGCCGGTACATGCACCGTCCTCGATACGGATGATGGCGCGCTTAGTAGCTTGCCCCATGCTCTTATCTGCTTATTTGTCAGTAACTTCGCCTTCTGGCTTCTTGGCCGGTATCAACACCGAGAGCACGATACTGCCCACCAGTACCACGAGGATGAACACCAGTGACCACACATTGTCGATATGGGCAAACTGGCCGATGATAAGTTTGACTCCGATAAACAGCAAGAGCAGACATACGCCCGTCTTGAGGTAGCGGAAGCGGTCTGCGATGGCTGCGAGCAGGAAAAACATGGCCCGCAGTCCTAAAATGGCGAAGATGTTGGAGAAAAAGACAACATAGGGGTCGAGCGAGACCGAGAATACGGCTGGTATGCTGTCAAAGGCAAATAGCAAGTCGCTCAGCTCGATGACCACTACCGTTATCAACAGCGGGGTGATGTGCCACAGCCCATGCTGGTGGCGTTCCACTAACTGGTAGCTGTCGCCGGTCTTCACCGCCTTAACCAGGAAGTGGTCGCCGGCAAACTGGGGATATACCCTGAAGTGCTTGGACAGGAAGCGGACGATGGGGTGGTGGGTCACGTCGACCGTCTCTTTCTTATTGCGGTTCAGAAACATGCTCACGGCACTGTATAGCAGGAAAAAGCCGAACACCATGAGCAGCCACTCAAACTTGCTGATGATGGCAGCCCCTGCGAAGATAAAGATGAAACGCATTATGATGGCACCGAATATTCCCCAGTTGAGCACGTGCTGATACTCTGTGTTACGAACCTGAAAGGAGGTGAAAATCATCATCATCACGAACAGGTTGTCTACCGAGAGCATCTTCTCGATAAGATAGCCCGTGATGTAGGCCATGGCCATGTTGTGCCGGTACATCTCTATACCACTGGCCAGGCTGTGCCCCGTCAGGTTGAGGTGCGATGCGTAGCGCCGCGTTACTTCCTGCAGGTCTTCGTAGGTGTGTATGCCATGTATCAGGTCACCGTGAAACCACAGGAACACCCCAAACAGCAGGGCCAATACTATCCATACGGCTGTCCAGGTTCCCGCCTCGCGGATAGACACCACATGGGCCTTGCGGTCTATGACCAGCATGTCTACCAGCAGAATGACCACGATGAAAACGATGAAACTGGCAAAAAATATAAGTTCTGATGTGTGCATAGCTATTGTTGTTTTGCGTATGCAAAATTACTTTTTTTTTTGCCATGGGCACTATGAAAAACGTTAAATGTGCCATCTCATCGTGCGCGCATATATTAAATAATGTATAAGGCCACGTCCCATCCCCCATGTCAACTGGGGTAATGGCGGCGTGGCCTGTATGCAATAGCGTCGTTTCTGTGGGTCAGAGTTCTACGGCTGTACCGCTGACGGCAACCATAATCATAGACCCGTTGGCCCCTACGGTCTCGTAGTCAAAGTCAATGCCCACGATGGCGTTGGCGCCCATACTTACGGCATCGGCCACCATCTCGTTGATGGCTTTCTCCTTAGCCTGGCGGAGCACTTTCTCATAGCTGCCGCTGCGCCCGCCTATCACATCACGTATTCCGGCTAAAAAATCTTTCACGAAATTGGCTCCAATGATGACATTGCCCGAAACAACGCCCTTGTACGCCTTAATTGGATGACCCTCTATGGTCGGTGTTGTACTTAGTAACATATCCGTAAATTAATAGTAGGTTTTTATAGATAAGACGTTTCAAGTGCCCTGAAAGTTTCACAAGGTCCCCTGTTTTTTCCTGTTTTTTTATTCTGGGTGATTATTAGGCCCCTGTTGGCTTCCCTGATGCGCCCGATGGCAACCTCCTCCGTGCACACCGTCTCCCGCTCCATCCAAAGGCTTAGAATGTACATCCCTAACTTTCGGACGCATGTTCTCAACTTCCGTATCTACGTCCCCAACCTTTGGATGCATCCGCGGATGGCTGTGGATAGATAGGAGAATGTTAGCCCTAAAGCCTATAGGCATCTATGTCGAACTGCGGGCACCCAGTCCTGTAGCGAGTGTGGCTCCCATAAACAGCAAGTCCTGCCACCAGTGTCGCATAGACATGATGGCAGGACTTGGTAAGTGGTCGGCCTGACAGCCGTGAGGGTCAGCAAATTAGAGCCCCTTGGTCTTTATTTTCTCTACGTAAGCATCTATAACAGCCACAGCGGTGATGTTAACGATGTCGCGTACCGAACTCTCGAAATCGGTGAAGTGTATAGGCTTGTTCAGACCCATCTGAATGGGGCCGATAATCTCGGCATCTGGGTCAAGGGCCTGCAGCAGTTTGTAGCTACCATTGGCACTGCTCATGTTGGGGAATATCAGTGTGTTGACATCCTTGCCCTTTAGTGCGTTAAACGGATACTTGTCATCGCGTAGCTCCTTGTTCAGAGCGAAGTTCACCTGCATTTCACCGTCTACTGCCATGTCAGGGAAGTCGTGCTGCAGCTGAGCCACGGCGGCATGTACTTTCTGCGGACTGCCCACCTCGTCGGTGCCGAAGTTAGAATAACTTATCATGGCTATCACGGGGTCTACATTGAAGAACTTGACAGCCTTAGAGCTAAGTCGGGCTATATCGTAGAGTACATTCTGATCCGGATGACGGTTAATGAGCGTATCTGCGATGAAGTAGGTACCCTTCTTGGTATTCAGTATGTGCATGGTGGCAAACGTATTGTACTCAGGCTGTATGCCTACCACTTCCTTGGCTACCTTTATGGTGTTAGAATACTTGGTATAAAGACCTGTAATAAATGCGTCAGCATCGCCCTGCTCCACCATAGACATACCGAAGTAGTTGCGCTCGTACATCTTGTCGTAAGCCTCCTCGAAGGTGTAGCCTTGGCGGGCGCGCTTCTCAGCTAAGTGCTTGGCATAGGTAGCACGGCGGCCCTGCTCCTTGTCGGCACGCATGTCAACAATCTCGATATGGGTGAGGTCGAGCTTTAGGCGGTTGGCCAGACGGGACAGACGGTCGGGGTTGCCCAACAGGATGGGTTGGCAGATGCCCTCCTGAAAAGCCTGGACGGCAGCCTTCATCATCGTGGGGTGCCCGCCCTCGGCAAATACCACACGCTGTGGGTGCATGGCTGCCGTGGCGTGCAGGTTGCGGGTGAGCTTGGTCTCCTGGCCAAGCAACTGGCGCAGGCGATCCTTGTATGCGTCCCAGTCGGTAATGGTGGTGCGGGCCACGCCACTCTCTATGGCAGCCTTGGCCACGGCGGCACTTACCTCGGTTATCAGTCGGGGGTCAACGGGCTTCGGTATAAAGTAGCTGGGGCCAAATGTGAGCTCGTTAACATGATATACCTCGTTAACCACATCGGGAACAGGCTGTTTGGCCAGGTCGGCTATAGCCTTTACAGCGGCCATCTTCATCTCCTCATTGATGGCGCGTGCATGTACGTCGAGCGCGCCTCTGAAGATGTAGGGGAACCCTATAACGTTGTTTATCTGGTTGGGGTAGTCGCTTCGGCCGGTAGACATCAGCACGTCGGGACGGCTGGCCATGGCATCCTCGTAGCTTATCTCAGGCACGGGGTTGGCCAGGGCAAACACGATAGGGTTGGCAGCCATAGAGCGTATCATGTCCTGCGACAGAACATTTCCCTTAGACAGACCCACAAAGACATCGGCGCCCTTAATAGCCTCTTCCAGGGTATGTACATCGCGGCGGTCGGTGGCAAAGAGAGCCTTCTGCGGGGTCAGGTTAGTACGGTCAGAGGTGATAACACCCTTGGAGTCGAGCATTACGATATTCTCCTTGCGTGCGCCCAGGGCCACGTACAACTTGGTGCAGCTAATAGCGGCTGCACCGGCACCATTGACCACGATGTGTACCTTGGAGATGTCCTTGCCAGCTACCTCAAGGGCGTTCTTCAGTCCGGCAGCACTGATGATGGCCGTGCCGTGCTGGTCGTCGTGCATCACAGGTATGTCCAGGTTCTTCTTCAGTCTCTCCTCTATATAGAAGCACTCCGGGGCCTTGATATCCTCCAGGTTGATACCGCCAAAGGACGGAGCTATGCGCTCTACAGCCTCGCAGAACTTCTCCGGGTCTTTCTCTGCCACCTCAATGTCAAATACATCGATGCCTCCGTATATCTTGAAGAGCAGTCCCTTGCCCTCCATAACAGGCTTGCCGCTAAGGGCACCAATGTCGCCGAGGCCAAGCACGGCGGTACCATTAGAGATAACAGCTACCAGGTTACCTTTGTCAGTATACTTGTAAGCATCATCCGGATTATTCTGAATTTCAAGACAGGGGAAAGCCACGCCAGGCGAATAAGCTAAGCTCAGGTCAGTCTGGGTGTGAAAGGGCTTAGTGGGTTTGACCTCAATTTTTCCAGGTCTGCCGTTCTCGTGATATTCGAGAGCGGCCTCTTTAGTAATCTTGACCATAATATAATATTGTTTGTTTGTTACCAACTGGAATTTATCTGACACAAAATTAATAAAAAACCATCAAACAGGATTAAGTTTGTTACTTTTTTTTTATACTTTTGTACTCAAATTCAAAGCAAAGTTATCTGTTATGGCAATGCTTACCCTTTATAGGAAAGAACTGAAAGGCAAAATTCTCAAAACAGCCATGGAGCAATTCATGCTCAGGGGCATCAAAAGCGTAAAGATGGACGATATAGCCCGGCAGTTGGGCATCTCGAAACGTACGCTGTACGAGATTTTTCAGGATAAGGAAGATCTGCTGTACGAGGGCCTCAAGGAGACCGAGGAGTATATCGACAATTATCTGAAGAGGTACGCCGAGACCGGCCAGCACAACGTGGTCGAGGTGATGATGGAGTCGTACTATATACAGGCTGGTTTCTTCTCTAAAATCAACCCAGCGTTCCTGCTGGAGATGCCCAAATACGATAAAGTGGTAAAGTTGATGGCTGCCAGACGTAAGGAACGCGACAGGGAAGCCAAGACTTTCCTCAAGCAGGGCATTGAGGAAGGCCTATTCAGAAGCGATGTCAATTTTGAGATTATCGCCTCGATAGGGCACTTCACGATGAAGCACATTCTGGAAACTAAGATGTACCGCGACTATGCCTTTGAGACGCTGTTTGAAACCGTGTTCCTGGTCCTGGTACGGGGTATGTGTACCGAGGAGGGCATCCGTATTGTAGATGCCAGTCTTCGCTCGGGCCACCATGACACCAAGTTGGGTTAGAGTCGGGTTACCGACTTGACACCCTTAACAGTCTGTAGTTTCTTGATAAGATTGGCCATCTTGGAGGTATTGTCAATCATCACGACCAGGTTGCCACTGAAGAGACCGTCGTTACTGTCGATGTTGATGCTACGCATAACGATTTTCTCTTCCTTGGAAATGATATTGGTGATGTTGCTCACAATACCGATGTCGTCATTGCCTATGATACGCAGGGTGATGCTGTACTTAGAGTTGCCCTTGCCACTCCAGCGGGCCTTGACTATCCGATAGCCGAAACGTCGCAGAAGCTCGGGGGCATTGGGGCAGTCCTTGCGGTGTATCTTGATACCGCCGGAGACGGTTACAAATCCGAAGACATCATCGCCATAGATGGGGTGGCAGCATTTGGCCAGACTGTAGTCTATGCCTTTAAGGTTGCGGTCTATGACCAGCACATCGTCGTTGTCAGCTGTCTTGTCAGAGGCTGGGCGCTCATAGCTGAAGTCCTCAGCCGACTGGACGGTACGCTGGCTGTTGATGTTGAGCTGGTGGTCGCGTACCTCTATATACTTCTCAATGATGCTGTTGAAGTCGAGTTTGCCCTCGGCCACCTGTTTGTAGAAGTCGGATCGCTCCTTAAAGCCCAGCTTCTTGATAAGCAGGTTCATGGTGGTCTCGTCTACTTCTATCTTCCGGTTCTTGAAGCGGCGCTCCAGCATCTCGCGGGCCAGCAATCCCTCCTTGGCCTGAGTCTCCTTGATAGCCAGTTTGATTTTGGCCTTGGCCTTGGCCGTCTTAACGATGTTGAGCCAGTTGGCCTTGGGCTTCTGATTACTCTGGGTGAGTATCTCTACCGTGTCGCCCGAGTGCAGGGTTTCACGGATAGACACTATCTTGCCGTTGAGCCGGGCTCCGATACAGCTGTTGCCTACCCCGGTATGTACGTAGTAGGCAAAGTCGAGCACGGTGGCACCCTGTGGAAATTTGAACAGGTCGCCCTTAGGCGTAAACACGTACACCTCGTCCTCAGTAAGGTCCATCTTGAACTGATCCATTACCTGCAGGTCGTCGCCTGCCTCCAAGGCAGCCCGTATGCTGGCCAACCAGTTGTCCAGTCCGCCCTCGCTCTTCACTCCCTTGTACCGCCAGTGGGCAGCCAGACCATGCTCGGCTATCTCGTCCATACGCTCTGTACGTATCTGAACCTCTACCCACTTGTTCTCGGGCCCCAATACGGTAATGTGCAGACACTCATAGCCATTCGATTTGGGCACACTAATCCAGTCGCGGAGCCGTTTGGGATTGGGTTGATACATGTCGGTTACGATGGAGAACGTCTGCCAGCATTGCATCTTTTCCTTATCAAGGGGCGAATCGAGGATGATACGGATGGCGAAGAGGTCGTAGATGCCATCGAAGTCACACTTCTGCTTCTTCATCTTCTGCCAGATAGAGTGGATGCTCTTAGTACGGCCCTTCATGTGGAACTTGAGCCCAGCATCGGTTAGCTTCTGAGCAATAGGGGCTATGAAGCGCTCTATGTAAGCATCGCGCGAACGCTTGGTAGCATTGAGATGCTCTTTTATCATATAGTAAGCATCGTGCTCCAGATACTTTAGGCTGAGGTCTTCGAGCTCGCTCTTCAGCTTATACAGGCCCAGCTTGTGGGCCAGGGGGGCATACAGATAGCTGGCCTCCTCGCTTACCTCGCGCTTGGCTTCCTCGTGGGTGGTGTCGCGTATCTGTCTCATTAGGTTCACCCTGTCGGCTATCATAATGAGTATCACGCGCATGTCCTCGGCAAAGGTTAGCAACAGGTTGCGGAAGTTCTCGCTCTCAATGACTGGGTTTTTCTTATACAGGTCGTGTATGCGGCACAGGCCGCGCAGGATGGCAGCCACGCTGTTGCCAAAGCTATCGCTAATCTGGTCGACCGTTTCAAAACCACAGAGGATGTTGGAATACAGGAGGATGGCAAATACGCCATCGCGCTTGAGCCCTATCTCGGTAGAGGCCAGACTGGCTGTCTGCAAGGCCATCAGAATGGGGTTCAGACCGAATATATCGCGCTGCAACTGATGGCTGCCTATGGCCTGCAGTACGTGGCGGCGTATGAGTTGCTCGTCGCCAGGTGCGAGCGAGTCGGCTATGTTATCCTTAATCGTTGTGTAGAGCTGTACTGCTGCTCTCTTTTCTTCGGCGGTGAAGTTTAGCCAGTCATTCATATATATTGATAGCCTCCTTATCTATATTATAAAGGTATAGCAACCATGGTGGCTGATGGCGGCGCCATGGTGGACCCATACCGAGTGACACGTACTGCAAAGTTACGGTAAATGGTACACTCTGCAAACTATTTCGCCAGTTTTTTAGTGGGGATGAATAAAAAAGTGGGTGTGGCCGGTTGGGTTCTGGAGGAGGCTACGGCCGATGAGACGGTATGCCAGGGCAGAGAAAAGTGGGCTGCGGCGAGGCCCGTCAGCCCTTGGCCGGGCGCAGTGTGGCCCTGAAGGCTAAGGGCGAGCACAGGCGTATGCTGGTAAAGTGACTACAGAAGCACTGGAGGGTAGGGTAGTTGAGCCGCTGGGCTATGGCCTCGACAGATAGGTCGGTATCGGCCAGCAGGTGTTCGGCCAGTTTAATGATGCGCAGGTTCATAAACTGCTTAAAGCTGTTGCCGGTCTTGGCCTTGACCAGGTCGTCAAGATAGGTCTCCGACATGCCGAGTCGCAGAGCAAACTGCGCCTGAATGGTAGCAGGCAGACAGGGCGAATAATGGTCGCTCTGCTGATAGCCGTCGATAAGGTGCTGTAGCTCGTGGTAGGCGCTGTCGATAATGAGACCGCGGGTGAGAAACTGCCGATGGTAGAAGCGTCGGCAGTAGTCTAACAGTATCTTTATTCTGTAGGCCGTCAGGGTGTTGGTGTACTCATCCAGCGCGTAGTTTATCTCTTCCTCTATATCGTGGAGCAATTTCTTGAACCTCAACTTCTCTCTGTTAGACAGGTGGAGCGACTCGCTATACTGATAATAGAGGAAAGTGTAGCTCCCTAACCCGTCGGCATCGTTGGCAAAGATGTCGCTGTCGAAGGCGAGAACCTGGCTCTGGTCGCCCATCTGGGCCCGGTGCGACAGGCAGTCGTGACCCGGACGGAAAAAAGACACGTGGGCATCCTGGAAGTCGCAGGTGGTCTGCCCCGTATGGTTGCGGCAGTCGCGGTCCTGCACTACCACTACATAGCGGTCGGTCAGGTCGGCCGTGGAGCAGGCTCCCAGCGTGCCCACGTGGGCATGAGGATAACAGCAGCACAGATTCATCAGGCCGTATATTTACGATACGAGGCTGGCGTCTCGCCGGTATTCTTCTTAAACATACGGTTGAAGTGCTGCGAGTACTGGAAGCCCAACTCATAGGAAATCTCGTTTACGGTCTTGTCGGTTCCCAGGAGCATCTGCTTGGCCATGTCTATGATGTGAGCCTGTATGTAGTCCTGGGCGGTCATGCCGGTCTCTTTCTTGACCAAGTCGCCGAAATAGTTGGGCGACAGAAACACCTGCTCGGCAAAGTATTTCACGCTGGGCAGCCCCTGTTCCTTGGGCTTGTTGCTGTTAAAGTAGTCGTGGAGCAGGGCTTCAAACTTGCTGAGCACGTCCTTGTTAGAGGCTGTGCGGGTGACAAACTGGCGCGAGTAGAACCGCATGCAGTAGTTGAGCATCAGCTCGATGTTGTTGGCTATAAGTGTCTTACTAAACCTGTCAATGGGACTGTCCAGCTCCATCTCTATCTTGCGTAGGCAGTCTGTAAAGATGGTGCGCTCCTCGTCTGACAGGTGCAGTGCTTCGTTAGAACTGTATGAGAAGAACGAGTAGTGGTGTATCTCGCGTCCCAGGGGTGTGCCCTTAATCAGATCAGGGTGAAAAAGCAGGCCGCGGGCCGACGGGCGACTGCCGGGAACGATGGTAGTCTCGACAACCTGGCCGGGAGCGAAGCTCGTGATGGTGCCCTGCTGGTAGTCGTAAGGCTGGCGACCATAGCGTATGTCGCACGACTTGGTATCTTTCAGGAAGAGGGCGTAGATGCCATAATTCAGGGTGAAATGCTCGGGCATGCGGGTAGCCTTAGTCATGTCTACCACTGCCACTAATGGGTTCATGGTCTCCAGTCCGAATAGCTCGTTATACTCGTCTATCGTGTTCAGCTTGATTATATTGTCCATAGCCGTATTACTTATGGTTATGATGCAAAATTACGCATTTTCTGGTCATTATCACCATCCTGGCTGCTACTTCTGTAATATGTTTACAAAATACGTAAAAAATGGTACTACCTCCTGTGGGTAAAGGAGCTAAGTTTGCATCCAGAACCATAACTCCGGTAAGAATGAAGATAACAAGAATTTCGAGCATGCTTATGGCGTGCTTATTAAGTTATACATCTATTATGGCACAAGAGAAAATAAAACAGACAGCAGGGCGCAGCCAGTTGGGCACCTTTGCTCCCAAGTTTGCAGAGTTGAACGATGATGTCCTGTTTGGCGGGGTTTGGAGCCGCACGGACAAGTTGAGCCTTCGCGACCGTAGTCTGGTAACCATTACGGCCCTCATCAGTCAGGGCATTACCGACTCTTCGCTCGCTTATCACCTCCGGACGGCTCGGGCCAATGGCATTACCCGTACCGAAATATCAGAGATAATCACCCACGTGGCCTTTTACGCGGGCTGGCCCAAGGCTTGGGCAGCTTTCAGGTATGCCAAGGAGGTTTGGGCCGACGATGCTGCGGACACCGATGCCAAGGCTGAGTTTCAGCGCAGCATGATTTTCCCCGTGGGCGAGCCCAACACGGCTTATGCCAAGTACTTTACGGGCAACAGCTACCTGACCCCCATTTCTACCGAGCAGGTGGCGGTGTCTAATGTTACCTTTGAGCCCCGGTGTCGCAACCACTGGCACATCCATCACGCCTCTAAGGGTGGCGGACAGATGCTCATCGGTGTGGCTGGCCGTGGCTGGTATCAGGAAGAGGGCAAGCCTGCAGTAGAGATACTGCCCGGCACGGTTATCCATATACCCGCCAATGTTAAGCACTGGCATGGCGCTGCTGCCGATAGCTGGTTTGCTCACCTGGCTTTCTCTGTTCCCGGTAGCGACCTAAGTAACGAGTGGTTGGAGCCTGTGAGTGACGAGGAATACAACAAGTTGGAATCTCATCAGTAGTTTTTTCAATAATTGGATGGCTTAGAGTACCTCTATTGGCCATTAGGGCTGGTTCGCCAAGGTGCGTTCCAGCCTTTTTTATACCCTGTAATAAGCACGTGAGGGTCAGAAAGAATACAACGGTTGTTAAAGGCAAGAAATAACAGATTTAGATGGGCGATGCGCGGGTCACAACTGCCCTAACAGAGGTCATCGACAGGCTCCCTGCCGGCTATGGGTGTGCTTAGTAAAACTGCCCGTGGGGCCAAAAGACTCCCTACATACGCCATGTCGGTCGCATAAATCGTAGAGATTGACCTTTTCAATCGTAGAAGCCATCTTTAGCGCGTTGGGAGCCGTCTTTAGAAAGCTAAGTTTTAGGTATATACAGTCGTATCAATCCATTCATGTTTTCAATGGCCCTTTCTCCCACGAACTATATAGATGTATCCGCTCCCCATAACTTCATGGGTTGGGCCAGTCAAAATGGAGGATAAGTGGGAGATGGTCGCTAAAACCATTCTGATATTTCATTCCAATATAGTTGCGCTTTGGGCGCACGCCCCCATAGGTTTCGTCAGGTGTTAGGACGAATTCAAAATCGCCTATACGTGCTTCGCGCAAATGGTCGTTTAGATATTGTGTACCAAATATATGATCTAAATTCTGCCAAAGGCCATGATAGCGGTAAGTGCCCTTAGTCCCATTACTCCCCTTAGCCTTGGCGGTTAGGTCGTGTATGCCATGCGATACGATGAGACGTATGGAGGCATCACGTTCGGTATCATTGAAATCACCGGCGATAATGATACGGGCATTGGGAGCCAGCGCCTGTATGGAGTCGACAGACTGTAGTAGCCGTTCGGCTACATGTCGGCGATGGGAACGTGTCTCCAGCTCACCTCCAGAGCGGCTGGGGGCATGTACAACAAACACATGTAGCGTATCTAAGTCTATGGTGAGTCCTTTGACATACAATATGTCGCGTGTGGGCTTCATGCCTTTGACGGGCGGTATTCTTATGCCGTAATGACTTAGTAATTTGAATGAAAAGGGTGAATAAAGTAAGGCAACATTGATGCCCCGGGTGTCGGGCGAGTCAGTCATGACATATTCATAACGCGCCTTGCGTAGTATGGAGCGTTGGGTGAGGTCGAAGAGGACGCTGTCGTTTTCCACCTCGGCCAAGGCAATCAGGTCAGGGATAGCATACTGCTCGCCATAGCGGCCACAGGCTATCAGTTCTTGACTGATGTGAGTGAGCTTGGTCCAATAGCGGTAAGGTGTCCAGTGGCGGTAGCTGTCGGAGCGCCATTCCTTGTTTGGGTTCAGGCTGTCAGGGCGAAAGTCGAAGAGATTTTCACAGTTGAGTTCTACAACTGTGAAAATCCCCATCAGCATAGCTATCAAAGTGTTCACCTCTATAGCGTTATTTCATTCGTTTACGTTCTTGCGTATTTTGGTAAGATAGCGCTTCATCCCCTCGGCGTCGCGGTTGTCTATGATTGATAACAGCTCTTTTAGTTCGCTACGTATCTGGGCTACCTGGTCGTGGGTATAAGGGTTGAAGAGAATCTCCTGCAAGAGATAATCATCCTCACTCAGCACTCCTTTGGCTATCTGCATGTGGCGTTTGAAGGTTGTACCGGGCGCATCCTGGTGTTTCATCACGGCTGCAAAGACAAAGGTGCTTACGAATGGGATGCTAAGCGAGTAAGCAACCGTCTTGTCGTGTTCCTCGAAAGTATATTCGTAGATGTTCAGGCCCAGCTGGGTGTAGATATCCTTGTAGAAGATGCGGCCCATGTAGTCGCCCTCGCTAATGATAATAGCGTTCTCTTCGGAGAGCTGATTGAGATTGGCAAAGGTAGGGCCGAACATGGGGTGCGTGGAGACATAACGATGGTGTGTACTCTCATAAAACTCCTTGAGACCGGTTTTTACCGAACTGATGTCGCTCAGGATGCAGTCCTTGGGCAGATAGGGCATCACCTCGCAAAATGCGGGGATGGTATATTTTACCGTGACGGCATTGATGAGCAATTCAGGGGCAAACTCCTTGATTTCATCGAGGACCGTAAATCGTTGGCAGTTGTACGTAAATCGCATGCGGCGTGCATCCTTCTCGTAAACAGCCACTTCGTGGTCGAAACTTAGCAGGTCGATGAAGAAGCTCCCCATCTTTCCTGCTCCCAAGATCAATATCTTCATAGATAACGGTCTATAGTTAATGTGTTAATGGTTGATGATTTCCACCTGCTGACGTACACTTTCCTCGTGTACGCTCTCAAAAACCTGGGCGATGAACTCGGGCGACATGCCCAAGAGGCTTCCCTGAGCTCCGCGTTTGTCCAGGATTTCAGAGTAGCGGTTGGCCTGGAATACGGTCATGTTGTGCTCTTTCTTGTACTGGCCTATCTCGCGGCATACGCGCATGCGCTTAGACAGAAGGTTCATCAACTCATTGTCCAATTCATCTACCTGCTTGCGCAACATATTAATGCCTTCGGTAGTAACATGTTCGTCTCTCACAATAAGCAAACTTAAAATATAGTCCAACACTTCGGGAGTAACCTGTTGCTTGGCATCGCTCCACGCTTCATCTGGCGAGCAGTGGCTCTCCACTATTAAGCCGTCGAAACCTAAGTCCATAGCTTGCTGGCACAGGGGAGCTATCAGCTCGCGACGGCCGCCAATGTGACTGGGGTCGCAGATAATGGGAAGATTGGGGATGCGGCGATGTAGTTCCATAGGAATTTGCCACATGGGGAGGTTGCGGTAAATCTTTTTATCAAAACTGGAGAAGCCGCGATGTATGGCAGCCATGCGCTTGATGCCGGCCTGGTTGATACGTTCCATAGCTCCTATCCATAGTTCGAGGTCGGGATTTACGGGGTTCTTCACAAACACGGGGATGTCAGTCCCCTTGAGGGCGTCGGCCAGGTCTTGCATAGCGAAGGGATTGGCTGTGGTGCGGGCGCCTATCCACAGGATGTCAATGCCATACTTCAGGCACAGCTCTACGTGCTCGGGCTTGGCCACCTCGGTAGATACCAGCATGCCGGTCTCTTTCTTCACACGCTGCAACCATGGCAGGGCCTCTTCGCCTTTGCCCTCAAAGCCTCCGGGTTTAGTACGGGGTTTCCATACACCAGCCCTAAAGTTATGGCATCCCTTTTCGGCCAACTGGCGAGCTGTTGTCATTACCTGTTCTTCTGTTTCGGCCGAGCAGGGGCCTGCTATAACCAGTGGACGTTCGTTATCACTGGGCAAGTTTAATGGGCTAAGATCTAATTCCATATACTATTGTTTTTTATTTGTTTCTATATTGATGTTACTGATTACCATTCTAATGCTGCGATACGATGTAGCGCCTCGCGCATCTTGTCGTCCTGGGCACAGAGAGAGATGCGCACATACCGTCGGCCATTGTTTCCGAAAATGAAACCGGGGGTGATAAATACCCGAGCCTCGTGTAGTACACGCTCTGTAAGCTGTTCGGCATCTGTATATTTATCAGGAATCTTGGCCCAGAGGAACATGCCAACCTGCTTGGGGTCATAGGTACAGCCTAAGGTCTGCATAATTTTCTCGGCAATGTCTCGGCGACGGCGGTAGACCTTAATATTATATTCGCGATGCCATTCCTTGTCGTTGGTGGTAAGCGCCTCGGCGGCAGCCAGCTGCAATCCGCGGAAAGTGCCGCTGTCTATGTTGCTCTTGATTTTGAGTATCCAACTGATAAACTGTGGATTGGACACGCACATGCCTACGCGCCATCCGGGCATGTTGAAGCCCTTGGACATGGAGTTGAGTTCGATACAATAGTCCTTAGCTCCCTCAACCTGGAGAAGTGAGATGGGATGCTCGTTGAGGATAAAAGAATAGGGGTTGTCATTAACCACGACAATATGATGGCGTTTGGCAAAATCGACCAGGCGGCGGTAGGTCTCTATACGTGCATCGCCACCGGTAGGCATGTTGGGGTAATTGGTCCACATGAGTTTGACTTTCGATAGGTCGCGTCCCTCCAGCTCGTTAAAGTCGGGTTGCCATCCGTTGTCGGCCGATAGATTGTAGTTGACAATCTTGGCGCCCAATATCTTACTCAATGAAGTGTAGGTAGGGTACCCAGGGTCTGGGACAAGTACCTCGTCACCTGGGTTGGCAAATGCCAGCGTGATATGCAGGATGCCTTCTTTACTGCCGATAAGTGGCTGAATCTCTTTGGCAGGGTCTACATCTACTCCATACCATTTGTGGTAGAAGTGGGCCATAGCCTGGCGTAGCTCGGGTATGCCCATAGTGGGCTGGTAGCCATGGGCGCTGGCCTCATGTGCCACGGTGCATAGCTTCTCGATGGTCTGTGGCGATGGAGGCTGGTCTGGGCTTCCTATGGCCAGGCTTATAATATCTTTTCCCTCGGCATTGAGCAGGGCTACTTCCTTCAGTTTGCGGCTGAAATAGTACTCCTGTACCAAGTCTATGCGGTCTGCAGGTTTAATGTTGTTCATATTCTCCGATTATTTTAAGTTCTTTGGTAAGTGGGATGATGGCGTCAATGGCCTGGCGATAACGAGTAATACTGTCGAACGTTACATCTACGTAGAACAGGTACTCCCATTCATGTCCAATGACGGGCAAGGACTGTATCTTGGTCAGGTTGATGCCGTAAAAGGACAAGATGGTAAGCACCTTGGACAGGCTTCCCTCCTCGTGAGGCAGCGAGAAGACCAGGCTCGATTTGTTGGCCTTGGCCAAAGGCCGTAGGAGATCGGCCTTATGCGGATTGCACACCACCAGGAAGCGAGTGAAGTTGTGCTTGTTGTCCTCAATATGGTCTTCGAGTACTTTCATGCCATACATGCGGGCTGCATCAGCATGGCAGATGGCAGCCCAACCATGGCACTGCTGCCTGCTGATGTACTCGGCACTTCCTGCGGTGTCTTCGCCTTCAACAGCTTTGAGCTCGGGATGATTAGCTAAGAAGTTTCGGCATTGCATGAGGGCCACGGGATGAGACTGCACTTCGTGGATGGTGCTCCAGTCATCGTCTGGCAGGCAACAGATGGCGTGCTGGATATGTAGCCGATGCTCGCCAACGATGGTGGTGCCCGATGAGCGTAGCAGCTCATAGTTGTGCAGCAGCGACCCGGCGATGGTGTTCTCTATGGCCAGGAAGCCAATGACAGTAGGGTCGCGCTTGATGTTCTCGAAAATCTGCTCAAAGGTCGAGCAACAGATAACCTGTAACTGCTCGCCCTCAAAGTGCTGATGCGCTGCTATATCGTGGAACGACCCTACCACGCCCTGTATCGCTACTCTTTTCATGTATATCTCTGTTTAAGTAAAAATCCCGCTCCAAATATGTATTGAAGCGGGATTTACGATTAATGTTTATATCCTAAGTTGAAATTACACGCAACTTCCCGCTTCACAATTGCTTGCAAAGTAAAAGTAAAAGCCGTAAAAGTATGCGTTCATTGCTACCATTTTCTTGTTTATTGTTTGTTTATGTTGCAAAAGTATAACTTTCTGATGACTTATGCAAACATTTCGTCAGCTTTTTTTAATCCTTACCGTATTATATAGGTTCTCCAGCAGGCTGGAGGCTGCCTCGTCATTGGTGGCACAGATTGTGGTACACACAGTTGGCACAGCGTTCCCTATGTGGAGTAGGGCAGAAAGGCTGGGAGGGGTCGAATATCTGTTGCAGCACCTGTTTAAGCCCCTGGTCAAACTCTTGCTCGAAATCGGTAGCCCTTACCATCTTATCCCGGTCTAACAGCAGGGTAGGGTCATAATCATTGGCGGAAGTATGCTGGATGAATATTAGGGCCGGACTTACCGGGAGATGTAAGTCGTTAATTGCCTGGTCATGGCTCACTATCAGAGCATACAGGGTGGCCTGCAGGTAGTAGTTGGTATGCTTCTCCTGATAGTCATCGCCTGTGAATAGCTCGTCTATAGTGGTCATGCGTTTGGTAGCCTGCCGACCGGTCTTGTAGTCTATCACCCTGATGCGCTGGCCGGCACTGTCGGTTACCTCATCGAGCCGGTCTATGAAACCATAGAGGCCGAGGGGACGCATGCCGGTGGGTGTATCTATCTGAATAGTGGTTTCTACCCGTTTTTCCAATCCCAATATACGGAAGGGGGTCAGCTTGCGGTCTATCTCAAGCAACTTGCGCAGATAGCTGATGATGACTCCACGGTTGATAAGTTGCAGACCATTGTACTCGGGGATATAGCCGCTTTCATCCACCTTGAACAATAGTTCGCGAAAAGCCTGGTCTACTATCATCTCTATCCGTTCGCCATGTTTTAGCAGTTGCTCTATGTGGTCGCCCTGTACTTTCAGTCCACTTTGTGCAAATGGACTGTATATCAGTTCGGCACTGCGATGGAAGATATTGCCGAAGACACGGTTATCCATCAAGTCCTCATCGCTCTCATCAGGTTCTTTAATCTTCTGGATTACATTATAATAAAATGTGAGAGGACAATACAGATAGCGGTTGATGGCTGTAGGCGACAGGCTGTCAATGCTGTCAAGTCGGCTTATCACTTCGGCTGATTTCTCAATAGCTATGGGATGGCGCCTGGTGAAAGTCTGCTCCGGCATCAGCGTCTTATGCTTGATGGTGTGGGTACTCTCTACCATAAACTGTATCATAAACCGGCTCATCTCGCCTGTGTGTCCTTCCTCGGTGGCATTGTTGTATGTCAGGGTTATGTCGGTGGCCCTCTGAAGAAGCCTGTGAAAGTAGTAGGCATATATGGCCACCTTGTTGTCTATTGTGGTCAGTCCGTAAGCCTTACGTATCGAGTAGGGGATAAACGAGGCATCGTTCGTGCCTTTGGGCATATTGCCCTCTGAGGCCGACAGAACCAAGATGTGATCAAAGTCCAGGTTGCGGGTCTCCAGCACGCCCATAATCTGTATTCCCTCTGCCGGCTCGCCATGAAAGGGAATGGTAGTAGACTGTATGAGTTGGGTAACGAGTCGCTCGAATGTGATGCGGTCTACCGTCAGGTCGCCCGAGGCAATGAGCGATGACAGGCGGTTTATCACCATGTACATTCTGAAGATAGACTCCTGGCGTAAGGCATCTTTCTCGGCCAGCGCATTATGCCCTATCAGTTTCAGCAGATCCAGTATCCATTGCGATGTACTCAGATTATAATCTTCACAGCGGTCTTCTATATCGCTGAAGAGCAGAGCCAGACCGTCGTCAGCACTTAGCTGTCTGCGGGTGGGGTAGTAGCATTTGTGTTGTTGTAGGCGGCTGACCAGGTCAGTACACTGGTCCGACAGGAAGCGCATATAGGGATGCTGGAGAGCCTTACTAACTTTGTGGAGACGGTATTTATCGGTGCCGCGAACCCTTCCAAAGTTTTGCAGACTTAACAGCAGTTGTACCAGAGAGGCTACAGGCGACTGGGACAGCGGATAGCCTGTGGTAATGTTAACCTTGGTAACCTCGGGGGGCAGACAGTGAATAACAGTCTGTAGCAGCGACTCGTCACAGAGTACAATGGCTGTTTTGCGTCCGGCAGCTATGCGCCCGTTGGCTTTGAGCCAGGAGGTAATGTAATGTGCCTGGGCGCTCTCGGTGGTAGATGCTATATAGGTGATGTCCTTCTCGGCGCTTAGGTTGTCATATAGCTCAGCGTTGTCATTGTCTAACTCGTTGCCAAACTCATAGAGATATTTATTAATGTAGTGCCCTGCCTCATTGCCCGACAGATAATAATTGTCGAAGTCCCAGTAGAAGTGTGCCTTACCCATCTGCCGGAGCCGGCGAAACAATTGGCACTCTACCTGTTGCAGTACGTTGAACCCCACGAGCGCATAGGCATCGTAAGTGTATTGGGCCTTGTCGTCTTCGGCCACCCTGCGGTACAGGGCACCCTCATAAGCCAATCCCTGCTGCTCTAACCGCTGGTTGAAATCGTGATAAATATCCTCAAAGTGGCACCACAGCGACAGGAAACGCTTTTTGAGTTCCGAGGTGTGGTCGTCGCTGAAATTACTGAAGAATTTTTTCAGAATATCGCGCTGACCTTGGTTCAGGTAGTCCACATTGTCCAACTCGTGAATATCCTTCAAGTTAGCAAAGACTTGATGGACATCGGCCATGTTCTTGTCTATGTCGTCAAAGTCAGCTAATAGCAGCTGCCCCCATCCATAGAAATGGTCTAAAGACTCCGTGCTCCCGGTAATTGTGGTAAATGAGCGGTACAAGTCGCACACCTGCTTAATGGGGTCGGCTACGGTTAGGGCCGACTTGTCCCTAAACAGCTCGCTGATGGTGATGTAGGCTGGGCTCCACATCGGTTGACGAGCCTCGCGGGCCAGGTATTCGTTCATGAAGAGCGAGGCACGCTTATTGGGGAACACTACAGCTATGCGGGATAAGTTACAGCCGTATTTGGCTATCAGGTCGTGAGCTACATATTCTAAGAAATTCTTTTTCATCTTACTTCCTCTATTTGGTTACTATAAACAAACCACAGGTAACCACTTACCTGGGTGTGCCCCATCTGGCGCAGTTGGTCTATGTAGCCCCTAACCTGAGCCTGATATTCTGGACGCGACCGGCCGAACTTAAAATCGATGACGATATACTGATTGCCATCGGTAATGACACGGTCAGGACGTAGTTGGACAACGCTGTTAGTCACGGGGTCTATATGCAGGATGGTCTGTTCGTTGTACACCGTCCAGCGGTCAGAGAACCAGTCGCGGACTTTCTCATTCTCTAACCGGCTACGTAGCATGGCTATCAGTTTGTCCCTCTTTAGTTCGCTGTCATAGATGAGCCCTTCGCTTTCCAGTTCGGCCAGGGCGCCCTCTATGTCATCTGCGGTATTTATCATGGAGAACACTTTGTGTAATAGGCTTCCGGTCTTAATATACCTGGCCTTGTCGTCGTCCTCGGTGTCCTCCAGAAATTCCTGGCTCTTATTACTTTGTCTGAATGTTGCTTTGGGGGCCGATATGCTTAATTCCTGTATGCCGATGGCTTCTGCTGGATGCCTGAATACATTCTCGTTTTCCCGATTGGTCTCCTGCTCTGCTCCATGGCCCGTGAGTAGCTCGCCATAGTCTAAGCACAGAGTGCTGTTACGGTCGGCGGCATCTCCTGTGTAGGTTCCCCCAAGCTGGTAGCCCAGTGGCTCCATGATGTCCTCTATCAACTTGGACCGCATCAGGGGCGTGCCCCTTTTACCATATATATATAGGCTCTTCTTGGCCCGGGTAAACGCCACATAGAGTAGGTTTAGGTTGTCTACCACGTTCTGTAGATGCTCATGGTGGTAATCGGCTTCATAAATGGTGCCCATCATGGCGTTCTTGCTAAAGTCTATTGGCACCAAGGGCATCTGGTTGAACGGCTCTACCGTGGGTGTACACCATAGGGTAGTTCCCGTCTTTTCTAACGCCCAGTCACAGGCGGGCAGGATGACGTGGTCAAACTCCAGTCCCTTACTTTTGTGGATGGTTATAAGTCTTATTCCGTTGGGCTCGTTGCTCTGGATAGTCTTCTCATGCAGATTATTATCCCATTCGTCTAAGAAATCGTTGATGTCGGGCATACTGTCGGCTAAGAAGGCGCTTAGACGGTCAAAAAAGTCCAGCAGATAGGCACTCTGATGCTGTACATGGCTCTTGCCGAGTATGCCATAGATGTGCAGCACCTGATTGTAAAGTGGCATGCCGAGTAGGTTGTCACGGTCGCGTTCGATGATGTCGGCTATCCCCACCTTCTCTAAGAAAGCCTGCTCTATCTTGTCGGCCGGGTTGGCTATGAAACGTAGACTACTGATGATGGTATTGACAGCCTCGGAAGTGTCCAGCCGGAAGGCTTCGTCAGATATTAGAGGCAAGTCTGTCCGGTTCTCGCTAAAGTAGTCTGCTATCTCCTGAATGGTAGACTTGCTGCGGCACAGAATAGCTATGCTGTTAGCGGCAAAGCCTCTCTGTAACAGTGAGTCTATCGTGTCGGCTATGCGAGTCATTATCTGCTCCTGATAGTCTTGCTTGGGCATCAGTTCTATCTCTATATGGCCTTCCATAGCCAGCTTTCCGGGGATCTGCCGTACATCGGCATAAGCCCTGACCAGCTGCTGTGCCTCCTCGTTATCCTCCAGCTGGCCATACTCGGTCTTGGTGGCCAGGGTGAAAAAGGCGTTATTGAACTCGATGACATTGCGCAATGAACGGTAGTTGGTTATCAGTGACTTGACCTGTACCATGTCCGTAGCATGGGCAAACTCATCCTCTATGTTGTTCAGCAGCCGCCAGTCGCCCGACCGCCAGCGGTATATGCTCTGTTTTACATCGCCTACGATGAGGTTGGTGTCGTCATCATGGCTCATGCACTCTTGCAGTAGCACCCTGAAATTTTTCCATTGGATAGTACTGGTGTCCTGGAACTCGTCTATCATAATGTGGTTCAGGTGAGCACCTATCTTCTCGAATACAAAGGGAGAGTCGCTGTCCTGGATAATGGCGTTAAGCAGGTGCTGGGTGTCGCTTAAAAGGAACCGGTTAGCGTCCTCGTTTATCTCGCGCACCGTCTTCTCGATGTTTTCCAGTAGCCTAAGCTGGTTTAGATGCTTCAGGGTAAGTTCCGCACTTTGATAGAGTCCCACCTGTTGACGGCGTACACGCTCGGTCTCATTCAGATGGGCCATCAGTACATCATTGACCAGCTCGTAGGCCACATTGCCGGCTTTACGGTCTGCGGCCTTTACCCATTTCCCGGCATCTTCCATCGCGTCTAACACCGTCTTGGTCAGCACGTCCTTATCGCTGTACTTGCCATCCCTCAGTTTGATAAAGTAGCCGCAAACTCCCGTTCGCCCGCGGCTGAAGTCGCTTATCTCGAGTCCGTTCTCTTCCAGGGTGTCAAAGAAGAACGCCACGTAGTGGTTCAGTTTGTTCAGGGCATTGGTGCGGATAGACTGTAGCGTCTTAGTATATTGACTGAAAAATCCCTGCTGGCTCAATGCCTGATTAATGGCCTTGCTATTCTCACGGTATATGTCGCTGAAAATATTTTTGCCAAACCGCTTGATGAGACCTATTACGTTCCAGCCCTTGTCCTCGGATATGTTTTCCTTGACATACTGCATTATCCAGCCAAAAACCTTGTCCTGCACGTTCAGGTTCTCTATGAGCTCGTCTACAGCCTGTTCCTCTACCTGATAGTCGTTAAGCCCTATGCATAGGTTGGCCGTCAGGTCTAATTCGCGAGCCATGTTGCGCAGTACGCTCTGGAAGAATGTGTCGATAGTCTCTACTCGGAAATAGTTATAGTTATGTAACAGCAGTTTCAGGGCTTCTCCGGCCTGAGCCGCTACCATGGCGGGGGCAAATCCTAATGCTTCTGTCACATGAACCATATAGGTTTGCGATGAGGGAAGCTGTTTCCACAGCCCATAGAGCTGCGTCAGAATGCGTGTCTTCATCTCCTCGGTCGCCTTGTTAGTAAAGGTTACGGCCAGGATATTCCTATAGCATGCAGGGTTCTTGATAACCAGTTGTATATACTCTATGGCCAGCGTAAAGGTCTTGCCCGATCCGGCGCTGGCCTTGTACACAGTCAGGGGGATAGTCTTGTTTACCATTGTCTAAAGAGTTCTAATCCTACTTTTACTCCTATGCCGTCGTAGTGGCCATTGCGGTTGGCTACAAACAGGCCGGCTGATAGCCAGCGTGTTGTCAGCCCATAGCCCACCTCGATGTACGGATGTAGATGAGTAACTACCAGTATGTTGCTGTAAATGCGTTCTTTCTCAATGAAGTGCCCTATCCATGGCAGGCGGCTTAGGGCGAGTAGGGGAGTCTCGTAGGTGATGTTGGAACGTACATAGTAGCGTGACATGTTGTACCACTGGTTGCCTAAGAGGCTGAACTCGCCCGTCCACTCATCATTCCAGCCATCAGGGATGTTGTTATCGCGGAAGTTGGTGTAGTCCAGAAAGTACTTGCTGCCATCGCGTAGGGTGTAGAAGCCGCCTCCAGCTCGTAGCGAGAGATAACGTAACCGGTTGAGGGCTATGATATGTTGCAGGTCAAACTCCCAGCGCTCGTAAGCTATGTCGGCATTGGCCAGCCCGCGTATGCTACGCTCGTAGGCCGCATTGATGGCTGGACTACGGCGACCCATGGGGCGCCAGATAACCTCGGCCTTAGGGGCTACAGAGTAATAAGAGGTGCGTAGGCCAGCCTGGCGATAGACTCCCTGCTCGACAGCTGTACGGCGGTGGGCTACAATCCCGGCCTGTAGGGTAATGTGCGGATTGAGGTCATAGCTACCTAACAGGCTGAGGTTAAGGTCCCGGAAATAGCTTAGACGTTCATCATTATAGTTAGCTGTATCGGGTAGCTGACTTAATAGCTCGTCCTTCAGTAATCCGTTACGTATCCAGTTGCCATTGCTGAAGCGTAGCTCGATATATCCATTGTGCCGTCGGTCAAAGTGATATTCAAAGGGGATAGTATAATATAGGTGGCGCTGCTTGAACGAATAGCCGGCTTTAAACCTGGTGTACAGGTAGCTATTATTAGAAAAGGTATAGGTTGTACGGATGTCAAACTTATAGTAATAGCCCTTGTGTCCACTATAGCCCATGTATAGGGGATTAAACAGGGGATTGATGCGCAGGTAGCCCTGATTGGTAGTGCCATAGTTAGAGGTAATCTTGTTGAGCAGGTTGTCGCCCAGAATGTCCCAGAAAAACCGCTTAGCCCAGCCACGCTTCTTAGGGGTGGCCGTAGTGCTATCGGTCTGGTTGTCGTAATAGTAGTCAGTATACAGCTGGCGCTCATCAGCAGTGAGGCTGTCACACCGTACTGCTGCTATCAACTGCTCCTGAGGGTTAGTGGCAAGCGAGTCTATCTTAACTTTGGGCAGACCACAAGCGGCTATGTTAGAGGCTTGTATAATATTCCCGAGGAACTCAAACATGGAATTGAGAGTACACCGTGTAGGAAATAGGGAATAGATACCGCTGTCGCCCATGGTGAATGTCAAGGCAAACTTTATCATGTCGAACTCGCCTCGTATTTCGCCGCTGATAATGCGCCCTGTGCTTGCATCCACAATGGCATTGCCATACACCAACTGGGTGTTTTTTACCTTGGGCCAGAACGTTATGTCTACCTTATTATTATATAGGTATTTGAAATGGTACCGATAGAACACTCGGTTAACCTTGCAGAAAGGTGATAATACGTTGGGGCCGAATATGGTTTCCTCGTAGAACTTTGGAGTAAGGAATTTATCCAGCCGTGTCATGGTCTGCTTGTGCTGGGGTATGGTCGACAGGTGGGCTATACGTTTCGCGTCAAAGTCGTAAGTACTCTTGTGGCTGAATAGTTCATAGCTCTCCTCTATATAGCGGCGATTCTTGCTATGGGCGACACGGTACATGGTGGGAATGGGGAAGAGCGTGATGTTGCGGCGTATTACGTTGAGGCCGAACTTCCGGTAGGCATACGTCTGAGTACTCCGGGCCATACTCGTGTCTATCTTGTTTTTGTATTGGCAGATTTGGTCAAGCAGCAGGATGTCGCGCCTGACATTCTGCTGTCCTCCTATGGTGAGGGTTTGTCCAATAAGGATGACGAGTATGATAATTCTGCCAATACACATATTACTGCAAACTTACTCATAATAATCGTAACCTCGGCACGAAGAAACAAAAAAATCCCCATCTTTTTTGAGATGGGGATGATAATATTGTAAAATGTAGCTATATGCTTAGCCCAGATATTTCATCAGTATCTTGGCGTTACCGCTGTCACGCAGCTTGGTAATGCTCTTCTCGCGTATTTGGCGTACACGTTCACGGGTCAGTTTCAACTCATCGCCTATTTCCTCAAGTCCTTTTTCGTGACACCCGATACCAAAGCAGTAGCGGATAATCTTAATCTCGCGCTCCTTGAGTACTTTGCTCAGTACCTGGTTGAGTTCCAGGGCCATACTCTCGTGGTCTACGGTCTTGTCAGTACGGCTGTCATCACCCGACGGCATCACGTCAAGCATACAGTTGTCTTCGCCATCCTGGAAAGGGGCATCGATACTTACATGATGACCGTCGGCCATGAGGCTTTGGCCGATTTTCTCTTCGTCGATATTGGTAGCATCAGCCAACTCCGATACCGAGGGATGGCGCTGGTTAGCCTGCTCAAATTTGTTAATCTCGTGATTAATCTTGTTGAGCGACCCTACCTGGTTGAGGGGCAGGCGTACTATACGGCTTTGCTCGGCGATAGCCTGAAGTATGCTCTGACGAATCCACCATACTGCGTACGAGATAAACTTAAATCCGCGAGTTTCATCGAATTTCTGTGCAGCCTTTATGAGCCCTATATTTCCTTCATCGATAAGGTCTGTAAGTGTAAGGCCTTGGTGCTGGTACTGCTTGGCCACCGATACCACAAAGCGGAGGTTTGCTGTAACCAGTTTGTCTTTGGCGCGCTCGCCTTCAGGGCCTCCCTTTTTGATTTTCTGGGCGAGTTCAATCTCCTCGTCTATCGTAATCAATGGGGCACGACCTATTTCTACCAAATATTTGTCCAGTGCTTCGCTGGAGCGGTTGGTAATACTCTTTGAAATCTTTAATTGTCTCATTCTTGCTTGTCTAAAAATATCTAAAAGATTGCAGCTCAATCAATTCGATATACCTTATACGAAAAACGATGCAAAATTACAAAAAAAAAGTGATATTTGGCGGTTCTGCGGCTATAATTTTATATGTAAAAATCGTTAATGAGTAAATTCTCAAATTCCGTCATAATCGTAACGGAGAATGTTACGTGAAGCAATTTGACCTTCGGCCATGCTCTACGCAGTCATTAAGAGGTTCGACTCATTGCTCGAGATTACCGACTCCATGTTTCCCGAAGCGCCCAAACTCGCCCAACTTGGCATTGGCACAATGTCTGGGCGCAGTACCTTGTCGGATGCCAACACCCGCAGACCTGAGACAGAGTTTGAGGACATGTACCACCTTACAGGTAGTAGCATCTCACTCCCTTAGTGAGCTTATAAACTGGATTAATGGCTATAATTCTACAGAAGGTAATACTCCCATTCTCAAGGAAGACATAGTACAGATACTAAAAGAGGAAGGTTCTTTCTTCCTCATATACTATAAATAAGGTATAACTGCATATACAACACCAACATGGCAAGGAAGAATAATAAAGTTAACTGTGATGAGGAGCCTGTGGCCTATTGTCCAAGGTGCTACTCTCTGAATATTGTCCATGAAGATACTATTGATGCAGATTGCTGTGGAAAGTGTGGGTGCTCTGATATAAAGACAGCAAGTATAGGGGAATGGGAAAAACTATATATGATGAGGTATGGTCATAAGTTTGTCTCTGACAATAGGAATATTAAGGAGTCCCTTATATACAATGCTCCTATATCCAAGCTAAAGAAAGCTGTATATAATAGCATAGGATGGAAAACTACCTGTATGGCCTTATATCCAGGGTTCCCAGAGTACCTAAGTAAGGCAGATTCCATTATACTGCTATTCTCAAAACTCATTGATGATAATAGGATGGAAGAATTAAGGAGATATTTAGCAAACCAATATAAAAATAGTAAAAGATACCTTGTTCTGTAAAAGCATATGGATTGTATCGTGTCCTTGCAGAAAAACACAATGAGACGAAATCATCGGCTGTGATTTGGCAAGGAGTAAAACGGAAAAAGCAAGGAGTGGTGATTTCTTGGCAAGGAGTGAAGACAAAAAAGCAAGGAGTATAGGGGAAAAGGCAGTAAGTAAAGAAGAATTACTCCTTGCCTTTTGTTCTGAACCGAGAAGCTTGTCTGAAATTAGTGAATTTCTTAAATTGAAGGAGAAGTATAAGATGAAGAAAAAGCTTATAGACCCACTATTGGGCAAGTCTCTCCGCATGACAGAACCAAACTCTCCTAATAGCCCGACACAAAAATATGTTATTATTGGTAACGATGATTAGGGCTGTCCTTATTCTTATCGTTATGTTGCCTTCTTTTTACTGGGATTTGTATTCAGTAAAAAGAAGGCAACATGCTATTTTTTGCTTATTTTCCGTATTATTTTCTTGTTTGCCTCGTTGATTTTCGACACATCAATGGAGTTCAGATACACTTGCGTTGTCTTTATGGAGTTATGCCCCATGCCCTCGCTGATTATTGGA
>JALEKD010000024.1 GCA_022769285.1 Prevotella sp.
AAAAAAGCGCTGGGATGGCGAGGGTCGCCCATAGTTTCCAAACCGCTCCAGGGCGATAGGGGAATGGCGGGTGCGGGAACCGTGGTCGCCCTGCTGACAGCAGAAACTGCTTTTTTGCCTTTTTACTCTTTTACTTTGCACCGTGGTGACCGACCTTTACGTTTCCCGGAGTCGTCTTTAGTGAGCTGGGAGCCGTCATTAGAAGTCTAAAGGTCAGTCTTTTCATTTTTCGCGATGGCGTTTGGGGGGAACACAGATACTTCGGACGTGGTGGAAGCGTCTCCGCACGCAGCCCTGTTACCATTCTGCTGCCTATTGTCCGTGCTTCTATCCAGGCGTCCCCTTTTGAGCGGTTTGGGAACTGTCTCCTTGGTCTTGTGGAATTCTCTTGGCCCGTATTTTGGCCCGCGTGGCAATATTTTTGGCCATTTTGGCCGTTACATCGTTTTTTTTGGCTAATTTTGAAGCAGTGTTGCCGCCCGCCGCGGGCGTGGCGCTAACGATACTGTAACCCAAAAACTAAAAATAAGATGAATAAAGGCAGTTGGCTGCTCCTCCTTAGCATGATACTCATGCTGGCGGGCTGTGCGAAGAAACCCCAGGAAATATTCGAAGAACAGAAATCGGGCGTGGTACTTATCTGTAATCAGTTCTACTACGACATTACACTCTACAATGGTAATCACCTGTACTTCTCGGGCCTCGACGACGATGGTGACTTCACCAATCTCACCGCCGATTTGGCTGAGATAAAGAAGTCGCCAGGCATCCTGAACGGCACGGGGTTCTTCATAGACCACTCGGGACGTATCCTGACTAACCGCCACGTGGTGGCCCCGCAGATAGACAAGGACGCGGTACGCAAGAACGTGAACACTATCATCGAGGGGTACGCCTCGTACATCGAGGTGTTGCAGGATTCGATGAACCAACGCTATCAGGCGCTCCAGGCTTACGCCCAGCAGAGCGTGTACGAGGACGAGGAGGGCAACAGCTACACCAGTATGAGCCAGGAAGAGGCCAGCACGCTTGAGAGCGAGCTTGAGAGCCTGCGCCAGCAGTACAGCGAGGCTCAGAACCTGAAGAACGACATACGCAGCAACATCCTTAACAACAACTTCAGCATACAGCTGCACTCTGAGTTTGGCATTGCCTACGACGGGAGCAACATGGGCTCGTGGGACGACTTCATGAAGACACCCTGTCGCCTGCTGCGCGTGTCGCAGGATGCCAACTCGGACCTGGCACTGCTGCAGCTGAACAAGGGGGCTACGCCCCAGGACGCGTATGTGTTCACGATAGATGATGACAACATAGCCGCCTGCGAGCACCTGGAAATCAATCAGCAGCTATACATGATAGGCTACAACCACGGGGTAACCCTGGCACAGACCAACAGCGGCATAAGCGCCCAGTTCACCAGCGGTACGGTTACCCAGCAGCCCGATGGCAACAGGGTGATGTACAGCATACCCGCCATGCAGGGCTCGAGCGGCTCGCCCATCGTAGACGACCACGGCCGCGTGGTGGCTGTCAACTTTGCCGGTACCAACGGCAGCGACAACTTCAACTTCGGCATACCCGTGCTCCGTGTCGTCACCTTTATTAAGTAGCGCGCCGGCCGGGCCGATAGTCACCCTGACCATAACCATATCAATAACACCATAAACAATAGACATGGCAACAGTAGACGACAAGAAGATTATCTTCTCCATGGTGGGCGTATCCAAGATAATCCCACAGAACCGCAAGCAGATACTCAAGGACATTTACCTGTCCTTCTTTTACGGAGCCAAGATAGGCATTATCGGCCTGAACGGCGCCGGTAAGTCGACCCTGATGAAGATTATCGCCGGGCTGGAACAGCCTACGCAGGGCGAGGTGGTGTGGAGTCCTGGCTACAGCGTGGGCTATTTGCCACAGGACCCTCCGCTGGACGAGGCGAAGACCGTTAAGCAAAACGTGATGGAGGGCGTGAAGCGGGCGTACGACGCCCTGGCCGAGTATGAGGACATTAACCGCAAGTTTGGCGAGGAGGAATATTACAGCGACCCTGACAAGATGGACCGCCTTATGCAGCGCCAGGCTGAAGTGCAGGATATCATCGACGCTACTGACGCCTGGAACATGGACTCTAAGCTCGACCGCGCCATGGCAGCCCTCCGCTGTCCGCCGGGCGACTGGCCGGTCACTAACCTTTCTGGCGGCGAGCGCCGTCGTGTCGCCCTGTGTCGCCTCTTGCTCCAGAAGCCCGATGTGCTGCTTCTCGACGAGCCTACTAACCACCTGGACGCCGAGAGCATCGACTGGCTCGAGCAGCATCTGCAGCAGTACGAGGGTACTGTTATCGCCGTGACCCACGACCGCTACTTCCTCGACGATGTGAGTGAATGGATTCTGGAGCTCGACCGTGGCGAGGGCATCCCCTGGCATGGCAACTACTCTTCTTGGCTCGACCAGAAGACCCGCCGCATGGCCCAGGAGGAGAAACAGGCTTCCAAGCGCCGCAAAGCACTGGAACGCGAGCTGGAATGGGCACACATGGCACCCAAGGCACGGCAAGCCAAGGGCAAGGCGCGTCTGAACGCGTACGAGCAGATGTTAGGGCAGGAGCAGAAGGAGCGCGAGGAGAAGCTGGAAATATTCATACCCAACGGGCCACGGTTGGGCAACAAGGTAATAGAGGCTCAGCACGTGCGCAAGGCGTTCGGCGACAAGGTACTCTTCAGCGACCTCAACTTCATGCTGCCTCCTAACGGCATAGTGGGTGTCATAGGCCCCAACGGAGCCGGTAAGACCACCCTGTTCCGCCTTATCATGGGTCTGGAGCAGGCCGACGGCGGTACCTTCGAGGTGGGCGAGACGGTCAAGTTGGCCTACGTGGACCAGCAGCACAAGGATATAGACCCTAATAAGAGCGTCTACGAGACTATCTCGCAGGGTAACGAGACTATCCGCATGGGCGGGCGCGATATCAACGCCCGCGCCTACATCTCGCGTTTCAATTTCTCGGGTACTGACCAGAACAAGCTCTGTGGAGCACTCTCCGGTGGCGAGCGCAACCGTCTGCAGTTGGCCTTGGCACTCAAGCAGGAGGGCAATGTGCTGCTCCTCGACGAGCCCACTAACGATATTGACGTTAACACGCTGCGCGCGCTCGAGGAAGGCCTCGACGGCTTTGCCGGTTGTGCTGTCGTCATCAGCCACGACCGCTGGTTCCTGGACCGCATCTGCACCCACATCCTTGCCTTTGAGGGCAACGGCGAGGTTTACTTCTTCGAGGGTAGCTACTCTGACTACGAGATTAACAAAGCCCGTCGCTTAGGCAACGAGGAGATAAAGAAGGGACGCTACCGTAAGCTGATGGAAGACTGACGGTCTTTCTTCCTGTTACTATAGACGGAGGCGCTGGGTGTTACCTGGCGCCTCTATATATATAATAAGTTATAGGGTGGTGATAAGGGGTGCTATTTGCGTTACCTGCGTTGCCGCCCCGCTACAGCCCACGCTCAGCCCAGTCGCCCCAGTCCAGCTGGCGGTAGCTCACGGCCTCGCTGATGTGCAGGGCGCGTACCTGCTCGCTTCCGTCCAGGTCGGCTATGGTGCGCGCCACCTTGAGTATGCGGCTGTAGGCCCTTGCTGACAGCTTGAGCTGTTCCATGGCAGTGCGCAAGAGCGTCAGCCCCTCGCTGTCAGGTTCGGCAAACTGGTGTATCATGCGCTCCGTCATTTGTGCGTTACAGTGAATATCCTTGTAGCCGGTATAGCGACGGCTCTGTATTTCGCGGGCTGCGATGACGCGCTGGCGTATGCGCTCGCTGGGTTCGCCCTGGGCGGCCTGGGAGATGTCCTTGAAGGGTACCGGGGTGATGGGACACTGTATATCTATTCGGTCTAAGAAAAGAGGGGCCGCTGATTGTCCCACTTTTTGGCTCGCTCCATGCCATCTAGCACTACGCCTACGATGATTTATCAAGGACATAGATGAATGGCCATTGTATGTTTATAAAAAATTCCATAGTGTCTAATTTTTATTTAAAATCACGTTGATCAAATTTCTGATAGTCAAAACTTATCAATGTATCTACGTCAGGATCCCAATTACAGCTTGAACCTGGTGCTTCCATATCAGAACATATTACATGGGCAATACCCATTCGAATAGACTTCTTAAACAATTTATTGCCAGATGCTCGCAAACAAAAATC
>JALEKD010000004.1 GCA_022769285.1 Prevotella sp.
CAGGGCGGCACCTACACTATGGGAGCCACTGCCGAGCAGGGCAGCGATGCCTACGAATGGGAATATCCTACCCACAGAGTAACGGTGAGCAGCTTCTACATCTGCAAATATGAGGTAACGCAAGCCCTATGGAAAGCTATAATGGGCGGCAAGAATCCTTCGTGCTGGCCAGGAGACAAACGGCCGGTGGAATGTGTGTCGTGGACCGCCATACAGACATTTATCCAACGCCTCAACGCCCGCACCGGCAAACATTTCAGGCTACCCACCGAAGAGGAATGGGAGTGGGCGGCCCGCGGTGGCACCCATAGCCGGAGCTATAAGTACAGCGGTAGCAATGACTGCACCAAGGTAGCCTGGCATTACCACAACTCCAAAAGTAGTTTACGCACCTACAATGTAGGGACTAAACTGCCCAACGAGCTGGGCCTCTACGACATGTCGGGCAACGTACGCGAGATAGTCTCCAACGCTTACCTTTCGTACAAAGACACCCCAAGGGCCCTCGTCACTAACAGTTCGGACCAAGTTACCATACGCGGTGGTCACTTCTGGGACGCCGACCGGCTTTGCCGTGTGTCCTACCGCACCGATATGAGCCAGGAATACGTTGCACAGCAATTTACGGGGTTCCGTTTAGCAGCCTCATCACTCTGACGAGGGGCTTTCGTCACGCCAGAGGGGCCTTTCATCCGCTAAAGGGTAAAATATTTGGACACACGGCCATCATCCGCTACCTTTGCAGTAGATATAAACAACTCATTAACAACCATTACCATTATGTGTAACGACAACACTACCATCCGCGGCGGTCAGAAACCCGCCAACGCAAGCGAAGAAACCAAGCGCAGTAACCACATAGCAGCCAAGGCATCGGCCGCCGCCATCTTAGGTGCTGCCCTCGGTGTAGCCGGCAGCCAGGCCATGGGTGCCCAGCACGCTGACAGCCCCGCCGCCGACTCTACCGCCGAGAAACCCGAGGCCAATGCGCCCCGGGAAGCCCGCCACGAGGAGCCCCAGGCGCAGACTGCCGCCAAGGAGGCACAGCATGAGCAACCGCAGCATGAGGAGGCGCGCCCCACACAGCACGCGCAGCCCAGGGCCACCCCTGCCACCAACGAAGAGCAGGAGGGTGTGGTGATACACAAGGTGGAGAACCGTATAGACGAGGACGGTAACCATGTGCAGGTAGCCAGTGCCACCATCAACGGCCACGAAGCTGTGCTCATAGCCGATGAGAACGGGCACATAGAGACCCTCGTAGTAGACGGCAACGACAACGGCCTGGTAGAACAGGGCGAGGTGGCCGACCTGAGCCAGGCCCACCTGTACCTGAACGGCAACGAGGTGGTAGACGGCCAGCCTACGGTAGAGGTAAGCACGCACCACAACGACGAGCCTGAGGTCAAGGTAATAGCCGTGGAGCACAACGTGGACCTGGACGGCCAGACGGTAGACGTGGCCGCCGTGCAGATGGACGACGACAGCGTGGTGCTCATAGACAGCGACCAGAACGGCGAGGCCAATATGGCCATATCTGACCAGAACCACAACGGACAGATAGACCAGGGCGAGATGGCCGACGTGAGCGAGTACCATATAGCCATGCCCACCGATACCGCCACCGATGCCCCGGGTACCGTAGAGGTCAGCGACGACCTGCCCGACTACTCGGACAACGCCGACATAACCATGGTAGAAGTATAACCGCACACCGCAACGATGAACATACGTCTGAGATGCCCCCACTGCGGGAACGAGATAAGCGTGGCCGCCGCCCCTGGCCTGGAGGAGAAGGTGGCCGAGTGTCCCCACTGTCACGAGCGCCAGAAGATAGGGGCCTTTGTACCCTGCCTGTCGCTACAGGTGGGCGACCACCGCTACCAGCTGCACTTCGGCCGTCAGTGGATAGGCCGACAGACCGACAATAACACCGCCGAGGTGCAGATACCCGACGACAGCCGGTACATGAGCCGTCGCCACGCCCTTATAGACATCGCCTGCACGGCCGCGGGCCTGCGCTGCACCTTTGAGGAGCACGGCACCAACCCTACGCAGGTCCAGGGCGTGGAACTTATCGAGGGCGACATCGTGTACCTTAACATCAACGACTGCCTGACACTCGGCGACAGGAAGATGTACCTCGCCAACGAATTTGAATAATACCACCACCGATATGGACACCCACACACCATCACAGGCCGGCATCGGCATAGCCACGCCGGTATGCTACAGCGAGATAGGGGCCAAGGCCAACCAGGAGGATGCGCTCTTCCCCCAGGCGGGCGAGGCCACGGCCCAGCAGCGCGTATTCCTGGTATGCGACGGCATGGGCGGCCACGAGCACGGCGAGGTGGCCAGCCAGTGCGTGGCCCACACCGTGGGCACGCTGACGGCGGCCCAGCCGCTCTGCGACACGACCGCCATGCGCGCAGCTTTTGAGCAGGCACTGGCCACGGCCTACGACCACCTGGACGAGATAGACACGCCGCCCAGCGAGGGCCGTACCATGGGCACCACGCTTACCTTCTTAGCGCTCTGTACCGACGGCATCCTCATAGCCCACATCGGCGACAGCCGGGTGTACCAGCTGCGCCCGGGCGAGGGCGTGGTGATGCGTACCCGCGACCACTCGCTGGTGAGCGACCTCATCGCCGCCGGCGAACTGACCGAGGACGAGGCGCGCACCTTTGCCCAGCGCAATGTCATCACCCGCGCCATACAGCCCCACCAGGAGCGGCGCGACCGGGCTACCTACAACGTGGTGCGCGACGTGTGCGAGGGCGACGTGTTCCTGCTTTGCTGCGACGGCGTGGTCGAGCAGCTGGACGACGAGGCGCTCTGCGCCCTGCTCTTAGCCCCCGGCAGTCTGACGGACCGCCTCGCGGCCCTCCGCGACGAGTGTCTGCATCGCCATACACGCGACAACAACTCGGCCTACCTCATCGGCATCACCTCCGTGGGCGCCACGGCTCAGCCACAGGTGGCCGCGGCCACACCTCAGGCCGCCCGGCCACGTAAGCGGCGCAACTGGGTGTATGTAGCCATCGCCCTCGTCATCGCCGCGGCCTGTTTCCTGCTGGTCCAGGTATTCGCGGGGGCCAAGGACGGGGCAAGGCAGGGCAAGACCGACCCACCGGACACCGAGGAGACCGCCAACAGCACCCCGCTCCGTACCATCCAGCACCGATAGGTGACTCAAACCACACTAAGAAACAAGTAACGACACATACAGACATGGCAGAAATGAACACCGAACGCGAGGGCCTGCTGGCCATAGGCACCCTCCTGGCCAACGGCAAGTACCGCATAGAGCAGTATCTGTCGTCGGGCGGATTTGGCAACACCTACATAGCCACGGACCTGGCCTTCGACGAGAAGGTGGCCATCAAGGAACTATACATCAAGGGCGTCTGCGGACGCGACGGCAGTACCAACGACGTGGCCATCACCCTTACGGAGAACCAGCGCACCTTTGAGGCGCAGCGTGAGAAGTTTCGCAAGGAGGCCAGGAGGCTCCGCCGACTGAGCAATGCCCACATCGTCAAGGTACACGACCTCTTTGACGAAAATGGCACCTCTTACTACGTAATGGACTTCATCGAGGGCGAGAGCCTGTCGGCCCGCCTCAAGCGCACGGGCCACCCCATGGCCGTGGCCGACGTCCTGCTGCTTCTGCCGCAGGTACTCGATGCCTTGGAGACGGTTCACAACGCGGGAATATGGCACCTGGACCTCAAGCCGGCCAACATTATGATAGACCGTCAGGGCAACGTGCAGCTTATCGACTTCGGCGCGAGCAAGCAACTGCGCAACCAGGACGGACAGTCGCTCTCTACATCGTCGGCGCTGGCCTATACGCCGGGCTACGCGTCGTCAGAGCAGATGGAGCAGAACTTAGAGAAGTTCGGGCCGTGGACAGATCTGTACTCCTTAGGGGCCACCCTATTCAACCTGCTTACCCTGCAGCAGCCCCCGTCGCCCTCGGACATAGACGAGGATGTCAACGAGGCGCTGCTGACCCATCTGCCCGAGGGCATCGATACCAAGGTGAGCGAGCTCATCGTGTGGCTGATAAAGCCCAACCGCAAGATGCGTCCGCAGAGTGTGGCCGACGTGCGCCAGTATCTCTCCGAGACCATCGGTCCGGGCAAGGGAGGACAGCCGAAGCCGCCGCGCCCGGCACCGAGACAGGCCCCGGCACCACAGCCCATCACACAGCCAGCGGCCGACGACCCCACCATGCTCAACACGCGTATGCGCAAGAAAGCACAGGAGCCCAAGCCCGAAGCACCCGAAGCCACGGACGAGGAGCGCAGCCCCTGGATGCGCCGGGGCATCATCATCGGCATCGTGGCACTGATAGCCGGTGGTTTCGTGATAGGCAGCGGCATCTCTATCCTACCCCGGTCGTGTACGCATGAGGCAAGTGCACCGGAAGCGACCGACGAGTCGCAGGGCGTTAACCAGGTACAGATACAGATAGACCACGGCCCGGAGAACCTGCGCGCCTTCGTGTACACGGGCGAGGCCACCGTGGTTACCGGCGACCAGGGCGACACGCTCAGCATTACCCCCTTCGGACGGGGCGAGGCCCAATACCCTAAATCGGGCGACACCCCTGCGGCCACCTATAAGGGCCTCTTCGTCGATGGTCTGCCTCACGATGACACAGGCACGGCCGAGATGGTCTTTGACAATGGCGACAAGTATGTGGGCACCTTCGACAAAGGCAACTACGGCAAGGGTACCTACGCCTTAGGCAATGGTGGCAGCATCTACCAGGGCTCGTTCAAGAACGGCGCCCCCACCGACGGCTACTGGTACACCCACGCCGGCCATCCCATGAGCCGGGTATCGGCGGGCAAAGAGATAGCCGACACAGCAGGCATACCGCCCTATCAGCCATAGTTACCCACAAGGCAACCACCATCAAGCGGTTCTGGCGCAGCAACGCAGCAGCTGTAGTCAGAACCGCTTTTGGCATTATTCGAGGCCTCGCCATCCACCGCTAATGTCCCATCTTTCGCCGCCATCATCTCGTCCCTCGCCAAGCTATCACCCTAAAATCCAGAGACCTGCTAAAAAAATCCGAATGGCCATCATTAACGCGCTAAAGACGGCCCCGGGAAACGTAAAGGCCGGTCTCCTCGAATAGAAAGATATTTCCCAGTATCACAGAAAGCCTCTCCGCCACCGCGCGAGGGCACCTTTTTTATTATCTTGTTCTCCTGTTTTGCAGCAAATGATGCCTGCCCTTGATGGGCGGTATAGAGAGGAAGTCCGATTGGAACAAGCAGAGGACTTGATACAGGTCAAGTTAACTTTATTTTTGACTGCTACTCGATTTTAACACTTCTGTAACATTCCAGCCATCATCACGGAACCGCCAAGAAGCGGCTCAGCCTGTACACCAACGCTGTTCGCTGATTAGCAATATATTACGAGCCTCAGCAGTACCGCTAAGACCTCCTCAGCAGCCCACAAAGTGCCCATCCGAACCACTTTTAGCGGCACAATCGCACAAAAATTGCGCAAGTTTTTTGTTAACAGCGCAAAAATAGTCTGCTTATTTTTTTTATATATGATAATTATTAGTTAAATTTGCCCCCATATCATCTTAATAATTGATAAATATGAGAAAAAAAAGTAGCTTAACTTTACTCTTTTTCTTACTTTTCTTCCCAATGGCCCTTTTGGCACAAGAGGTCACGGTGAAAGGTAAGGTAACTGAGAAGAGTACTGGCGACCCTCTGCCAGGTGTGAGTGTAGTCGTGGGAAAGTCGACGCGAGGAGTTATGACCGACGTTGACGGCGGTTATGAGATTAAAGTCAAGACGACCGACCACCTCGTATTCTCGTATCTGGGTATGGAAGACCAGAACGTAGCCGTGGGAAACCAAACAGTTATCAACGTACAGATGGCACCCAAGAGCAACGAGCTCAACGAGGTGACGGTAGTAGCTTATGGTAAGCAGAAGAAGGAGAGTATCACCGCGTCTATTACCACGGTCAACGCCAAGGACCTGCGCGTACCATCGAGCAGCCTTACCCAGTCGTTTGCCGGTAACATCGCTGGTATGATAGCCTACACCCGCTCGGGTGAGCCG
>JALEKD010000030.1 GCA_022769285.1 Prevotella sp.
TTCGGGTCTTTTTGCCTTTTTTTTTTATTTACAAAAATAACGTTTTTCTTTGACGTAAACAAAAAAAAGCTAATAAATGTATATATGTTTGCTATTTAGTTCTGTTTATTAATCATACCTATATGGAAAGATATCTTATCAAGCAATCATGTTGATAAAATCCCTTAAAACTGTGTAAATGAATGTGAACACGACTCTGCTTTTAGTAACCATAATAAATTAGCATCAAAATACGTTGCCAAAATGTTGCCAAATATATAAAAACAAAAATCCTAACTGCTCAATATCAAGCAGTTAGGATTCTGTGTGGTGCGCCTGAAAGGACTCGAACCTTCACGGCCTGAACCACCAGATCCTAAGTCTGGCGCGTCTACCAATTCCGCCACAAGCGCGATAGTTGTAAAGATAGTGCGAACGGGGAAGCCAAAAGTTAGCTCAGATGCCCGAGGTGCAGCCTATCTGTTGCAAAGATAGTGCAAACCGAGCGGCATGAGCTTGCTCAAATGCCCAAGGTGCAGCCTATCTTCTGCAAAGATACGATAAAAAAATGGAAACGGCAAGGAGATGAGCCGAAATGTTAACGGTGACTCAATTTTTGGCGGGCTGTCTCGATAATGGTGTCTATGCCGCGCTGGGCATCATCATCGGTGATACTGACGGTGTAGTCGGGGGCGATACCGTCCTCTGTGCTCTGCCGGTTGCGGTCGTAGATGGGGCAGGCAGAGAAGCGTACGCTCCAGCCACCGGGCAACTCGCTGCTGAAGGGCATGCCGGCTCCTCCCCCGGTCTGGTCGCCCACGGTGATAACCTGCGGACAGCAGCGCATGTACTTGACAAACTCGTTGGCAGCGCTGAACACGGCCCTGTTGGTGAGCACGGCTACTGGCTTGTGCCATCGCAGGCCGTGACTTGGGCGCAAGCGTTGTTCCTGGAGCGATGAGAAATCGGAGTGCCCACGGCCCGTCTTGTGCTGGAAGTAGCCAACCGTTATCTCCTGGTCGGTGAAACGGGCAGCAAGTTGTTCGGCCGCGGTGAGCAGGCCACCCGGGTTGCTGCGCACGTCAACAATCAGCGCACGGCAGGTAAGCAGGTAAGAGAAAATGTCGTTCAAGTTGCCCTCGCCAAAACCATTGTCAAACGAGGTACAGCGGATGTAGCCTATATTGTCGTCCAGAATACGGTAGTAGAGGCCCGAGGCTATGCGGTAGTCGGTGCCGAGATAGCGGCGCGACAGCGTGTCAGAGAAGTTGGCCGGATAATCCTCGCGCCAGGACCAGTTGCGGCCCACGTCGAAGGGTGCGTACAGGTTGACATGGCCGTCACGGAGCTCGCTGAGCATATTGCAGAGCACCTCGAACTGCTGACTCTCAGTCATGTGGCTGTCCATCTGCTGCTTGTAGCGCTCGTGAACCTCGTCCCAGTCCACGCCCTTTTGCTCGAAGAAGCAGTAGTGTTCGTCCATGATGCGCCATAGCGCCTCAAAGTTGCCTTGGGGCGTGTCGGGAGCCTCGTCCTCGTCTATGCAGGCCGTGGGCAGCGCCAGGGCGAGTATGGCCGCTAACAGGGTGAGGGAAGTCTGGAATATACGTGATGTGTTCATGGGTGTTGTATCTTCTTAATACTGAATTTGCGGACTATGCCGACCACCAGGCCATGGCTGTAGTAGTGCGACTTGAGGTGGTTGACACTGGCCTGACGGTAATCGCCTAAATAGCCGATGCGCACTGCGGTGCGGCCGATACGGTAGTCGAGCGTGAGCATCTGACGGAGCGACGGGGCATTGCCTACCCAGGTGGGGACGAGATTGTGGTCGTAGTTGCCCTTGGTGAATATCTCATAATATGATTGCCCATAGTTGGGCGAGAACATCAGTCCTACCAGCGGGATGCTCACCTCGTAGCGCAGAGCCATGGGCCTACGCGGAAAGAAAGTGTAGGTGGCCGCCGCCGTGGGTGCCAGGCTGACCGAGGCCCGCGCCTGAGCCGGGTTGTTAGAGTTGCGGGTGTTGTAGACAAATCCCACCAGCGCGTTGATGTTGCCTCCGGCGTCTATCCGTAACTTGCTGCCACGAAAGGCTATCTGCGCCACACGCCGGTGCCATCCATACTGGAAGTTGTAGCTGCCCGCCATCTCGCCACCCAGGCCCGAGTGATTGTCAAGTAGGGCAAAGTTGCCCTGGTGGACAATCTCGCGAACCCACAGACTGCTGTCGGGCCGCTCGCGCAGGGTATGCGACAGATAGCACACCTCGGGGCCGCTGTAGTGCAGGGCCGACAGATACGTGTCGAGCACCCGCGCTTGACCGATAGACACCATGCGCGCGTTGGTGATGGTGCGCTCGCCCTGTGCCATGGTTCCCATGGAGCCTATGAGTAGCAGGGCTACGGTCAGAAGATGCTTAGTGGTCGTCATGGTCAAAGAGGTTGAGCTGGCCGGTTATTTCATCGATGACCTGCTGCTGACTTTTCCCGGCGTCAGGGTCCAGGTCGCCCCCATTGTCCTCACTGGTGGGCTCGCCGTCATCGCCCCCATTGTCCTGGGGGTCGGGCTGGCGCAGGGGCTCCAGTTCCTCTACGTGGCCTACCTCATAGGTGGTGACGCGCTTGCCATGGGCCTTGATACCCTTGACAGCGATAAAGCTCTCTGCGTCTATCTCTATGGGCTCGCGTACAGCGTCGGCCCCGCCGAAGCTCACGCGGATGCGGGGATAAGCTGTATCGGTGAGCAGTACCAGCCGGTTCTTCGGATTGTCGCCCAGCACACTCTGCTGCTTACGGGCATACTCCATCTCGAAGCGTTTAATATATAGGTAGCCCTTATTGTCCTCGTCGTAGAGTAGGGCAGTCCACACCTTGTGCGGTTCCCACTTCTCGATGGTGCGTATGCCCTCGCCGTAGTGGTTGTTGACGTCGAAGTTGGTAAAGTAGTACGAGCCGTCGTTCAGCAGGATGAGTATGCGGTCATCGTCCGAGAACTCGCCTAAATACTCGCCCCGCTCCTCGTAGTTGATACGGCGTACCGGAGGCTCGTACCACACCTTGCGGCCCCCTAAGGTAGAGTGGCCACGGCTCTTGAGCGATATGCGGTGTACGGGCTTCTTGGTGAGTAGGTTGCCCTTGGCGCTGCGGTTCTTGATAAGAATGTTTGAGAAGTCGCGCTCCAGGAAGATGTTCTGGCCGCGACGGCTGGAACTGTCGGGCTCCAGCGTAACCTTGATAACCTCGGCCTCGCCGTTAGGGTTAGCGGTGAAGTACATCACTTTAGACCCTGCCGTGCCCTGCGTCAGATCGTATTCCTTGTCGCGCGTACAGCTTGTCACACTAAACCGCTTGTAGTAGCAAGGGCCATGGCGGCCGTCGCGGTAAACCACGTTGAAGACAGTACGCGTGTCGTTCTTCTTGAACACTTGGGCCCACAGTATGTTCTTGCCCACGAAGAGCTTGTCAGCCACCCGCACTATCTTGTACTTGCCGTCGCGGTAGAAGATGATGATGTCGTCAATGTCAGAGCAGTTGCATATAAATTCGTCCTTCTTCAGCCCCGTGCCGATAAATCCCTCGGCCCGGTTGATGTACAGCTTCTCGTTGGCCTCTACCACCTTCGACGCCTCGATGGTGTCAAAGTTGCGTATCTCGGTCAACCGTGGATGATCGGCCCCATATTTCTGGATAAGGAACTCAAACCAGTTGATGGTTACGGCCACCATGTTGGCCAGATCCTTGTCTATCTCGGCCACCTCGGCCTTGATGCGCGCTATGAGTTCGTCGGCCTTGTCTTTGTTGTACTTTAGGATGCGCTGCATCTTTATTTCGAGCAGCCTCAGTATGTCCTCGCGCGTCACGGCCCGTATGAACGACGGCTTGAACGGCTCCAGTTTCTTGTCGATAAACGCCACAACCGCATCTTGATCTGGCGCCTGCTCAAACTGCCTCTCCTTGTACATGCGCTCCTCTATGAAGATGCGCTCGAGCGATGCAAAGAACAGCTGTTCCATCAACTCGGCGCGCCTTATCTCTAATTCACGCTGCAAGAGGGTCAGTGTGCGGTCTACCGAGTGCCGCAGCACATCGCTTACCGTGAGGAAGCACGGCTTGTCGTTCTCTATCACGCAGCAGTTAGGCGATATGTTTATCTCGCAGTCACTGAAGGCATACAGGGCATCTATGGTCTTGTCTGGACTTACCCCTGGAGCCAGGTGAACCTGTATCTCGGTCTCAGCTGCCGTGTTGTCATCTATCCGACGGGCCTTTATCTTTCCCTTCTCAATGGCTCGGGTGATACTGTCTATCAGGGTTGATGTGTTCTTGGAGTAGGGTATGTCGCGGATAACCAGTGTCTTCTGATCCAGCTGCTCTATGCGCGCTCTGACCTTGACCACACCGCCCCGCTGGCCATCGTTGTACTTAGAAACGTCTATCGAGCCCCCCGTGGCAAAGTCGGGGTAAAGGGCAAAGTCCTCGCCCTTCAGGTAAGCGATGGCAGCGTTACAAATCTCAGTGAAATTGTGTGGAAGTATCTTGGATGACAGGCCCACGGCTATGCCCTCGGCTCCCTGAGCCAGCAGCAGCGGAAATTTTACCGGCAACGTGATGGGCTCCTTGTTGCGCCCGTCGTACGATAACTGCCATTCGGTGGTTTTCGGGTTGAACACCGTGTCCAGGGCAAACTTGGACAAGCGCGCCTCTATGTATCGCGGTGCTGCCGCACGGTCGCCGGTCAGGATATTGCCCCAGTTGCCCTGTGTGTCGATGAGCAGGTCCTTCTGGCCGAGCTGAACCAGCGCGTCGCCGATAGAAGCGTCGCCGTGGGGATGGAACTTCATCGTCTCGCCAACGATGTTGGCCACCTTATTATATCTGCCATCGTCCATACGCTTCATCGTGTGCAGTATGCGACGCTGAACAGGCTTCAGGCCGTCCTCGATGTGGGGCACGGCACGTTCCAGGATTACGTAGCTGGCGTAATCCAGAAACCAGTTCTTGTACATACCCGATAGGTGGTGTACGGCCGAGGCATCAAAACGGTCAGCGGGCTTGTAGTCAGAGTGTTGGTCGTTAGCCAAGCCCTCGTCTATCTCTTCATCTATCGTCTTGTCGTCGTCCATAGTGTCAGTTAATACTTCTTTTGCAAAGGTAGTAAAAGTTTTTGGTAATTTTTACGCAAGCCGTTGAAAACTTTCGGGCGTAAATAATGAAAATCAGCTATAAAAAATGATATTTTAGCGAGATTTAACGCTACCACCATAACCGCGCCGACGATAAGTGTTAACTTTGTCATAATTATGAAAACAAAAGCAATACTCACTATCTGCCTGGCGGCCTTAGCGGCTCTGCCCATGGCTGCCGACACTAAGCCCAAGGCCCTTTCCTCGTCGGCCCTGTATGCCCAGTTTCAGAACCCAGACGCCCGCTACCGCCCCTTTGTACGCTGGTGGTGGAACGGAGACGCTGTGGTGGGCCGCGAGTTGGTTCGCGAGCTGCACCTGTTAAAGGATGCCGGCATAGGAGGTGTCGAGATTAACCCCATATCCATGCCCTATGGCGCCGACCGCCACGGCTACAAGTCGCTCAACTGGTTGAGCAAGCCCTGGATAGCCGCCCTGGACACCACGCTTACCGAGGCGCGTCGCATCGGTATGACGTGCGACCTGCTGATAGGCTCCGGATGGCCCTTTGGCTCCGAGACGCTGCCCTCCGAAGACCGCGCGTCGGTACTACTTACCGCGGCCATTCCCCTGACGCCCGGGCTGCACTACGAGTTCTCTAAGTTCGACCTGTTCAAGCGTCTGGATCCCGGCGTGTCCATCACTAACTCGGCCCGCGAGCCCCACCTGGTGGTGGCCTACCTGGTTCCCGACTCCATTAACGACCTGCAGCAGGCCAAGGACGTCACCGCCGAGTTTGCCAAGGGCAACTACAGCTTTGATACGCCCTCCAAGGGCAAATACCAGCTCTACGCCATGGTTCAGTTCGACTCCTTCGCCTCGGTTATCAATGGCGCTCCCGGTGCGGCTGGCTCCATCCTGGACCACATGAACCAGGGCGCTGTGACTCGCTATCTTAACCACATGTACGATGCCATCCAGGCCAAGACAGGCCCCCTGTCGCGCTGGCTCCGCTCCTTCTTCGTCGACAGCATGGAGCTTGAGGGCACCAACTGGACTTCCGACTTCCGTGCCGAGTTCCTGCGTCGTCGTGGTTACGATGTTGTGCCCTGGCTCCCGTTCACCATGTTCAAGGTGGGTCGCCTGGGCGATGTTGAGAGCTACACCTTTGGAGCCACTAAGGGCCCCGACTTCAAAAATCAGGTAGACCGCGTGCGCTACGACTTCGAACTCACCAAGGCAGAACTGCTCCAGGAACGCTATACCAACACCTTTACCCAGTGGTGCCGCGACAAGGGTGTCAAGTCGCGTGCCCAGGCTTATGGCCGTGGCTTCTTCCCGCTCGAGTCTTCTCTCTCGTACGATATTCCCGAGGGCGAGTCGTGGACTACTAACTGGCTGCGCCACCGCTTAGGCGAGGAGATGGGCGACCAGGACTACCGCCGTGGCCGTGGCTACACCATGATAGATAAGTACGTCTCCTCGGCTGCCCACCTTACCGGCAAGCGTTTGGTTAGCTGCGAGGAGATGACCAATACATATCTGGTATTCAATACGCCACTGGAGTTAATCAAGATAGGAACCGACATGTCGGCTTTCTCGGGCATCACCCACTCTGTATGGCACGGCTTCAACTACAGCCCCCGCGACGTGGAGTTCCCCGGATGGGTGCAGTACGGTAGCTATTATAATGAGAAGAATACCTGGTTCCCCTACTGGAAGTACCTTAATAATTATCGCGCGCGCATGAGCAGCATCCTGCAGAATGTTGACATGTGTACCGATATGGCCATCCTCCCCCCTAACGCTGACCTTTGGACCGAGATGGGCGTTCAGACTGAGCCCTTCCCCCGCGACCTCAACATTACCTACACCTCGCTCATCTGGGAGGCTATCCATAAGAATGGCGGTGGCGCCGACTATCTCAGTGAGAGTATTATCGAGAAGAGTCAGGTGCGCGATGGTCACCTGTGCTATGGCCCTAAGCAGTATAGCACCATCTTCCTGCCCGATGTGAAGGGCACTACCCAGGGCACCCTCGACAAACTCCTGGAGCTGGTTCGTGGTGGTGGCCGCGTGTTCTGCATAGGCACCTATCCCCAGCGCTCGGTAGGTCTGAAGGATTATCAGACGCGCGATGCGAAGTTCCGGGCTACCGTTGAGGAACTGAAGAAGTTCCCCGACCGCTTCGTGCTGCTCGATAAGCCCGCCGATGGCAAGTACCTGGAGTGGTACACGGCCGTGATGAACAAGTACAACCTCTCTCATTGTATCACCATCACTCAGCCCGACCGCTTTGTGCTTCAGAACCATTATAAGGCCGACGACCGTTCGGACCTCTTCCTCTTCGCCAATGTCAATCTTACCGACGCCAAGCAGACAGATGTCATCTTCCCAGAGAGTGTTACCCGTGGCCGCACGGCTTGGCTCTACGATCCTGCCGATGGCAAGCGCTATACTCTTAAGTTGGATGGCCAGCGCCTGCACTTGGATCTCGGTCCGGCTGAGGCTTACTTCGTGGTGTTCAACAACCTCAAGGGCGGGCAGGCTTATCGTCCGTTGCCCACTCAGGGCGACAACTACATCGAGCTGGACAGCTGGAGCGTCAGCCTGCATCATGCGCACGAGGGCTGGACTAAGTATATCGAGATGACCGACAGCCTGAAGGATCTCAAGAATACTCAGTTTGCCAACTTCATGGGCGACGTCACCTATACCACTACCTTTAATATCAGTGGTGATACGTTGCCCCGTTACCTCAACCTTGGCAAGGTGTGCGAGATAGCCGAGGTGAAGATTAATGGTCGTCCCGCCGGTGTCAAGTGGTTCGGCCGCCGTATCCTCGATGTCAACGGGTTGCTCCACCGTGGTTCCAATACTATCGAGGTCAAGGTTACCACCCTTATGGGCAACTACATGCAGACCCTGAAGGGCAACAAGGTGGCCCAGCGCTTCGTTATCAAGCGCAATGCACCCCTGCGCTCCATGGGCCTGCTCGGCCCCGTGCGCCTGTACAGATAAGGATAGGGCCGCGAGCTCCTCTCGCGCGTACCTTATATGTATTATAGCCCCTGCGCTCATCCCGCAGGGGCTTTTTGGTGGCCGCCCCAGGAAAAATAAAAAGGAAAAAGAGCAGAAAGGTAAAAAACGCTGTGATGGAAGCTCCCTTTGGGACAATGAGAGCAGCCGTCAAAATCGTAGAGACCGACCTTTACGATGCTGGAAGCCATCTTTAGAAAGCTAAAGGTCGGTCTTTTCATTTCCCGTGATGGTCAGTGGCTCGATAAAGATAGCTCTCAGCAGCGCTTTTTACATTTCTGCTCTTTGCCTTTTTACTTTTACAATTTTCGCAATGGCCAGGGCTGTCCACGCCACAGCCGCGGACAGCTAAAGTGATATAAAAACTTAAATTATAACCATTTATCTTGGGTGGTCTCCATTTTTATAGTAACTTTGCAGTTGACATATAATGAAGTAAAGCTAACAATATGGCACAAGAAGACGTTTTTAAGAAGATAGTAAGCCACTGTAAGGAGTATGGCTTTGTGTTTCCCAGTTCGGACATCTATGATGGGCTCGCTGCCGTGTACGACTACGGTCAGAACGGTGTTGAGCTGAAAAACAATATTAAGGAATACTGGTGGAAATCGATGGTTCTGCTGCATAGCAACATCGTCGGTATTGATGCCGCCATATTCATGCACCCCACCGTGTGGAAAGCCTCGGGCCATGTTGATGCTTTCAACGACCCTCTGATAGACAACCGCGACTCAAAGAAGCGCTACCGCGCCGACAACCTCATCGAGGACCAGATAGCCAAGTACGATGAGAAGATAGAGAAGGAAGTGGCTAAGGCCGCGAAGAAGTTTGGCGACGCCTTTGATGAGAAGAAGTTCCGCGAGACCAATCCCCGCGTGCTGGAGCACCAGAAGAAGCGCGACGCGCTGCACGCCCGCTACACCGCAGCCATGCAGGGCCCCGACCTGGCAGAGCTGAAGCAGATAATACTGGACGAGAATATCGTAGACCCTATCAGTGGCACCAAGAACTGGACCGATGTGCGCCAGTTCAACCTCATGTTCTCTACCGAGGTAGGCTCCCTGTCTGATGCGACCAACAAGATATATCTGCGGCCCGAGACGGCGCAGGGAATCTTTGTCAACTACCTCAACGTGCAGAAGACTGGCCGTATGAAGCTGCCCTTTGGTATCGCCCAGATAGGCAAGGCGTTCCGCAACGAGATCGTGGCCCGTCAGTTCGTATTCCGCATGCGCGAGTTCGAGCAGATGGAGATGCAGTTCTTCTGCAAGCCCGGCACTGAGATGCAGTGGTTCGAGTACTGGAAGAAGCACCGCTTGGCCTGGCACGAAGCCCTGGGTATGGGCGATGAGAACTACCGTTTTCACGACCACGAGAAGCTGGCTCACTACGCCAACGCCGCTACCGACATCGAGTTTCGTATGCCTTTCGGGTTCAAGGAGGTCGAGGGTATCCACTCGCGTACCGACTACGACCTGTCGCAGCACGAGAAGTTCAGTGGCCACCAGATTAAGTACTTCGACCCCGAGACCAATGAGAGCTATACTCCCTACGATGTGGAGACCTCTATCGGTGTAGACCGTATGTTCCTCAGCGTGATGTGCCACTCGTACACCGAAGAGCAGCTCGAGAACGGCAGCCGTGTCGTACTGCGCCTGCCCGAGCCCCTCGCCCCTGTTAAGTGTGCCGTTCTGCCCCTGGTTAACAAGGACGGGCTGCCCGAGAAGGCTCAGGAGATTGTCAACGACCTCAAGTTCCACTTCAACACACACATCGAGGCCAAGGACTCTATCGGCAAGCGTTACCGCCGCCAGGATGCCATCGGTACTCCTTTCTGCGTGACGGTCGATGGCGACACCCTCAAGGACAATACGGTCACCCTGCGTTACCGCGACACCATGAAGCAGGAGCGCGTACCTGTAGACCAGCTGCGCAGCATCATTGAGGACCGCGTAAGCATCACCAGTCTGCTCAAGAAACTTATCTGATAATCATATCTGCCCCCGCCCGTGTGGTGGGGGCTTAAACCACAACGTTAATGACCAAGTACATAGTAAGGCTGTTGCTCTTGGCGCTGCCACTCCTGGCAGTATCGTGCTCGGAGACCCCCGCTGAGGAAAATGAGTTTGCCAACTGGCAGGAGCGCAACGACACCTATTTTAATACGGCTTATCAGACGGCAAAGAACAACCCCGGTAATTACAAACTGATACGTAGCTGGAGCCTGCCCGAGAACGTGGGGCAGACGCCGGAGAGCTATATAGTGGCCCAGGTACTACACGAGGGGAGCGGCACAGTGTCGCCCATGTACAGCGACTCGGCCACCATACACTACCGGGGCCGCTTTATACCCAGCAAGAGCTTCGCGGCAGGCTACGTGTTTGACCAGACGTGGTCGGGCGACTACAACCTGTCTACCATGGAGCCCGTGACACTCTGTGTGGGCAATATGATAGACGGCTTTACCACAGCCCTGATGCACATGCACCCTGGCGACCGCTGGCTGGTTACCATCCCGTATGGCCTGGCCTACGGCACGTCTGTCTATTCGACCTCGGGCTCGTCGGTGGCCATCCCCGCTTGCTCGAACCTGGTCTTCGACATCACCATGGTATCGTTCCACAGGCCTGGAACCCAGGTTCCTGAGACCGGGAGTAACTGATGCTGTCGCAGTAGTTTGATATAAGTCAAGAAAAGTGTTCGATTTGTAACTATCGGACACTTTTTTTGTGCCCATGATTACCATCCGTCGTAACTTTGCAGACGATAAGCGACACCTCAGCAACTCAAGCGAGCTTGATTGCCCTCGGTTTGCACAATTTTGTATAAGAAACGAATACGATAGGTATTTAGAAGGTAATAAAGATTGGGATAACAATACAAACTGGCCAGGTTGGCAACAGCGATTGCCATAGTTGTTTTAAGGTAAGAATGAGAGAGCCACGGTATGGCCGTCCTTGGCCAGCCGGGCATAGGATAACGTAAGCGAGAGATTTGAGAGAGATAGAGAGAAGTGTAGAAATCAAGTTGTAGAGAGCGATTCCATGAGGATGGAGTCGCTTTTTTCGATTCTATTAATTACCTTTGCACTCACTAAGATAAGTTATGGTAAAGCGAAGCGAGGCTCTGTTAGAGAAGATACGCATGGGCGGCGAGCTGCCCACACGCGACAAGTTGCGGCTCATTATCGACCTGAGCGTGCCGTCCATGCTGGCCCAGATTACCACGGTTCTTATGTTTTTTATTGATGCTGCCATGGTGGGCCATTTAGGCGCGGCGGCGTCGGCCAGCATCGGCCTGGTCGAGTCTACCACCTGGCTGATGGGCAGCGTACTCGGGGCCACGTCTACGGGCTTCTCCGTCCAGGTGGCCCACTTCATTGGCGCCAACGACTTTGTCCGTGCGCGCCAGGTGTTCCGCCATGCGCTTGTCTGTGGCCTGGCCGTCAGTCTGCTCATCATGCTGGTGGGTGTAGGCATACACAGCCGGTTGCCCTACTGGCTGGGTGGCGGTGCCGACATAGCCGCTGGCTCTTCGGCTTACTTCCTTATCTTCGCGCTGGCCATGCCCTTTGTGTTGCTGTTTCACCTTAACTCAGCCATGCTCAAGAGCTCGGGCAATATGCACGTGCCCAGCATGCTCAGCATAGCCATGTGCGTGCTCGACGTGGCCTTCAACTCTGTCTTTATCTACGTGCTCGGCCTCGGGGTCTCGGGCGCTGCCTTGGGTACCCTCTGCGCCTACGTCGTGGTGTCGCTCTCCATGGCCTGGGTGGCCATCTGCCGCAACCGCATCCTGGCCTTGCGTCAGGACGCGGCCCCCTTCCGCTGGGTGTGGGACTATGTGCGCAACGCCACCCGCATCAGTCTGCCCATAGCCATCCAGTCGGTGCTGATGAGCGGGGCCCAGGTGGTGAGCACCCTTATCGTGGCCCCTTTGGGCAACGTGGCCATCGCCGCCAATTCGTTTGCCGTTACCGCCGAGAGCCTCTGCTACATGCCGGGCTACGGCATAGGCGACGCAGCCTCGACCCTGGTGGGCCAGACCCACGGGGCACGCCGGCTCGACCTCTGCCGCCGTTTCGCCTATATGACCGTGGCGTTGGGCATGGTGGTCATGGCCTTTATGGGGGCGGTGATGTACGTGTTTGCCCCCGAGATGATCAGCCTACTGTCGCCGGTCAGCGAGATACGCGCCCTGGGCACCACCGTGCTGCGCATCGAGGCTTTCGCCGAACCCTTCTTTGCTGCCTCGATAGTCACTTATAGTGTATGCGTGGGCGCGGGCGACACCCTCAAGCCCGCCCTGATGAACCTGGCCTCCATGTGGTGCGTGCGCCTTACCCTGGCCGCGCTGTTGGCCCCCTCGTATGGGCTCAAGGGCGTGTGGATAGCCATGGCCATCGAGCTTACATTCCGCGGATCGGTCTTCCTCTTCCGCCTCTTCCGTGGTCGGTGGATGCAGGCGATGTCCATGCCCACGGCTCGCTGACCCACGGTCTGCGGTCCACGGCCGCCCCGTAGCCAGTGGTTACCTATTTTGGTGTATAGGGTAGGGCGGCCGCGGCGCTTATCTCCCTTTTTTATCCTCATTATCGGCTATGTACGGCTGCTCGGTGCCCCCGCAGGGCTGGTGGCCGTCGTGGACAGAAACATCATTTTTGGGTATTGCGTAATGTTCTTGTTTACACTACCTTTGCATGTAGACAGTTCCCTTAGGGACGGTCAGCGTATAAACCCTTAAAATGAATAGAAATATGAACAAGACTTGTATTGTTTACGGTTCCTCTACGGGAACCTGTGAGGCTATCGCCGGTAAGATAGCCGATAAGTTGGGCGTTCAGGCAGCCGACGTGTACAATGTGGCCGACTTCTCGGCCGATACCGTGGCCGCTTATCAGAATCTCATCCTTGGCACCTCGACCTGGGGAGCCGGCGATATGCAGGACGACTGGTACGATGGCGTCAAGGTGCTGGCTTCGGCCGACCTCAAAGGTAAGGTGGTGGCGCTCTTTGGCTGCGGCGACAGCGAGTCGTACAGCGATACGTTCTGCGGAGGCATGGCCGAGCTGTACGATGCAGCCAAGGACAGCGGGGCCACGGTGGTGGGACAGGTGTCTGCCGAGGGCTACACCTTCGATGACTCTGCCGCGGTGATAGACGGCCACTTCGTGGGCCTGGCCCTCGACGATGTCAACGAGGACGACCGTACCGACAGCCGTATCGACGCCTGGGTGGCCCAGATAAGCCCCTCGCTCTAAGCCGATAACGATAATAGATAACCAGAAAGAGGAGACCCACACTATGCAGACCGCTAAAATGCCAGCCGATATGAAGGTACTGATGAACCACATCTATGAGTACCAGAAGGGAGTGCGCCAGATGGTGCTCTTCACGTTCAACAAGAAGTATGAGGACTATGCCGTGAACCGCCTCCGCCATCAGCATATCAACTACATCCTCTTGCCCGTGGGCAACGACCGCCTCAATCTCTTCTTTGGCCGTCGCGAGTGCCTGGAGGCGATACGGATGATGGTGACGCGACCGCTCAGCCAACTTACCCCCGAGGAAGATTTTATCCTCGGGGCCATGCTGGGCTACGACATCTGTGCTCAGTGCGAGCGATACTGCAGCCGCAAGGCCAAGGGGGCTCTCGTCTCGGCCTGACAGGGCAGCCCCAGGCATGTGTAAAGGTGTACTGAAAAGTCAAGAAAAACGCTGCCTGCGTGCTAATGGTGGGTTCTCGCCCGCCTATGCTGCTCACGGAAAAAGAAAAGACCGACCTTTGTGTTTCTAAAGACAGCTTCCAGCTCGCTAAAGGTGGCTCCTGGAAACGTAAAGGTCGGTCTCCATGATTTCTGCGACCACCATTGGTGCGCGGAAAAACATCGCCAGCATGCAGGGAGCGTTTTTTACTCTTTTAGCCTTTTGCTTTTTACCATTCAAAATCCTTTCTTACCATTTTACCATTTATCTTTTTCCGTTGGCAGCCATCGTCTCCGCTTTCCTCACGGCTGCTGATTGCGCAATGTTGCGCATTATTTTTCTTGTTTTTGAAAAAAAATACTCAAAAGTCTTTAATAATTCATGTTTTTTTCGTAGATTTGCTCGCAGATTGTACTCGGTATATCCTGTGCGATGGCTCCGGGGCATTTGCGAATGATGATTTCTCCTATGGGAGTTGTCAATACCTTATATATAACGATATTAATAACTTAAACGAGCATAATATGGACAAAACATTACGCTACTCCTGCGTGGATGGCTTACAGGGAGTAAAGCAAGCGTATCTCAAGCCATGTGTGAAGACTCGCGGAATTGAAGCTGGCAACCTGCTCAACGTTTCTGCTGACTCTACTGTCGATTCCGATGACCTTAATCACGGTGATGGTGGCGCCTTGGCCCCCAAGGACAATAACTTTAATCTGTGGGAGGACTAACCATGATGAAGAAACTCATGTTTTTCGCCGCCATGGTGGTGGCCCTGTTTGCCTCTTGCTCGTCTGACGATGAGCCGGTTAACGCTGGCGATGGCACGGCTAAGACAGTAAGCCTGTCTATCAATGCCGACCTCGCAGCAGCTTCGCGTGTAGGTTTTACACCCGATGGTGGCGGTCTGAAGACCTCCTTCCAGGAGGGCGATTACCTGATTGCCTATTTCCGTACGGCCGATGGCGGCTGGCTCAACAAGAGTACCATTCTATATTATGACCCGGCATCAGCCAATGGTACCAAGGGCACATTCCGTGCCAGCAATGTAGTGATACCCGAGGGCACTGGCCTGTTGCACATCCTCATCGGCACCACAAAGGGTGGCACGCCGTATATCGATGCTGTTGCCGGCAAGTGCGATCTTATTGATAATCTGAGCCAGCAGGATGGTACGCTCGAAAGTGCCGCCATGCACAGCGTATTCCAGGCCGATATCTATACCGAGAATAACCTTGCTTATAACAAGGACAACACTGAGGCCACACTGAGCAACGTTACCTTTAAGCCCAAAACCTCTGTCGTTAAGATAGATGCCACCTTCCCAGAGGGTGTCAAGGTAGAGAAGGGTACACCCCTCACCGTTACCACCGAGAGCACCTACAATCAGGTACATATTTCGGGTGGCAATCCCGGAGCAAAAAGTCTGCCTGCCAAGGCTGAGGGCGAGGCTAAGTTTACCATCAAGGTGGCCGAGGTCAACGGCAATGTGGCTACAGCCTACATGACTATCTGGCCCGGTGTCAAGGACGATGAGTTTGCCGGTGTTAACATTTCGGCTACTATCAATGGTAAGATTTATACTGGCGACTATACCAAGACCAAAGAGGGCAAACTTGAGGCTGGTAAGCTCTATAAGATGGCTACAACATTGGCCTTCACTGCTGCCGAGACCCAGAAGATTTGGGTGAACGATAATGAGCAGGATGTAGTTGCCGTCAGTGGAACTGGCGATACCGATACCGACTGGCTCACCGTTGCCGGTGGCAAGATACATGCCAAGGCCAACGAGACCGGAGCACCCCGTACAGGTACCATCACCGTTGATGGTGTTCCTTACGAGATAACCCAGGTAGACGCAAAGGACTTCAAGGGCAACTATACATTTACTACCAAGTCTTTCGCAGGTACTGGCGCATTTAAGGCAAAGGTAGATCCTCTGACATTTGATGTAACTATAGGTGACCCGCGTAAGGCTGTTACGCTGACAGATGCCGATGGCAAAACCAAGCATACCAATAATGTCGGTATCAAGGGCTTGTTCTTTGACGCAGTGATGGATGCTGCTATTGAGATAGACTATGCTAACCGCACAGCTAAGATGGGTGTGTTCTATGACGCTCGTGCCGAGGAAGCTCAACTCATTGAGGCTGATGGAGCAGCTAAGGGAAAGTATGCACGCTTCGTTCCAACATTGGTTACACGTACAGCAGCAGCTTGGGCTTCTCCTTGGAAGTTTGACGAGACCAATCTGGGCGATCCCAATTACACTTGGGGCTGGTTCACTATCTCTGCCGACATGAAGACCATTGTCTACACCAACCGTGTGAACAACAATGTAGAGTTCTCTACCGTTTCGCAGTATAGCTCTACTATGAACCAGATTGCAGGTATAGATATCGTACTTTCGGCTACTAATGACGCCTCTGCTACTGTAAGTGGTTACGCCAATGTTTACCAGACCAATCCTAAGGGATATGCTGGTAACATTTTCAATAGAAAGTAATACGATAACAGAGATATTCGTAAAATAATTACAGACACCTGCCCGCAAAGCGCTTGCTTTTCTGGCAGGTGTCTTTATTATATATAGGTGGCTACGAGCCATGGCGGTGCGCGCCGCGTGGCCCCTGTTACTCATGGAGAGCGTTATTTATATCATTATGAGTAACATTTTTTCTAAAAAATAGCATTACTTTATTTTTTTTTAATTAACTTTGTTGGCAGAACCAGTAGCTATAACAGACTGGTATATTGCTATTCCAACCTTTATAATCTGTTGTGGCTACAGCCGCGCAGTTTATTCTAACTATACAGCATGAAAAAAGAAAACATTATGACCGCTTCTTGTAAATACGAGTACAAGAAACCCTTTTGCAAAGTGCGTTCTGTAGAATCCGGAAGTCCGCTCTGTAATGCCTCTGTTCCCGACGTCACCCCTGGAGGCGACATTGACGATCAGGGCAGTAACTCACCCTCTGAAATAGGAAAGGAGAATTTATGGAACTAAAGCGTCTATTCTTCGGAGCAGCCATCGCCGCTCTGATGGCCGGCTGCTCGTCAGCCGTGGATGACCCCAATGTGACCCCCGGCACCGGCAATGGTAAGCTCACCATTAGCGCCGGCATCGACGGAGCCGCCTCTACGCGCCTGTCCTTTACCGAACAGGGCGAGCAGCCCAGCATTAAGGTGGCCTGGCAGAACACGGACCAGCTGCTGGTAGACTATGCTGCCAACCCAGAGGAGATGACGGCTTTCGCCATCGGCAAGATAAGTGCCGATGGGCACGATGCCGAGTTCACGGGTTCATTTACTACGCCACCCGCCCAGAAAACTACCGTGGGAGTGGCCGTGAAGAGTCCCGCCATGGAGGTTAATGGTGCCCTTGTCAAGGTAGACCTGTCCGAGCAGGCTGGTACGATAGACGAGCTGAGCAAGTACGACCTCGTAACAGGCTCCTGCGAGTACGACCCAGCTGCCAGTGGCGCCATGCAGGTTCGTCTGCATCACAAGATGACTTTTATCAAGGGCACGGTAGTCCTGCCGTTTACCCCCACCACCTCGGCATACGCCCTTACGCTCAAGGCCGACAACATGGTCAATAAGTATTTTTATACATGTTCTGATGGTAGTACGAGCGATATCCAGGAAGGCGCTATCAAGCTGACCTCGGCCCGTGTCGATGGCAACAAGCTGACCTTCTATGCCGCCTTGACGGCTGGCACAAAGCGCAATCTGCGTGCCGATGTGGTTTCGCCCACTGGGCAGGCATATAACGACTTGCTGATAGCCAACGAGGTAAACCTGGAGGCAGGTAGGCTGTACACCGTGACCCGCAATAACGAGACTCTGAGCGACGTGTCGCTCTGGACGAGCGACGCGGCGTGGACCAAGACCTACGATGCGCCCGGCTACAAGATTACTACCATCGAGCGCATACCCGCTGAGGGCAGCGACTGGCTCAGTGTCACCTCAGACGGTACCAAGGTAACCGTGTCGGC